>JAGHUA010000039.1 GCA_018065085.1 Candidatus Liminaster caballi | reverse complement strand
ACATCGCGCCCAAAAAGTGTTGCCATCTGTTGACGCGTGAGCCACACTGTATCATTACAGATGCGGACATCAAGCTTAATATTGTCATCTGGTTGGTAGAGAACAACCTCAGCTTCGGTTATGGGTAATATTTCGTTTGCCATATCGATCTATGTATTCGTACTTGGATTAATTTCGCGTGCAAAGATACGAATAATTTCTTTAAAACGTGCAGGTTATCGTTCTGAATAGCGAATTTTCTTGTGAATTGTTTCTTTACTGCAATCTGGCGCTATCACTTCTCCTGACAGTCAAATCAAAGTGAAAACGTCGAAAACATCTATCTTTCCTCAATTATTGCCCAAAATCGTGGTACTAAATTGGTACTAAATTTCGAAATTAACATAAATCATGCTCGTTTTCTATACTGACATTCAGTGTGTTACATAAACCTTAACGGTTCGGGAGTCGAACCCATCAACAAACATGTGCGGATTGTTTGTTCCTCCAAGGGTTGCTAACAGTCACTCTGAGAGTAAGAGGAGCGACTGCTATTATTCGGGTATTTTAGTGATGGCAAATAAAAACATCCGCTAAAGTCAACAGATTTTCACGTGCCCCTGCCAATTTTTTCATTATGGGACGATTCTTACTTACCAAAGTTATCTACCTTTAATTGCTGTTCTATGAGACGAACAATTTTACTCGCTGGGACAACTTGTATCTGATTGGTACGCTCATTGACCTGCACCACCATCCCAACCAAGCGACATTGATTATCAAAGAGAGGTGCTCCACTGATGGCTGCCCATTCATCATATCTTACACCATTGGGATAATCGAAGAAATAATCTCCGTATTTTGAACCGGCATAGGTCAAGTCTTGATGGATGGCATTTCTGCGGAGATTGCGAATACCTTTGATTTCATTTTGAACTACGCCCTCTACAAGATAAACGCAATCCTCTGACGGTTCTGCAATTGTCTCTGTCGGAATTATTAATTTCTGTTCGCCAGCTGGCACCAAGACGCTTTCTTCTGTGGCGAGTTCGTGTGTCAGGAAAGGACGTTCTATATTGTCCTGTACTTCACAAAAAGTAATATCTATCAAATCGGGAATGGCAAGAACTTCTGCGTCCACATCTTCTGGGTTCGTTTCGCAGTCGAATAGTGGGGAATAGTCATATCGGTCGTAAAAATAGAAATTGCCCATTGGAGTCAGAATTGGGGCCATTATCTCTTGGTCGGTTATATTATTATAGATGAAAAGGTGATTCTCTGCTCCAGTTCGCTCACCCTCTTCATGATCACGCATGTGTAAATTGTGGTCGGCAGTTACGAAGAAGTACCGTCCATTATGAGCAAGGAAAAAGCCACTTCCCCAACCAACAAGATCCCTACATTCTCGATCACCTTCGGGCGATATTATTAGCTGATAGGTGCACAGCCATGCATATTGATATGTATTCTTAATATCCATTGTTTCTGTAAGTATTAGCGCAAGCCGAGGAGTCGAACCTCGATGACAGGTGTCATTCGCCTGAGCTTGCAAAAAAAGGAGTGGCAGAGTTATGTACACGTACATGGTCCTGCCAGAACTCCACTTGTTAATCTTCTGTAGTTACAAGAGACCATAGGTTTCTGCAGCTACTCCATAATCTACTTAGGTCACCTGGTAGTTGCTTCAGGCTTAGCAAATTCCCTACAACTGGAATTAAGCCGTAGAAGCCTAATTTCAACTACTGTACGTTTTCTGTTGTCGGCCTGCCCTTACTTGCATTATACAGGTACTTGACCCCAGAATAAATTATTGACCCGACACCTGCAAGAGTGGAACCGAAAATTCCAAAGATGTCAAATACTACACAGATTAAACTGTCACCGACCTCCGCAGAGGACTTAGAAAGGAGTCCGTAATACGCAACTCCATTCTAAGATTTCAAATTCTGTTTTACCATCATTCTAATTTCTTTAAAATATACATTTTGTTATTACCTCAGTTTATTTATACTTGTCCTCACGAGTTGGTGTGTGCTCACCCTATATCTTTATTTATTCGCAAGTTCCGTAGTACTTTGCGTACCATATGGCAAATGCTCTAAGACCATCTCTCAACGGAGTTGATGAGCGGAAGCCGAAGTCTTCCTCGAGTGGTGTAGTATCTGCGAACGTCACAGGTACATCGCCAGCTTGCATTGGTACAAGTTCTTTGTGTGCCTCAAAGTCATAGTCAGATGGCAGTACCTTGGCTGCAATAAGTTCTTCCTGAAGGATCGTTACGAAATCGAGCAGGTTCTCAGGTGCTGAGTTGCCTATGTTATATACTTTATAAGGTGGTACCGGCAAACCGTCTTCACCTGTTGCCTTTTCTGGGGCATGCTGTATGATGCGGACTACTCCCTCGACAATGTCATCGACAAAGGTGAAGTCGCGCTTGCAGTTACCATAGTTGAAGATCTGGATGGTCTTGCCCTCACGAAGCTTGTTCGTGAAGCCGAAATAGGCCATATCTGGACGGCCGGCAGGACCATAGACCGTAAAGAAACGGAGGCCTGTAGAGGGGATATTATAGAGCTTGCTGTAGGCATGTGCCATCAGCTCGTTGCTCTTCTTGGTAGCTGCATAGAGCGAGACAGGATTATCCACCTTGTCATCGGTGGAATATGGAACCTTCTTGTTGGAGCCATAGACGCTAGAACTTGAGGCGTAAACAAGGTGCTCGACAGGGTAGTTACGGCAGGCTTCAAGGATGTTGTAGAAGCCGATAAGGTTGGACTCGATGTAGGAACCGGGGTTGGTGATGGAATAACGGACTCCGGCCTGTGCTGCGAGGTTGACGACTACGGAGAACTTCTCTTCGGCAAAGAGGGTATCAATCGTTGCCTTATCTGCAAGATTTGCTTTCACGAAGTGCCAGTCACGATGGAGGGCATCAATTTCAGCAAGACGCTCGTGCTTTATGTTGACATCATAGTAATCGGTGATGGAGTCGAGTCCGACAACACGTACGTTCTGGAAGTCTTTGAAGATGCGCTTAACAATGTTTGCGCCGATGAAGCCGGCTGCTCCGGTCACGAGGACGGTCTTGCCCTCAAGGTTTACATTGTATTCTACCACTATATATTTTTAAATCGTTAATAAAGCGGGCACCATCGTCAGGCTTCACCCAGAAGGTTTTGAAGGTGGTTTCGTACTCGGGGAACTCGGCCAGATAACGTTCGGTAACGGCTTTTTCGACCGACTCCTTGTAGCGAGGATCAACGAGCGCAATGACCGCACCCTTGAAGCCAGCACCTGAGAAACGACCGCCATACACGCCTTCGAGCCCACGCATAGCCTTGTAGATAGCAATCAGCTCAGGCGAGCCGCATTCATAGTTGTTCATGCTGGATTCGCAGGAGTCGAACGAGAGTTTGCCGAAAAGCGGGAGGTTGCCGGTTTCCCATGCAGTTACACCTTGGCGAACGCGTCTGTACTCGGAATAGTAATGTTCTGCTCTGCGAGCGAAACGAGCCGGCATCATGTCGCGGGTCTTCTCGAACGTCTCCTTGGGGATGTCGCGAAGGAAGGTCTTGTCGAAAGGTTTGAGGGGAGCATCGAGATAGGCAAGCATGTTCCAAGCGGCCGTCTTGCACTCATAAACGCGGAGATTGTAGTCAGAATTAACCAGTGAGCGTGTGAGGCCGGAGAAGAAAATGGCAATCTCGAAAAGACCCTCTCCTGTCTCCCTTAAAGGGAGATGATTTTGTCCTCCAAAAGGAATGACGCGATATTCGTTGGTGTCACAATCGAGGAAGAGAAGCTGGTCCTTCTTGCTGAGGGCGATACAAGCCTGATCGAGGAGGCCGTTGTTGAGGCCGATGTACTCACGTTCGGCTTCGGAGGCAATCTGCACGATCTCAAATGGCTGAAGCTTGATACCGTTGGCCTTGGCGAACGCCATGACGTATGCGATGAGGACGGCAGCTGAGGATGAAAGACCTCCTACAGGAAGCGAACCCTGGATGACGCCTTCGATGCCATGGGTCAACTCAAAGCGCTTGCGAAGTGCGTATTTGGCTCCACGTGCATAGTCGCCCCAATGCTTTTCCTTGACCTGAGATGGGCGGTTGATATCGAACTCCACATCGCCCTCGAATGTGCGGGACGAAAGTTTTACGATGGAATCCTCGCGAATGTTGAACCAGAGGTCAACGCCTTTGTTGATGGCGAAACCAGTGACGAGACCGTGCTGGTGGTCAACGTGGGCGCCTAATGGGCAGACTCTGTATGGAGAAAATATATGATACGCGTAGTCTTTCATTTTGAACATGAATTAGTCGAATTGAACGGATAACTTTTTGAACGAAAATTGCCGTGAATAAACCGCAAATTTTACACAAATACTTTTATTTTGAAGAACCGTACTTTGCACATGCCTCGTGGTATGTGTCGAGGGAACCGATGTCGAAACGAAGGTTCTCGCCAGTTCCTGCCATTGGCCATGCGTGCATAGGCACGTTGTCAACCATATAGTGCGCAAGGTTACCAGGAGCATCGAAACCACAGCCGTTCTCGATAGCGTGCATAATCATGTCGATGTTCTCCTTCTTATATATATAGAAAGGTGGAACGGCCCAAGTGGATTTTGGTTTTTGAGGCTTTTCTTCCATGTTGAGTACGCGATTGTTCTCATCAAGAACGACTACTCCTGTGCGCTGGAGTTTCTCCCTGGATGGCTGCTCATGGCACATAATGCAAGGCGTGCCTTTTTCCTTTGCGAAATCTACGAAGCCTTGGAAGGAGAAGAACAGCAGATTGTCGGCAGCAACTACCAACATATCGTCATTCACGTTAGCCTGCTCGATAGCATACTGCAGGTCACGAACGGCCCCCAAGCGAGTTTCGTTGGTGCTGGTGCCATCGTCAATAACGGTTATCTTCTTAGAGTAGTGCATGTCCTTTGCCCAATCTTCAAAGATGGAAGCAAAGCGGTGGTTGGTGACGATGATGTGCTCCGTGATGTCTGGAATCTGGTCTATGTCATCGAGCATACGCTCAAGGATAGACTTCTCTCCTATCTTGAGGAGCGGCTTGGGGAAATTGGCAGTGAGCTCGCCAAGACGTGTGGCGTAACCTGCGGCAATTACAATGTTTTTCATAAAGACCAAATCTTATTCGTTAGTACCAAACTTCAATAGGCTCAGCACGTTCCGTAGTACTTTGCATACCATTGAGCGAAGGCACGGAGACCGGTGCGGAGCGGAGTGGCTGGTTTGAAACCGAAATCCTGTTCAAGTGGGGTGCAGTCGGCATAAGTAACAGGGACGTCACCAGCTTGCATTGGCACGAGCTCTTTGTGTGCTTCGAAGTCGTAATCAGCAGGAAGAACCTTGGCAGCTATGAGCTCCTCTTGGAGAATGGTAACAAAATCGAGGAGATTCTCAGGGGAGTTGTTGCCGATATTATATACTTTATAAGGTGGTACCGGCAGACCGTCTTCGCCTGTTGCCTTCTCAGGGGCATGCTGCATGATGCGAACAACGCCTTCTACGATATCGTCCACAAATGTGAAGTCGCGCTTGCAGTTGCCATAGTTGAAGATCTGAATGGTCTTGCCCTCACGGAGTTTGTTGGTGAAGCCGAAATATGCCATATCGGGACGACCGGCAGGACCATAGACTGTGAAGAATCTTAATCCAGTGGATGGGATATTGTAGAGTTTCGAGTAAGCATGTGCCATGAGCTCGTTGCTCTTCTTTGTAGCGGCATAGAGCGACACTGGGTTATCGACCTTGTCATCGGTAGAGTATGGAACCTTCTTGTTGGAACCATAGACGGATGAGCTACTTGCATATACGAGGTGCTCAACCTCGTTGTGGCGGCAAGCTTCCAAAATATTGTAGAAGCCGATGAGGTTGCTCTCGATGTATGAGCCAGGGTTGGTGATTGAGTAGCGCACACCAGCCTGAGCGGCAAGGTTCACGACTACTGCAAACTTCTCTTCCTGGAACAATTTATCGATGAGCGCTTTGTCTGCAAGGTTGCCCTTGACGAAACGCCAATCGTGATTGAGTGCCTCGATCTCATTGAGACGCTCGTACTTGATATTTACATCGTAATAGTCGGTAATGGAGTCGAGACCGACTACACGGATATTCTTCACATCATGAAAGAGGCGTTTTACAAGGTTGCTACCGATAAAACCGGCAGCACCTGTCACGAGTACTGTTTTTCCTTCAAGATTTACATTGAATTTTACCATAATCAAATTTACTTTAGTGAAGGGAAGATAATAAATTGAATTATATGAGATTTTGAATAGAAGCAGGTGACAGATTCGGTCTGCAGCATCGCGCTCTAACACCTGCTTATAGGAAACTCAAACATACCAGGAGGAGGTTTGAGTCTTAGTTTATCGTTCTGCACGCATTGGGTTATGGAGGAAGTCGTCGTATGCAAGACGGATGCCTTCTTCGAGTTCTACCTTATAACGCCAACCAAGTTTCTCGGCCTTCGAGACATCGAGGAGCTTACGAGGTGTGCCGTTAGGACGGGTTGTATCCCACTTGATTTCGCCTTCGAAACCAATGACTTTGGCAACGAGTTCTGTGAGGCCCTTGATGGTGATCTCCTTGCCTGTGCCGGCATTGACGGTCTCGTCACCAGAGTAGTTGTTCATAAGGAACACACAGAGGTTGGCAAGATCATCGACATAAAGGAACTCGCGCAAAGGTGAGCCATCGCCCCAACAGGTTACCTCTTTGAGTCCAACCTCCTTTGCCTCGTGGAATCGACGAATGAGAGCAGGAAGCACGTGAGAGTGCTCGGGATGGTAGTTGTCGTTAGGACCATAGAGGTTGGTTGGCATGAGCGAGATGTAGTCAGTGCCGTACTGTTTGTTGAGGTACTCGCAATACTTGAGACCGCTGATCTTTGCCAGTGCATAAGCTTCGTTGGTCTTCTCAAGTTCTGATGTGAGAAGGCATGACTCTGGCATTGGCTGTGGAGCCATACGTGGATAGATGCAAGATGAACCGAGGAACTCAAGTTTCTTGCAACCGTTCTTCCAAGCCGAATGGATGACGTTCATCTCCAGAATCATGTTGTCATACATGAAATCGGCAAGGGCGCTCTGGTTAGCAATGATGCCTCCTACCTTGGCTGCTGCAAGGAAGACATATTCTGGCTTTTCAGCTTCGAAGAATGCCTCGACCTGATCCTGACGGGTAAGATCAAGTTCCTTGTGAGTGCGGGTTATGATGTTGTTGTAACCCTGACGCTGGAGTTCGCGAACAATGGCAGAACCAACCATTCCGCGATGACCGGCAACATAGATTTTGCTGTTCTTTTCCATTACTTAACGAGTCCTTTCTCAAGATATTCGGCGAGGTTGGTGCGCATAACTGAAGCAACGTGATCGGCAGCAACCTTCTCCATGTCATGCTTTACCATAATCTGAACAAGCTGTTCGAAAGATGTGGTCTGTGGGTTCCAGCCGAGTTCGTTCTTGGCCTTAGTTGGGTCGCCCCAGAGGTTGACAACGTCTGTTGGACGATAGAAGTCCTCGCTAACTGCAACAACGGTCTTGCCAACAAGGGCAGCTGGTCCGCTGACTACGATACCCTTCTCGTTGACACCTTCGCCCTCCCAACGTAGTTCGATGCCAGCGTGATGGAAAGCGAGGGTAGCGAACTCACGAACAGTGTGCTGAACACCAGTTGCGATGACGAAATCTTCTGGTTTGTCGTGCTGAAGGATGAGCCACATACACTCTACATAGTCCTTGGCATAACCCCAGTCGCGGAGTGAATCGAGGTTGCCAAGATAGAGGCATTCCTGCTTGCCCTGAGCGATGCGAGCAGCAGCAAGAGTGATCTTGCGGGTTACAAAAGTCTCGCCACGGCGCTCAGACTCATGGTTAAAGAGGATACCAGAGCAGCAGAACATATCGTATGCCTCACGATACTCCTTGATGATCCAGAAACCATAGAGCTTGGCAACAGCGTATGGAGAATATGGGTGAAATGGAGTCTTCTCGTTCTGAGGAACCTCTTCTACCTTGCCATAGAGCTCGGATGTAGATGCCTGATAGATCTTACAGGTCTTCTCGAGGTGATTGGTGCGAACTGCCTCAAGTACACGAAGTACGCCAACAGCATCAACGTCAGCAGTGAACTCAGGAGCATCGAATGAAACCTGTACATGTGACTGAGCTGCGAGGTTATAGATCTCTGTTGGCTGAACCTTGCCTACGAGCTTAACGAGCGACATAGAATCGCCCATATCTGCATAGTGCAGGTGAAAGTTTGGAGTGCCCTCGAGATGAGCGATGCGCTCACGGAAGTCAACCGATGAGCGGCGAATAATGCCATGAACTTCATAACCCTTGGCAAGAAGGAATTCGCTCAAATAAGAGCCGTCCTGGCCAGTTACGCCAGTGATAAGTGCAATGTTTTTACTCATTTTAAATAATATATGATTAAATCTATAGTTTCGAAATATGAAAGAACCTTGTTGCCTTACGCACCATGCTCCGGTCCTTATTGTCGACAAACGCATCAAGAAGGAGTGTATGAGCGACCTCTCTCCTATCCTCACCCTTAGAGGGCGAGGAGCTAATTGGCTCGACGTCATAGTCGGCAATGGCGGCGGGGATAAGGCAACTGTTGCCTTCGTGAAGGACGACCTCGTCCTGTGTGGAACGGATCTTGATGTGGCAACTGCCCTTTAGGCACATGGTGATTATGAAGGAATCGTACTTGACAAGGTTGCGATGGAAACGCTGGTCGATGTCAACAATGCGGACATTGAAGAAAGGCGAATCGATGCAATGGTTGGCAGAAGACTCTTTGACTGCATAATCTGTGCGATATTCGTCATAGACCTTAAAGTCGAGAGCCTCTGCAGCAAGTTCGGTGTGGAGCTGACGAGGCTTGCCATCAAGACCCGGACGATTATAGTCGAAAATGCGATAGGTGACGTCGCTGGTCTGCTGCACCTCGGCAAGAAGAATGCCGCCACAGATGGCATGAACACGTCCGGCAGGAAGATAGAAGACATCTCCAGGGTTGACTTCGTGTTTGGCAAGTGCGTCAGTAATGGAGCCATCGGATACCTTTTGGGCGTATTGTTCAGATGTCAGATCGTCCTTGAAGCCGGCATACAGATAGGCTCCCGGTTTGGCATCGATGACATACCACATCTCGGTCTTGCCCATCTTGCCATGTTCGCGCATTGCCATCTGGTCATCGGGATGTACCTGAATGGAGAGATCTTTCTCGGCATCGATAAACTTGACGAGCAAGGGAAGCTTATTGCCATATTTCCTGGCATTGGCACGTCCGAGGATCTCTTCCGGCATCTGACTGATGACGTCGATGAGCGACATACCTGTCCAATGACCGTTGTCCACAATGGAAGGAGACGATGGAACGGCCGAGACTTCCCATGACTCACCGACAGGTTCAGCTTCTGGAGACAAAGACGGAATCCCCTTCCATGGCTTGATGCGTTGGCCGCCCCATACGACTGAATGAAGATTGGGCTTGAAAACCATAGGATAAAGTAGTGATTTCTTCTCTTTAATCTCACAGCCGATGGTCATCACGCGGACGTCGGTTATAGCATGAAGCTCATGTGCAGTTCCCGACTCCACATAGACAAAATCGTCCTTGTGGCAGTGATGAACATCATCGTTGAGAGTCACATCCAAATCGCCCTCAAGCACATAAAATCCCTCCTGCATATCGGGATGGATATGGGCAAGAGCCACCTCGCCGGCACGGAGATCGGTGACGGCTATCTGGGTGATGCCGCATCCGGATTCATCACGAGAGAGCAGTACTCGCTTCTCTCCCACTGCATGGGATGTGATTATGGGCTGTATATCCTTGAGACTTTTCTTCATTCAAATAATTATGCACGCGCGCGAAAGCGAATTATTTCTCGTAACCGTTTGGATTGTTCTTCTGGAAGTGCCATGAGTCGCGGCACATCTCCTCGATTCCGAACTTAGCCTCCCAACCGAGTTCGGCCTTAGCCTTGGCAGGATTGCAGTAGCATGTGGCGATATCACCTGGACGACGAGGCTTGATGACGTATGGAACCTTGAGACCGTTGGCCTTCTCGAATGCCTTGACAACATCAAGAACCGAATAGCCGTGGCCTGTGCCGAGATTGTAGATGGCAAGACCCTTGTTCTCCTGAATGGCCTTGAGAGCACATACATGACCGCAAGCGAGGTCAACAACATGGATATAGTCGCGTACGCCTGTGCCGTCCGGTGTGTCATAGTCATTGCCGAAGACGCCGAGCTCCTTGCGGATACCGATGGCTGTCTGGGTGATGTATGGCATGAGGTTGTTTGGAATACCGTTTGGATTCTCGCCGATGAGACCTGACTCGTGTGCACCGATTGGGTTGAAATAGCGGAGAAGGACTACGTTCCACTCTGGGTCGGCCTTCTGGACATCCATGAGTACCTGTTCGAGCATAGACTTTGTCCAACCGTATGGATTGGTGCAAGTGCCCTTTGGACACTCCTCGGTGATTGGAATGATGGCAGGATCGCCATAGACGGTGGCCGAAGAAGAGAAGATGATGTTCTTGCAACCATGCTTACGCATCACGTCAACGAGAACGAACACTCCGTTCATATTGTTTTCGTAATACTCCAATGGCTTGGCAACAGACTCACCAACGGCCTTGAGACCGGCAAAGTTGATGACAGCATCAATCTTGTGGTCGGTAAAAATCTTTTCAAGACACGCACGGTCACGCACATCACCCTCGATGAGTGTTACGGAATGACCGATGATCTTCTCAACGCGGCGGATTGCCTCTGGCTGAGAATTATAGAAGTTATCGACAACGACCACTGAGTGGCCAGCCTTATCAAGTTCGATAAGTGTGTGCGAGCCGATGTAACCGGCACCGCCAGTAAGAAGAATGTTCATATATTTTGAGTTTTTTGAGGTTTTGATGTTTTGATGTTTTGAGGGTGTTTGGCCTAATAGAGCTAATAAGCCTAACAGGACTAATAAGCCTGGGATCAGTCACGACGGAAGAGGTCGCGGGTATAGACCTTAGACTCGACATCGTTGAGACACTCGTCATAGCGATTGGCAATGATGGCTGCCGACTGCTTTTTGAACTCGGCAAGGTCATTGACAACGATGGAACCGAAGAACGAAGAGCCGTTTTCAAGCGTCGGTTCATAGATGATGACCTCTGCGCCCTTGGCCTTGATACGCTTCATGATGCCCTGGATGGCCGACTGACGAAAATTGTCGGAATTGGACTTCATGGTCAGACGATAGACACCGATGGTAGGAGTCTTAAGGGTGCCGGATGTTTCAGAGTTCCAGGTGTTGTTCTCGGAATATCCATACCAGCCCGCCATCTTGAGCACCTGATCGGCGATGAAGTCCTTACGGGTGCGGTTGGACTCGACAATGGCCGACATCATCTGCTGAGGCACATCCTGATAGTTGGCGAGAAGCTGCTTGGTATCCTTTGGAAGACAATAGCCGCCATAGCCGAACGACGGATTGTTGTAATGTGTGCCGATACGAGGATCAAGACCGACGCCATTGATGATGGCCTGAGGGTCGAGACCCTTGACCTCGGCGTATGTGTCGAGCTCATTGAAATATGAGACACGCAGTGCGAGATATGTGTTGGCAAAGAGCTTAACTGCCTCGGCCTCCTTCAAGCCCATGAACAGCACCTTCTCTGTGGCATGACCGAGAGGAAGTACTCCATCGGGATTGAGTTCGACAGAATTGAGCGAACCTTCGATCAGCAGGCTGGCGAACATCTTGGCATGCTGTTCGGCATCAGGACTGCTAATGGCCGTAAGGGCGGCATTCTCCTCGTCCCACTTGCTGTCGGCACCGGCAGGAAGCTGCTTAGGAAAACCGACGATGATGCGCGATGGATAGAGGTTGTCATAGAGCGCCTTTGACTCACGGAGGAACTCAGGCGAGAACAGGAGGTTGAACGTCTTGCCCTTGAGCGATGGATCGGTGAGGAACTTCAAGGCATACCTGACATAGATTGAACGTGTATAACCGACAGGAATGGTCGATTTGATGACCATGACAGCATCAGGATTGACACTGAGGACGAGGTCGATGACATCCTCGATATGATGGGTGTCGAAGAAATTCTTAACAGGATCGTAGTTGGTAGGAGCCGCAATGACCACGAAATCAGCATCGCGATAGGCCGCAGCGCCATCGAGCGTAGCTGTAAGATCGAGTTTCTTCTCGGCAAAATACTTTTCAATATATTCGTCCTGTATAGGGGAGATTCGGGAGTTAATCTTATCCACTTTCTCTGCAATCACGTCAACCGCAGTCACCTGATGATGCTGAGCAAGAAGTGTGGCGATGGAGAGGCCGACGTAACCGGTTCCAGCCACTGCAATTTTGAGATCTTTGAAATCGCGCATTTCTTTTTGTATTTTGGATGTGAATAAACTTTTCGTCCCACCGATAGCGTAACTATCAGTGGGTCAATGCTTTTAGTAACAGATGTGGCAAACATGTAAGATTCGCCACTTTTTGACAATCAGAATCTATGGCTTACGTTCAGGAGCCGTGAGGACATTAACTGAAGTCTAGTTTATGCTTCCAATTGTCGATATATTCCTTTGCAGACGGCCATCTCTCGAATGCCCTCTGACTTTTTGGATCGCTCTGTATCTTTTCGTAGAACGCCCTCATACATTCCTCGGCCTCGACCTTGCGACCAACAGTCACCAATGCCGCATATCGGCAAGCCGTGAACTTGGCAAGAGCCAGATGAGAAAGATCGGTGAGATGCTCATAGCGGAAGAGAAAGAATTCAACCGAAGCACGCTGCTCTGAGGACATACCATTTCCGGATTTTATTGCCGAGACAGCATCGTCGAGCACCTTCTCGATGGCAGCAATCTGGCGGGAGAAGTGATTGGTGTTGCGCGAGAATGACAGCACCTGTATGAATTCGTCAGGCACATAGGCAGTCTTGGCAACCATTCGGTTGGTGACATTCACAAAGATGCGCCCACCCTTATGACTGCCCTGATTTGTAATCAAGGTGCCTTCCAATCCCGCGAAATGGCCGGCTATCACACGAACCTTATCGCCCTTTTCGAGCAACTGGTCGTCAGGAGTGACGAACTCGACCTCCTCGATGTACTTCTCGAAGGTGAGCATAATCGAGTGCATCTGGCCGGCAGGAAGAGTGACCCAGGTCTTAAGCCAAGGAGTCTTCTTCTCGACCGCAAATCGCTCACGACGTCTGTAGATAGGCCAAATATCATTTTCTTTATGGAAATCGACGACCTGCTCTTTACTGGCCAGCACAAAGACATAGTTGTAAAGGTCAGAGACTAACATTTCGACTGTCTTGCCCCTGAACCTACGTTCAACCTTCTTAGCAGGGAAATAGACCTGCATATTATGGTCCTTCTCAAATCGATTCCTGTAGAAATCATCAAACCGAGCAATCTTATAGGCAAACCAATGCTTTTCTTTCTCCTCTTGGTAACCGAGAAATGAAGCAATGTTGGCAGCGTCGCTGTCAGAAATATTCAGTTTCATAAAACTGATCTTGCCTTGTTCTGCTTGGTAGTTCGTTGGCATTCCACAAAAGATTTTCAATGCACAAAATTATTAATAATTTTTTAACTAACCATCGATATTTTTCGTTTTTGTGCATAGGAAATGCCATTTTTGTACTCAAAATTACATTTTGGAACATTATGTTTGCAAATTTGAGAACAAAAATGGCACAAAAGCGCTAATCGCGCATGGGAAATCAGAGATTGCTCAATGCCTCGACAAGGGCTTTTCGAGCATCAGACCACGTCATGTAATCGGATGAAACGAGTTGAACAGCGGCATTGGCCATCGGCTGCTCAACGAGATAAAGAACACATGGCTTGCACTTGCCTTCGGCCATCATCTGATCGAGAATGAGATTGGCATGGGCAATCTTATACCAGCTCTCGAACGTATCGTTTCCACCTGCCACCAAAGCAACGACCGGCAATGAAGTGGCATCAATTCCCAATGGCGAAACAGTGGCATAGAAACGGCTCTCACCATTGGCTGTGGTCTCGGCCTTGTATGCCACAGGGGAATAGTTGAGACGAGCATTATTGACCGAGAATGGAGCATCGGGCATATTGAGTACACTGCGCTTGAAACCACGGTCTGGAGCAAGATACATATTCTGTGGATCGACTACCTGCAGATCATCGACAACAAAGTTGTAGCAATATACATCGGGAGTAACATCGGTCAATGTGACAGACCAGACTCCGTCGCTGTCCCGTTCCATTTTATGAGGACCATTGAGCATCTCTCCATCGAGCATTACGCACTCGGCAGAAGGCGCCTTGAATCGGAATGTGACACCATCGGTAGTGAACTCAGGCGAGACGATAGGACGAGGGAAAAGCCGGGCCATGACACCAGGAGTAAACTGCTGTTCGTTGCCTGTCTTTGCCTTGGTAGGCTGCGCATTTTTCATAGCTTCAGCCGATGCTTCAGGATTAAAAAGAAGGCGCATGGTTTTTGCAAGGAAATACTTGGCATTCATCCATGTATGTCCAAATTTATCGTCGGTATATTCCTTCACGCAACGGATGCCTTTTCGGTCGAGGAACTCGGTGTAATCACGTGCTGTTCCGTAGAGGAAATCATCGGTTCCAACACCTGTCCAAAAGAGGTTGATCTTACTGTTGGTTGCCTTTGCGTTGTCATAGACCTTAGGCAATTCGGTCGATGTGAACGAACTGTAGGAACAGAGATAAGAGAACTTGTCGAGGTTCATGAGTCCGTTCATCAAAGCCTGATTGCCACCACGTGAAAAACCTCCGATGGCACGGTTCTCGCGATCGTTGGCAGTGCGGTAATGACTCTCGACATAAGGCATGAGACTGCCCACCAGATCCTCGCTGAAAAGATCATTGCTGCCAAGCATGTCTGTCGAACCGACAAGCTTCATCGGATTACCGTATGGAAGCACCACTATCATCTCCTTGGCCTCGCCCTGAGCGATGAGATTGTCGAGGATGTAGTTCATGCGACCTACCTTATAATAAACCTCCTCGGTGTCGGTTGTGCCGCTTATGAGATAGAACACAGGATAAGACTTATCGGAAGCAGCGTAAGACGGTGGCAGATAGACCAATGCGTTGCTGTAGGCCTTGATCGTCTCTGAGTAATAGGTCACGTATTCCACATCACCGTGAGCAACAGGCTGAATGCTGTGGATAAGAGGCGCATCAGACCCAGGAATGTCGAGCAACGAATTCTTGAAGCCTTCGTTTGGAAACCACTGGCTGCACTTCGGATCCATGATGCTCACGCCGTCCACCACAAAGCAATAAGGGTACATATCGGGAGCAGCCGGACCAAGAGTCACCGTCCAAAGTCCGCTTACGGAATCCCTCTCCATCGAATGGCGACCCGCAAACTGGACGTCAACCATAACCTCTTTAGCCAAATCGTTACGATAGTTAAAAGTAACAGTTCCGTCGGCATTAACGACTGTCGATGCAGGGTCTTCGACAGTCATCGGTCTCTGCGTGCAAGCAACCATTGACAAGGTTGCCAATGCACTAACTAACATGTGTTTTGTCATAATCAGTATTAATTTGTATTTCAATATATTTTCCTAATTTCTGCACCGGTGAAGTAATGGGCAAGAATCTGTTGGTAATCGAAGCCGTTCTGGCTCATATTCGCGGCTCCGATCTGACATAATCCAACGCCGTGGCCCCAGCCTTTGCCAGTCAGAGTGAAGACCTTCTCGCCCGTCACGGCATCGTCAGTCACCGACACATCGAACGCCGAACTGTAGAGATGCGATTCGGACAAGGCCTTGCGTATGAGCAGTTCCTTGCCGATGGTTATGCTTCCACCCTCGCCAGTGATACGAAGCGTGACGATACGACCTGAGGGTCCGCGCTGAAGAGGTTCGAACGAAATGATCTTTCCGATGGCGGCAATACGACGATGGACGTCCGAATCAGGGTCTGGAAATTCGGCAAGAAGCCTGCGACATACAAGTTCGGAAATCTGTGACTGGGAATAAGTAACCGTCCAGTCATGGAAGTCGTGTGTATGCTGGTCATAATCATTCAACACGAGGCGCAGCACACGTTCGTCACTTGTGTCACACCATGGGTCATCGACCGGCTGCAGATAACCATAATCACGATCCTGCCAGCAGGCACTGAACAGCTCAGAACGTCCACCGCAGCACTTCGAGAAACGGGCATCACACACAGAACCGTCAGATGGGTCGATAAGCACCATGCCGCGAGTCTCGTCAATAGCCTGATTGACCAACGGCGAGTTCTGACGGGTTATGCCCTGGTAACGCTGGCAGTGGTCATCGGCACAAACATCGAACAGCGTATGGTCAGAATGATCCCAGAACTTAACGATGGCATTATCGGCCTTTATGATGACATTATCTGACTTATGCCGAGCATCGGATGCATCCGGTTGATGTGAATTGGCAATCTGCCGCATCACCCACGAACGCGATATAATGGCATGAGTCTTGAGCAGTTCAAGATTGTTCATCGCCGACATCTCGCTCGATATCACCGACTTCAGATATTCCTCGACAGGCACTGTGTTGATGGCATGAAGCTGACCCTCAGCAGCAATGACTCGCAGTGAACCCATGAACGACTGATCCTCCTGCTGCTGCCAATGGAACTGCTTGCCGATGGTTACGCCCTCAAGGGTGAACGGTTGCGAATGTGTGCGGTATTCTTCAATTTCGTGCTTCTCTGCACGGTTTGAACCATAATCCATCACATGCAGCATACGACCGTCAGCCAGATAATTCAAGGCGTGAGTTCGTTCTTCGGCTGAGAAACGTATCTGCTGCCCCTCCATCACACCCACATGGATCATCGGTTCCTGACGGCGGCATTGACCAAGAACATCGGCAAGGAGCGTGGCATCCAACCTGTCAAAATCATCCTGACGCGCCATCGGCACAAGACCGCAGAACTCAAGTGAGGCCGGCGAGATCAGCAACGTATCGGGATATTGCGACGGACGGTGGCACTTACGGTCGATAACCAGCCAGTGACAGTCCTGCCCATCGGTCCAGCACACCACATTCTTATTCATATAGTGAGGATCGTCAGCAGGCGCTGTTTTTGGCATCACAGAGGTCACCCCCATGTCCAACTGCTCCTGCCAGGACCAATGAGTGAGAGGCACAAGGTGTTTTGGCACAGCCTGAAAGTGCATGTGATCAGGCGCAGAAGCTCCGCTGCACGCTCCGTTGAAGAAGATCAGATAATCTGGCATCAGATCAGCAAGGAAAGCCATATCCCAATGACGGCCAGAGAAATCCTGAGGTGTGTGCTGATTGGCAACGATTGTGAAATGATGGTCGGTGATAGGGAACGGATTGACCATGATGTTATACATGTTGCCCGATGGTATTGCCTTGACCTCGATGCGGTTCTGCTCTTTTGGCAATGCGTCCTGACAGAGGAAGCACGGACGCGCCACCTTGCCGTTATCCACCTTCGCCGCCGCACTCTTCATGCGGGCAGGATTGAACATCACGTCATAGTCACGGCCTCCGATCATGATGGTCTTGTGACTTGCCTGCGACAGGTCACGGTATCGTTGCTGAGCCTCCGGCCACACAGCCAGCTGCTGGTTGAAGAATTGATCGAGATTTATCATATTGTCATACGTTACGGATTCGGGCATTCAGTTCGATGGTGCGAATCCTGTCCTTATAGAGATTATTACGGTTGATCTTTTCGAGCGAAAGGGCGGCATCGCTGTTGCCCGACCATCGGCGGCAGTTATAGAGCGACTCATAGATACGGCCTATGCGGTAATGACGCGAGATACGGAGCATTGCGGCATAGTCCTCGCCGTAGCTCGTATTGGGCAACGGATGCTGACGGAGGAGGTCACGCGCAAAGGCACGCGGCGCACCCAATCCGTTGATTCGCAGCGCATTGTTCATACCATTTTCGGGCGTCCACTCACGATGATCGATGAGTCCTGGAGGCAACGGATTGCCATCGAAATCGGTCAGCGAATAACTGCCCACCACAGCCATGCACTTCTGGGCGGCAAACGCGTCTGCCACCATCTGCAGGGTATCAGGTCGCGAGTATGTATCATCGCTGTCGAGCTGCACCACATAGTGTCCGCAGCACACGTGTGACACAGCCTTGTTCCAACAACCGCCAATCATCAGCGTTGTCTCTTCGGGAACGATATGTATCACGCGATTATCCTCCTCTGCCATACGTGAGATGATGTCGGTTGTGCCATCAGTGCTGTGATTATCTACAACCAGCACATTAAACTCGAAATCAGTCTTTTGCGACAATGCCGAAGTGATGGCATCAGCAATTGTCCTGACACGGTTGAACACCGGAATCACCACCGACACCTTCACACCGCCATCCATGTCCTGTGTCAGTCCATCGGCCAGCTGACGGTGATCGACCAGCGCATCAAGGTCGCGCAGATGCTGGGTCACTACCCTTTCGTATTCAACCTGCACCTCACAGTTGCGCGGGTTGACATAGTCGAACTGTGACGCACCGCCGTCAGCTACAGGCTTGAACGTATAACTCAGTTCGTTGATATGGAAAGGCAAGGCACGCAGCGAAAGGATGAGTCTCAACTGATACCAGGCAGCGAACTTGAGATCTGAGACGTATGCAATGGCATCGTCATCGTCCACCCAGTCACCATTAACATATCCATCGGCCTCGATCACATCCTCGGCTCGCAGCAGGACAAGCGGACCGAAATCAAAGTCATCGCGCAACGATCCGAACTGGTAGTCGATGCATGGATGGGGCACAATGGCTGACTGTTCCTCCTGTCGGAAATCGGCATAGACCATGGGCGAACGGCTGTCGGTCATCACATTCTGCAGGCGTTTCAGTTCAGCATCGGTCATCTCGAACTCGCCCTCCTGCAGTTGAAGCAAAAGGTATTCAAGACCTGACTCCTGAAGTTCGGCAACTACGTGGTGCAACGCCTCTGATGAGACCAGCGCACCGTGCAGATTATGGTAGAAAGTGTTTTGCATATCGGTATTGATTAGACGCGCAAAGGTAATGAGTTTTGTTGAAATTGCCAAACAAAATGACTAAAATTCTTCGCCCCATGCAATAATAAATATAGAAACACGTTATTTAAATACATTACGCGCGAAAAATATGCAGTTATCAAACCTCCAGAGATTCGTCATGACGCTCATCCTATGCGTTCTCGGCACGGCAGTAACCGTGGCGCAGAACGAGGTGGATGTAACCGAAACGGACGATGATATTGCCTTCGACACACACGCCGAGGGTGAGGCGAGGTTTGGTGTTGCACATACATCGACCGATAATACCGACGAGAAACTGCAGACCCATCCGGGCGACCTCCGCACGCCATCGAACGTCAAGGACGAGATTGAGTATGACTGGAAGAACGACCGATACCTGATTCGCACCATGGTGGGCAATCAGCAGATTGGACCTACACTGCCGCTCAGCCGTCAGGAATATCTCAACTACACCGAACGAGCCGTACGTGCAGCATATTTCCGCAACCAGAACAACAAGGAGTTTGAGAGCTATGAGGGCGGCAACGGTTTTGACCTGCTCGACATGCAATACAGCCTCGGTCCTGCCGAGAAGATCTTCGGCAAGGGAGGAATACGTGTCAAGACTCAGGGTTCGGCAAGTCTGAGCATGGGTATGAAGCGCAATAAGATAGACAACCCTACCCTCTCCGAACGAGCCCGCGACCAGAAGATCTTCGACTTCCAGGAGAACATCCAGCTCAACATGAACGCTACGGTCGGATCGAAGATGTCGTTCAATCTGTCGTACAACACCGAGTCGGCCTTTGACTTCGATGCAAACCAGTTCAAACTCGCCTATCAGGGCGACGAGGACGAGATCATTCAGAATATCGAGGCAGGTAATGTGTCGATGACCACCGGCAACTCGCTCATCAAGGCCGGTCAGGCACTGTTTGGCTTCAAGACTAAGCTGAAGTTCGGCAAACTCAATATCACCGCACTCCTTGCCAAGCAGGAATCCACGTCCAAGTCGGTATCGAGCAAGGGCGGTTCCACCAAGCGCCAGTTCGAGATCATGGCCGATGAGTATGACGAGAACCGTCACTTCTTCCTCGCCCAGTTCTTCCGCGACACCTACGACCGCAACATGTCGCACCTTCCACTCATAGCCAGCGGCGTGGAGATCAGCAAGATTGAGGTCTGGGTCACCAACAAGAAGGGTTCGTTCGACAACGCCCGCAACATCCTTGCCTTCATGGATCTCGGCGAGGCCGGCAAGATCGGCAACCCAATGTGGAGCGGCGGTTCGAACCTCCTTCCCGACAATAAGGCCAACAACCTCTATCAGACTATCTCACAACAATACAGCGGCATACGCGACATCACCAGTGTCACCACTACAATGGATGCCCTTGAGTCACAGGGTGTACGAGGCGGACGCGATTTTGAGAAGGTCGAATCGGCCCGAATGCTGTCGTCGAGCGAATATACACTCAACCGCGCACTTGGCTATATCTCGCTCAAGACCAAACTTGATGACGACATGGTGCTTGCGGTTGCCTTCCAATACACGATGGGTGGCAAGACCTATCAGGTGGGCGAGTTTGCAGGCGACAATGCCGGCAACACCACACAAACGCTCGTCGTCAAACTGCTCAAGGCCACCGAGGGCAATCCGCAGACTCCACTCTGGGACCTTATGATGAAGAACATCTACTCGCTCGGCGTCACCAACCTCCAGAAGAAGGATTTCCGCCTGCAGATCCAGTATATGAGCGATACCGTAGGCGTCTATACCAACTTCATCAACGACGGACCTATAGCCCAGCAGCTGCTCATCAAGGTCATGAACCTCGACCGTCTCAACGCCAACGAGGAGAGCCACAGCGACGGTCAGTTCGACTTTGTCAACGGCTATACGGTCAATACCGCCACCGGCCGAATCATCTTCCCTGTGGTCGAACCGTTCGGCAGTCACCTCGCCGCCCAGCTTGGCAGTGAGGCTCTTGCCAACCGATACTGCTATCAGGAACTCTATGACTCGACGCTCACCGTGGCAGAACAGATTGCAGAGAAGAACAAGTTCCGACTCAAGGGCGAATACGTCGCATCGAGCGGCGCTGAGATTGCCCTTGGTGCCACAAACGTCGCACGAGGTTCGGTGGTTGTCACAGCCGGCGGCGCTACCCTGGTTGAGAACAGTGACTATACCGTCGATTACAGCATGGGCATCGTCACCATTCTCAACGAGAGCATCATCGAGAGCGGTACGGCCGTCAACGTCTCGCTTGAGGATCAGACCACCTTCTCAATGCAGCGCAAGACGATGATGGGCGTTGACCTCCAGTACGAGGTCAGCAAGGACATCTCATTCGGTGCCACCGTGCTCAACCTCCACGAGAAGCCGCTCACCAAGAAGGTCACCAACGCTGAGATTCCGATCAACAACACGATGTATGGCATCAACTTCAAGTGGAACAAGGACTTCATGTGGCTCACCAATGCCGTTGGAGCCATTCCCTGGGTCAAGGCCACAGCTCCGTCCAATATCGCCATACAGGGAGAGTTTGCCCAACTCGTGGCAGGTCACAACGACCAGATTGGCAACTCAGGCAACGTCTATATCGATGACTTTGAGAACTCTGAGACTCCTACCGACATCTCATCAGCATCGATGTGGCAGCTGGCATCCACTCCATACGACGATGCTGCCGGCAGTCTCTTCCCAGAGGCATCGCTGAGCAACAATATAGACTACGGAAAGAACCGTGCGCTCCTCTCGTGGTACACCATCGACCGTATGTTCACGTCGCAGTCTTCGAGCATGACTCCCGGCCACATCAAGAACGACCTCGCCCAGCTCTCCGACCACCGCGTGCGTCAGGTCAACTACGACGAGATCTATCCGAACAAGGAACTCACATACGGCGAGACCGGCATCCTCGACGTGCTCAACCTCACGTTCTATCCTAACGAGCGCGGCCCTTACAACCTCGACGCCGACGGCATCGACAGCGACGGTCGTCTTATCAATCCCGAGAAGCGATGGGGCGGCATCATGCGCAAGATGGATGTCACCAACTTTGAGAATGCCAACTATGAGTACATTGAGTTCTGGCTCATGGATCCGTTTGCCGTCAATGAGGATGCCGATGGCAATGCCCTGCCTGTCGGTCCGGGCGGCGACCTCTACTTCAACCTCGGCGAGATCTCGGAGGATATTCTGAAGGATGGCATGAAGAGCTTTGAGAACGGACTTGATGCCGATGGCGACACGCTCTACTCTACCTCTACGGTTTGGGGACGTGTGGCTCGCCGTTCATCCACTGTCTATGCGTTCGACAACACTGCTGGCAGCCGCAAGAACCAGGACGTTGGTCTCAACGGTCTCAGCAGCGACAACGAGAAGCAGTTCCCTACCTATCAGAACTATATGAATGCCGTCATCGGCAAGGTCAGCAGTGAGACTCTGTCACGTTGGCAGGCCGACCCATATTCGCCTGTCAACGACCCTGCAGGCGATGATTTCCATTACTTCCGAGGTTCTGACTACGACCGTGACCGCATTTCCATCCTCGACCGATACAAGCACTACAACGGCACTGAGGGCAACTCTCGCAGCACAGATGAGAGTCCTGAGTCATACGCCACAGCGTCGCGTTCTACGCCTGACGTCGAGGACATCAACAACGATAACACGCTCAACGAGTACGAGCGTTATTTCCAGTACCATATCTCGCTCCGTCCAGAGGACATGGTAGTGGGCAGCAACCATATCGAGAGCGTCAGTGAGGCTGTCGTAGCCCTGCGCAATGGCAAGCGCTCGAAGGTCAAGTGGTATCAGTTCCGTATCCCTATCAAGGAGTACGACCGAAAGGTGGGCAGCATACAGAACTTCAAGTCAATCCGCTTCATGCGTATGTTCATGACTGGATGGCATCAGGAACAGACCCTGCGTTTTGCCACCCTCGAACTCGTGCGCAGCGATTGGCGCAACTACACAGCTGCCAGCCTTGTCGAACGCGGTTACAGCGCTGCCGGCACCGGTCAGCTTGCCACATCGACCGTCAATATCGAGGAGAATGCAGGTTCGTTCCCTGTCAACTACGTCCTGCCTCCCGGCGTTGACCGTATCGTCGATCCAGGACAAAGCACAAGCACCCAGCTCAACGAGCAGGCCATGGTCCTGTCGGTCAGCGACCTCGAACCGCACGATGCCGTGGCTGTATATAAGAACTCGGGCATGGACATGCGCCAGTATGACAACATCCAACTCTTTGTCCATGCCGAGGCATTGGTCAATAACGAGACCAACCTCTCGGACGGCGAACTGAGCGTGTTCCTCCGCCTCGGATCGGACTATAAGGACAACTACTACGAGTATGAGGTGCCTCTTCGCCTCACGCAGCCGGGTACATATAATAATAATAGTATGAACGACCGCCGCCGCGTCTGGCCAGACGAGAACATGATCGACCTCGCCCTGTCCAAGCTCACCACTCTCAAGAAGGAACGTAATTCCGAGAAGCAGCGCGACCTCTCCACCGTGTCGTTCACTACGCCTTACAGCAAGTACGATGACCAGAGCCATGGCAACCGACTCACCGTCATCGGTAATCCTACGCTCAGCGAGGTCAGTGTCATCATGATCGGTGTGCGCAACAATGGCAAGACCGTCAAGAGCGGCAAGGTTTGGGTCAACGAACTTCGCATGAACGGCATCGACGAGGACGGAGGCTGGGCAGCCAAGGGCAGCGCCACACTGCGCGTCTCTGACATCGCCACGCTCAACGCTTCGGGCAACTACACCTCTGTAGGCTGGGGCAACATCGACCAGAGTGCCGCACAGCGTTCGCTCACCGAGGACTGGGAATACTCGGTCAGCGGACAAACCGACCTCGGCAAGTGGCTGCCACAGCAGATCAAGCTCACTGCGCCGTTCTACTACAGCCGCAGCAAGGCCGTCACCACGCCTAAGTACGACCCTTACAACGAGGATCTTCTGCTTGAGGAAACACTCGAATCATATCACACCGAACGTCAGCGCGATTCTATCCGTGCCCTCACGCAGACGGTCGATGAGACCACATCGCTCTCCATCTCTGGCATGAAGTTCGATGTCAAGAGCAAGCATTCCAAGCCTTGGGATCCTGCCAACCTGTCTCTGAGCTACTCGCAAAACCGCAAGGTCTCTCACGATCCAACCACCGAGTACGAGCATGATGACAACTACAAGGCATCGGTCAACTACCAGTGGAGTCCGTTCTTCACCCCATGGCAGCCATGGTCGAACAAGAAGGATGGCAACGGCAATACCGGCAAGAACGTCGGGGCACAGAACCCTGCCAACAAACCTAAGAACGTTCCTGACGGAGCCAAGGCCAATGAACCAAAGGCCACCAAGGGTGCATCGAACAAGAAACGCCAGCGCATCCTCACCGACTTCCAACTCAACTGGTTGCCTAACAGCATCTCCATGTCGAGCAACTGGAACCGCACCTATCACGAGGAACAGCTGCGCAACATCGAGACCTATGAGAGCGACTACACCATCCCTGTCACCTATTCCAAGACGTTCACATGGCTGCGTCAGACTGCCATCGCATGGGATCTTACCAAGACCATCAAGCTCAACTTCAACAGCGCCACCAATGCACGCATTGACGAGCCTGATGCACCTGTCAACAAGAACCTCTACCCTGACGAGTTTGAAGCCTGGAAGGACACCATCGGCATGCAGCTCTGGAAACTGGGCACTCCGGTCGATTACAACCAGACGTTCGATGCCACATGGAACATCCCGATCAACAAACTCACATGGACCGACTGGGTTACAGCCACTGCCAAGTACAAAGGCACGTACGAATGGCAGCGCGGCACACGTATCGACAAGGACACAGAGACCGGCGGTGTGCTCCAGAATCAGGGCAGCTGGCAGGGCGACCTCAAGTTCAACCTTGAGACACTCTACAACAAGTCGCCGTTCCTCAAGAAGGTCAACGAACGCTTCAAGAAGCAGACTCCGCGCAATGGCAAGCTCAACGCCAAGGTTACGCCTAAACGCCCGACTACCAACAAGAAGCCTAAGGAATTCAAGAAAACCATCATAGCCGTTGGCGACACCGTCATTGAACTCAGACACAACCTCAACACACGCCGTCTCATTATCTCGGCCAAGAATCCAGACACAGGCAAGGCCTACACGCTCACCAGCACAAAGAGAGTCGATGCCAACAGCATCCGCATCCATCTCAAGGACAGCGTCAAGCTCGACCTCGTCATCAAGGCCGACACTCCGCTCGACGATCTCCGTTGGTACAAGAACCTACAGGTGGCTGCCCGTGGCATGATGATGGTGCGCAACGTCAACTTCAGCTACAAGTATTCGCTCAACACCTATCTGCCGTCCTACCGACTCAACTCGGGCGACTTCTTCGGACAAAACAACTCCGGTTCGTCGCTTGCACCTGGTCTCGGCTTTGCCTTCGGCTTTGAGGGCGGCGAGGATTTCACACGCAAGGCTATTGAGAACGACTGGCTCTTTGTCAATGACTCGCTCACCACTCCTGCCGTCTATAACGAGACGCGCGACATGAGCTACGGTGCCACCATCGAGCCTCTGCCTGGTCTTAAGATCAACCTTACAGGCACTTGGAAACACAGTCAGAAACAGTCACATCAGTTTATGTTCGACGACCTCGCCATCACCAAGAGCGGTTCGTTCCAGATGACCACCATCGCACTCGGTTCGAGCTTCGGCAGCGGTAAGGCCAAAGACCGCTACAGCAGCCGTGCGTTCCAGGAGATGGTCAGCAACCGCCAGAAGATCTACGAGCGTCAGATGTCTCGCTATCAGGGCGCCAAATATCCTGAAGGCGGCTTTATGACTGGCTATCCGCAGTATGCCGGCATGCCATACAATGCTGCCGACGGCGGTTCGCGTCTCAACTCCAGCGACGTCCTCGTGCCTGCATTCATTGCTGCCTATATGGGTGGATCGGCAGATAAGGTGAGCCTCTCGGCCTTCCCTGACATGCTCAAGACACTGCCTAACTGGAAGGTGCAGTACGACGGTCTTCTCCAGCTCTTCCCTAAGCTCTCGGAGTATTTCAAGACTCTCAACCTCAGCCATGCCTACACCTGCACATACTCTGTGGGCAGTTATCAGTCGTACACCAATTTCGCACAGAACTCCGAAGGTCTCGGCTTCATGCTCGATGTCGCTGCCGACTGTCCTGTGCCGAGCACCGAGTTCGACATCAGCACCGTCACACTCTCCGAGAGTTTTGCGCCTCTGGCCGGAGTGAATGCCACGATGAACAATGGCGTCTCGGTCAAGACGGAATATAAGCACACACGTTCCGTATCGCTCAACATGTCGGCTGCACAGATTGTCGAGAATATCTCGAAGGATCTGACCGTCGGCGTTGGCTATAAGATTGTTGAGTTCGGCACCAAGATCGGTCTCCCTACACAGAACCAAACTGCCAAGACGTCTCACGACCTCAACCTCAAGCTCGACATCACCCACAAGAACCAGCTTGCCATCCTTCGCAAGATTGAGGATGCCTACAGCGAGGCCACATCTGGCAATAAGGCATGGAACATCAACTTCTCTGCCGACTATCAGTTCTCGCGCATGCTCACCTTCAAGTTCTACTGGCAGAAGCAGATCAACACTCCGCTTATCTCTACTTCCTACCCGACCATCAACACCGACTTCGGCATGACCCTCAGCTTCTCGCTGACTCGATAAAACACGAGAAAGTTCGACCTGTACGGATGAAATAATTTATGAACTGATTCGTGGACAATTTATGATAATTTGTGTTCAAATAATAGATATTGCCTGCGGCGCAACATAAATTTGCCATGAATTTACCATAAATTTTATCATAAATATCTGTTTTGAGTTTAACCGTACAGGTCGAAAAAGTTTCATTTGGATTTCCCAACTCTTAGGAAATGCTGGAGAAACTTTCTTTTGGATTTCCTAACTCTTAGGAAATGCCGGAGAAAATTTCATTTGGATTTCCCAACTCTTTGGAAGTGCTGGAGAAAGTTTCATTTGGACTTCCCAACTCTTAGGAAGTCCTGCCGAAAGTTTCATTTGGACTTCCCAACTCTTAGGAAGTCCTGCCGAAAGTTTCATTTGGATTTCCAGGTTTCTGGAAATGCTCGGAACATTGTTCTGAGGACTTCCAGCTTTCTGGAAATGCTAAAAATATTGTTCCGGGGACTTCCCAACTCTTAGGAAATGCCCGGAACATTATTTTTGGTCTTCCGAAGTCTTAGGAAGAGGTTTTGCTTGGGATTTTTTATCTTTCGCTACGATAATATTCTGTCAATCATTCTGCCTACATATCCTTTCTGATCCTGAAAAAGAACATGATAGTCCAAGCAGGTCTTATCCGATTCTTTGCTCCACCAATCAATTTCACTTTGTGGAGTATTACTGATTATGTAGCTATCGAGAATTAGGTTCGGATCATTCAATGTAGGAGCCAGCGTTTCTTTGAGATACCTGAATAGCATAATCTTTTCATTCTGGAATCCTTTCTTGAGGTTTCGGATTCCTTTTGGATCGATGAACACAACATGTTGCGTCTCTCCTTTCGAAAGCCAGAGGATGAAATCAGGGTAGAATCCACTTGCTTCAAAGAAACCGATGCCCTTTCGGCTTTCATTACGGAGCAGATAAACATTCCAGTCCTTCAGTTTCTTATCCTGCTGCTCGTTGCAATATTCTCGCAGGTCTCGCACAAATGTGTGTTCGCCAACATTCAGAGGAACAGGTGATATCTTCACCAGCTTCTCGTCTGTTTCCGGATCAATAAACGGTCGATGTCCGTTCTTGTCCTTATCGAGCAAATACATCAAAGGTTTATAAAGATGACGGTCGAACACCAAAGCCTCGAATACTCTTGGCTCAATCATAAAGTCTTTATCAAGGTTTCCGCTTTCAATCTTCTCTTTCAATTCGCGCAATTTCCCGATAACTTCTTCCTGATCACGTCTTACCTCTACAACATACTCACTGATGTAGTTTGGGTCATCGGCAGTCAGTTCCACGACTTCCATATACTGTGACTCATAATGTCCCTTGCTCTTCTTATAAGCCTGATCAATATAACCTCGCAACAGAGTGATTACAATCTCTTCCCAATTCTCTACATTACGTCCAAAGTCTGTAAACCTCATTTCCTCTTCTGGAATCAATAGGTCATACCAAACTGGAGCAAATTCGTCATAACAGTTCATTCCCATTAGACTTTGAAGCAACGGCACACTTAGTTCCATATTGTACCAGCTACGCTCGTTCTTCATTCGTTCTATGGCAAAGAAAATCTTATTCCAATCCAGCAAGACGAGATGTTTCTTTTCGAAATGAGTAGGGCTATCCATTACTACACCTGATGAAGACTTACGAAGTTTGTCACTAAGCAAAGCATCCACCTTTGGACGCCAATCCAACTTAAAGTGAACCTTCTTCTGCATTTCCTGCAGACGCACTTCATTCAATACCACATCTTTCTTGAAGTCATAACCATCCTTCAATCGGATCACACGAAGTCTTTCGGGCAACAGTTTGTCAGTTACGAATTCGAACTTCTCAAATTCCTGATCATTGGTAGGCAATCCTTCGTCTTCCAGATACTTCTTAAACTCTGCCATATAATCAGCACGAATGCCAAAAATATTCAAAGTCTCAATCGTCGTCAATCCCTCTGGTATATTCTCATTCTGATAGCAGGCATCCAAAGAATTACTACGTTTCAGCGAATGGCAATATCCTTTCAGTCGCACACCACGACCAAAAAGCTGAATGATTTCTGAACCCTCACTGCGGCCAATGTTCATCAATCCCATAGCCGACACTCGCCAGCAGCTCCATCCTTCTGTAAACTTCTTCGACCCTATAAGCAGACATATTGGAGAATCCGAATCGCTGATAGTATCGAACAATGACATTTTGCCAAAGTCGGGAGTATGACATTCAAATCCCTGTTCCTCACATAGCTTAAGTAATTCGGCACTATCTCCTACGTTGATGACGCCAAAATGCTTGCTTGTGCCAATGCGCAAACCAATTTCTCCATCATCACCTTTCTGCCTGTCCAGATGCAGATGGGCGCCAGAGATGTTGCAGTGAAACAACTCTGAAAGAATACGCGAGTACAAACCCTCAGCAAATTCCTGCTCATGTTCTGGTTTCAATCCTTTCTTGATCATACGGAAAGAATAGGCAAAAATACTCTTACCCTCCTTGTCTTTCACACCATCATTCGGATCAAGCAAACGACGGACATAAGTACAGAAACGGGTGCGTTCAACTACAAATTCTTGAAGGAACTTCAGGACTTGCACCACGTCCGACACCTTGCGTTTGTTGTCCATGCGCACGGCCGTCACACTGCCACCCACAAATATTCCCAATGGTTTTGCAATAAGAAATTTCCGCTCAACATCTGGATTGCTGCGATACACCAGCATCTGTTCGTAGAGGCACATCAAGTAAGCAGTCATATACATCGACAACAGCTCGTCATCATTCCAGTCGTCCATGTTCATGATACGGTAGTCCTTGCCGAAACCATCACGATAGAAGTAACGATACGAATAGTCGAAGAGTGTAGCCTTACCGTATTCTGACAGTTTACCCTTACGCTCCTTATCCGAAAGAGCAGCAATGGCCTGCCCAAAGGTGGCAGAATACTCGAAAGAGAATCCCTGCGATGTCAGTTTCTCGCGATAGTCGAGCCATACCTTGCCGCTCGATCCTTTGTGACCTTCATCTACCAGCACGAGGTTGTTGCCCTCGAAGCTATCCACGGCTACGGTCTTGTCTCCGTCCTTATCAGCCAGTTTGTTGATGTCGATGATCTCTATCGTCTCGCCACGGAACATATCCGAAGCCTTCTTGCTGAAAAGTTCTGCTGTCATGTTCGAAGTCGCCAGTTCATCAAGATGCTGGTTCGAAAGACCTTCGTTAGGCGTAAGGATAATAATGCGGTTCAACTTCTTGGCATTGTGCTTGCGTGCATAATAGAGATATTGCTTCACATTGATGTGCATCAGCAGCGTCTTGCCAGAACCAGTAGCACACCAGAATGCAAGTTTGTTCAGATCTTCCACCTTGAATGGCTCCACTTCATGCCATGTCTCTGCACGCTGATTAAACTCATCAAAGAGAAATGAGTTCAATTCATCGCATAGTTTGTCAGGATTACTGAAATACTTGTCCAGATAGATTTCAGTGAACAGCAAAGAAAGATACTGATAGTACTTCCATTTTATTTCTTCATCCACACCTCGCTTCTCATTTATCTCCTTGGTGTGAGCCACAATGTTCTGGTCATATTGCGCCAGCTGCTCCTTGGTGAAATGATCTGCATACAGATGTGAACGCAATGCGGTGTGAAACTTGGTGGAATAACCATCATCCTCCAAACCCTCCAGCGCAGCATCCTTCAGATTACGCGACAGAGCTTCGAGGTCTTTGCAGCCGAAGAGCCACAATATATATTTAAATAGTACGAGAGCATTCTGCAGTTTGCCTATCTGCTCTTTGGTTTTCTTTGCCATTATGTAATTTTTAGATTAACACCCTTCGAACATCCGTTTCTGGAACTCTTCTTCAATGAGCACCACCTTCCAATGTTCGTCATCACGTTTCTGGTTCTGGAGCGTGTTGTCGCCATTCACGTAGATAACGTCAAACTCCGAATCCTTCACATGATAGTCATTCTTGCGGAAGAACGCATTGAGCTCGTTGTTATCCACCTTCTCTGTGTCACGCCAAATGATCAATGCTTTGTCCTGACTACGGTGCAGACGACCTTCCACCACACAGATTTCGTCACTATGTGTCCAGCGGATGGTATCTACCTCCAGGCCGATGAGATAGTTGAAAGTCTCAACCATATCCACTGATGTTTCTACCAGTTCGTTGTCGCGCGTGGTCTTCAACTTCACGTCGAAAGGATGAACGAATCTTTCGATGTTGAACAGCGAATCGCGTGTATCCATGTCCATCATGTATTGGAGCATGTACGTCTCACTGAATTTTTCGTCGTTTGCGAAGATTCCTCCTTGCTTCTTTACTTCGAGGTTGTTCAGCGTATCTTCATATTGCTCCAAACGGATATACTTGAAACATTGGCTGATGCCTTTGCGTGAGACGGGCTTACCATCTTTCCAGTCTTCGGAATAGATGACTTTTTCGATGCGAGGTTTTGTCAAAATATCAAAATAGTAATTCATCTCACAAGTGATGAATTTTCTATTATTGTCATCTTCTCTGTTTTGCACTATCACTGCGTGAGCAGTCGTTGCAGAACCAGCAAAATAATCTATAACCCAATCGTTCCCTACAGTGGAAACATTTACTACTTTCTTTATAAACTCAACAGGTTTGGGCTTTATACTATCAATAAACTCTTTGGGCAAAGTAGTGCCAAATATGTCCAGCAGCAGTTTTGTTCCGTCTGCAGTAGTTTTTACGTCGCTCCATAAAGTAGTGACGGTGTCTCCTTTACCCATAGCTTCCGATTTATATCTTTTGTAGCCAGGCTTAGAGCTTCCTGTTTTTCCAAACAGTATTCTACCACAAGCAAGAAGTCTCAGTGTATCTTTTTCTTCAAATCTCCAATGTCTTCCAGATGCAGGATAATAAGTTATTCCTGTTGCTTGATTTGTTATTCCATAAGATTCATTTTCCCTAATGCCAGGAGCATCCATTGGATCCAATTTCCAAGGACCATTTGGGTCATTATCTGGGTTAATAAAACCTTCTTCTTTAGCACCAACTCTAAAATCAGTCTTGTTCTGAGTCAAAATACTTTTATCTTTTGTATAAAATGTAGTATGGTTTATGGCTCCAGAAATCAAAGCATCATTCGATACAGATTTACGACTATTCCAGATAATATCAGCTACAAAATTATCTTCACCAAATACTGTCTCAAGACTTAGTTTAATATTTGCATACTCGCCATCATCCGTACTAATAAACAGGCACGCATCATCTACCATCATTTCGTGCGCAATCCGTGCTCTGTCACACATCATAGATGCCCATGAAGAATGTTGGAAACTGTCTTTGTATGCAAATGTATTATCTGATCCAGTATTATAAGGTGGATCTAAATATATCGATTTTATGCTGCGATTGTATTTCGCTTTAAGTAATTCCAACGCCTGAAAATTCTCGCTATTAATCAGCAAGCCATTACAGTTCTTATCTACCTCCTCTATCTTAGATAGCAGTCGGTGCTTGAAAGACAAAGAGAAGAAAGCGGTATCGAGAACAAGATAAGGGTTTTGGAGAACGAAGGGTTCGGTCAATGGCTCACTATAGCCTTCAACTTCATCAATCGAAAACAAACGCACCCATTCCTTCCGCTGCGCCTCATTCTCGCAAATCTCGGCATAGAAAGATTCTGGCACACGGTCGAGCGTGATGCAGTAATCACTCTGCACCACAAACTTCTTTTTCAACCAGAGACGCTTCTGGAAGTCTTCTATTTGGGCAAGCATCGTAATGATTTTCTCGCCAACTCCCTTGATGGCACGAACTAATGACAGCTGCTGCATGACGTGCTTCTCATCGAGGTCATCAATGAGAAGTACTTCGTTTTTGATATAGAAATCAAGCTCGCGGCGCAGGAAGCTACCCAGATCTTTGTGAATGAAATAATCGAAAGAGTTCTTGGCCGTGTAATCTGTCAGATGCTTTTCGAGCAGAGTACGTTTCTTGTTCTTCTCCGTTGGGCAGAGTGTGGTGATGAGTTCTGAGAATTCTGATGGCAGATTCTCTTTGATGTAGTCGAAAGCTGCAGTCATCAAAGCCTCTTGCTTAGTTCCTTTGGCCATCAGTTCGTAGGTAAAATAGATGTTGAGTTCATCCTGACCTTCTTCATTCTGGACGACTTCGATGCTGGCGGCATCTTCGTCTTGATAGAGGGCAAAACGTCGTTCCATACCCGAAGCAGCCTTGTTGTTGTTCTGCTCGGTGGTAACATCTTTCAGCACAAAGTGAACCTTTTTCTTCACCTTTGTATCTTTATTGATCTCCACGTTGAAACTATAGTTCTGAAAGTATTCCGAGGTCTTGATGTAATACTGGTCGCTGTTGGCCCAATGCAGCTTCACCTCCTCGCCATTGTAGGGGATAGCATAGGCATTGTCCTTGTAGCGACGCTTCGACACGAAATCTCCGTTGTCGTAATAACGGCTGAAGAAAATGGTCAGGTGATTGAATACTTCATTTTCCAGTTCCTCAATGCTTCCGCTATTAGCTGTTCTTGCTTTCAATTCTTTATATTCAGCCACAGCAGGAATTGTGTCGGGCAGAGACATAATATCCGTATTGCCAAACTGCTCCTCAATCTCTTTCATGCGCTTGGCATCAGCTGCACTCTGATTGCCAGTCGCGCCTCCCAGATTTTTCTGGACTTGCGGCAATAGTTTCTTATCAAGGAAGTCGGTTATCTCATCGCGCTTTTGGTTCATGATGCGGTAGATGCCGAAATCCAGTTCGGCATGATCCATCATGAAAATCTCCTGTAACTTGTTGCGAAATTGGTCGTAGTTAGTCATATTGAGGATAATGATATATGGTATAATTATTATTTCGAAATCAAACGGTTTTCCAGTGAATAATGAAAACCTTTTTGTTCGTTGACTGCTTAATGAGTTTGGATTCCAGTTCACGTATTAATTGCTTGCGCCGAGACTGAATCTCATCCTCCCTGTCTTCGAGCTCGTTTCTCAACTTCCGTTTACGTCGGTTCAATTCGTCCACTTTACGTTCTGCTGCAATTTTGGTTTCAATGGTTGTTGCCGTCGAAGCATCTCTTTCTGCTTGCCGTATTGCAGACTTGACTGTCTTGATTTCCTGTTCAAGGGCATTCAGCTGGTCATCCACCCATTGCTGTAGTCGAAGCTTTTCCTGCTCAAAAAACTCCAGATTACGCGAGTCAATGCTCTTTAGACGTACAACCCCATGCTGGTGGTTGTTCTTTTGTAATTTTTCCAGAACAAGACTTGGTATCTCAACGGTATCTGCCTCTTCTCCTCCATTGAGGAAAAGTTTCTCTACATCCTCCTGACTAAGGGTTCGTCCATCCATAGTATAAGCAGAGAAGATGGAATGTTGCTCCTCCTCGACAGATGTGACGGCAAGTTGCGAAAGAATCAGATATCCCTCCTGCCCTTGCATATAGTCAGGCAAATTAGCATTCATCGATAGTGCATCCTCTCTAAACACAACGCTTCCTTCATCTCCTGTCTGAAGCGACAAGGCAGAATTGACAACGTATTGCCCCAGCTCATCACCTAAACGATAAGCATGACAATCTGAGTCGCCACCAAGCAAAGCAAATCTTCCCCGTGGCTGAGCTGCAACTGGTGTTTTCAAAAAGAATGTATGATGCTCATCATCGAATACGGCTTTGCTACCAAGGACGAATCTAGTCAATTCCCAAAACATATGCTGATAACGATTGAGGAAAGCACCAGTATCATCTTTACGGGTACGAAGATGCTCCTGCACATTGATATCGAAATTCTCCATCACCTCGGCACGCACTTTGTCCATGCGCTCATCGATAGAGGTCTGCATCTCGGCCTGCAGTTGCTCAAAAGCGGCATTGATCTCTTCTTCTGTGCGACATTGTTGATAGATTTCCCATATACGGCTTTCGATATCTATACTGTCTGCTTTACCCAGAACCTCATCACTGGCTCCGAACACATCATCGAACAACTTAAACTTATTTGATAACAACTCATATACCCGCACATCAGCAAAGTTTCTCTTATTGATGAAGTTTACGACCACCACATCATGCTTCTGTCCATATCTGTGACATCTTCCGATTCTTTGCTCTATACGCTGAGGATTCCAACCCAGGTCATAGTTTATCAAAAGCGAACAGAACTGAAGGTTGAGACCCTCGCTTGCGGCTTCGGTAGCAATCATTATTTCGGCTTCATCACGGAAATAATCAACAATCGCAGCACGTCTGTCAGCCGCCTTAATGCCACTCATCTTATCTGGATGAGCCTTGCACCAAGCGTTATAAATAGCATTTGTTTGCGGTTCTGAGGCCTTGCCATTGAAGAGCACAATTTTTCCGGCATAACCATTCGCTTCGAGGAACTGACATAAGAAGGCTTGTGTCTTGGTCGATTCCGTAAAGATCAAAGCCTTTCGGTTTGCGCCATTTTCTTCAAGAATAAAGAAGGCATTCTTCAATGCAGTCAGCAATGCTTCTGCCTTCGATTCTCGCTTGATGTTCTGAGCCTTGACTATAAAACCTTCCAGGGTCTTAATCTCTTGCTGCAAACGAGGAATGTCAATCTCCTGATCAAGATAAGACGAATCGTCACGTACCATTGATGCACGATCATCTTCATCTTCCTGCCAAGTCAGCCAACTATCTTCATCGTCTATAATCTCGCTGGCATCAAAATCCATCTGTCTGTTTCGCTCAAGCATTTTCTCCAGTCGGTCTTTAATATGCTGCAAGGTGAAAACAAGTGCGTAGGAAGATGAAGCAAGAATCTTGCGGACAATCATCGTCGTAAGCTTCTTTTGCGAAGCTGGAACACTATAGATATCGTCCCTGCGCAAGAATTCACTTACCTCCTGATAAAGTGCATATTCGGGATCACTGGAATTGAATTCCTGTGTTAATGGAAGACGCTTGGTGTAATTGATATACTCCTTGACATCTTTGCGCAAAGTTCGTGTAAAGATTGAGGAAATCCTTCTTCTCAGCTGTTGTAAGTTCGTTCCGTTGCCATATTCTGCACGAAAGGATTTCTCGCTTCCGAAAATCTTGTCATCAATAACAGAAGTGAGTCCATAGAGTTCGAGCAATGAATTCTGGAACGGGGTTGCTGTGAGCAACAATTTCTTGGAGCCATAAAGAGCATCGCGCACTTCTGCCATTGTTCTGGCACTGCTGCGATAGACATTTCGCATCTTGTGAGCCTCATCAATCACTGCCAGCTGGAACCCATGGGTCAGAATCTCACCTTTATGTTTGGCACAGAATGTATAGCTACAGATGACGATTCGTGATGGATCAAATGGATTCTTTCCTTCTTTCTGCAGAGCATTGTAGTTTTTGGTATCGAGGATCTCGCTCTTCAATCCAAATTTATCGAGCAGTTCTGATTCCCACTGCTTTCTAAGTGATGCAGGACATACCACAATTATATTGCGTTTGCCGGTTGACCAATATTGGCATAAAACCAATCCTGCTTCTATTGTCTTGCCCAAACCGACTTCATCCGCCAGTACTATACCTTTTGACAAAGGCGATTTGAAAGCAAACAAAGCTGCATCAATCTGATGTGGATTGATGTCAACTGCAGCATTCAACAATGACTGAGAGAGGGACGACAACTGCTCTCCCACCGATTGTTGGGAAAGCAAGTAAGCATAATATTTGGCATGATATCTGGTAATCATTGTCGATTAGATGATGCATCGCGCACTATCTAATCAATCTGTGTGGCTCGTGGTATTATGCTGGAATGAACGACACATAAAAAGAGCGTGAGCTTCTTCTTATGGTCGTCTGAGGTTGAAGCCTAGGAATGTTCTCTGACCTCTCCGAAATATAAGAATAATGCCCACACCCAAAAGGTGTAAGCATCTTCTATCAATATATTTCGGATTGGCTCAATTCCTACGCATAGAACCTCTATACGCTGAAGCCAACCATCATTGATGTGGTATGTATCAGAGAAAGGTAAGTTTCCTAGGCTTCAATTCTTGACGACCACAATGATAGCTAGATGCTATTTATGTTGTTGTTAATATGTTATTTCGTTTGTTTTGTTTATAATGTTATTTTAGTGATTTAGAGTTTTGTTTATTGTTGATTACATAGAATCTCGTTGCATCGATAAATACACCCAGCTTATATTACAAAGCCATCAAAGCTTCTTGAAGGCTGTTATAATCCTCACAATGAATCACAGGAGTTGCATCTGGACGCAGATTGCGAGGCTGGAACCTACCGAGGATTACCGCATCAAGCATCTTCTGTACGAATGGTGACAGATGAATAATCTTAATCTTGGGATTATCCAATGTTATATTGTACAGTTCGTCTGCAGCGGAACGAGATATGAGCGTCACATCCTGCATGTCCAGCAAATATTCGTCTTCACTATTTAGTGTTTGTACGAATTGCTCCATCATCAGACGCGTGCGTAACTCGGTACCACAGACATTGGACATTTTTAATATGCGTTTCATTTTGTGTTAAGATATATAATCATAAAAATTAAATGTTGATGGTATTTCGAGTGGAATCCTAACAATGATAGTTGTTCCTTGCCATTCAAATCCATCTGGCATTTCAATCACATTCTGACCTGTAGATTTATGATAATGGAACAAACCTGTACCCGAAATAATAGCAAACGACCCATTTAATCCATCAACAACCATTTTAGTATTAGAAGAAATTCCATATCCACGATTTTCTGCATCAGGACGGTTTTTTGTAGAATAACCTTCTTTGGCAATATTGACTGCTTCGGCATGACTCGTTCCTATGAAATCAAGAAATTTTCCTGTGTTAATATAACTGCCATATATAGTGATGCCATAGTCTGCAAAACAAAGGTCAATAGTATTTCTTCCTTTGTTGACAGATGCATAAATATGCCCTTCTTGAACTCCAGAATGCTGTTGCATATTGCAAACCAGTTCGTCAAACAGATATCCAAGAGGTATGTTGAGATTCTTAGGTACTCCGTTTGTGTCGATTAATGATTTTACAATATTGCTGACTGTGATATTTGATGATTCTGACTTCAAATCTACAATATAGAAATCTGACAACTTTGATAAATCGTCGCAAACTATATTGCTATATGAAGATTCTTTTAGAATTCTAATCAGCGATATAAGCAAACCGTTTTGTGCAGAATCATTAGTAAATATGATTTCTTCGCCTATGTGTATTTTAGAGACCAATTCAATAAGTGCCATCATTTCTCCAACGATGCGCTCTCTTTCATTCTGAATATGTGGAATCTTATATATCATAGATTTGCTTAAGTGTTTCACAAGACTGAATAAACTGAAGACAGTATTTTCACGCTGCAAATATATACATTATTATATATATAGGCAAATTTTAGTCCGATTTTCTTGCGGTGCCATGTAAATTTGGTATTTCAGTATAGCAAATACCCGTTTTTATAGGACGGAATGTGCAGCAGGAGAAAAAGTTCGTTCATACGTTTCACAAATTGAAAAGTTTCCAGTCTTACTTAAACCTCTCACCCCAGCAGGCTGAGAGATACTGACGGAGTCGGTCTTCCTGGGCGTTGGGCTGAGGATGATAGAAGAGACTCTGGATCATGCCGCCTTCCTTGACGAGGGCATCTGGAAGGAACTGCTGATAGGCGAAATGGCCGGGATAGTCATGGGCATATTTGTAGCCGACACCGTAGCCTTCCTTGGCAAGAAGTTTGGTCGGAGCATTGCGAAGATGGAGAGGAACAGGAAGATTACCTGTCTCGCGCACCTTTTCGAGCGCAGAGTTAATAGCATTGTATGAGGCATTACTCTTTGGCGAGGAAGCAAGATAGACACATGCCTCGGCAAGAGGAATGCGTCCTTCCGGCCAACCGATCTTATGGATGGCATCGAACGCAGCATTGGCAAGAAGAAGAGCATTGGGATTGGCAAGACCGATGTCCTCAGACGCGCTGATGATGAGACGACGGGCGATGAACTCAGGATCCTCTCCTCCCTCAATCATACGGGCCATATAATAGACGGCGGCATCGGGATCGGATCCGCGTATGCTCTTGATCATGGCCGACACAAGGTCATAGTGCATCTCACCGTCCTTGTCATAGGCCATAGGATTCTCCTGAAGGGCGCGAATGACGATTTCGTCGGTGATGACGTTGGAATCGAGGTCTCCGCATACAAGGTCGAGGATGTTGAGGAACTTTCGGCAGTCGCCACCGGCAAAACGAAGCAGAGCCTGTGTCTCCTGAACCTCGATATTCTTTTGACTGAGTTCGGGATCAGTGGTCAAAACACGGTCAAGAAGCATCAGCAGGTCACGCTCTTCAATAGGTTTGAGCGTATAGACCTGACAACGGCTCAGCAACGGACGGATGACTTCGAACGAGGGGTTCTCTGTGGTGGCTCCGACAAGGGTGACAATGCCTTTCTCTACGGCTTCGAGAAGAGAATCCTGCTGCGACTTGGAGAAACGATGTATCTCGTCGATGAAAAGAATAGGCGAATGTTCGGGATGGAAGAATCGGTCTTTTTTGGCTCGTTCGATGACCTCACGCACCTCCTTGACACCGCTGCTCACGGCGCTGAGCGTATAGAAAGGGAGGTCGAGCTGCTGTGCGATAATCTTGGCAAGCGTGGTCTTGCCGACACCTGGAGGTCCCCAAAGGATGAATGACGAGATATGACCAGAGGTTATCATTCGACGAAGCACACGACCCTCGCCGACCAGATGCTGCTGGCCGATATAACCGTCGAGGGTGTGGGGACGCATTCTTTCTGCTAATGGAGCCATAGGGTGGAGAAGAGAGTAATGGGTAATGGGAAAAGAGGAAAAGAGGAAAAGAGGAAAAGAGGAAAGGATAAAGAAGGAAAAGGAATGGGGAAAGAGGGTTAAAGCGCAAAGATGACATTAAAGGTTGTGCCATCGTAATAGCGACCTTCAAGACCGACGGTGCCGCCAAGACGGAACTTGCGCTTGATATCGATGCCGTAGGAGAACTCAATGTGAGGATCGCGACGATAGGTCTGTAGGGCATGGAGCTGGATGTATTCGCGGAACGAACGGTTGGAACTAAGTCGGGAAAGCAGGATGTTCTCGCCCGAGAGTTCGCCATGGCCTTCGATCCAGGAACGGTTGGACGACATCTCATAGTTGGTGAGCAGTGAGAACCAACGGAGTCCGTCATTGACCTGCCACTGGAAGTCGGAGGCGTCGAAGTGTCGCATATCAGCAAGATGCACCCAACTGTGAATGGGGAAGAATCCCATGCTGGTGTAGTAGCGCCACTGATTGTTGTGGAGCGCCCACTGCTTGGTGTTCTTCATGCTGAAGTCGAGACTCAGGAACCGCAGACTCCGCCAGCCGCGCGAAAAGTCATGATCGACACCTGTCTTGAGGCTGACACCGAACGTTGGCCACTTTGATTTCTCAATGACAGTCATATCGTCGATGATATAGAACATGCGCTGAGGCGTGTATTCGAGATCGACATCAAGGCGTATGATGCGTTCGGTCTGCCAATGCAGAAGCGGGTCTTCCTGCCACGTCTCAACGTCGTGACCATTGATGCGAGGCACGTTGTCCTGCATCTTGGTGCGGAAGAGGTTGCGCCATTTGTGCTGCCACTCACGTTCGCGTTTCTCCCACCATAAGCCAATGCCAAGCTGCACATCGCCACTGGCTGCAAAGCTCGAACGGAATCCAGCCGTGGTTGAGAGATAGAGCTTGCCATCGTTCCAACCGAGGAGCGATCCGGCCAAAGCCTGATGTCCGACGGGCATGAGTGGTTCGGGATCGAAATCGACGCTCTGCTGACCGCCAAAGAACTCCAAGCGCGTGCCTGTCTGCGGCGGCATGATGCAACGGAATGCCAAAACACCGGCAAAAGCCTCGCGGCTGAATGCCCATTTGGCATCGATATCAAGTTCCCATCGCGTGTAGGTATCGTCGATGAAGCCGAGCGTGAGATCAGGACCCACCAGATAACCATCGACGAAGTTCATGCCGAAGATACTGCCCATGCCATCATCCAGAATGAGATAATGGTCGCCCGTGCGTCGTCCGTCGGCGCCGCGAGTACGCACCATTCCGCCATTCTTGAGCATCGGCCACCACCCTTGCGACTGGTGCTTAGACAAAGGAGTCTGTCCCAGCATCGCCATAGGCAACACAAAGAACAGACCACTCAGTATGATGCGATATAGGGATTTCACGCCCTATTGGTTTCGTTTATTGACGGTTAGTAATCGTGATTAGTGGGCAGCCTCAAACTCGTCGAGGAAGCGCTGATCGTTCTCAGAGAAGAGACGGAGGTCCTTGACCCTGTACTTAAGGTTGGCAATACGCTCAACGCCCATACCGAAGGCATAGCCGGTGTATTCCTTGCTGTCGATGCCCGATGCTTCGAGCACAGCAGGGTCAACCATGCCGCAGCCAAGAATCTCAAGCCAGCCTGCGCCCTTACACATGGCACAGCCCTTGCCCTTGCAGAGCGTGCAGCTCACGTCCATCTCGGCCGATGGCTCTGTGAATGGGAAGTATGACGGACGCAGACGTATCTGTGTGTCGGCACCGAACATCTCGCGAGCGAACTGGAGCAGCACCTGCTTGAGGTCGGCAAAGCTTACGTTCTTGTCGATGTAGAGACCCTCGATCTGATGGAAGAAGCAGTGAGCACGGGCAGAGATTGCCTCGTTACGATAGACACGGCCTGGGCAAACCACACGGATTGGAGGCTTCTGCTCGCTCATGACACGCACCTGAACGCTGGATGTATGGCTGCGAAGCACAACGATTGGGTTCTGCTGGATGAAGAATGTATCCTGCATGTCGCGAGCCGGATGATCGTCGGCAAAATTGAGCGCACCATATACGTGCCAGTCGTCCTCGACCTCTGGACCTTCGGCAATGGAGAAGCCGAGACGGGCAAAGATATCGACGATCTCCTGACGCACAAGGCTCAATGGGTGGCGTGTGCCAACCTCCTCCGGATAGGCAGGACGGGTGAGATCGATGCTCTCATCGACATGATCCTCGCTCTGATACTGATCCTTGAGTGAGTTGATTTTGTCAGTGGCGAGCTGCTTGAGAGCGTTGAGACGCTGACCCAGTTCGCGCTTCTGATCGGCTGCTACGTTGCGGAAATCGTTCATCAGTGCGCTGATCTCGCCCTTCTTGCTGAGGTACTTGATGCGGAGCGCTTCGATTTCTTCGGCATTCTTTGCTGTGAGGCCTTCAATCTCGGCCATCAACTGTTGAATTTTCTCTAACATATTTCAATTTCGATATTATTCTGCATAAAATTCGTGCGCAAAGTTAAGAAATTTCCGACAATAAACGAAACTTTGCGATATTTTTTTTATTTTTGCATCGCAGTTTTGCTGAAAACACACCGTTTTTAGCCTGTTTTCTGACAATCCACACATATTTATATATATAATGGAAGCTCCCGACATCATCATCGTGGCCCTCAGCGGCGGCAGTGACAGCGTAGTGCTGCTACACTATCTGCTTACCCATCACACACCGTTTGTAGCGAAAAACACTCGCATCATTGCCGCCCACTGCAACTTCCATCTAAGGGGGGAGGAATCAATGCGCGACGAGCGGTTCTGCCATGAACTGTGCAACAAGCTCGGTGTGGAGATTATCGTGAAGGACTTCGACACAAGGCGCTATATGGCAGACCAACACATGTCGCTCGAAATGGCAGCACGCCAACTGCGTTACGACTGGTGGGACTCGCTTGCCAAGGAATACGAGGCACAGGGTCTCAAGGTAAACATTGCCGTGGGACACCACCGCGATGACAGCATCGAGACATTCCTCTTCCACATCATGCGCGGCACGGGCATCAAAGGCCTGAAGGGAATCCCATCCTCCAACGGACGTATAATCCGTCCGCTCATCCATCTGTCGCGCAAAGACATCCTTGAATACGTCGAGCACCATGGTCTGAGCTATGTGACTGACAGCACGAACATGGAGAATGACGTGATACGCAACAAGATACGCAATGAGCTGATTCCATACATGGAGAATCTTAATCCCAACGCTCGCAAGGGCATCTACGAGACAATCCTTCACCTGCAGATGACCGACCGACTTGCCGACGAACGCCTTGACGAGATTTTTGCCGATACGCAGCATGTGAACATTGGCGGCATCGAATGGGACGAATGGCAGATTAAGAGCGATGAATATGATTTTAGCGAACTCGACTCGCTGTTCTTCTATTGGTCAAAGCGTTACGAGAAGAGGTCTGCCGACATGGATGACAACAAATCACAACGGGCCCACATGAATGATCGATACTTCTACACCATGCCTAAGATCGAAGCCCTACTGACGGCGCCATGCCCTATCACTCAGACTATTCTGGATGTGCCCGAGTCGGGAATCGACATCATGGGTATGAAAAACAAGGAAACGGGCTGTGTGTGCGAACTGTTCGACGCCGACAAGGTGAAGATGCCGCTAATATTCCGCCACTGGATTGAGAAAGACCGCATCAAGCCGCTGGGCATGAAAAACTCGAAACTCGTCTCAGACCTCTTTACCAACGCTCATTACACACCTGCTCGCAAGAGCGCCACATGGATCGTGACCGATGCCTCCGGCAGAATCATCTGGGTGGCTCCACTCCGTATTGCTGACTGGTGTAAGGTCACGGAAGAGACAAAGAGAGTGCTGAAGTTAGGATGGGCAAAGGGTAATGAGTAATGAGTAAAGGGTAATGAGGGGATAGAACACAAAAAGGGGAGTGAATGTCACCCCCTTTTTTATTACTCTTTTATTTCATTGCATCGAACTTCTCACGAAGCTTGAGGATGCGCTTCTCGCAGCTCTCCCAGTCGTTCTTGATCTGTTGGTATGGGAATTTGTCGCGATGGCCCACATACTGCATGAGGAAGTTGACGCCTGCATCAATACGCTCGGGGTTACGGCGATAGAGGTGGTCTCCATTAGACTCGAGCAGTTCGAAGAACTCAGCAAAATGTTCGAGATTATAGACCGAATATGACATGGCCGTGGTGCGCTTCAGTTCCTCAGGCTGCGAACCGTCTTCGGCGATGTGCTTGTTGATGCGGAGTTCGACAAACTCATCGGCAATGCGTCGGCAGGTCTTCTTGTCGCCCGTATATACGCTAATCTGATAAAGGAGCAGATCGTGCATCACGGCGATGTTGTCCGGCTGGTCGTGGATGCGCTTGCCGAGTTCGCTCGTCTGCAGCCACTTGCCGAGATCGCCAAACCATTTCTTATACTTCTTGTTCTCACGACGCTTCATCAGTCCGTGGTCATCGAAACATGTGAGAGCATCGAGCACCTTGCGAAGGTCGATAAGTTCGGACATTGCACCCGGATAGCCGCGGCCGTTGTTCTTGCCCGGGCAGACCTGTCCGTAGTTGGCATTTGGGTTCATGCGAGTCGATTTGTTGATGAACCAGTGGTCGAGCATCTGCTTTGAACGGCGTACGTACTTCTCATTGCCCGTAGCAAGATAAGCCTTCTTCAGATAGTCGATGTTCTCGGCCATCGTACGGAGACGAGGAAGGTCATACTTCTGATATTCGGGATTGACCTCTCCGTCGCGCACGATGTACGGACCGCCAGGATTCTGCGGATCAGGCCAGAGATAAATGGCAAGGCTCTCGTAGTTGTGCTTGTCGCCCGAAAAGGTTGAGTCCTTATCGGTGACAGCCACCAATGGAAGTTCGGCAATACGATCGGCCTCGCGGATCTGCCAAGAGGCGAAACTGCCATCGCCCGTAAAGGCCTGTGCGGCAGTAACAACAAGTGTCAGCAAACTGAACATAGCGTAATGATTGTTTTATGTGTTATAAAGAATAATCGATTTATCTGTTGCGGGTGTTCTCAATGGCATGGGCAATGGCATCGAGCCAGCCGTGACCAAACTGAAGGTCTGGTTCCACATAGTTGCCCTCGCCCCACTCATTCCACGCCTTCAGGAAGAGAATCTGATGCTCGGGTGCCTTATCCTTGACCAATGAGATGGCCTCCTCCACCGAACGCTGGAACTTCTCAGGCGTAGCGTTGACCAGCGGATCAGTCTTCTTGCCTGCACGCGGAGTGCGATCCCACTGTGGCAACAATGTCGGATAGACATTCTCCCATCGGTCTTCCTCCACATAATAGTGGCTCATCGCCTTGGCATAGTCGGTGCGCAGAGTGGCAGGCAGGAAAGTCTGTCCGCCAATATAGTATTTCAGCATCGACCACCGGCCATGACACAGCGACTGCGCACGCGCCAGGCCATTCGACATCACGGCATCGAAACCGAGATTCAGGATATTGTTGTAGAAGTCGGCAGCATGGTCGGTGTCCCACATGGTCATGCTGTTACTGTTGACCGACTTGCCAGCCGCATTCGTGGTATAGCCGACAAAGTGGATGCCCGGCAGACCGTTGTCGCGAGCCATCTGCTGCCACAGGTCGATAAACGCACGCACCTCAGGGATGTCGCGAGGAGCCCAGACAGCAAACACAGGCTTGCCATCGACCGTGATGTAACGATGGTCACGGAATGCAGGCAGAAGGGCATTGAAATGAGCAATATGATCTTCGCGCGAATAACGCATCTGCATGATCATCGAGTCCTTGCGCATGCTTGCACCCTTCTTCCACGTCTTGTTGGTCCAGTCATGATTGGCCCAACATAGGCAGAACGGGAAATCAGGCTTACCCGATGCCAGCACCTCGTTGAACGGACGCTGAAGGAGTTCCCTGCCCTCTCCGAACCAGTAATGATAGTAGCAGAAACCTTCGATGCCTGCCTCGCGCGCCAACTGTGCCTGCTTCTCGCGCACCTCAGGCAGACGCAGGTCATAAAAGCCAAGGTCGGCAGGAATACGTGGCTGGACGTGTCCGCGATAGAGCGGCTTGGCCTTGACCACATTGGTCCACTCGGTGAAACCAGGTCCCCACCATTCGTCGTTCTCTGGTATCGGGTGGTACTGAGGCAGATAGAGTGCAATTATTCTGGGATTCATATCGTTCAATGTTTTAGGATTTCGTTATAAAGGTTGATGATCTGCCCAACATTGCCCTGGGTGGTGTAGAGACGGTTGACCACATCAAAGGCACGCTGGCACACAGGCTCAAGCTGCTTGTCGCTCATGGCCGAGACTTCGGCGAGAAGGGCAGAAAGCTGCGAATCGTCGCTGTAGGCAAAGGCTATTGGCTCACCAACAATCTGAAGGCCGTTCTCAAGCTGTTCGTGACTGCCTGCCACGTCGCGCACGATGACCGGACAGCCTTGGAACATAGCCTCGGGCATCACGCGGCCAAAGCCTTCGTTGCGCGACGGAACGACCGTGGCCTTCGCCCGCTGCATCAGTGTCGGCACATCATCGACAGCACCGATAAAATCTACAAGACCGTTGAGCTGACGGGCGGCACAAAAGGCCTTGAGTTCGTCAACGAACTTCGAGCCGACGGCACTTCCTGCCACCACAAGGCGCAGAGGCTGTGATGACGCTCTGACATACGACGCATAGGCCTCAATAAGCTCGCGAAGGCCCTTGCCCGGCAGAATACGACCCGCATAGAGGAAATAATCTCCGCTGACATGCCGGGGCATGACATCTGCTCGGCTGGCAATAGGATTATAGATAACGCGCGATGTGGACAAGCCGTCCAAGCCGCGATGAGCCTGTATCAGACGTGTGATGCAGACCGTATATGACCGTGCAACCAGCCGGTGGAAACGCGCCTTATTGGGATAGAAATGCAGACCGAAGTCGAGGTCGGCGTATTCACGTATATGGCAGACATGAGGAATGCCAAGGCTTTTGGCGGCCTTGAGTCCGATATCGATCACTCCGACATTGGTGTGGATGAGGTCGATGTGAAGCGGACGAAGCATAGCAGTCAAACGGCGCGAGGCCTTGCCGTTGAGCAACACACGGGCAACGAGTCGGGGCACGAACAGCAGATAATCAAGCACGAAGTCAAAGCCGTTGGGATAGACCGCCGGACGGAAATCGATCTGGCGCACGGTGATGCCGCGCTGTTCAAGAAGGTCGCAGAACTCATAACGGTTAGGCACGATGACAATTGGCTCCACTCCCAAAGGCATCAGGCCTTCGAGCATGGCAAGGAACGATCGGTTCGCTCCGTTGGTCAGTATCGTGTCATTGAGTATGTAGGCGACTTTCATTTGCGGGTTTCAGTTTATCCAGTTGGTATCAGCGCGACGGTCTGTGATGATGCTCTGGCGTATGCGGCTGCGCATGGCAAGCATGCGGAACAATGATCGAACATACGCCACGGGATGCGAACGGAAACGTATCAGCAGACGCACAAGCCCAGCCATAAGTCCGCCCACGCTGCGAGGATTCGGATTGCTGACAAGGATAAGCATCTGACGCTCGACAAGGCGGCGGTTGAATGCCTGCTCCGATCCGTGAACCTTGCGGCAATGCCACATCCTTGCTGCCGGAACCACATACGTTCTGACGCCATGATAGACAAGGCGCTGATAGTAGTTGTTGTCCTCGCCATACTGAAGGAACAGCGGATTGAAGCCGCCCACCTTACGTATGAGTGCAATGGGCATGAACCAGCAGGCAGCGCACACCTCTCCCACCTCATAGACCGAGGCCGGCTGACCGTTCACAAGATCGTCGATCATCGTATTGCGAGCCGGCAGAAGGGTATATTGACGGAAATTGTGGTCAACGAGCGTGCCGTCGCCATTCATGTGGATGGGCGAATAGAGCGACTCGCCGTCGCAGTTCGCCACAAGATGCGACAGTGCGTCAGTCTGAAGATAGGCATCCTGATTGAGAAGGAGCACATAGTCATAGCCATTGTCGAGCGCATAGCGAAGGCCGAGATTGTTGCCTTGACCAAAGCCAAGATTAGCCGACTGCGGACGCCAGATAACCTCAGGATAATGCGAAGGCACGAACTCACGTGTGCCGTCGGTCGAACAGTTGTCGATGACGATGACATCGGTGGGTTCGGTGCTTTGGCGCAACATGGTCAGACACTTGTCGAGCCATTGCATGCCGTTGTATGTGACGATGATGGTAAGTATGCGGTTCATGGGCAAATGAATGATGGGCGGACTGTGAGTTTACTTATCGTCGGTCTCTTTGCTATAGACAAACTTATATTTCGACAGAAGGCGGAAGATAATAAGCACGACGTAGTTGATGGCTATCATCCACTGGAAGTAGCGGTAATAGAAGATGCCGAACAGAGGCACAGCCGCAAGCAGGAAGATGATGAGCACCTCGCTGATGTCATACTCGGTGCGCCGTCGCCATTTGATCACTTCGAGGGTGAGCAGGACGTAGAACACGATCCATGCGGTCAAACCGACAGGCCCAAGGTCGAGCAGAATGTCGCCGATGAACGAGGCAAAGACGCTGATGAAGAATCCCTGGCGTGCAGAACGGTCGCCGCGACGGTCGGCATTGCTATCGATCTTACTGACAAAATGGTTGATGAGAGGGAACTCACGTTCGGAGGCGACCTCATCGTATGATGCATTCTCCCAGAAATAGCAGAAGTTCAGATAGTTCTGTCCGCCATACTGCAAGACGCTGGTCGTGGCATCACCGTTCTTGCTGCCGTCAAATCGAGCCATTGATACCGTGGCTATGTAGGCAAATCCGACCAGGGCGAGCAAAAAGATACCAAGACGCATGATGATGCGGAACCTGCGACTGAAGGCATGACGGAAGAAAACGATGCAGAACAGGAGCATGATGGCAAAGAAGACCGGCTCTGTACGGTCAACGCGCTGGATGCCCACCATGATAGGCGTCATTGAGGCGAAGAACAGCAGTGTGTTCCACCACCATGGCTTGTTGCCATAGCAGACATTATAGAACATGATGGGCATGGCAAGCGTGGTGGAGAAATTAAGATAGGTCAGATAGCCCAACGGGAACGGCAGACCCTCAGCCTTGATATCGGCAGGCGTCTGTTCGCCCAGATACGAACTGGTTCGGACTGCGGCAAGGTCGCCCGAAAGGATATCGAGCGTAGAATCGGCCACACAATAGAAACTGACTAACGAACAGCCTATGAGCAACGCGCTGATGCCAAGGAGTGTCCACGGCGCATTGACCGTGATGCGCTTGATGTCGCGCACATGGATGAACGAGAACGGCATGATGGCAACACCGATGAAAATACAATAGATCGCTGTCGGCACGAAGCCAAGTTTCGGTTCCCATCCTGCCCAGAGCATACCGCCACTGTCCGATCCGCCTGTGCCCTGAGTCTGATCGAACGCCACGATGAGGAACGACAGCAGCGAGGTGAAGGCAAACATGCCCGACATGTAGGTACACACATCGAGACCTCTGTGCTGACGCCACCAATAGACGGTGAGCAACGTGAAGAAAAGAAACGGTACGATGGACATTTGCTTTTTATTTTGTTGCGGCAAGCAGGTTTTTAATATTCAGGTTGCGCCATCCGGTGAACAGCGCCTTGGTCTGCATCACGAACAGATGACGATAGGCCGGGATGAACGCATCGGCCACATAACCGGCGGCGACATTGGCAATGATGGTCACAAAGGCTGCGGCGATAGCGCCATAGTGCGGCAGGAGCAGATAGTTGAGCACCACGCATACCAGACAGCCGAACATATCGCGGAAGATGGCATAGCGCTGAAGTCCCTCAATGACAAGCATTGCTCCGGCTGTGTTGGAAAGCGCCACGCCGGCTGCCTTGAACGCCATGATCTGAAGTATGGCAACGGCAGGAAGATAGGTCTCGCCAAAGAGGATAAGGACAGCCCAATAGGCCAATACCGACATCACAGCACCGCCAATAATCGACAGCCATAACGATGTGTTCATGAAACGCTGGGACTTGCGGATGTACGCATCCCTGCCCTCTTCCTTCAGCGCACGTGTCAGCAACGGCGAGATGGTCTGCGAGAGGATCATCGGGATGTAGATGAGTATCTCGACAAAGCGCGATGCGACGCTGAAATATCCGACAGACTCCTTATCGACCATATCGCCTATCATTACCTGATCGATGCGCTGATAGACGATGACGGCAGCATTGGTAAGCAGCAGCGGGAACGACTCACGCAAGAGGAACCGTGCGTAACCGGCATCAAACCGCCACTGGCGCATGCTGCCAACATCGTGGCGATAGGCCATCACATAGCCTGTACCGACGAGCAGCATGTCGAGCATGTTGGCCACGACGAACCATGTGAGCGTCGCTCCGCCGATGAGCAAAGCCAGCTTGATGACGATGCAGATGAGCGTACGGCTGATCTCGGCCTGGACAATGTGCTTGTTGCGAACCTGCGAAAAATAGTAGTTGCGGATGACGACAAGCGTGTTGAACAGGATAACAAGCGAATAGATAGCCACGAGCATGATGGTGTATCGGTCAGCGCCCATCTGCCAGCTGGTCAGCACACACAGGGCGATGCAGATCACCGACAGCACACAGCGCAACACAAACGACGTGCCCATCACGATGCGGTGGTCAACGTCGTGGCGTGCCTCCTCGCGTATCTCGATGTTGTCAAGTCCAAACACAGAGATGGTCTGGAAAAGGAATACGAAGCTGACGACATAGTTCATCAGTCCGTACTTCTCCGGGCCAAGGTATCGGGCCACGATGATGCCGACGACAAGACCACTCACGAGGTTTGTCATCTTGCCGGCAAGAGCCCACGACAGATTGCCTACGATGCTCTGCTTACTGCTGTCCGTTGTTGCCCCAGATTTCATCACGGTTCACATACATGACGGTGATTATCGTTGCCAGCATGAGCATGGCTGCCACAAAGATCATGCGCTTTGGTCCGGCAGGCTTGACCGGCACGGATGCGGCCTTGAGCGTAGTGAATGCCGGTGTGCGCTCCTGAACCTTGGCGCGCATGGCCTGCAACTGGGCGTAGAAGGCATTGTACGTGGTAAGCTTTGCGCTCATCTCGTTCTCCAGGCGGTCGGCCTCAACCTGATATGACTTGAGGGCAATGTTCTGGTGAGCCTCAGCATAACGGCTGTACACCTCGGCTGCATGACGGTATTCTATCAGAGCGGTGTCGGTAAGCGACTGATAGTAGTCCATATCCATGCGTGCCTTGCTGGTGCGATACTGGATGATGAAATCCTGCAGACGGCACTTAACGGTGTCGGCCAACTGTGCGCAGACCAGCGGATCCTGATCCTCGACGAGCAACGTGGTCACATCGGTCTTCTTGTCGATGGTGCACTTAATCTTGCCCTGTACCTTCTCTACGAGATTGAAGTCCTTGCGCGACAGACGGAACGGATCGAGCTTGCCATTACCGTTGCCAGGCACTGCGTTCGGATCATCGTCTGACACGAAAAGCTTCTTCACCCACTTTATCGCCTCGTTGAAAGGCCATGTCAGCCAGTTCTTCTTCTGATGCTTCTTCAGGTAAGTGTAGTAGTCGCCGCTGTACTCGCCGTCGATGGTGTGGACCTCAATGTCGAACAGTGACACGATGAAGTCATTGGACGTGAAAAGATCTGGATAGAGCACCGGATAGATGGCGTCTGTTCCGCCGGCCATGCCGCCTATGTTGAAGCCGAACGACGAGGCTATCGACGCAAGGCCACCCATGTCGGCACCCGATGCCTCAGGCGCCAGCTTCACCTCACACTTGTAGTAGCGTGGCTGAGGAAACACCCAGATGCATGAGAGTACAAGGGTCCATATCCAGACCTTGATGAATTTCCTGCGGTGAGCCCACACGTTGCGAAACACGACTCTCAGGTCAATAAGTTTCTGCGATTTGCTGTTATCTTCCATATTATTGATTGTTTTTATACGTGATGATGACGTGCAGCACATCGGTGCGCACCATTTTATCTATGTAGAATAACGCCTGTAGTCGCGTATTATTGTGTGCGCGCATGAAAATATGTGGGTTAGGCAATAAAGCGGACGCCCGGACGTTATTATAATGTGTGGAGCAAACACTGCCCCACCGCCTGACATTCACATTCACACACATGGTTTCAATCATAACTCCGACATACAACTGCGGTCGCTTTATCGGCGAGACAATCCAATCGGTGGTCAACCAGACTTACACAGATTGGGAGATGATCATCGTCGATGACTGCTCGACCGACGAGACGCGACAGGTAGTGGAACAATGGATGAGACGCGAACCGCGCATCCGTTACTATATTAACGAAAAGAACCTCGGTGCGGCATGTACGCGCAATCGCGCCCTGCGTGAGGCAAAAGGCCGATGGGTGGCATTTCTCGACAGCGATGACCTGTGGCTGCCAGAGAAACTGGAGCATCAGCTACAGTTTATGACCGAGCACGGCTATTCGTTTACATATCACGAATATACGGAAATTAACGAACAGTCAGAGCCATTGGGCGTAAAGGTGAGCGGAATCAGTCGTGTAGGCAAGTTTGCCATGTTCGCCTGCTGCTGGCCAGGCTGTCTGTCGGTGATGTACGACCGCGAGAAAATCGGACTTATTCAGATTGCCGACATACGCAAGAACAACGACACGGCCATGTGGCTGAAGGCTGTACGCAAGGCTCCGTGCTATCTGCTGCGTGAGGATCTTGCCCTCTATCGCCGGCGTCAGGGTTCAATCACTCCAGTCAGCATCTGGGGCAAGATCAAAGCCCACTACCCTCTGTTCCGCATAGGCGAAGGAATGCCTGCTATCGTGGCGTGGTTCTGGACATTCATGAACGTTGGCGGAAATGCCTGGAAGAAACTCTTCTACGTCAGCAAAAACGTTCGGAACTCCTCTCGCCAGTCGGTCCTTACCGGCGGACAATAGGTGTGAATGCCAAGGCTTTGTGCCACACGGCAGTTGGTCTCGTTGTCATCGACAAACACCGTTTCATCAGGTTCATAACCCGACTCGCGCAACACGGCACGGAAAATCTCCGGGTCGGGTTTTGACATGTGCATGTCGCACGACAGCCAAATGTGTCCGAACAGCTCTGACGGAACGTATCCGCATTCGATGAAATATCGCATGCAAAAGCCCCAATGTATCGGATTGGTGTTCGACAGCGCATCGACCCTATAGCCCTCTTCGCGCAGTTCATTCACAAAGTCGAGGCGATAGGACGGAATGCCGTCGGCCATGCTGCAGAAGGCTGCGATGACCTGGCGGTCGGTGGGCATAGGCATGTCGGGATTCGAATGGCGCACACCGTCGCGAATGGCATCGCACAACTCTCTGGCCGTGACTCCTCCGTCCTCCATGCGACCCAGCACACCATTATGATGAGCCGTGCCAAGCTCGTCGTAGATCTGTGTATAGCCAATGGCGGCAAACTGCTGCTTGCAACGCACGGGATCGAGGTCGAGCAGCACGCCACCGAAGTCGAAAATAATGTTCTTGATCATAGTTCGCTCTCTTTCAGTCGTTCGGCATTCTCTGCCACAATGAGGTGGTCGATGCAATCCTGTATCTCGCCGTTCATAAACGCTGCAAGATTGTAGATGGTATAGTTGATGCGATGGTCGGTGATGCGACCCTGAGGGAAATTGTATGTACGGATCTTGGCCGAACGGTCGCCCGTCGAGACAAGGGTCTTACGGCGCGAGGCAATGTCATCGACATACTTCTGATGTTCCTTATCATAAATATATGAACGCAGGCGCGATAGGGCGCGCTCTTTGTTCTTAGGCTGGTCACGCGTCTCGGTACACTCGATAAGGATCTCATCGACAACGCCGGTATTAGGATTCTTCCACATGTAACGCAGACGCACACCCGACTCCACCTTATTGACGTTCTGTCCTCCGGCTCCGCTCGAACGGAAGGTATCCCACTTGATCTCACCCTCGTTGATGTGCACCTCAAACTCGTCGGCCTCAGGCAACACAGCAACCGTCGCAGCCGACGTGTGGACGCGTCCCTGTGTCTCGGTGACCGGTACTCGCTGCACTCGATGCACACCCGATTCATACTTCAACGTGCCATAGACGCTATCTCCCGTCACCATGCAGATTATTTCCTTGAAGCCGCCCACAGCTCCCTCCGACGCACTCTGAATGCTGATCTGCCAGCCTTTGCCCTCGCAATAGCGCTGGTACATCTTGAACAGATCGCCAGCAAAGAGAGCAGCTTCGTCGCCGCCGGTACCGCCTCGGATTTCGAGCACGGCATTGCGTGCGTCCTCCGGATCTTTCGGCACGAGCAGCAGCTTTATCTTCTCCTCCATTTCAGGCAGTCGCGCCTCGCACTCGGCCAACTGTTCGCGTGCCATCTCCTTAAGCTCTGCATCGTCCTCGCCGAGCATCGCCTTTGCCTCATCCACGCCGTCGAGCAGCGCAATGTATTCCTTGCGCGCAGCGAGGATATCCTCCAGTTCCTTGTACTCGCGCGTCAGCTTGACAAATCGCTGCTGATCGGCAATGACAGCCGGGTCGGTGACGAGCAACGACACTTCCTCAAAGCGGCTCACAAGGCCTTCAAGCTTATCCAATAATGTTGAGTTTGCCATAGTTATTACGAATATGGGCGCAAAGATAAGCATTTTCTGCCAAAAAAACAGCAAAAAAGGGGAAAAAATAATTATTTTTGGCAATTAAAATCGATTCCACGATGCCAAAAATACCAAGCAAAACCACTTCCGAAGACTTAGAAAGACAAAAAAACGGTTCTGATGATTTCCTAAATCCTTGGAAGTCGCCACTGTTCTCAGCATTTCCAGAAACCTAGAAGCAGCCACACATTGTTCCAATGTCTTGGTTCTAACCAGAAACAATTTTCGGTCTGATTAGGTATCATTAAGGGTGTCGTACCTGTCCAAGGCTTCTTTCAGCTGTTCCCTCATGTAGGTCATTGCGTATCGGGGATAAATAACCTTTACGCCAGGACCGTAGGACATGAAAACGGAATACATCTCAAGGTTGATGACGACGTTGATGCTGAAAATGCAACTACCGTCTTCCGGGTTTTCATGGATGAGCTTCTGAGATTGATGGATGGGCTTGGTCTTGATATACTTACACTGATCTGGCGACGCCCAGAACTTAATGAGGCGAGGAGTTCGGTCAATGTTCTTGCTGACTCCGATAACATCGTCGAAGAAGTGTTCGGAATCGAAATCCGGGTTTTCGCAGTATGGCACGTCGCCCACAGGTTCGACGCTCTGTATTCGGTCAAGAGCAAGATTGTAGAGCCTCAGGTCGCCAGGCCTTGACCCATAGAGGAACCATCGGTTTCGGAATTCCTTGAGCAGGTATGGAAAGAGTATGAACTCGCTTGGCTGGGTCGCAGAGAAGGGCTGATAGAGGATGCGCAGGGTTTGCCGATGCGCTATATAATTATATAAAGGATTAAGGAGCTTCAATCCCTTAAGGTGCGGCACGCTGTCAAAATGGATGATCGGCTTTCGGTTATGACGCGATATGGACAGTTTGTCCTGCAGTCGGCTCACCACGTCAGACATTTCGGCAAACTGGTCGAAGTCCTCCAGCTGACGAAGCATATCCACTGCCTCCTGCATCACCTCGTAGTCATTCTGAGACATCGGCATGTCGGTGATCGAATAGCCTTCCTCGGCATACCTGTAATACTTATGATCGTAAACCTCAATGGGGGCATTGTACCCGAGTTTGTCTGAGCGCATCATCTGAATATCGGCCTGAATGGTACGAACTGAGATTCCCTTGCTGATGCCTTCCATGTCATAGAGGGCATCACTGCAGGCTTCAACAAGGTCTTCGAGCGTCCAACGGCGATATTTGTTGCGCAGACAGTTGTCTATTGTCTTGTATCGGATGAGTGCATTTTTGTTAGCCGGCATAATGAATCGGGTTATTGCAGTTTCTACTTTTTTTAGAAAGTCACACGTTTTTGATTGAAAAACGTCGCAAAGATACGCACTTTTTACCCAATTTCGATGCAAAATCGACAAAAATTGCACTTTTTTTACTGTTTTTTAAAACTTTTTTTCCATTACGCAGAAAGACTGCGCAGTGACCCTATACCTTTGCACCGTGAATTCGATGAAATTCTTTTTCGCAATACATCAACAAGGTCCAAAATCGGCATACTTCAAATTGGATAGATGAGCATTTGCTGATTAATTACCTTTTGATTTTTTATAACAATGAACAAGGATCTGACAAAAGTTGCTTTGCGCTATGGCGCTATCCACCTCTACGCCAGGAGAGAGTACATCGACATGGAATCAAAGGCTACCCTGCCTGTACTGGCATTTGTGGCAAGACTGAATTCGATGGGTTACACAGTGAGCGAGGAACTGCTCCATGCGCTTAATGCAGATTCAAGACAAACACTACTCAGAGAAATCACAAGCTACTTACGTAAAGTATGGCTCGAAGACAGGAACTGGACTCCTCTTGTCAAGGGGTGGACTATTCCTAATGGCTCATTCAACCTTGATCGCTACAACGGCTGTCCTTTCTGTGGCACTCAGTTTAATACCTCAGACTTTGTCATTAACAATGAGAGGCATAATAACAGACGTGAGCTCGGCCTTTTTACCGAGGAAGACTTGAGAAAGAAGCTTGCCTCTCTCCTATCATCCGCCACACCTCTGAGCAAGACACAGCAAGACAGTCTCCGTACATTGCTAGCGTATTATGGTCTGCCCAAAGATGTCAGCATTGCCATTAAGGAAAACGTAGCCATTGTGCTGTATGACCTGGTAGATAGCGGCATTGAAGAAGAGACATCCGCGCTGATCAAGACACCTGCTGACATCCTGCGCTATCTGTGGTATGAGAAGACCAAAAGGACACAAATCATTGAGCCAAAGACTTATATCAGAGATTCGAAAAAAAGGTTTAGAACTATCTCTAAGCAGTTGTGCAAGAATGCCAAATCTGAAGATGATGTAAAGGAGGCGCTAAAGCTGAAGTATAGCCGAAGAGACTGTCTGCGTGTGGCCAGATGGATGAATGCCATTCCGATGACAGCAAAACAGGCAGCTGAGAACATGCACCCGAAACGAGGCATGTGGGTGCGCATGATCAGAGCCCTGCGCCTTGGAGAATACTCGCGCAAGAAAGGCATGGAACATCTTGCCGAAATCCTTGATGTGTTCTATAAGCAGGATTACTCGACATGGCAGGGCCGTGTGGATAAGGCACGCTGTGAGAATGATGCAGACAAGACCCTGGCAATGCTCAAGCAGAGGCCTGGACTTTTTGCGCGATGCCTGTTCTCGACCATGTTGCGTTTTGGAAGCGCAAAGACTTTGGCTGCTTTCGATGAGATTTCAGACAAACTGCCTACGCGCCTATTGGTGTCGTTGGGCAATGCGGCCGAGCTGTACTTCGACACTCACTCAGATCATGATGTGACTCTTATAACAGGAAGAATAATTTACCTCAAACCGAACAAACTGCTTGCCAATTTCAGCGAGGACGAGCTCAAGCAGATGGCCAGGGATGTGACGGACATCTACAGATCATCCATGGGTCGTCGTTTCGCTGCGCAGAAGACCGACTCGAAGACCATCTTCATCGATCCTCGCCTATACAGCATTCCTATCGACATAAGTGATCGAACAGCAACCATACAAGACACCTCCTGCGCCTTAATGGGCACGCGCTTTGCTGTGGAGGGCGATGCCGTCCGCCTGTTCCTGAAATGTGGCACGGGATTGCATGCACAGCATCTTGACATGGATCTGAGCTGCAGGATTACATTTCAAGACGGTGAAACACAGGAGTGTGCATTCTTCAACCTCACCTGCGTCGGAGCAAAGCACTCGGGTGACATCCGATACATTCCGGAGATGGTTGGCACAGCAGAATACATCGAACTATCTTTGCCCGAGTTGGAAGCTGCGAAAGCCAAGTATGTGACCTTTGCCTGCAATGCGTACACTGACGGATTGCTCAGCCCGAACCTTGTTGTGGGGTGGATGAACTCGGCGTATCCGATGTCCGTCTCTCGGGAGACCGGTGTTGCATACGATCCGTCATGCGTGCAGCACATGGTTCGCATCTCAGATGCCAACGCGTTAAAGGGATTGGTGTTCGGTGTGCTTGATGTCGCCAAACGTGAGATTATCTGGCTCGAAATGCCATTATTTGGTAGGACAATCAAGGGATTGGACACAGGCAATGCCGAGGCTTTGATCCGCAAGCTTGAGGCCAAGCTTACCGTAGGAGAAATGCTCGACATGAAAGCAAAGGCTCAGAACCTGCAGAAGGTCGCCACTGCCGACGAAGCCGATGAATCATACACCTATGCATGGGCTTTGGATCCTACGGATGTTACCAATCTGCTTTTCCCGGACAAAGTCATGAAGTGAAGTCGTTAAGGAAAGGACGGGCGCATTTCTCGTTGAAGAATTCAATCAATGGTCCCATAAAGAAAGCTGTGACAATGGTTCCGATGCCGGCGATAGTTGGGATCATCGACCATTCGCCGCCTGCCATCAAGTAAAGCGAACAGCCGAGAGTGACGCAGAGCAGGTCGGTAATGATACGGATATACTTGAATTTCCACCACTTCCAGGTGTTGGCCATAATCAATGCCACGGCATCGTATGTCGATACACCTAAGTCTGCGGTCATATAGAATGCCGAACCGAAGCAAATGGCTACTATGCCGACAATGATGCAGATGATCCTTACCCACAAGGCTGGGTCAGCAAGCAATGGTATCATTCGCAGTGTGTCATACGAGAACTCTACAACATACCCCAGAAGGAACAGGTTGATAAACGTGGCAATGCCAATGTAGTGTCGGTCAAAAACCAATGCAAACAGGAACAAAGCTGCATTGGCTATCATATAGAGCGTTCCGAACTGGATGGGTACGAGCGCATCCAAACCAGCCATAAATGTCTGGAATGGATCTACACCAAAAGCCGCAATCTTGAACACAGCCACGCTTACTGCCCCGGTTAGCACACCAAACAAGGACATAAGTATTCTTTTAGTCAGTGTTTTCTTTTCCATTGTTTTTATTTCCTTAGTTACAGTATTCCCGTCATCATGGGCGGTGAGTACGGTACAAAATTACCAAAAATGTTTTAATTGTGTGAACTTTGTACGGGAAAGTATGATTTAGCACATGTTTTTTAACGAATAATCAGGTTTTTGCCACTTCGATTTATGATTTGGAGAACATAACAAAAAGATGCAACCACCACACGGATGATTGCACCTAGTCTATTTATTTATGTGTATGTCGTAGGATTACTCCTCAACTGCAGCCTGCGCGGCGGCGAGACGTGCGATTGGCACACGGAATGGAGAGCAGCTGACATAGTTGAGACCTGCGCGGTGGCAGAACTTAACTGATGAAGGCTCACCGCCGTGCTCGCCACAGATACCGCACTTGAGGTCTGGACGAACCGAACGACCCTTCTGAACAGCCATCTGGATGAGCTGGCCTACGCCCTTCTGGTCGAGAACCTGGAATGGATCGACCTTGAGGATCTTCTTCTCAAGATAAACAGGGAGGAAGCTGGCAATATCGTCACGAGAGTAACCGAAGGTCATCTGTGTCAAGTCGTTGGTACCGAATGAGAAGTACTCGGCACGGGCAGCAACAGCATCAGCGGTGAGAGCTGCACGTGGGATCTCGATCATGGTGCCTACCTTGAAGTTGAATGGCTCGATGCCCTCCTCCTCGAACAGCTTGGCGGCTGTGTTGCGGATGATGGCCTCCTGCATATCGAACTCGTGGTGACGGCCTACGAGTGGAACCATGATCTCTGGGATTGGGTTGTGGCCCTCCTTCTTGAGCTGGATGGCAGCGCCAAGGATGGCACGTGTCTGCATCTCGGTGATCTCTGGATAGGTGATGCCAAGACGGCAGCCACGGTGACCAAGCATTGGGTTGTTCTCGTTGAGAGAAGCTACACGAGCCTTGATATAGTCGATTGTAACGCCCATAGCCTCAGCCATTTCCTGCTGACCCTTCTGATCGTGTGGTACGAACTCGTGGAGAGGTGGGTCGAGGAGACGGATGTTGACTGCGAGGCCGTCCATTGCCTTGAGGATGCCGTAGAAGTCGGCCTTCTGATATGGAAGGAGCTTGGCAAGAGCCTTCTTGCGACCGTCAACCGACTCGGCAAGGATCATCTCGCGCATTGCCTTGATCTTCTCACCCTCGAAGAACATGTGCTCTGTACGGCAGAGGCCGATACCAACTGCACCGAAATCGCGAGCAACCTGAGCGTCGTGTGGTGTGTCAGCATTGGTGCGGACTACGAGCTTGGTGTACTTGTTGCAGAGATCCATGAGCTCGGCGAAGTCGCCTGAAATCTCAGCAGCCTTGGTCTCAACCTTGCCAAGGAGAACCTGACCGGTCGAACCGTTGATTGAGAGGTAGTCGCCCTCGTGGAGCTCAACGTCCTCAATCTTGACAGTCTTCTTAACATAGTCAACCTGGAGAGCGCCTGCACCCGATACGCAGCACTTGCCCATACCACGGGCAACAACGGCAGCGTGAGAGGTCATACCGCCACGGCATGTGAGGATGCCTTCGGCAGCAGCCATACCGGCGAGGTCTTCAGGAGAAGTCTCGATACGAACCATGACTACCTTGTGGCCGTTCTTGTGCCATACCTCAGCATCGTCGGCTGAGAATACGATCTGACCGCAAGCAGCGCCTGGAGATGCTGGAAGACCTGTGGTAAGGACCTTAGCCTTCTTCAATGCGTCCTTGTCGAATACAGGGTGGAGCAGCTCGTCGAGCTTCTGTGGCTCGCAACGCTGGAGGGCGGTCTTCTCGTCGATGAGACCCTCCTTGACGAGATCCATGGCGATCTTGACCATGGCAGTACCAGTACGCTTACCGTTACGTGTCTGGAGGAACCAGAGCTTGCCTTCCTGAACGGTGAACTCCATATCCTGCATGTCGTGGTAGTGGTTCTCGAGCTTGTTCTGGAGAGCGTCGAGTTCCTTGTAGAGCTCAGGCATTGCCTCCTCCATTGAAGGATACTTGGCCAGACGCTCCTCCTCAGAGATCTCAGCACGCTTAGCCCAACGCTGTGAGCCTTCCTTGGTGATCTGCTGTGGTGTGCGGATACCAGCCACAACGTCCTCGCCCTGAGCATTGATAAGATACTCGCCGTTGAAGATGTTCTCGCCGGTAGCTGCATCACGGCTGAAGCAAACACCGGTGGCAGAGGTGTTGCCCATGTTGCCGAATACCATTGCCATTACGGAAACGGCTGTACCCCACTCTGCTGGGATGCCTTCCATCTTACGATAGAGGATGGCGCGCTCGTTCATCCAAGAATCGAACACAGCGCAGATTGCGCCCCAAAGCTGCTCGTAAACGTCAACCGGGAATGCCTTGCCTGTGCGCTCCTTGATCATAGCCTTGAACTTGGTGACAAGTTCCTGGAGGCCCTCAACAGGGATGTCCTTGTCGAGCACTACGTTATACTCTTCCTTAACCTTCTCGATGATTGCCTCGAATGGGTCGATGTCGGTCTTGTTGACTGGCTTGAGGCCCATAACGACATCGCCGTACATCTGAACGAAACGGCGGTATGAATCCCATGCGAAACGTGGGTTGCCTGTCTTCTTTGAGAGACCCTCGACAACCTCGTCATTGAGGCCGAGATTAAGGATTGTATCCATCATACCCGGCATTGAAGCACGGGCACCTGAACGTACAGAGAGGAGAAGTGGGTTGGTGGCGTCACCGAGTGTGCTGTTCATCAAGCCCTCGATGTGCTTGACAGCTGCAAGCACGTCGTTCTTGAGAACTGCAACGACATTGTCCTTACCGATCTGATAATACTCATTGCAAACATCGGTGGTGATGGTGAATCCAGGAGGCACAGGAACGCCAATAAGATTCATCTCGGCGAGGTTAGCACCCTTACCACCAAGCTCGTTACGCATGTTTGCATTACCCTCGGCCTTACCGTTGCCGAATGTGTAAACACGTTTTTTGTTTTCCATAATTTAAAAAAATGAGTTTGGTTTTTGTTATTGTTTGTTTCGTTATTTTCTGCGGAATGAGCGTACAGCCATAAAGCCGCAACATTCAATTAGGCTGCAAAGATAATCGCTTTTTATGCAACTTCCAAATTTGCTATCGAAAAAAACACTAAAACTGCGCAATAAAACCGATTGCGCAAAGTCGGGATATGTTTTATAGCAGAATTTCTGCTGCCTTGGTGAGAGATTCGACCTTTCCGCAATCCACCCATTTCACGTCGCGAGGCATCTCGACGCCCTGCACAGCGACCCTCTGGCACACCCAGAGATAGAAGGGTATGATGGCAAACGGATTGACTGGCGAGGGGGATCCGGCCGGACGTGAGCTGTCTTGGGTCGAACAGGTCGAGCTGTATTCCTTTAAATAATTTATTAGCGCGCGTGAGACGACATGAATGCCTGAGAAGGCGCGCATCTGTGGAGCCGAACCGTCGCCACGCGTCTCGCCCGACTGGATGTTCTTCCAGCCACGCAGCCGGAGGTCGCCGTCGAATAGCAGATAACGGCTTGTCTGCCGCTGGTTGACCATCAGCGAGGCGCCAAGCTCGCCTCCACTCTGTGCCATGCGATTGCTGAGCGCGACATGATCATCGTAAAGAGCCCGCACATCTGCCTGGCTCACGATGTCAACGTTGTGGACGAGCACGGGACTGTCGTCATCGAACATCGACAAGGCACGCAGCAAACCGCCTCCCGTGTCGAGCAGAAGGTCGCGTTCGTCAGACACGCGGATGTCGATGCCGAAATTGCGGTGGGCATGAAGGAAGTCGATGATCTGCTGTCCGAAATGATGGACATTGACCACAATGCAGTCGAAGCCGGCATCACGCAGCTTCTCGATATTATGCTGGAGCAACGGTTTGCCATTGACCTCGACGAGAGCTTTCGGGCGGTCGTTGGTCAAAGGACGGAGACGGGTGCCAAGACCGGCAGCAAAGATCAGTGCATTCTTCATAAGACAGCGGGCGATTAAAAAAAAGGGGGGGTCAGACAGCGGCAGGCTCGACAGGTTTGCCAGCCACGCTTTCGCTGGTGCTCGGCTGATCGAAATTCTTACGGATGAACACGAAATTGCGACCGAGGTAGCGCTCACGCACCATCTGGTTGGAAGCCAGTTCCTCGCTCTTGCCCTGGAAGAGGATCCTGCCCTCAAAGAGGAGGTAGGCACGATCGACAATCGAAAGGGTCTCAGGCGCATTATGGTCGGTAATGAGGATGCCGATGTTCTTCTCCTTGAGCTTATAGACAATGTACTGAATGTCCTCGACCGCAATAGGATCGACGCCGGCGAAAGGCTCATCGAGCATAATGAACTTCGGAGAGATGGCAAGACAGCGTGCAATCTCGCAACGGCGACGCTCGCCGCCCGACAGACGGTCACCCAGATTGCGGCGCACCTTCTGCAAACGGAATTCAGCGATAAGGCTTTCGAGCTTCTCGAGCTGCTCGTCCTTGGTGAGCGGAGTCATCTGGAGCGTAGAGAGAAGATTGTCCTCGACGGTCATCTTGCGATAGACGGAAGCCTCCTGAGCCAGGTAGCCGATGCCTGCCTGAGCACGCTTATACACGGGGAAGCTTGTGATCTCCCTGTCGTCGAGGAAGATTCTTCCCTCGTTGGGCACCACAAGGCCCGTGGTCATGTAGAAAGTCGTGGTCTTGCCCGCACCGTTAGGGCCAAGAAGACCTACGATCTCACCCTGCCTGACATCGATGCTCACATGGTTGGCCACGGTACGCTGGCCGTAGCGCTTCACGAGGTTATCGGTGCGCAACACGCTCTGATGCTCTTTGATGACACTGTTCTGTTCGTCCATATTTAGCCAATATTTTTGCGCAAAGATAATCATTTTTTCGTTTATAGGCCGCAAATAATGCTAAATTTGTTGAAAATCGCCAACATTTCGCCCACTATTGCGCACAAACTCCGAAAAAATGCCTATCTTTGCAGCGTGAATAAATGGATTCCCACACTCGGACGCTACATGATCCTGATGGGTCGTGTGTTTGCCAAACCTGACAGCTGGTCGATGTTTGGCAGGCAGTTTGTGTTCGAAACCCAGAAGCTCGTCATCGATTCGATTGGCATCGTGTGCCTTATCTCTGTGTTCATCGGAGCTCTGTGCGCACTTCAGATTGTGCTCAATATGGGCGATGCAATCCTGCCTCCGTACATTATCGGCTACACCACTCGCGAGTTGCTCATGCTCGAGTTTTCATCGGCCATCATCTCGCTGATCCTGGCAGGCAAGGTGGGATCGAACATCGCATCGGAGATTGGCACGATGCGCATCACCGAACAGATCGACGCGCTCGACATCATGGGAGTCAACTCGGCCAACTACATCATCCTGCCAAAGATTGCCGCCATGGTGGTGTTCATGCCCATCCTCGTGATCTTCTCGATTTCGTCAGGACTTGTCGGAGCGTACCTGCTGGCCGTAGTGACCAACGACCCCACACCCGAATCGTTCGTTACCGGCATCCAGACATTCTTTGAAGAAGGCCACATCTATTTCAGCATCAAGAAAGGACTGTTCTTCGCCTTCCTCATATCATCGATTGCCAGCTATTGCGGCTATAACGTCCGTGGCGGCGCACTCCAGGTGGGCAAGGCATCGACCCAAGCCGTGGTGGCAACATCGATCTTCATCCTGATGTTCGATGTCATACTGACCGAAATATTGATGTAAAAACACATACGCACCCGTGATAACCGTTACGAACCTGAACAAATCGTTTGGCGACCAGCATGTCCTCTACGACATCAACTGCCAGTTCCTGCCTGGTCAGAACAATCTGATCATCGGATTGTCAGGTTCGGGCAAGACCGTGTTGCTCAAATGCCTGATCGGACTTCACAAAGCCGACAGCGGACAGATACTCTATCATGACCGCGACATACTGTCGTTCACCGATAAGGAGATGAAGATGGTGCGTCAGGAGGTAGGTGTGCTTTTCCAGGGTTCGGCGCTGTTCGACTCAATGCCCGTATTCGACAATGTGGCGTTCCCGCTTCGTATGTTCGGAGGAATGACCGCCATGGAGATCGAGCAACGCGTGAAGTTCTGCCTCGGACGCGTAGGCCTTGACGATGCTGAGAAGAAATTCCCGAGCGAGCTCTCGGGCGGCATGCAGAAGCGTGTGGCCATTGCGCGTGCCATCTCGCTCAAGCCGAAGTATCTCTTCTGCGACGAACCGAACTCAGGCCTTGATCCGCGCACATCGATACGCATCGACGAACTGATTGACGACATCACGCGCGAATACGGCATCACGACCGTGGTCAATACGCACGACATGAACTCGGTGCTGGGCATCGGCGACAGCATCACATTCCTCTACCAGGGACACGTGGAGTGGCAAGGCAACAAAAACGACATCCTGCAAACGCAGAACCAGCCATTGCGCGATTTCCTTTTTGCCTCGCCTACGCTCAGGAAACTGATTGAGACGGAACGCTGACAGGAAAATTTATTGAGCAGGAACGCTGACAGGAAACCTTTTGAGCAGGAACGCTGACAGGAGAATTTATTGAGCGCAGCACAAAAACGGTCAGCGCTTCAGGTGATCAAGTACAAGCCGGGTGAATTCATCCGGCTTTTCCATATTCGTCATGTGGCCGCAGTCGGGAATCACCTGGTTGCGGCTGTTTGGCAGATACGGCATCATGGCATTCTTTGGCGACTTATGCTCCATCTCGCCCGAGATGATCAGCACGGGCAGTTCGGGCTTACGTTCCCTGAGCAACGCCCATGCCTCATTGGCATAATAGAACCGTCCCTCGCCATGAAGAATCTGCCAACCGTCCCATTCCATCACCTGCCGTGTGAGCGACTCGCGTATCGCCTCGGCATTCGAGCCGCCACCGGCGATGAGTTTCTCAATCCAGTCACGTTTCCATTGCTCCACGCCCTTCTCGCGGTTTGCCTCAAGTTCGGCGGCGAGCTTTGCCTGCTCGGTGCTGTCGATCGGAGCCGAAGGCCCCGGACGCTTGCGTATGTTGCCCGATGCGAGTGTGGCCGTGAGCAGACGCTCGGGATGCATGGCCACCATCTCGCTTGCCACAAACGAACCCATTGACAATCCCACCACATGCACACGGTCGAGATGCAGCGAGTCGAGCACGGTCATCATGTCATCAAGGTGAGTAAACTGCAAGCCTTCGCCCTGCTTGGACGAACGACCGTAACCTCGCATCTCCGGACGGATCACACGGTAGCCGGCATCGGTGAAAGCCTTCATCTGCGGATCCCACATGCGAAGGTCGAGCGTATGGCCATGAAGCAGAAGGAGCGGCTGACCCTCTCCCTCTGCCTCATAATAAATTTGTCCGCCTGCGCTGACAGGAATAAATCCGCGCTCGAAGCGAGTGCTCTCTGTGCACGCCACACAGGTGGCAATCAGAAGCAACACAGAAGTCGCCAAGATGCACAGCGACGCAGCGGCAGGAATCGGTTTTCTCATCGCACAAATAAAAGGTGCTTAACGGTTAGTCAGAACCTGTTTGCAAATCAATCAAGAGCCTTGAGGCACTCCGACATTTCGTCGGCAACCTCCTTGGCCTTCTGTGCAGCGACGGCAGCAAAATTCTCCGTACCGTCAGCATAGATGATGGCGCGGCTGGAGTTGACAATAAGGCCGCACTGGCTGTTCATGCCATACTTAACGACCTCCTGAAGGCTGCCACCCTGAGCACCGATGCCAGGAACGAGCAGGAATGACTCAGGAGCCACCTTGCGGATGTCCTCGAAGAGCTGACCCTGAGTTGCACCCACCACGAACATCATCTGATCGGGAGTTCCCCATGTCTGGGCAGTGGTCAGCACACGCTCAAAAAGACGCTGCTCCGTGCCATCGACCGTGCAGAGCTGGAAGTCATGCGACCCCTTGTTGCTGGTCAATGCAAGGCAGATCACCCACTTGCCCTCATAACCGAGGAAAGGCTTGACGCTGTCCTCGCCCATGTAAGGAGCCACGGTAACGGCATCGACGTCAAGGTGCTCGAAGAACGAACGTGCATAGAGCTGCGACGTGTTGCCAATATCGCCACGCTTGGCATCGGCAATGATGAACTGGTCAGGGTAGTTCTCACGGATGTAGCGGCAAGTATGTTCGAAGGCGGCATAACCCTCCACGCCGAAGCATTCGTAGAACGCAAGGTTTGGCTTGTAAGCGATGCAGTATGGAGCTGTGGCATCGATGATTGCCTTATTGAAGGTGAAGATTGCCTCCTGAGCAGGCAGAGACTTGAGGTGCTCTGGGAGTTTCTTGATATCTGTGTCAAGGCCAACGCAGAGGAAGCTGCGCTTGGTCATAATCTGATGGAAAAGTTGTTCGCGTGTCATAGTTTTTTGGGGGAAAATTGGGGGAATTGGGCCAATTAGGCCAATTAGGCTTATTGGGCCAATTAGGCTTATTAGGCCAATAAGGCCAATAGGCCAATTAGAAAATTATTAGTTCTTAAAGCTGTGGATTGGAGCAGGGATGCGGCCGCCACGGTTGACGAATGTGCTGCAGTCGAAACGGTTGACCGGCATGATTGGCGCATAGCCGAGCAAGCCGCCGAATTCGACGGTTTCGCCAACGGTCTTTCCTACCACAGGGATGATTCGCACGGCCGTGGTCTTCCGGTTGACCATGCCGATGGCTGCCTCGTCGGCGATGATGCCGCTGATGGTTGTGGCAGGCGTGTCGCCAGGGATGGCAATCATGTCAAGGCCTACCGAGCAGACGCAGGTCATTGCCTCAAGCTTCTCGATGGTCAATGCGCCAGCCAGCACAGCATCGATCATGCCCTGATCCTCGCTGACAGGGATGAAAGCACCTGACAAACCGCCCACATACGAGCTTGCCATCACGCCGCCCTTCTTCACCTGATCGTTGAGCAGGGCGAGAGCCGCCGTTGTGCCAGGTGCGCCTGTACGTTCAAGGCCTATTGCCTGAAGGATGTCGGCCACCGAGTCGCCGACAGCAGGCGTTGGAGCCAGAGAAAGGTCGATGATGCCGAAAGGAATGCCGAGACGGCGTGAAGCCTCCTGAGCCACGAGCTGACCGACGCGCGTGATCTTGAATGCGGTCTTCTTGATTGTCTCACACAGCACCTCGAAGTTGGTGCCTTCGGGCAGGTTCTCAAGCACATACTTCACCACGCCAGGGCCACTGACGCCCACGTTGATGATGGCCTCTGCCTCGCTCACGCCGTGGAATGCACCGGCCATGAACGGATTGTCGTCAGGGGCATTGCAGAGCACCACGAGCTTGGCGCAACCCAGCGAATCCTTATCCCTGGTTGCCTCGGCCGTCTGCTTCACGATGTCGCCCATAAGGCGCACGGCATCCATGTTAATGCCCGTCTTGGTGCTGCCCACATTGACGCTCGAACAGATCAGCTCCGTCTCGCGCATAGCCTGAGGAATGCTTCGGATGAGCAATTCGTCGGCGTGGGTCATGCCTTTCTGCACGGTGGCAGAGTAACCGCCGATAAAGTTCACTCCCACCTCATGTGCGGCACGGTCAAGGGTCTTGGCAATCTGCACGAAATCCTGTGGCGTCTTGCAGCACGAAGCACCGACGATGGCGGCAGGCGTGATCGAGATGCGCTTGTTGACGATTGGGATGCCATATTCGCGAGAAATGTCCTCACCCGTACGGACAAGGTTGGAGGCAAGGCGGAGAATCTTCTGATAGATGTTCTGGCAGGTTTGCTGAACCGAATCCGTGGCGCAATCCAAGAGGCTTATGCCCATGGTGATGGTGCGCACGTCGAGGTTCTCCTGCTCGATCATCTTATTGGTTTCGAGTACTTCCGAAAGATTTATCATAGTGTTCAATTTTCTTTCTTAATAACGGATCTGCGATTGTAAACGGATCTGCAATTGCCTTTTTTGACAATGGCAATCAGATGCGATGCATCTTATCAAAGATCTCCTCCTTCTGGCACTTGATCTGGACGCCCTTCTCCTCGCCTATCCGGTTGAGCGAGTCGCGGAGTTCGTCGAAGGCGACTGTGCAGTTCTTGACATCGACGATCATCATCATGTTGAAGTATTCCTGCACGATTGTCTGCGAGATGTCGAGGATATTGACCTTCTTGTCGGCCAGGTAGGTACAGACGGCAGCGATGATGCCGACGGTGTCGCGACCCACAACAGTGATTATAGTACGGTTCATAGTCTTGTTTCGTTTCTATTTTGATTTTTTATACATTCGTCTTTTAACTCAAGTTGCGCAAGTCATTAGCTTGCTTACTTCTTGCTGTTCGACTCGAACGTCCAGCCCTTGCGCTTGAGAATCTGCGGCTTCTTGCCGGTGAACATCTTAGCGGCTGTCTTGTCGCCCTTCAGCTGCCAGTCAAGCCATGCCACGGCAGGGATTGAGAACTCACCGCCATGAGGTTGGGCATAGGTGCCGCCGTGTCCGACAGGATAGTTGATGGCATAGGCAGGCACGTTGGTGATGCGCGAGAAGTCGTCCATGCCGTTCTCGTAGGCAATGTCTGTCTCGCCACCAAGGATGTAGATGATAGGGCCGTGCACATCTTCCAGCTTGTCCTTCTTTGGCATCGGCATATTAGGCATGGCGATGGCAGGATTCTTGAAGAGGCCGCTGTTGCAGATCATGTAGGTGGTGATGCGCGGATCGGCGCAGTTATAGAGTGTCTGAAGGCCGCCGCAGCTCATGCCTGCAGCACAGATGGCCTGAGTGTTGACCTTCTGATAGAGAGGGCTCTGTGGGTTCAGGTTCTGAGCGATTGCCCAGTCGATTGACTCGATCTGCTGCTGAGCCGACGACATCGGGCCTTCCGGATGATCGCCCTCACCGGGGTAGAAACCGGTGGCGATGACAAGATAGCCGTGCGATGCGATCTCGTTGAGGAACAGATAGTGTTCCCACGGAGAGTTGCGGCAGGCACCGTTGCCCCAAACCATCACCGGCAGAGGATTCTCGGCGCTGAACCGGCTCAGATCCTGAGGCATGAACACCGTGTGGGCCTCAAAGCCTTCGACCTCGGTCATCACTGCCTTGTACATGCCCGTACCGCCATCTTCCACCACGCGATGCTTAGGCGAGAGTTCCCACCAGTCGAGCGTGAAGAGTTCAGGGCCCTTGCGTCCGCGGAATACCACATACACGTCATGAACGCCCTCAGGAGTGTTGATCTCCGAGGTCGATAGCTCCTTGAAGCTCTCCCATCCGCCTGTATGACCCACAGGGACGGCAGCGATGAGCTGGCCGCGCACACTGTCGGCATGAAGCTCGAACCGACCGCCACGCAGAGCCGAGGCAGCACGGATGGTGAGGCGCGAAGCCTTGTCATGGCCGAAATCGACGTTGCGAAGCTTGATCCAGTCGCCGTTGTGGGCATCTGACACATAGACGTTGTTGTGGCCGCATGGCTGGGTCTTCAAGCCCTTGCTGGCAGCCATGACCTCCGCCTGGACACGTGCATACGGACAGAACGCAGCCACCGGTTCAACGCCCTCATGATCGGCATGCATCTCAGGGATTGTGCCGTCGGCGTTATACTCGAACTCCTTGATTGCCACGCTACGGGCGAAACCGCCGCCACCGTCGGCCCATCCTGTGTGATAGAAGAAATAGTCGTGACCCTTGTAGTGGGCAAGGCCGCTGTGGTTGGTGAACGATGCCTGCTCGTTCTTTGGCATGATCACGCCCTGATAGCTCCATGGGCCGACAGGCGAAGGGCCTGTGGCATAGGAAATGTTCTCAGGAATGCCGTGCGAGGCATACATCATATAATAAATGCCGTTGCGCTTCTGTATCCATGGGCCCTCGGTGTAGCCGTCAAGGCCGGTCATGTCCATCTGATGAACGCCATCGACGAACGACACCATGTCCTCGTTCAGCTTGGCATAGTAGAGACGCGGATTGCCCCAGTAGAGCCATGCCTGACCGTCATCGTCGATGAATACCGTAGGGTCGATGTAATCCCACGAACCGTCGGCCAATGGCTTGCCGATGGCATCCTTGAAAGGACCGACAGGCGAAGGGCCTACAGCCACGCCGATGGCCATCGTGCCCGACAGCTTGGAATGGAGGGGCACGTAGAAATAGAACTTACCGTTGCGCCCGATGCACTGAGGAGCCCACGCGCGGTCATCGCCCCACGAGAAATCCTCGATGGCGAGAGGCGAGCCGTGGTCGCGCCAGTTCACCATGTCGCGGCTCGAATAGACACGCCACTCCTGCATCCAGAAGAAGTCGGCATGATCCTCGTCATGGCCTGTGTAGATATACATCGTTCCGTCGTGAACCATCGGCGCCGGGTCGGTGGTGTACCATGTGTTGACAATCGGATTCTGGGCAGTCATCATCGTTGCGAGAGCCATGACCGATGCGGCAAGAAGCTGTTTTTTCATAATATCTAACTGATTGTTTTATTTTGTCGTTGCGGTTGGTAGGAATCTACTCATAAACCTGGAACATCATCTGTCGGAGCACGGCATCGGCAGTGTCGTCGCCCACAAGCACGGCTGCCATCTCACGTCCGAGGGCAAAACCGGCACCGGCGCCGCATCCTGTGATGAAGTGACCCGAACGCACGCAGGTCTTTTTCTGCGGCTCAGCGCCGAGCAGGTCTTTCTCGAAGCCAGGATAGCACGTTGCCTTCTCCCCCCTGAGCAACCCCATAAGGCCGTAAACCATCGGGGCGGCACACACGGCTGCGAGCCATTTGCCAGCGGCGTCGAACTGACGGATGACGTCTGCCACCGGCTCCGAGTCGCGCAGGTTCATCGAGCCAGGCATTCCGCCCGGCAGGAAAAGCATGTCGCCGTCCGAGAGGTCGGTGTCGGCCAGCAGGCGGTCGGCCACGACCTTCACGCCGTTGCTTGCGCTGACGGTCAGTTGGTCACTGATGCTCAATGTCTCAACCTCGACACGTGCACGCTTCAGGATATCTATTGGCAAGGTGGCTTCTGCAATCTCAAAGCCCTCGGCCAGCAATACGTATGTTTTCATATCTCGTTGTTTGTTTTAAGTTCTTTTTTGTCATTTCCTCACCTGTCCGTTGCCGCTAATCACATACTTGTAGGTGGTGATTTCGGGCAATGCCATAGGGCCGCGGGCATGGAGTTTCTGGGTGCTGATGCCGATCTCGGCGCCGAAGCCGAACTGCGCGCCGTCTGTCCATGACGTAGGGAGGTTCTGATAGACACACGCGGCATCGATGAGGCGCACGAAGCGATCGCAGTTCCCCGCGTCACGGCTGACTATCGACTCGCTGTGATGGCTCGTATTTGCCTGCACATAGCGCACTGCCTGGTCAAAGCTGTCAACGGTGCGGATGGCCAGCTTGAAGTCCTGGAACTCGCAGCCGAAATGCTCGGGGGTGGCATGTTCGAGCAATGGGCTCGGATAGCGGCCTTCAAGGGCAGCGTATGCACGCTCGTCGGCATAGATGATGACCGGTTTCCTGCCACTCCCGGCCACTGACATCGGCAGACAGATTGCTGCAAGGTCGCCGAGGCGCGCCTGGTGCACCACCACACAATCCAGGGCATTGCACACCGACACACGGCGTGTCTTTCCGTTCTTCACGATGTCGGCTGCCATCTGCACGTCGGCATCGGCGTCGATGTAGGTGTGGCAGATTCCTGCTCCCGTCTCGATGACAGGCACGCGGGCATTGTCGCGCACATAGTCGATAAGGCGGCGGCTGCCACGCGGGATGACCAGATCGACCTTACCCACGGCGCCGAGCATCTCAGCCGTTGCCTCGCGGTCGTTGGGCAGGAGGGTGCAGAGCGACGACGGCAGGCCATGGCGCTCCAGCACTCGATGAATGACATCCACAAGGGCCGCATTGCCGGCTGCTGCCTCCTTGCCGCCCTTGAGCAGCACGGCGCTTCCTGCCTTCAGGCAGAGCGAGAAGACGTCGATGGTCACATTCGGTCGCGCCTCGTAGATCACGCCTATCACACCGAACGGCACCGTCACCTTACGGATGGTCATTCCGTTTGGACGCACCGTCTCGCTCAACACGCGGTCAAGTGGCGACGGCAGCGCGGCCACGTTTCTCGTATCTGCCGCGATGCCGCTGATACGTTCGGCATTGAGCATGAGGCGGTCATAGCGCGAGTCGGTCGGATCCATGCGCTCAAGATCGAGGGCATTGGCAGCGAGCACCTCACGGGTGGAAGCCTCAAGCTGGTCGGCGAGGTCGGTCAGCAGCCGGTCGATGGCTGCGTGATCCATATCGAGCAGCGTATAGCTTGCCTCGCGTGCGGCGGTCAGTTGTTGTTCTATCATCGTTTCGTTTTTTTCGTCCTTTGTCCTTTGTCCTTCGTCTTTCGTCCTTCGTCAGCGCGCAGCGCTTCGTCCTTTGTCAGTGGAAGCGGTTGTTGGCTTCGTCGTATTCATAGCCGGCCGAGCGGAGACGTGCCTCAAGTTCATCGCGATCGATGTCCTCATCGTCGCAAAGGTCGGAGAGCGAGGCGTACCGGTCGCGCAGCTTCATATTCACCATGCTATAGAGCATGTCTGGGTCGGATGGCAGATACATGTTGTAAGATGTTTGTCTTGTTGTCCTGTTGTCTTGTTGTCGTGACTGATGATGGCCGGAGGTCAGAAATAGGGGTTATGCTCCGTCTCATGGCCGATGGTCGTGGCAAGGCCGTGGCCAGGACAGACCTTCACGTCGGCGGGCAGCGTCAGCAGCTTTGTCACAATACCCTCGATGAGCGTCTCGTGGTTGCCGCCCATGGCAGAGCCGAAATCCGAACGTCCCACACTGCCTGCAAACAGCACGTCGCCTGTGAACACCACGCCGTCGTCCTCGAAATAATAGCAGAGCCCGTGATGACTGTGGCCGGCAATGTCAAAGACCCTGATGCGGCTCCCACCGAGGGTCAGCTGCATGCCCTCACGGATGTCCACCGCCACCGGGGCAGGCTTTTTGCCCAGCGGCACACCGAACAGACGCGACTGCATCACAGCCGAAGGCAATCCTGCCTCATCGCCCACAGGGCCGCAGATCTCAGCATGGCATGCCTCGCTCACATAGCCCGTGCCCATCAGATGATCGATGTGGCAATGAGTCAGCAGCACGCGCCGGAGGTCAAGGCCGTTGGCATCGACAAAGCTGCGGAACCGCTCCCACTCTGCCTCGCTGCCCATGCCGGGGTCGATGGCCAATGCCTCGCGTGTGGCGTCGTCCCACACAAGGTAGGTGTTCTCCTGAAACGGATTGAAGACAAATGTCTTGATGTTCATGATTGGGAGGGTTTGGAGTTTTTTTTGGGGGGGGGTATGAGGGTTTGGAGGTTGCGGGTTATAAGGCTGGGAGTGTGTCGGCGAGTCGTCAGAACGGCGTATAGACCACCGACTTTGTCACGAAGAACTCATCGCCGAACCATTGGCTTATCGGCTCGACCACCGTGCCACGGCAGATGGCAGGCGAGAGTTCCGCCTCAAGGTCGCCGCCCTTCAGGCAGATGAGGCCGTGGCGTGTGCATCGCCTGACGAGCTTCAGGAGGTCGGGCAGCTCCATCACAGCTCGCGACACGGCGAAGTCGAACGTCTGCCGGACTTCCTCGATGCCGGCATGGCGCGTCTCCACGTTGGTCAATCCCACCGCATCGGCCACCGCCTGCGCCACTCTGACCTTCTTGCCTATCCTATCGACGAGCAGGAACCGGACGTCGGGATACATGATGGCAAGAGGCACGCCCGGGAATCCACCGCCGCAACCCACGTCCACCACCGTTGTGCCCGGACGCCAGCCGCCCATCCTGGAGTTGACGAAGCAGGCAACGGCCAATGAATGCTGCACGTGATGCAGGTAGAGGTTGTCAATATCCTTGCGCGAGATGACATTGATCTTCGAGTTCCAGTCGGTATAGAGGTCGCCGAGTGCCTCAAACTGTGCAAGCTGCGTCTCGGTCAGGTGGGGGAATTGTGTCAGGTCCAATTGCATGGGTCGGGGGCTTTGTTTTATATGGTGCAAATATACTCAATTTTTCTGACACTTTCAAGGATTTCGGCAAATAATTTACGCGCGCAGGTAAAATCTTCCAAATTTACCCGGTTTTGCAAACAGCAGTGTACAATTTCGGCCATCTATCCAAAGCCGCACCGCCGGGCAGTGTTGCAGCGCTACAGCGCTACAGTTGAAAAATAAGGAAGCGAAAAACAAAAAAGAATTTTTATATTTATATATATATACATTTATATATATATAAATATAAAGATAAATCTTGGATGTTTGCTGTTAAATTTCGAACTGTAGCACTGTAGCAGTGTAACACCGACACACCGTCTTTCCCGAACAAGGTTTGTCTTTCCCTGAATAAGGTGTCTTTTTCCCCGAACAAGGTATCTTTTCCTGAATAAGGTGTCTTTCCCTGAACAAGGTGTCTTTTCCCGAATAACGTCCAAAGGGGGAAAAGTATGGAAATCAGACGTTTGTAGGATATGGCAGGAATGCGGAAACGGACGTATTGAATTTTTTATTAATTTTTTTAATGCAAAATGCGAAAACCGCACTTTTCATGTCGTATCTTTGCACCGTCAAATCTCAAGGCAGCGAATTCGGCGGCAATCACCCTGCGTTGGGGGACACAGGGAACAGCCGCGCCGGAGATTTGACGATGCGCGCAATCGCTCGGGGAGGCATCTGCAGCGGCCTGCCTGAGCGTGGAGAGAGAATAGAAAAAGTTTTGCAAGCCTGCCCGGTTCAGAAGACTCGCATCGCAGGCGACTCGGACGGGAGGAGCGGCTGGAGTTCATCCCATGAGAGGGTGACCGTTGGCTGTCCGTAGGCATAAGGAGCGATGTCATACTGATTGAACACCCAGGTGATGCCCTTCTCATCGAAGAAGAAGTTCTCCGTAGGACCGGGATCGGAGTAGTCAAACAGATAGCCTTTGGCCTTGAGGTCGGCATAATCGCTACAGTCGAAGAAGAGCGCAAGCCTGTCGAGGAACAGCTGCGAGACGACAGGCATCGTGGCTTCGTCGATGACATTGGACAGCTGAAGGGGCATCATCTGCCGCATGTCGAACACCGAGCACGTGCAGACCGTCTGGCCGTGAGCACCGCCGTTGTAGCCGTAGAAAACCACCTCATAGCTCAGGAAATCACAGTATTGGCCTATGACCCTGCCACGAAGCGAAGCCTCATAGTTAAGCCACAGCGCATTATTGCGGAGCTCGTCCTTCGTGAACTCGTTGAGCTCGTCGTGATAGGCACCGGCATGAGAGTCGACAAACTTGCCGAGCATGCACGCCACGTCATTGTCGGCATCGAGATAGGCGCCGTTCTCCACCATCGAGCAGATCATACGGTCGAGCGACCCGACCAGCTGCGGAGATCCGCCCACAGGCCTCTCCACCTCATAGCCGAGGGTAAGCGCAGGTTCTGCCTCATCGTCGAAAAGAGGGATAATGCTGTCAAGGCGAAGGGTGTCGAGCACCAGCTCACCTTCCGCACCTCTGACACCGGGAACACACGATACCAAGCCGCCAAAGACCATCGGCAGAACAGCCAACGCAAGCGGCAAAAACTGAAAAACTGCAAATTTTCTCATCGTTTTATACAAAAAATACTTAAAAGTTGGCGCAAAGATACTCAGTTTTGGGAAAGATTGGTTATCTTTGCACGGAAAATTCAGAAAAAAAGATGAAAAATCGCACCTTTCACGCCTTTCTTGCCATAGTTTTCTGTGTGCAGTTGGCAAAATCGCAGACATACGACCAATGGATCGAACGCAGCTACGACTATCTGGACAGCGACAGCATCGCGATGGCCGAGGAATGCCTGAAGCAGGCGATGCGCCTCGAACCGGCCAACCCCGGCAACGGACTTCTGTTCTCGAACCTCGGGACGCTCCAGCGCCGTCAGGGCAAGCTGCAGGAGGCCGAGATCAGCTTCAGCTGCGCCGTCGCCCTGCTTGAGGACATCCCGTCGGTCAGGGCAAACCGCGCCCAGCTCTATGCCGAGATGGAACGGTATCAGGACGCCATCGAGGACTATACGGCCCTCATCAGGCGCGATCCGATGAACGAGACATGGCTCTACGAACGCGGCCTGTGCCGCTTCATGAGCAGCGACACCATCGGCGCACAGGAGGACTTTGAATACATCGACAGGTTCAACCCCAACAGCGCCAAGTCGCGCCTCGGCATGGCCATCATCTATAAGGCACAGCGCCAGTATTCGCTCGCAGCCGACCTCTATGACGCCTTGCTCAAAGCCAACCCGAAGAGCTGGAGCCTCCTGCGCGACAGAGCCGAGGTCTATTATCTCAGTAACCGCATGGGAGCAGCCCTCACCGACATCAACGAGTCGATAAAGCTCAACAGCCAGGATCCGATGTCGTTCGTGCTCAGAGCCCAGATCAGATACGCCAAGGGCGACAGGGAATACGCACGCCGAGACATCAATACGGCACTCGAAATGGGCCTCTCGCAGCAAATTGTGAGCCAAATGCTCGAAAAATACAGGTAATTCGCAAGTTTTTTGGACAATTATTTGGAATTGCGCAAAAAATATGTTATCTTTGCGCGGTTTAATATGAAATTACATGATATGAGAGCGCTCAATACATACATCGAATACCTGCTCATGACCCGTCACTACGCTTTTGTGCCGGGCATCGGCGGCTTCATGCTTCAGGAGGAAGATTCGCGTATTCTGCGCAGCGGTCAGATGATCCCGCCTCACCGCATGCTCAAGTTCAACCGCTTCATGGATCATGACGACGGCATGCTCTGCAACGTCATCATGCAGGCAGAGCACCTCTCGTTCGACGAGGCAAACGCCGTGATCAGCATGCAGGTCGGCAATGTGCTCGATCGCGTGCAGCACGAAGGCCGCTGCCAGTTGGGCCATCTCGGCCATCTGTTCTGCGACCAGGAGTGCCACCTCGCATTCATCGCTGCCGATCAGATGGACAACGATCCGTGTCACTACGGCCTTCAGGCACTGAAGCTCCGCACATGGCAGGAGATCGAGAACGAACGCCTCGCTCCGGCCACCGGCGGCGTGAAGCCGGCTCCGGTCATCGAACTGAAGCCAGAGCGACGCACCGACGTCATCGAGCTGCCTAAGGTATGGCTGCGCCGCGCCGCCATTGCCCTGCTCGTGGTCATGTTCTTCTTCGCAAGCCTCATTCCCGGCACCGACAGCACCGGCAGGCGCCAGTATGCAAACATCGTAGATACCAACCTGCTGATGCGCCAGTTCAACAACCTCGATCCTCAGTCATGGGACGAGAGCTGGGAGCAGGACGACAGTCAGATTCTCGCTTCGATCGACTCGATGCTCTCGGCAGCCACACCGTCGGCCGACGCCATGACCGCTGCGGACGCAGAGACAGCCGTGGCAGAGACAGCCGAACCTTCAGCCGCTGCGGACGCATCGGCCGAGCCATTGCCCGAGAAGATGTATCTCATCATCGTGGGCAGCTGCAAGACCCTGGAGGAAGCCGAAATCCTCACCCAGCGCCTTGGACGCAAGGGCTACGACAAGCTCGGCATCGCCGAAAAGGACGGACGCTTCCGCATCTTCATCAACGCATTCAGCATCAAGACCGACGCCGAGGCATACCTCGACGACCTGCGTTCGGCAACACAGTTCTCCGACGCATGGCTCCTCGCCGTGCGCACCCAATCCCTTCTGCAAATAATAAAAAATAAAGATAATGACCAATTACCAATGGAATTGTCGCACCTTAACAAACGAGCAGAAAGAGATCAAGGATGAGCTAATAGCAGAACAAAACCTTAACCCCATCGTCGCTCACCTGCTGGCTCAGCGCGGAGTGACGAACGCAGAAGAGGCACGCACATTCTTCCGCCCGCAACTGTCAGCCGGATTGCACGACCCATTCCTCATGAAGGACATGGACAAGGCCGTGAAAAGACTGAACCAGGCCATCGGCCGCAAAGAGCGCATCCTGATCTATGGAGATTATGATGTGGATGGCACATCGAGCGTGGCGCTTGTCTATCGTTTCCTCCGCAGCATCTACTCTGCCCTCGACTACTACATACCCGACCGCTATGACGACGGATATGGAATCTCGGAAAAGGGTGTTGACTACGCCTATGACAACGGCGTAAAACTTATCATTGCCTTAGATTGCGGCATCAAAGCCAACGACATGGTCGACTATGCACGCGACAAGGGCATCGACTTCATCATCTGCGACCATCATAAGCCGGACGATGAGCTGCCCGATGCCGTAGCCGTGCTCGACCCCAAGCGTCCGGACGACGAATATCCCTACCCCCACCTCTCAGCATGCGGCGTCGGCTTCAAGCTGATGCAGGCCTTCGCCCGCAACAACGGCATGAACGAGATGTCGATGCTCTATCCGCTGCTCGACCTCTGCGCCATAAGCATCGCCACCGACATCGTGCCGATGACAGGCGAGAACCGCATCCTGTCGTTCTACGGCCTCCGCCGCCTCAACGACTCGCCATGCTACGGCCTCAAGGCCATCATCAGGCAATGCGGCCTCGAAAAGAAGGAACTGACCAACTCTGACATCGTGTTCAAGATCGGCCCTCGCATCAATGCCGCCGGACGTATGATGTGCGGCAAGGAAGCCGTCGATCTGCTCACCGCCCGCGACATGAAGACAGCCGAGAGCGTTGCCATCAACATCGCCGGATATAACGACAGCCGCAAGGACCTTGACAAGCGCGTCACCGAGGAGGCATTCAACATGGTTGACAAGATGGACATCAAGGACAAGAAATCCATCCTCGTCTATAATCCGTCATGGCACAAGGGCGTGATCGGCATCGTGGCAAGCCGCCTGACCGAACGCTACTACCGCCCTGCCGTCGTATTGACCACCGCCTGCGGATTTGCCAGCGGTTCGGCACGTTCAATACAGGGCTTCGACGTCTATAGCGCCATCGACTCCTGCCGCGACCTTGTCGAGAACTTCGGCGGACACACCTATGCCGCAGGCCTTACCCTCAGCGAAGACAACATCCCCGAGCTGACCAGCCGTTTCGAAAAGTGGGTGGAGGATCACATCACCCCTCAGCAGCAGCGCCAGCATCTCGACATCGACATGGAAGTGCGTTTCCGTGAGGTCACTCCGCGCCTGTTCCGCAACCTCAAGCCACTGGCTCCGTTCGGCCCTGGCAACAGCAAGCCGCTCTTTGTGGCCCGCCGCATCAAGGATCAGGGCAACAGCCGCCTGGTGGGTCGCGACAACGAACACATCCGCCTCGAAATGGTCGATCCGGAGACGAACTTCACCCACAACGGCATCGCATTCAACCTCGCCGACAAGCTCGACATCGTGAAGAGCGGCAAGCCGTTCGACGTGGTGTTCTCGATCGAGGAAAACACCTACAACAACAGCAACATCCAGCTGCTGGTCAAGGACATCAAGATGAGCGAGACAAACAACATCGCCGCCGTCCTCGCCCAGCTCATACGCTCGAAGGACGACGCCGTGGCCATCGGACAGGATCTCGCCGACGTGCATGAATGAAAGATGACAGGATCCCGCAGGCAGTGTGCATGAGTAAAGACAAATGACCCAAACCGACCCTAAAGACATACTGAAGAAATACTGGGGCTATGATTCCTTCCGTTCCGTACAGGAAGAGATCATAGCCTCTGTGCTCTGTGGCAAGGACGTGCTCGGGTTGATGCCTACGGGCGGCGGCAAGAGCGTGACATTCCAGGTGCCGGGTCTTATGCTGGGAGGCCTGACACTCGTGGTCACTCCCCTCATCTCGCTCATGAAGGATCAAGCCGACCATCTGACCGAACGCGGCATCAAGGCGGCAGCTATCTATATGGGTATGACGCGCGAGGAGATCACCGAAACCTACGACCGCGTGATACAGGAACGATACAGTTTCCTCTACATCTCGCCCGAACGGCTCCAGACACAGCTGTTGCTCTACAAGCTGCCATACCTCAACATCCGCCTGCTGGTAATCGACGAGGCTCATTGCATCTCGCAGTGGGGTTATGACTTCCGTCCGCCCTATCTCAGGATTGCCGAGTTCCGCCAGCGCCTCGCCCAGGCATTGCCCGATGCGCCAGTGGTTCCCTGCATGGCACTGACCGCCACCGCCACACCCGAGGTCATCAAGGACATCTGCCAGCGACTGAGTTTCCGCAAGGGGTACGACATCCATCAGGCATCGTTCGTCCGTCCGAACCTCACCTACACCGTGGTGAAGGACGACGACGTTGTCGGAGCCATGAGCATGCTGCTCGAAAAATATGCCAACAGCGACGACACGGCTTCGATGGGGAGCGCCATCGTCTATGTGCGTTCGAGGAAAAAGACCGCCGACATCGCCGAGCTGCTGAATGCCAACGGCATCTCCGCCACATTCTATCACGCAGGGCTCAAACCGTCAGAGAAACAGAAGCGACAGGACGCATGGATGAATAATCAGATCAGCGTCATCGTGGCCACCAACGCCTTCGGCATGGGCATCGACAAACCTGACGTCCGCACCGTGGTGCACATCGATCTGCCGCCTTCGCTTGAGGAATATTTCCAGGAAGCCGGACGTGCCGGACGTGACGGCAAACCTGCCACCGCCTATCTGATTGCATCTGAGCAAGCCGCCGACATGCTGCTCCTGCGCCTCGACAGCTCATACCCCGACCGCGACCGCATCCGCATGGTTTATGAGAGGCTTGCCTATTTCTTCCAGATTGCGCCAGGTGCCGGCTTCAACAACTTCTTCGACTTCGACATCTATAAATTCTGTTCGGCATACCGACTGCAGATGACCGAGGTGTATCACGCACTCCACATCCTGTCGCTGGCAGGGTACATCACTCACAATGAGGAACCCGAGAAGTGGTCGCGCATCATGTTCACATGCACAAAGGAGAAACTCTATCACCTCGAACAGTTCGACAGCGAATGCCAGCGCATCATCAATGCCCTGCTCCGACTCTACACGGGGTTGTTTGCCGACCTTGTCAGATTCAGCGAGGAGCGCGTCATGGCATATACAGGGCTTGACCGTGAGACGGTGTATCAGAAGCTCCTGCTCCTCAAACGCTTTCATATTCTTCAATATGTACCCGCGCGACAGACACCGGTCATCTACTACAACCTGCCGCGTCTCGACTCAGACGAGGTGGTGCTGCCGCATGCCATCTATGAGGATCGGAAGAAGCGCGACGAGGAGAAGGTTCACGCCATGATCGACTATGCATTCGACAACACTCGCTGCCGCCTGCAACGACTGCTCGATTATTTCGGCGAAACCAAGAGCCAACCGTGCGGCAAGTGTGACGTCTGCCTTTCCTGCAACGGCAACACAAACACAGATGATGTGCGCCGGATGATGCACGATCGCATCGTGTCAGAGCTGACCGACGGCGGCACTCTGTCGCTTCTGGATCTGGGCAGGAAAACAGATCACCCCGGACTTTTGCCCGAGGTGATCAGGAATATGGTGAATAATGGAGAACTGATCCTGGACGGCAACAAGGTAAGCCTTGCATGACGGAATGTTGTTGCCAATGCTATTGCCAACGCCAAAGCTATTACTATTGCCAATGCTGTTGCTATTGCCGAAGCTATTGCTATATCGGTTCAGAAAGCAATCGAGACACCAGTACGCTCTTCTGTCTCGTACATCGAGTCATCGACCTCAAACTGTTCGAGCGAAAGATTTCCCTCGTCCATGACAGCATAACTGAAGTGCGTGATCCAATCGCCAAGGATCATGATGCGCGACTTGCGCGACAGCATCATATCGAGCATTATGTGGCGATGGCCGAAAATGAAGAAATCCGGGGCTTCTTCGTCCTTGTGATCCTTAAGATATTGCTTGGCAAAGATAACGAGATGCTCCTTGTCCTCGCCAAGAAAATCAGGCATGTCGCGACCAGCAAGACGGCTGTGACGGCTCCAACGCAGGGCGAGCGACGTTGCCCAATCAGGGTGGATAAGGCTGAACAGACGCTGACACACACGGCTGTGGAAGAAGCCGGTCATGAATTTATAGGCAGGGCTGTCATGACCGATGCCATCGCCATGAGCCAGATAGCACGCACGCCCCTGGATGTCGAACATTCCGCCTTCGGTATGAACCTCAGCACCCGTCTCTTCCTGTATGTAGCCGAAGATCCAGATGTCATGATTGCCAGTGAACCAATGAACCTTTATGCCGGCATCCGTAAACTCGCCAAGCTTGCCAAGAAAACGTGTAAACCCTTTGGGCACCACTCTTTTATATTCAAACCAGTAATCGATAATATCGCCGAGCAGATACAGCTCCGAACAGTCGTTCTTGATAGAATCGAGGAAACGGCAGACGCGCCTCTCGTAGTCAAGAGGATTATCGAATGTGATGGCGCCAAGGTGAAGGTCGCTGATAAAATAGACTTTGCTCATAACGTGACTCCTATTGGGGCAATGGAGTTTGCTATTGGTGAGAAATGACGATTGCTATGATTGGAAAAACGGCTATTGCCATTGAACGTGGAATCAAATCAAAGGAAACCAAGTTCGAGCTTTGCCTCCTCGGTCATCATATCCTGGTTCCACTCAGGTTCGAACACAAGCTCGACCTCGCATGACGAAACCTCTCTCAATCCCTCAACCTTCATGCGCAAATCCTCCATCAGGAAGTCGCCCTCAGGGCATGACGGAGCTGTCAGCGTCATGGTGATATGGACATGGCCGCCGTCCCTGACGTCTATTCCATAGATAAGCCCGAGGTCGTAGATATTCACTGGAATCTCAGGGTCATAAACCAGACGGCAGACGTCAACAATCTCTTTTTGCACTGCTAAAACTTCGTTTTCTGTCATTTTATGCTTGATTTTGGGTGCAAAGATACGTTTTTTTTTGAATATTTGTACAACTTATGCCATTTTTTATTATCTTTGCACCGATTTTTATATATTATATAGGAAAATACATCAAAATGGAAATCGAACAGCAGTTGGCAGCAGGCGTTATCGCTGCCGTTAAAAGTCTATATGACGTCGAGATAAGCGAAGAGATGGTGCAGGTGTCTCCTACCCGCAAGGAATTTGAGGGACATCTGACCGTCATGGTATTCCCATTCATGAAGCAGACAGGCAAGCGCAACCCTGTGGAGCTGGGCACTGAGATCGGCGACTGGCTCGTAGCAAATCTGCCACTGGTCGGCAAGTTCAATGTGGTAAAGGGCTTCCTCAACATCAGCATCAACGCCTCGTCATGGCTCGACAAGCTTCAGGCAATCTATAGCAACAACTCATACGGCCTGCAGCCAGTGACCGAGAGCTCGCCTCTCGTGATGATCGAATATTCATCGCCTAACACCAACAAGCCGCTTCACCTCGGTCACCTCCGCAACATCCTTCTCGGCTGGTCGCTCAGCCAGATCATGGAGGCATGCGGCAATCGCGTGGTGAAGACAAACATCGTGAACGACCGCGGCATTCACATCTGCAAGTCGATGCTGGCTTGGCAGAAGTGGTTCGACGGAGCAACACCTGAGAGCGCCGGCAAGAAGGGCGACCACCTCATTGGCGACTGCTACGTGGCTTTCGACAAGCATTTCAAGGCCGAAGTAAAGGAAATCCTTGAGAACGACCCAGAGATTCAGGCCATTGTCAATGACGATCCCGAGAAACAGGCAGAGGCTCGCAAGGCAGCAGCCGAAGCCAAGTCGCCACTCATGCAGGAAGCACGCGCCATGCTCCGCAAATGGGAAGCTGCCGACCCTGACGTTCGTGCTCTGTGGGCAAAGATGAACGAGTGGGTTTATGCCGGTTTCGATGAGACATACAAGCAGATGGGCGTCGGATTCGACAAGATCTACTACGAATCAAATACCTACCTCGAAGGCAAGGATCTCGTACTCGAAGGTCTTGAGCAGGGCAAGTTCTTCCGCAAGGACGATGGTTCTGTTTGGGCAGATTTCACCAACGAAGGCCTCGACCAGAAGCTCCTTCTCCGCAAGGACGGCACTTCGGTTTACATGACACAGGACATCGGCACAGCCAAGCTGCGCTATCAGGATTTCCCTATCGACAAGATGATCTACGTTGTGGGCAACGAGCAGAACTATCACTTCCAGGTTCTCTCGCTTCTCCTCGACCGCCTCGGCTTTAAGTGGGGCAAGGATCTCGTCCACTTCTCATACGGCATGGTGGAGCTTCCTAACGGCCGCATGAAGAGCCGCGAGGGTACAGTTGTAGATGCTGACGACCTTATGGCAAGCATGATCAACGATGCACGCGAGGTGTCAGGCGACCGTCTTGCCGACATGAGCGACGAGGAGAAGGAGCGCGTATTCAGCATCATCGGCCTTGGTGCATTGAAATACTTCCTCCTCAAGGTGAACCCTGTCAACAACATGGTGTTCAACCCTGCCGAGTCAATCGACTTCAACGGCAACACCGGTCCTTTCATCCAATACACCCATGCCCGCATCTGCTCAATCCTCCGCAAGGCAGGCATCGACGCAAGCTCAACCCTGACAATCGACAACTCCGTGGAGATTTCAGAGAAGGAACAGACACTGATCCAGAAACTCGTCGATTTCGAGGGTGTAGTGCTTCGTGCAGGCAAGGAATACAGCCCTGCTCAGATTGCCAACTACGCATACGACCTGGCAAAGGAATACAACCAGTTCTATCACGATACCTCAATCCTCAAGGAGGAAGACGAACAGAAGCGCAACCTCCGACTGATGCTCTCGGCCTGTGTGGCACGTGTCATCAAGACAGCTATGCGACTCCTCGGCATCGATGTGCCTGAGAGAATGTAAAATATCACACCTTAAACATGAGCAACTTAGACGAACAGATGGCAGTCGCCGAAGCCATTGCCGAATATGGCGATGACAAGATACAACACCTCGAATGGACGGAGCATATCCGTCGCCGTCCGGGTATGTATATTGGCAAGCAAGGCGACGGCAGCCACTCTGATGACGGCATTTACATCCTGCTGAAGGAAGTCATTGACAACAGTATTGACGAATACGCCATGGGCTTCGGCAAACGCATCGACGTGCGCATTGACGAGGACGGACGTGTCTGTGTCCGCGATTTCGGACGCGGCATTCCGCTCGGCAAACTCGATGCCTGTGTGAGCGAGATCAATACAGGCGGCAAGTACGACACTTCAGTGTTCAAGAAGAGCGTAGGCCTCAACGGTGTAGGTTTGAAGGCTGTCAATGCCTTGTCTAAGTATTTCTTTGTCCGTGCCTGTCGCGAAGGACAGAAGAAGGAGATCATCTACGAGGCAGCAAAGAAGATCGAGGAGCGAGACATCGAACCGACAGACGAGCCGAACGGCACTTACGTCGAATTCGTGCCGGATGCCCTGATTTTCGAAAACTACAAGTTCCGCATGGAATTTGTCGAAACTCTGCTGAGCAACTATTCATACCTCAACACAGGTTTGACGCTCACGCTCAACGGCAAGCGCTTTATGTCGAAGAACGGCCTTGCCGACCTTCTTAACGCCCGCATGGATTCCGATCCGATCTACACACCGATTCACCTCACAGGCGAGGACATCGAGGTGGTGCTGACTCACGGCAAGTCGTACGGCGAAGAGTATTACTCGTTCGTCAACGGCCAATACACCAGCCTTGGCGGCACGCACCTTGCTGCGTTCAAGGAGGCATCGGCTCGCGTCATCAAGGAGTTCTTCGCACAGAAGAATTTTGAGTACAGCGACATACGCAACGGCATGGTGGCGGCCATCAGCATCAAGGTGCAGGAACCTGTGTTCGAGGCACAAACCAAGACAAAGCTCGGTTCCACCCGCATGGCTCCCGATCAGGATGCCATCACCGTCCAGAAGTTTGTGGGCGACTTCCTGAAGCGCGAACTCGACAACTATCTCCACCGTGACGCAGAAACTGCCGAGATCATGCTCCAGAAGATACAATCGAGCGAGAAGGAACGCAAGGAACTGGCAGGCCTTAGCAAGCAGGCGAAGGAACGCGCCAAGAAGGTGAACATGCACAACCGCAAGTTGCGCGACTGCCACGTTCACTACAACGACGACTTCAAGGGCAAGAACAAGGACGATGACCATCGCGATGACTCATGTATCTTCATCACCGAGGGCGACTCTGCCTCTGGTTCGATCACCAAGAGCCGCAACGTAGAGACACAGGCAGTATTCTCGCTGCGAGGCAAACCCCTCAACTGCTTCGGCATGACCAAGAAGGTATGTTACGAGAATGAGGAGTTCAACCTGCTTCAGGCAGCTCTCAACATAGAGGATGGCCTCGACGGTCTTCGCTACAACAAGGTGATCATCGCTACCGATGCAGATGTCGATGGCATGCACATCCGCCTGCTCATGATGACATACTTCCTCCAGTTCTTCCCCGAACTTGTCCGCAGAGGTCACGTCTATATCCTGCAGACACCGCTTTTCCGTGTGCGCAACAAGAAGCTCACACGTTATTGCTACAGCGACGAAGAACGTGAATCGGCAATCAAGGAATGCGGTTCGACCGCCGAGATCACACGATTCAAAGGTCTTGGCGAAATCTCACCTGACGAGTTCAAGAACTTCATCGGCAAGGACATGCGCCTCGACACCGTGATGCTGCGCAAGGAAGATGCCGTACACGAAATGCTCGAATACTATATGGGCAAAAACACCATGGAACGACAGGAGTTCATCATCAACAACCTTGTGGTCGAACTTGACGAAGCCTAAACCTGCGCCATCCATGCATTGAAAAAACGAAAGGGTTTCATGAAACTGATATTCCCAGGATCGTTCGATCCGTTCACCAAAGGACACGAAAGCGTGGTGCGCCGTGCACTTGAGTTTGCCGACAGCATCGTCATTGCCGTAGGTTATAACGGCCAGAAGAAAAACAACGGCATGTTCCCTACCGAACAGCGTGTGAATATGATACACGACTTCTATGCCAACGAACCGCGTATCGAGGTCATCGCATACTCGACGCTTACCACCGACATTGCATCTAAACTCGGCTGCACCCACATCCTTCGTGGTGTGCGTACGGTCATCGACTTCGAGTACGAACGACAACTGGCCGACGTCAACCGGCACCTCACGGGCATCGAGACAGTTCTGCTCTTCAACGAACCTGCCATGGCACACATCACCTCCACAACCGTACGCGAACTTCTCACCTTCGGCAAGGATGTCTCTGACTTCATGCCCGACGGATTCCCTAAACTCTCGCTCAAGTAAACCATGATCAAGCGCATTCTCCCCATACTGATTCTTGCCATGCTGCCTGTCTTCAGGATGATGGCTGACGTACGCACTGCGGTTAGCGACCTTCAGTACACCCTGCTGATGGCCGACTACCGTTATTTCGACACTCTCAACGTCGATCATCTGGCCGAGACAGCCATCCGCAGTATGCTCAAGGAACTCGATCCCCACACCACCTATCTCACAGCAGATGAGGTCAAAGCCATGAACGAAGACCTTGGCGGCAACTTCGAAGGCATCGGCGTCAGATATCAGATGGAACGTGACACGCTGCTGGTTATCAGCACCGTCATCGGAGGTCCTTCCGAGAAAGTAGGCATTCAAGCCGGCGACCGCATCATCCTGGTCAATGACACGACCATAGCTGGTGTGAAGATGACCACCAAGGACATTCAGAAACGTCTGCGCGGCGCTAAAGGCACAAAGGTAAAGGTGTCTGTGATGCGCGACAACGAGATGATCGACTTCCACATCACACGCGACAAGATTCCCGTCTATAGCATCGATGCCTCATACATGGTCGATAAGTCGGTCGGTTACATCAAGATTTCCCGATTTGCCACGACCACAGCCGACGAGCTCATCAAAGCCATGGACGAACTTAAGGCTCAGGGCATGACCGATCTTATCATCGACCTTCAGGGCAACGGCGGCGGTTATCTTCAGATTGCCGTAGATATGGCATCCGAATTCCTTGACCACAACAATCTCGTCGTCTATACCGAAGGTTTGAAAGATCCGCGAAAGAACAGCTTTGCCAAGAAACATCGTCCGTTCGGCGGCCGCCTCGTGGTGCTCATCGACGAGGAAAGCGCATCGGCAAGCGAAATCTTTACAGGCGCGATGCAGGATTGGGACAGAGCCGTGGTCGTCGGTCGCCGTTCGTTTGGCAAGGGTTTGGTACAGATGCCTGTGGAACTGCCAAGCGGAGCAATGATCCGTCTGACCATCGCTCAATATTATACTCCGTGCGGGCGCTGCATTCAGAAGCCATACGTCAAAGGCGAGAAGGATGACTATGCCAAGGACATTCGCCAGCGCTATGACCGCGGTGAATTTTTCTCTGCCGATTCAATTCACTTTGCCGACTCGCTGATCTACCATACCAATGGCGGTCGCAAGGTTTATGGCGGTGGCGGCATCATGCCGGATGTCTTCGTGCCGCTCGACACCACAAAGATTTCCAAGACACATCGCTCACTTATTGCACGCGGCACACTCAACCGCTTCGTGCTCGATTATTTCCGCAACAACCAGAAGTCGCTCCATCGCAAGTACAAGGACTTTGAATCGTTCAACAGAAGCTTCACCGTCTCTGACCATATCATGAACGATCTCTTCGACGCTGCTCGCAAAGACAGCATCACGATAAGCGACACCACATTCACAGCCAGCGACATCGACCTCATCAAACTCCAGTTCAAGGCCTACATCGCCAACGACATGTATGAGAACGGTTCGTACTCGCGCATCATGAACACACGCCAGAACACGTTCAAGGCAGCGCTCGACCTCATTCTCGACGAGAAGCGATACAGTGAAATATTGAACAACAACCGATAACAGGCAAAAAAACTTGCGCCAATAACTGGCAAAAGAACTGGCACAAAAAAAAACAATTAACAAATAACAATTAACTGATTTTGCTAATAACTTTCAACCTATAACCCATGAGCTTCGACATAAAAGAATTTATCTCCGCTTTCATTGTTATCTTTGCGATGATCGATGTCACAGGACTCACACCTGTGGTCATTGACCTGCAACAGAAATCAGGACCTGTCAACGCAGCCAAAGCTGCCATCTATTCGCTGGCCATCCTTGTGTTGTTTCTCTTTGCCGGCAATCTTATTCTCGAACTCTTCTCTGTTGATATCCATTCGTTTGCCGTGGCAGGTGGTTTCATCATCTTCCTGTTGGGCATCGAGATGACTCTCGGCATCGAGATCTTCCGATACAGCGACGGACCTAAAGGCTCCACCACACTCGTGCCTGTCGTGTTCCCGCTTATTGCCGGCGCTGGCACATTCACTGCCCTGCTCTCCCTTCGCGCCGAATACCACGTCACGAACATCCTGCTCGGCCTTATTGCCAATATCATCATTGTCTATCTCGTCCTGAAGAACGTGCATTTCCTTGAGCGAGTGCTCGGACAGGGTGGCATCTACGTGCTTCGCAAATTCTTCGGCATCATTCTTCTTGCCATTGCGGTCAAGCTCTTCGTTGGCAACATCGCCCTGCTCATCAACTGACACCTCTCTATACCTTATTAATATATATAATAACACTAACCATCCATATTCATGAAAAAGATTCTCACTCTGATCCTCACCTTGCTGGCCGTGAACATGTGCGACGCCATCACCGTCCACACCATCGGCGACAGCACCATGGCCAACAAGCCACTGAAAGACGACAACCAGGAACGCGGCTGGTGTCAGGTTCTCAGTTCGTTCTTCTCAGACGATGTGACCATCCGCAACTATGCCATCAACGGCCGCTCAAGCAAAAGTTTCTATGACGAGGGCGTATGGAAAACCGTCTATGATCAGATTCAGCCAGGCGACTATGTGTTCATCCAGTTCGGACACAACGACGAGAAGATCAAGGACGCCAAGCGAGGCACACGCCCAGGCACTCCGGCTCCTGCCCGTTGCTCTGAACAGCAGAGCGAAGTCACCTACTCATACGACGACATGCTCCGCCTCTATGTGCGCCAGACGTTAGAGAAGGGCGGCATTCCTGTGCTGTTCAATGCCATCGCCCGTCGCAGTTTCTTCCAGAATGCCAACGCTGCCGAGGAAGACGATCTCTTCGGCAAGGGCACAACCCGTCAGAAAGAAGGCACCCAGCTCGTCGAGACACATATTATCACACGCTCAGACGGCACAGTCGATGACTATGTGAACGCTCCGCGCCGTATTGCCAACGAACTCGGCATTGCCTTCGTCGATATGAATGCCATCAGCAAGGAAGTCATTCAGGGCTATGGTGCAGAAGGTTCCAAGCGTCTGTTCTGCTGGATTCCTGCCGGCACCAACAAGGCAGCGCCGAAGGGTCGCGAGGATGACACACATCTCTGCATCTATGGCGCCAACCAGATGTGTCTTGCCACTCTGCCAGCCATCTGCGAAGCTGCTCCTGCCCTTCGTCCATACGTCCTTAAGCCAATGGGCAAAGACGAACCGATGTCCATCCAGATGGTCAAAAGTGAGATCACACGTATGCCAGAGCCTTCGATGATCGACTACAACACTCAGCTCAAGTGGAACTATACACATGGCCTTGAACTGCAGTCGATGCTCCAATGTGCCGACCGCTACCCTAACATGGCAGCTACGATCCACGACTACGTCAACCAGTATCTCAAGGCTGTGATCGATGCCGACGGATTCATTTATAAATACAAGACTACCAACTACTCGCTCGACCACATCAACGCCGGCAAGATGCTGGCACATGCCTATACGCTCGACCCTCAGCCACGTTATCGCCGTGCGCTCGATTCGCTCTACACCCAGCTTCTCTCACATCCGCGTGTTGCAGAAGGCGGTTTCTGGCACAAGAAGGTCTATCCTCATCAGATGTGGCTCGACGGCATCTATATGGGTTCTCCATACTATTGCCAATATGCCCGCATGTTCCTTGAGGGCGACACACAGGCAGCTGCATTCAATGATGTTGTAAACCAGATTATGGTCATCGCACGCCACACCTACGACCCGCAGAACGGCCTCTATCGTCATGCCTGGGACGAAGCTCATGCCCAGCCATGGTGCGATCCAGCCACAGGTCAGGCACCTCACGTCTGGGGTCGTGCCTTGGGTTGGTATTGCATGGCGATGGTCGATGTTCTCGAACAGCTTCCTGCCGGTCATCCCGGACGCGACTCCATCATGTCCGTTCTCCAGCCTCTTTGCGAGAATATCCGCGCCATTCAGGATCCTGAATACAAGGCTTGGTATCAGGTCATGGATCAGGGTCAGCGCGAAGGCAACTATCTCGAAACTTCATGCACAGCCATGTTTGCCTACACCTTCATCAAGGGTGCTATGAACGGCTGGCTGCCACAGTCGTTCATGACCTACGGCCTTGAAGCCTTCAACGGCCTTAACAAACACTTCATCCGCCACGATGCCGACGGCACCATTTCGCTGACTCGCGTATGCGGTGTGGCAGGTCTTGGCGGCACTCCTTACCGTAGCGGCACGTTCGACTACTACATCAACGAGATCATCCGCGACAACGACCCTAAGGGTGTCGGTCCTTATATCATGACATCACTTCTAATCGAATAACCTTAAATAACTGTACGTCAAATGCTCAAAGTTTTATTTGCTCGTCATCGCAACGTTTATTTCAAGCTTGCCTTCAAATACTGGGTTTGGCCGACAAGAGTCTATGCTCTTGCTCATGGAGCCTCTGCACACAGTTCAAAGGACAGCGAGATAATGCATGACCTGCTTGACCGTCATATTGTTCATCGTCACGATTCTCATCACGAACATTACTCTCATAATCCTGACGATTACGAGATGTAAACCTTACTCAGCAACCTTTTGAGGAAGCAAATCCTATTCCTAAGTCTTGGGAAATACTGAAAAAAGTTTCGTTGGTATTTCCTAAGACTTGGGAAACCCTGACAAAAGTTTCGCCGGTATTTCCTAAGAGTTGGGAAATCCAAATAAAAGTTTCGCCGGTATTTCCTAAGAGTTGGGAAATCCAAACAAAAGTTTCGTCGGCATTTCCTAAGAGTTGGGAAATCCAAATAAAAGTTTCGCCGGCATTTCCTAAGAGTTGGGAAATCCTAACAAAAGTTTTGTTGGCATTTCCTAAGAGTTGGGAAACCCTGACAAAAGATTCCATCAAATTATTAGTAAAATGAGAAATTACAAACGTATTGCAGCATTATTCCTCAGCTCACTCGTATGCCTGGCATCACAAGCTAAAGATTACACCGTGACCTCGCCAAATGGTCATCTGAAAGCCACAATAAGCGACAACGAACGTGTCGAATGGACAATCGCACACGATGGTGTGACCGTACTTGCCCCATCAGCAATCGGCATACAGACAACAACCGGCAGCTGGGGCACAAAAACGCGCATCCAGAAGGCTCGACAGCGCAGCATCGACGAGACGATCAACACGGTGGCTTACAAGCGTGCCGTGGTGAACGACAAGTGCAATGAGCTGACACTCGACTGCAATGGCGAATTTAATCTCATTGTGCGTGCATACGATGATGGCTGTGCCTATCGCCTTGTCAGCAAGTCGAACAAGGAACTGACCGTGGTCAGCGAATCGCCTGAGTTTGCATTCACGGGCGACTACAAGGCTTTCGTCCCTTATGTCAACGACAATCGCGGTGGCGAACGTTACTGCTACAGCTTTGAGTCATACTATGACGAACAGCCTCTGTCGGCAATGTTCCCTGACTCGATCGCCATCACCCCTCTTGCCGTCTGCCTGCCCAATGGCATGAAGGCCGTAGTGATGGAAACCAGCGTGGAGGATTATCCGGGCATGTTCCTCTATCGCGGCAAGAACTCACCAGCCAATACATTGCAGAGCGAGTTTGCCCCACTCCCACTCGAAACCGTTGTCGGTGGTTTCGACCGACTTAACCTCGTGCCGACCAAGCGCGCCGACTACATCGCACAGATCCAGAAGAAGCAGGCATTGCCTTGGCGACTGGTATTGGTCACCACTGCCGACACAGAATTGCTCGACACCAATACCCCATACTGTCTGGCTCCTGCCTGCCGACTGGCTGACACCTCATGGATCAAACCAGGCAAGGTGGCTTGGGATTGGTGGAACGACTGGAACATCTCGGGCGTGGATTTCCATGCCGGCATCAACACACAAACCTATAAATACTACATCGACTTTGCTCAGAAGAACGGCCTTGAATACATCATCGTGGACGAAGGCTGGAGCAGCCAGGAGGATTTGTTGCAGTACAGCAACGATGAGCTAAGCATCCCGGAACTCGTGGCTTACGGCAAGGAACGGAATGTAGGTGTGATCCTGTGGAGCTCATGGCGCAACCTCATCAAGGACATGGATCGAAACATGAGCCATTACGCCGCTGCAGGTGTGAAAGGTTTCAAAATAGACTTCTTTGACCGCGATGACTATGAGGTCATTCACTCGTGCTACGAGATTGCTGCCGCTGCAGCCAGGCATCATCTGCTGGTCGATTACCACGGATTGAAACCTAACGGCGTGCAGCGCGCCTACCCGAATGTTGTCAACTTCGAAGGTGTGAAAGGTCTGGAAAACTGCAAGTGGGAACAGCGCGACAGCAATGGACCTGTTCACGACATGCCTCGTTATGATGTTTCCATCCCTTACCTGCGCATGCTCCCTGGTCCTCTCGACTATACACCTGGTGCCATGCTCAATGCCACACGCGATCATTTCTTCGGCAACAACAGTCACCCAATGAGTCAGGGTACACGCGTACACCAGATGGCAATGTACACTATCTACGAAGCGCCACTTCAGATGCTTGCCGACTCTCCTACCCATTATATCCAGAATCAGGAGTGCACTTCCTTCATTGCTGCCGTTCCTACGACCTTCGACGAGACAATTCCTCTTGCGGGCGAGATGGGCGAATATGTTGCCATTGCCCGTCGCAAGGGCAACACATGGTACGTATCGGCCATGAACAACTGGACAGCTCGCGACCTTACCATCGACCTCTCAAAATTCCTCACCACCGAGATGAACATGGACAGCTTTGCCGACGGCATGAATGCCCAGCGTGAGGCAACCGACTTCAAGCACGTGTGCCGCAAGGTATCTCCAAGCGAGAAACTCAACATCCATCTGGCTCCTGCCGGTGGATGGACAGCAATATTCAAACTTTGACCTATGTTTATGAAGAAGCATTTTTTGACATTAACCGCCTTGCTCTGTGCCGGTCAATCGCTGAGTGCCACCGACCTGACCAAGTCAACGATTGTCTATAATCAGAATGACCATCCGCTGGTGCGTCAGATGGCAACTGTGCTGTCGGAAGACATCGAGAGGGTGACCGGCATCAAGCCGGAAGTGAGCACCAAGAAAGGCAAAGGACAGAACATCATTCTTTCGACTCAAAGCAAGACTTCACGCCATAAGGAACTGCGAGGCACATGGGAACGCTATGCCATTGATACAGATCAGGAAAACCTCTATATCACGGGGGCGGATGCAAGAGGTCTGGCATACGGTGTGTTTCATGTGAGCGAACAGATTGGTGTCAACCCATGGTACTGGTTTGCAGACGTTCCCGTTGACAAAAATAATCCGAAAGCGTATGACTATCAGGAGAACTACGTCAGCGAGTCGCCAACGATCAAGTATCGCGGCATCTTCATCAACGACGAGGATTGGGGCATGAAGACATGGGCGGAACGCAACTTCGAGAAGGAACTTGGCGACATCGGTCCTAAGACCTACGACCGCGTCTGTGAGCTCATTCTGCGTCTGCGCGGCAATATGCTGGCTCCGGCCATGCACACCTGCACGGGTGCTTTCTATAGCCATCCCGAAAGTCAGGTAGTGGCCGACAAATGGGGCATCATGATCACCACCAGCCATTGCGAACCGTTGCTCTTCAACAACGCCGCACCTTCGGAATGGGATAAGGAGCGCGACGGCGAGTGGAACTATGAAACCAATAAGGAAACCATCCTCAAGAAACTGGACGACCGTATTCGCGAGACAGCACAATACGACAACATCTACACCATGGGTATGCGCGGCCTTCACGACGAAGCGATGAAGGGTAGCACCGACCCAAAGGACAGGGCACGCACTCTTGAGAAAGTATTTGCCCAGCAACGCAACATCCTGGAAAAACATAAGAAACAGAAGGCAACCAAGCTGCAGCAGATCTTCGTTCCCTACAAGGAGACACTCGACATCTATGATGCCGGCCTTCGCGTACCGGAGGACATCACTCTCGTCTGGCCGGATGACAACTATGGCTACATGAAGCGCGTGAGCAACACGGAAGAGCAGAAGCGCAGCGGTGGCAGCGGTGTGTATTATCACCTGAGCTACTGCGGTGTGCCACATGACAATCTGTGGATTTCGACCACCGCACCTCAGCTGATGTACGAAGAGTTGCTCAAGGCCTATACCGCAGGAGCCGATCGCTATTGGTTGCTCAATGTCGGCGACATCAAACCGATGGAGATCGAGATGCAGATGTTCATGGACATGGCCTACAACTTCCCTGCCTTCAGCTATGAGAATGCCAACCGCTATCAGGCACAATGGCTGACTCGCATCTTCGGCGAGGAGCATCTTGACGCATTCCAATACATCCTCGACCAATACTACCGCCTTGCGTGGGATCGCAAACCGGAGTTCATGGGTTATGAGATGGAATGGGACACACCTGAATACTATCGTCTCTACGACTCAGACTTTTCGTTCGAGACAGGCGCAGCTCAGAAGCGCCTGCAGGAATATCAGGATATTTGCTTTGCATACGATGCCATCGAGCAGGCAGTTAAGCCGGAGCTTCAGCCATCGCTCTATGAGATGCTTGGCTATTCGACACACTCTGCCTATCAGATGAACCGAAAGTTCCTTTATGCCCAAGCCAATCATGAGACAGGCAACAAGATGTTTGCTGCTCAGTCGCGCGATGCCAACGCCAAGCTCCAGCAGCTCATTGACCGCTATCATGCCTTGTTCGACGGCAAGTGGGATCAGATGATTTCTGAAATCTGTCCAGGTTTCACCGCCCTCTATCAGAACATGCCTGATTTGGTCGATAAACCTACCGACGCCTATCGTCTGCCAGACAATCAGCGTCACCCCGAACTGCTGCATAAGCTTGACTTAACCAAGGCAAAGATCTCCGAGCCTTTCCGTCTGTTGGAAGGCATCGGCACCGATTGGCAGGCACTCCAGATGGGTCAGCCGCTCGACTTCACGGCAACCGGTTCCATCGACCTGCCTCTTCCTGACGCCTGCCTCGGACAGGATTCCGTATCCGTGTGCATCAGCGTCGTGCCGATGTGGCCGGTGGCTTATGACCGCAGCAATAAATTCGCAGTCAGCGTCGATGGTTCTGCTGCCGTAGAATGCGAGAATCAGTTCAAGGAATGGGGACGCGAATGGAAGATACAGGTGCTTGAAAACCGCAAGGATTTCGTCCTTACCTTCCCTCTCGACAAGTCGAAGGATGAGCATTTCGTTACTCTTTCGATTGTCGATCCCGGCCAGATTATCCAGAAGATTACGGTACAATAATTAATATTGTATGCAACCTATCTTCATAATTAAGATTTATTGACAGGAGGCGAACCTTACTGTCACATGCGCGTAAAGAAGTTTTAAATACAATGAGTAATAATTACCTTGCCTCGAAACCTCGATATGAGATTCTGGATGGCCTACGTGGCGTAGCAGCCATTCTTGTGGTGTGTTTCCATCTGTTTGAAACATATTCGGCAGGAATACCATACCAGATTATCAATCATGGTTATCTGGCTGTGGATTTCTTCTTTATTCTCTCAGGTTTCGTCGTCGGTTATGCCTACGATGAACGATTGGCAAGCGGCAAGATGACTACTTGGGATCACTCATTATCCTCTTATCTACATGCAGATGGGTTGGAAAGAGACTCATCAGGACGCCCCTCTCGATCAGCACATCTTCGTTGCTATCAGCATCTTCTGCATTGCCATCGCCATGGCTTGGGCTTCGTACCGACTATATGATGTTCCTGTGCGTGAGTGGCTGAAGAATAAGCTGTTTAAATGAGTTCAAGAAGTTAACTTCGCTAAAGAAAGCTTTATGAACAACGCAATATCCTTATCTTTCCGAAATGCCACAGCCGATGATGCCCGTTTCATAGCGAGGGGCTTTCACATGGCAATGCTCTATGACGATGCATCAGAGGAGCAGATATCAAACTTTGCACGAAACATCTGCGTTCGCGAGGATGTGCTGTATTCTTGGCGCAACACAATCATTGCCGAGGTTGACGGCAAGTGCGCAGGCATGCTGACAGCTTATGACGGACGGAATTATCATGAGATGCGAATCCGAACCATGACCCTTGTGAAGCAACATCTCGGAGTGGAGTTCCCTGGCATGGAGGACGAAGCTGTAGCTGGCGAATATTATCTTGACAGCCTCGCTGTAATGCCTGAATATCGAGGAAAAGGCATTGGCAGACAGTTGTTGCAACAAGGCATTGAGAACGGAAAAGCGCTCTGTCTTGATATAACTTTGGCCGTTGACCCTATCAATGACCGGGCAAAGAAACTTTATCGCTCTCTTGGTTTCGAACCTTCGGGGACGTTATTCATCTTCGGTCATGATTACGAGAAAATGATAATTGGATTTAGTTGTAGATCAGTATAATACAAGTAAGTCTACAGTTTAACGGTTGAGATATCCACCAGATTATTTACGATCGCATAGATTGTGAGACCTGCTGGAGAGTGGATCTGCAACTTGCGTGCAATGTTTCGACGATGAGTTGTGACCGTATTTGTGGCAATGAAGAGATGGTCGGCAATTTCCTTGTTTGACATACCCTGGACGACACAGACGATAATCTCCTTCTCACGCTCAGAGAGTGCTTCCTGAGAGGCTTCATCGCCTCCTGTAATCATATTAGTTATACGCTGTGATACATCATTCTGCCGACATTGCTGTTCGAGCAGACGGATGGCAGGCAGGAAGATGCGCTCTTCGATCTCAACGTGCTGATAGAGCATTCGCTCGGAGTTGAAAATATCGTAGAGTGTGGCGCTGAGCTGATTATTGCGCAGATTGTCAGAAGGCAGATACTTGATAATGATGTCCTTGAGTTCGGTAAGTAGATGGTCTGTTTGGTCATGATGCTTTGAGAAGGTCTCGACGATAGTATCATTAGCCACCTTGCCATCAATCAGTTTCTCAACATAGGGAAAAAGCGTCTTCTCCTCATAGTTCATGTGCGAACGCAATGAGTGGGCGTAGCCGTCATAGAGTTTCAGGATAAGCTGTGCGAGATTGTCGTTTTCGTCGAGAGCATCCTTCAGCTCCTTGCGGATGAATGGGAGTTCGAAGTCGAGGAAGAAGACGTGAGCCGCACGCAGATAGCGCAACAGAGTGATGACCGAGAGTTGGCCAATGGATCTGTTGCTAAGATGACCATTGATGGCAAAGTTGACAACGGTCAAGAAGGTGTAGGTATCGACCTCCTGCCCCTCGCACACCTCACGGACGGTCTTGTCGCCAAAACCTAACTTAATACCGAAGGCACTAAGCATGTGCAGAAGGCTATGGTCGTCACGAATGAGGGAGATCATCTTGTCGTCGGCCTCATACATTTTTATATTCTTCATTGTTTGTGAGGTTGTGTGATTGTGGGTTGTGAGGTTATGAGGTATATCCAGATTTTCGTGCTGCAAAGGTACTGACTTTTCACCAAATATGCAAGAATTAGGTACTGCAAAGTGCTCGATTCTTGTTGTTTTTACTCATTTGTTGGTATCTGCTTTGCTCAATAGTTAATGATGAGGGCTTGTTTCTGTGCGAATTATATGATGTATTTCACTATTCTGATGATTTTCTAATGAGAAAATACATAGTTAATAAAAATAGTGAGTATATTTGCACCCTGAATATGGAATTATGACTGTTGGCGGAAAGGTTGTCAGCACTGGTAGGAGTACAGAACCAGTAGAATCCTAAAAAGTGGTTATCTTTCCCCAAATTCAGGTATGGCATAATATAAATAATGTATGTACCTTTGCACCGCAATTTATGCAAATCACTGCTGTCCAATAAACGGACAAAATTATTAATGTTAAACTATTGATATTATTTAAATTGACGATCGAAAATATACCGCGGTGGTTTTGAAAAT
>JAGHUA010000006.1 GCA_018065085.1 Candidatus Liminaster caballi | reverse complement strand
ATTTTCAAAACCACCGCGGTATATTTTCGATCGTCAATTTAAATAATATCAATAGTTTAACATTAATAATTTTGTCCGTTTATTGGACAGCAGTGATTTGCCATATATTTTAGCTATCTTTGCAGCGCAATGAAATTAAGTTTTATTTTTTATTTGGCTATCAATGCTGCAATCTTCTCAAGCCATTCCTGATCTATGGTGTCGAATGTATTGAGTTCTGCACTGTCGATGTCAAGTACGGCGATGACTTCGGACGATGAGAAGACTGGAACTACAATCTCACTTCTTGATGCCGACGAACAGGCTATGTGTCCTGGAAATTGGTCAACATCTGGAACCACCTGAGTCGCTTCCTGTGCCCATGCCGTGCCGCATACACCTTTGCCTTTCCTGATGCGTGTGCAGGCCAGAGGTCCTTGGAATGGACCTAATACCAGTTCATTGTCAATGACTCTGTAGAAACCTGTCCACCAGAATCCGAATGTTTCGTGGATCATTGCAGCTACGTTCGCCATATTTGCAATGATATCTTTCTCTGCTGATACCACTGCCTCAATTTGTGGAAACAATGTTGCATACTTCTCGGCTTTTGTTCCCTGTGCTATGTCTAAGTGTTCGGCCATATTATAGTTCTCCGAATGCCTTCGCCAGCCATTTGGCAGGTTCGTTATTCCTTTTTTGTAACTTTGTTCATTAATTTCTTCAGACCTTCAGCTTCCTTGATCTTCTTCAGGGTCTCCGAATCTTTGATTTTCTTGACAGTCTCTGATTCAGTAATCTTTTTCAATGACGAAGTGAAGTAGTTTTGCTTGGTGGCATCGTCGGCGTCAGCTTCACTTACGCTGCCTGCGTCATCGGCCTTGGCTGCCTTAGTTGTTTTGCTTGCATTACCGCCACCGAGTTGACCTTTGAGGATCTCATTGACGTCGAGAGTCTCATATACGGATTGAGGAATGTCCAAACCGAGTTCGCCTGCCAATTCACGGGCATTTTTCATCGACTCCTGTAACTGGCGTATTTCCTTGATCTGCATGATGTAATTATTATTAGAACTGTTGCCGCCAGAACCCTTACCGATGCTGAGGAGGCCGTTAACCAGAGTTTCATAGTCGGTGGAATAATTCTGGGCAAGTTCAGTCTTTTGGGTGTCCGTCATTTGCTTGGTGTTGGCAGTTTTGGCCTTCATGATGGTTTTACCCACATCGGTCAACAGGCTGAGCGTAGAGCCTGTTTTTGACTCAAGAAAGACAGAGGTTCGCTTGTCGATTTCAGATTGAGCGATAGAGGCTGCCATACTGATCAGCGACTTGCCGATTTCACCCCAGATGGCCTTGCCGATGCTGCCTGCAAATCGCTCGCTTGCTTCGCATTCGGTTACAAACGACCATTCGCTGCGGATCTGTGGCAATACAGACTCCGCGCTCTCATTGAAGTTTATGCCGAGCTGCTTCATTCCTTTCTGGTGTGCTTTGTATAGCTTGAGCAAATGTTTTGGATTCGAAACGTCGTCCGGTTCGATTTTTACGCTCGAAGGAAGCTTAAATTCCGCAGGATCAACATGATATTCTCGCATAGCCACGAGCTCTGCCGAGACAATGCTGCGCAATGTGCCAATGATCGGAACCTCGGATTTAGTCTCCCAGACATATTTCTTTGCCAAGCCGTGAGTGTCGGCTCCGGAAAGGAATGTCTTGGCGACGTCGCCGATCTGAAATGCCGACGAAGACCATATCTCAAGGCTGCCAGTCATATTGACCTGTGGATTAGGCGTTGAGATGGCAGCGCGATAGGTTGTCAGCTTGTCGCCTTTGTATGTGGTTTCGCCAGGCTTTTCCCAAGTCAGTTTGTTGATTTTATGATGGTCGGAGAGCTGCGAATAGAAGTCCTGGTATTGATCGAGCGGGTAACTGATGCCGGTGTTTGTTATGTCGCTATATATGTAGCAGATGTTTGCCTCACCGTCCAGCACAGTGTGTAGGCATAGATTCTCATCAATGATGTGGGCTTTATTGCCGCTGATGGTCAGGCTTTGCATACGCTGTCCGGTGTAGGCAGTGCCTTTTGAGAATTTCTGTACGGCGGCACTGTGATATTCCGTGCTGGCGTACATCAATGTGCCTTCGAACACGCGCTGAGCGTGGGCTTTATTTACGACGGCTGTCAATGAAAAGAGGCAGCAGAGCAAAAAGAATATCTTTTTCATCTCTCTCTTACAAATTTAATATGTTTCTAACAATATATAACTTTGACTATTAGTATTTCAGCACGATGCTGCCATCGCGACGGATGATATTGAAGTTATAGCAAGTGTTGGCATTCTTCAGAACGAAAGTGTGGGTGTCGCCAGGACGCAGGTCGGGTAGGGGCAGAGTCTGGATGATGCCCTTGTTGTCGGCGTATGTGACGCTGTAACCTCGGAGAGTGTATGACGGAATGTCGTCCTTCACCCTGATGGTGATGACAGCAGATTTGTTGTTTGTATCGACGTCATACATATTGGCGAGCGTGCCCTCGTTCTTTGTGCCAAGTTCTGGCTTGACCATAGTCACATCGATAGGACTCATGAGCTGCTGCAGGACGTAGAACGAAGCCTTCGGATTGAGTCGCTTGTCGCAGACACCGTGACGACGGATTCTGTCTTTGCCAAGGCCTTCCTCACCCATCTGTGTGCGATAGTCCTCAAGACAGAAATAGATGTATCCGCAGACAAACGGATGCTTCTTCCATTCACCGATGTGATAGATCATCTCGTCGATGCGTCGGGCATCACCGCCAGTAAATGCAGGTTCGCAAAGACCGTGCTCGGTAATGAGCAGCGGACGACCGTTCATGATTTTCTCAACCTCGTCGAAATAACCTGGCAGCTGGTCGCGGTGCTTGGCGTGCCATGTGCCTATATATTCATTCCACGTCGGTAGGTCGAGCGCAAGCGATGGGTCTTTCTCAAGATCCCGGAACATGTGGTTGCACACCACATCGACGATGCGGGTCGAGTCGAACTGTCGCACATGATTGGCGAGTTCCACCACATCTGCGGTGTTCTCCTTCACCTCGTTGCTCATGCCCCATGCGAAGATTGAAGGGTGATTATAATGAGCCTCGACAATGTCCGCCAACTGCTGCTTGGCATTTGCCATGAGTTCTGCACCGAGCCAACGCTGCGGACCCTGCCACCAAGGCAGTTCCTCCTGCACAAGCATACCGAGCGAGTCCATCATCTGATATCGATAGTCGTCCTGAGGCCAATGGTAGCGGCTGATGGTGCAGTTCAGATCCTTCATCATCCTGATTGATTTCTCAATATATTCGTGCGACTCAGCGATGCCGTAGTCAGGGTTTGAGCCTGCCATATTCTCGATGCCAGGCAGACGCACAGGTTCGCCGTTGAGCGTCAGGTGATCTCCCTCAACCTTCAGCGTGCGGAAACCGAACTTTTCAGAACGGAAGTCGGAAACTGTCTTACCGTCAAAAAGTGTAGCCTCGTAGGTGTAGAGCGCAGGATTGTCGAAATGCCAGAGTTCCACCTTGCCGCAGTCGATGCTGACGTCGAACGTGCCTGATTTGCCGACCTTGAGACTGCGCGAAGACTCGCAAACCACACGTCCGGTGCGGTTCTCGGTGATTTTCAGCGCCACGTTAGCTTTCTTGGCCGAAGGTTCCCACAACTTTATGCTGATATTGGCAATAGCAGTGCTGTCAGAGAGGTCGATCTGCGGAGTCACATGCACGTATCTCAATCCCCAGCGGCCAGACACATGGAGCGTCACATCGCGGTGTATGCCACCGTCGTTTGTCCAGTCGAACTTGCGACGCCATGGCAGGTTGTGATCTGAATATGCGTTATTGCACATTACCTGAATCTCGTTCTTCGCCTCGGGTGCGAAATCGACATACTGCGTGATGTCGAAACTGAAAGGCGAATAGCCTGCATTGAGATGTTCGCCCACCTTATTGCCATTCACGAGGACGATGGCATCATGGTACACGCCATTGAAATGCACTCTGAGCTGGCGACCCTTCATCTCGGGTGTGATCGGAAGCATACGAGAGTAGCATGCGCTGCCGGCATAGTCCTCCAGACCGTCCATGATATTATATGTATGTGGCACTTCTACCATTTTCTCAGCCTTGACGTCTGCAGGGAGACTTTCGCTTTCCGCACATTCGGGAACCCAGAATTTCCATGTTCCGTTAAGGCTGATATCGGTTTGGGCAGAAGCGCTGAGGGTAGCACATACTGCAGCGAGCAAAACAAAAACGTGTTTCATATCTTTTTATTTGGTTTGTGTTATTTTCAATCCCCATTCGAGCACTCTTTTCAGGCATGGAACATCGACATTCTGGCGTTCGGCAAGTTCAACGATTAGCCTCAATCCGTATGGGAAATCCTCAGTGAAGTATCGGCTCTTGAAATCTGGGATCCATCCGTCGGCCGTCTCGATCATCGGAGCTGCGATGCCTTGGAATGCAGGAATGCTGCTGATCTTGCGCGTCAGGCTTTGTGCGTCATGACTTTCATAATATTCGAGCAGCGACGGAATGGCGCCGGGAGTGACCGGCAGCGTATCGAGCAGTCGCATGAACTCTGCGTCCATGTCGATGAGCATCCGGCTGGCATCATCAGTCCATTCCTTATAGAAAAGAATGTTATGGTCAGACGGTTCGCCGTTCCAGTCATGCCACATCGAATAAAGGCGACCCGTGTGGAGTATCGGGTTGCTGTTGGTAAGCGACACCTCATAGTGTGAACCGAGCAGTTTGACAGGCGTCATCCACAGATGTTCGACCAATAGTCTGAACGCCTCGCTGTCGGTCACATTCTCAATGGCGATGGCCAGCTGAGGCTTGTAGCCGAGAAGGTTGGCTGAGTGTCCGTATTCCTTGGTGCGGGCAATATATGGCACACGCTGAAATCCGAACAGTCTTGCGTCCTCGCCGAGAATCCTGTGGGCCGCAAAGAAGAAGCCGGTGCTTGATACGATCGAACCAACAACGGCCTTGCCCACATAGGGTTTGATGTCTGTGAGCATACTCTCGATGGCAAAGCCCGGAAGACAGAGAAGCACGATGTCGCAGTCATTCAACACCTCGTCCCGACGATTGCTGACCGTGTGCAGATTAGCACCATACACCTTGCCGTCGAGGTCGGTCACCGTCAGATGGTGTGACCACAGTTCGGGCTTCCGCGTATAGATGTTTACTTCCGTCTCGGGTTGCGACGAGAGCACGCCGGCACAAACATGAGCCAGTGAACCGCCGCCGCAAATACAAATCCTTGTCATGTCAGAAAGTGAGATTGATGTTGACGCATGAAATCAAATTGCAATGTGCAAATATATACATTATTTATAATATAAAGGCTGCTTTGGTGGGTTTTGGTACATTTTTTAATGTACTTTGACTTTTTTTGTAAGATTTAGATGATAAATTGAACGGCGAATGATTAAAAACTGTATCTTTGCGCCCACTAAAAACACCCAGCACATTGTTCCCGGCGTTTCCTAACTCTTGGGAAGTTCTCGGAACATTGTTCCCGGCGTTTCCTAACTCTTGAGAAGTTCTCGGAACATTGTTCTCAGCATTTCCAGAAAGCTGGAAGTCGCCAGCACATTGTTCCCAGCGTTTCCTAACTCTTGAGAAGTTCTCGGAACATTGTTCTCAGCATTTCCAGAAAGCTGGAAGTCCAAAATAAACTTTCGGCAGCATTTCCCAACTCTCGGGAAGTCCAAAAAAAACTTTCGGCAGCATTTCCCAACACTTGGGAAGTCCAAATGAAACTTTCGGCAGCATTTCCCAACTCCTGGGAAATCCAAATGAACGGATAAGGAATTACAAAATGCTTCGTAAAAGTTCGAAAGAAAAAATCATTATTTAGAGTTGTAGAGTAAACAAAAATGGTGGAAAAGAGGCGGAACCGTTGAAAAAAAGAAGTTTTTTTTGGAAATATAAGAGAAAAACATTATCTTTGCGCGCTATAAAAAGTAGAATATTCAAACTCACAGATATGAAATTTGCAGAATATAACCAATTTAACCTCTCGGAGATCAACAAGGAGGTTCTGAAACGCTGGGACGAAAACCAGGTGTTTGACAAGTCGATGACCACACGTGAGGGTCATCCATCGTTCGTGTTCTATGAAGGCCCACCGTCAGCCAACGGTATGCCAGGTATCCACCACGTGATGGCACGTTCGATCAAAGACATATTCTGCCGCTTCAAGACAATGAAGGGCTATCAGGTGAAGCGCAAGGCAGGTTGGGACACACACGGTCTGCCAGTGGAGCTCGGCGTAGAGAAGATGCTCGGCATCACCAAGGAGGACATCGGCAAGAAGATCTCGGTCGATGACTATAACGCAGCCTGCCGCAAGGAGGTGATGAAATACACAAAGGAATGGACCGACCTGACCCATAAGATGGGCTATTGGGTGGACCTCGACGATCCGTACATCACCTATGACAACCGTTACATCGAGACCCTCTGGTGGATGCTCAAGCAGCTCTACGGCAAGGGCCTTCTCTATAAGGGCTACACCATCCAGCCATATTCGCCAGGTGCAGGCACAGGTCTTTCGAGCCACGAGCTGAACCAGCCAGGCTGCTATCGCGACGTGAAGGACATGACCGCAACAGCCATCTTCGAGGTTGCTGACAACGGACTGTCGGCAATCGAAAATGCAGCAGCCCTGAAGGAATGGGGCAAGCTGGCTGTGCTGGCTTGGACAACCACACCATGGACCCTGCCTTCGAACACCGCGCTCTGCGTAGGCCCTAACATCGACTATGTGGCAGCTCAGACCTTCAACCCATACAACGGCGACAAGCTGACAGTGATCATCGCCGAGCCACGACTCAAGGCTTATCTGGCAGGCGACGAGCTCCAGACACTCGCCGAGATGGAGGCATTGGACATCGAGAAGGTGGACGGCAAGAAACTGCCATACCGTATCGTTGCCCGATTCAAGGGCACCGACCTCGAAGGTATCCACTACAATCAGCTCATGCCATGGGTAAAGCCATGCGAGAAGGTCGATGACCTCAGCGCCGCATTCGTCAGCAAGTATGCAGCCGAGCACCCGGAGAAGGTGTTCAGTCACGGTCAGGACAAGTTCGTGGAGTGTGCCGACTGCGCTTTCCGCGTAATCCTCGGCGACTATGTGACCACAGAGGACGGTACGGGTATCGTACACATCGCTCCGACATTCGGTGCCGACGATGCCAAGGTGGCAAAGGCTGCCGACATCCCTGGCCTCTACATGATCAACAAGCTCGGCGAGACACGTCCGATGGTGGATATGACAGGTAAGTACTATGTGTGCGAGGAACTGGCAGAGTCGTTCGTCGAGAAGTGTGTCAACCGCGCTGAGTACGGCGTGCATGAGGGCGACTTCGTGAAGAATGCCTACGCTCCGAAATACAACGAGGGCGGAAAGTACAATGCCGAGGCAGCAGCCAAGGACGACGACCTGAACATCGTGATGAGCCTTGAGATGAAGAAGGCAGGCCAGTGTTTCCGCATGGAGAAGCACGTACACAACTACCCACACTGCTGGCGTACCGACAAGCCTGTGCTCTACTATCCTCTGGACTCATGGTTCATCCGCAGCACAGCGTGCCGCGACCGCATGATCGAGCTCAATAAGACTATCAACTGGAAGCCAAAGTCAACCGGTACGGGACGTTTCGGCATGTGGCTTGAGAACCTCAACGACTGGAACCTGTCACGTTCGCGCTATTGGGGTACACCACTTCCTATCTGGCGTAACCGCGACACCCGTGAGGAACTCTGCATCGGCAGCGTCGAGGAACTCTACAATGAGATCGAGAAGGCAGTGGCTGCCGGCGTGATGGCTTCGAACCCATACAAGGAGAAGGGCTTTGTGCCAGGTCTCATGACCAAGGAGAACTATGACAAGATCGACCTGCACCGTCCATACGTCGATGACATTAAGCTGGTGAGCGAGAGCGGCAATGTGCTGACCCGCGAACTTGACCTTATCGACGTCTGGTTTGATTCAGGCGCAATGCCATACGCTCAGATCCACTATCCATTCGAGAACAAGGAGGCATTCGACAACCGCACCATCTATCCTGCCGACTTCATCGCAGAGGGCGTCGATCAGACACGCGGCTGGTTCTTCACCCTCCATGCCCTCGGCACAATGATCTTCGACTCAGTGGCATACAAGGCAGTCGTTTCGAACGGCCTCGTATTGGCCAAGGACGGACAGAAGATGTCAAAGCGTCTGGGCAATGCCATCGACCCATTCGGCGCCATCGAGAAGTACGGTTCCGACCCATTGCGCTGGTACATGATCACCAACGCATCGCCATGGGACAACCTTAAGTTCGACCCAGAGGGAGTGAGCGAGGTGAGCCGCAAGTTCTTCGGTACACTGTTCAACACCTACAAACTCTTCGCCCTCTATGCCAATATCGACGGCTTCACAGGCAATGAGAATGAGGTGCCAGTAGAGAAGCGTCCAGAGATCGACCGCTGGATTCTCTCATCGCTCTCGACACTCATCAGCGAGGTGGAGAAGAACTATGAGACATACGAGCCGACACAGGCAGGCCGTCTGATCGAGACCTTCGTGTGTGACAACCTCTCTAACTGGTACGTACGCCTTAACCGCAAACGTTTCTGGGGCGGCGAACTCAACGACGACAAGCTGGCAGCATATCAGACACTCTACACATGTCTTGAGACCGTGGCCAAGCTCATGGCTCCTATCGCTCCATTCTATGCTGACAAGCTCTTCTGCGACCTCAACGCCGTCAGCGGACGTGACGCAAACGTCTCGGTACACCTTGCCGACTTCCCAGTGGCAGGCAAGACCGACGAGGCCCTCGAACGTAAGATGCAGTTGGCACAGACCGTCACATCGCTCGTGCTCTCGATCCGCAAGACATCGAAGATCAACGTGCGTCAGCCACTCCAGACCATCCTCTTCCCAGCCGTCGATGCCGAACAGGAGCAGGACGTGCTGGCAGTCAAGGACCTTATCCTCAGCGAGGTGAACGTCAAGGAACTGAAGATCGCAGGCGGCGAGGATCATGTGCTCGTGAAGCGTGTGAAGCCAAACTTCCGCGAGTTGGGCAAGCGCTACGGCAAGCTGATGAAGAGCCTTGCTGCTGCGCTCAACGATCTCACTCAGGAGCAGATTGCATCGCTCGAGAAGACCGGCAGCGTGAACTTCGAGCTTGAAGGCACAGCCGTGGAGATCCTTACCGGCGATGTGGAGATCATCTCGGAGGATATGCCAGGATGGAACGTGGCAAGCGAAGGCCGCGTGACCGTGGCTCTCGACGTGACCATCACCGAGGCACTGAAGTGTGAGGGCGTGGCTCGCGAGCTGATCAAGCGAATCCAGAACCACCGCAAGACCGCTGGCTTTGAGGTGACGGACCGCATCCAGATCTGTGTGGAGAGCAACGCAGAGACCGACGAGGCCGTGAAGACGTTCGGCGACTATATCGCAAGCCAGGTGCTCGCCACATCGATCGAGGTGGTGGCTGCTGGAAGCCTTGCCGATGCCGTTGAACTCGACATGGACGAATACGTGGTTCGTGCCCAGATTAAGAAATAAGTTAAAGCATTTTTAAACCTAATACTATGGCTGAAGAAAGAGAAAGATACACTGACGAGGAGCTTGAGGAGTTCAAGCAGCTGATCCTTGAGAAGCTTGAGAAGGCAAACGCCGAATATTCGGAGCTTCGTGCCGCCATGCGATTTGGCGACAACTCAGACCGTGATACCGCACCTCAGTTCAAGAACATGGAGGATGGTGCCGAGACCTTGAACCGCGAGGAGCTGGGTCTGCAGGCTTCCCGTCTAGAAAAGTTCATCAAGGGCTTGCAGGGCGCATTGGTTCGCATCGAGAACAAGACCTACGGAATCTGCCGCGAAACCGGCAAGCTGATCCCAAAGGAACGTCTCCGAGCCGTGCCACACGCTACTCTCTCAATCGAAGCCAAGCAGCGTCGCCGTTAAACAGACAATGACCAATCGTACCAAGATGACGGTGGCTTCGGCCATCATGCTTGCCATCGTATTGATCGATCAGATCACCAAGATTTATATCAAGACTCACTTTGTGCTCCACGAGAGCTACAAGGTGACGTCTTGGTTCTATCTGTGTTTTGTCGAGAACAACGGAATGGCATACGGAACTGAACTGGACAGCCCGCTCGTGCTTTCAATCTATGGACTCATTGCCCTGATGCTGGGCTATTCCTTATATGAATACGTGCGCGAGGGAAAGCTGAGCCGCACGCTCTTCGGCATTGCGCTGGCTGCGCTGGCTGCCTTTGGCGTGGGCATGGTGCTGGCTCCGAAATACATCCTCACGGTGTTCAGGATTGTGGCCATCGGCGGCTTCGGATGGTATCTGTTCACGCATATCCGCAAGGGCATGCCGTGGCTGCTGACGGTGATCCTGTCGATGATCGTGGCAGGCGCTTTCGGCAATCTCATCGACTGTGTGTTCTACGGACAGCTGTTCACTGACAGCATCGGACATGTGGCAACCTTTGCCGATGCCGCAGCCGGACATCTTCCTGCCAACGACTGGCTGCAGGGCAGGGTAGTGGATATGCTCTACTTCCCGTTGATCGAGTTTGAATGGCCCGACTGGATGCCACGCACAGGCGAGATGGTCGATTGGGGCTTCATGCAGTTCCGATGGGCATCGTGGCTGCCATCGAGCTCCGAGCCGTTCATGTTCTTCAAGCCGGTGTTCAACTTCGCCGATGCCTGTATCTCAGTGGGCATTGCCCTGCTGTTCCTCTGCTATTGGAAACAGCTCTCACAGCATGTGTTCAAGGAAAAGTAATCACTACGACAAGGCTTTATGCGCAGATTTATCCTTTACATTGCCGTTGCGACAGCCATGATATGCGTGCTGGGTGCATGCAACTCAAGGCCGAAGCATGTCATCGACGAAGAGACGATGACGGCATTGCTCACGGACGTACATCTGGCAGAAGGACTCATCGACGTGCAGGACGCGCAGAACCGCGAACGTCCCGAATACGGTCAGGAGGTGATGGCAGCCGTATTGCTCAAACACGGCATCACCAAGGAACAGTATGACACCTCGCTGGTGTGGTACTCGCAGAACCTCAAGAAGCTCATCCGCATATACAACCACGTGGAGGACAACCTGAAACAGCAGAACGCGGAATGGCTGGCGCTGTCGGAGATGAACGATACGTACGGACCCTGTGAACCGGGCGATAGCATCGACCTCTGGAGAAACAACCGCCATCAGCTGCTCGACGAAGAGCGCCTCACAGCCCACAGGATTTGGACAATCCCGGCTGACACCACATTCCATAAGGGCGACACACTCCGGTGGTCATTGCACATCCCTCAGCAGATGGCAGGCCAGGGTATAGTGGCGTCAATGGCGCTTGTCAACTACGACGAGAAGAGCAAGACCTACTCTGTTTATGACGGCTGTGGCACAGGACTGCTCAGCGCCGATACCCTCCTTGTGCTGACGTGCAAGGCAAGCGACGACGTCGAACTGTCACGAATCATCATGTCGCTCAATGTGCGCCGGACGGCAGACAGCATCGTGCTCAAGCCAACATACGTGGACGATGTCGAGCTCATGCGCCTGCATCAGCATCCTCAAAACTGATTATATGAAGATAAAATATTCACCATCGTTTGTCTTATCCCTGATTTGTGCATTGCTCATGGTCGCTCCGGCTGTCTGCGATGCACAAATGCGTAGGATGCCACACGCATTCACCAACTGGCAGTCAACGCCTGAGATGCGCCATGCCACGATAGCCGTCGAGATCTGCGACCTGCATACCGGCGAGGTCATCTATCAGCAGGACGAACAGCGTTCCGTACAGCCGGCATCGCTGCTCAAGCTTTTCACCACGGGCGCAGCCATGCGTCTGCTCGGCGCTGACTATATCATACCCGACAGCGTGCCTTGTGCCGACAGCACATGCGTGCCGTTGCCGCAGCTCATCGGCTATAATCCAGACTGGCTCATCGAGGATGTGGAGAGCGACTATGTCAAACCGTTGACCACCATTCCAGACGCTGGATTGAGCTTGCGTGAATTCGTGAAAAAGACAAACGAGAAGAGCCTTAATGAGAACGCCGAGCTATTGCCTTATCTGATCAGCGGCAACTGTACGCTGGCATCGGGCATCGACTCGATACGCACATATTGGAAGAGTCGCGGATTGGACACCGACGCCTTGGTGATGTATGACGGTTGCGGACTGGCGCCTGCCGACAGGATTACGGCACATCTGATGACCCAGCTGCTGTTCGAGATGAAGGACGACACGGAGTTCCGTAACTCGCTGGCTGTGGCAGGCCTTACGGGCACGGTGATGTACTTCCTCAGATCGTCGTGCCTGATGGGAAAAGCCCAGCTTAAGACCGGTACGACAAAGTCGGTCGTAGCCTACGCGGGATACGTCACCGGAACCGACAAACGAGAGTATTCGGTCGTGTTTATTGTCAATAATTCGACAGCCAAAGTGCAAACTATTCGTAAAAATATTGAAAAAATGTTTCTTTTGCTCATTCCTTAGGCAAAAATTGTACAGGGTATTGAAAAAAGCACTATATTTGCGCCCGTATAAATAAGGCAGACCTTCGTGCAACTGCCAGATTTCTTAATTCTAACCGACATGAAACTATACGTAGTGCCAACGCCTGTGGGTAACCTTGAGGATATGACCTTCCGCGCCATCCGTGTGCTGAAGGAGGCAGACCTTGTGCTGGCTGAAGACACGAGGACAAGCAGCGTGCTGATGCAGCACTACGACATCCACACACCATTGCAGAGCCACCATAAATGGAACGAACACCAGACCTGCGAGGCCATGGCCGACCGTATCGCATCGGGTATGACCGTGGCATTGGTCAGCGATGCCGGTACGCCATGTATCAGCGATCCGGGTTTTATGCTCGTGAGGGAATGCGTGCGCCGAGGCATCGAGGTGGAGTGCCTGCCCGGAGCAACGGCTTTCGTGCCTGCCCTGGTGCAGAGCGGACTGCCAAACGAGAAGTTCTGCTTCGAAGGTTTCCTGCCGCAGAAGAAAGGCCGCGAGACGAGAATGAAGGAACTTGCCATCGAACCGCGCACCATCATCTTCTATGAGTCGCCATACCGTCTGGTCAAGACTCTCGAACAGCTTGCATCGCATTTCGGAGCCGATCGTCCGGCTGCAGTGGCGCGCGAGATATCGAAGAAATTTCAGGAGACCGTGCATGGCACTCTCAGCGAGCTTGCCGCACATTTCACAGCCACCGAGCCAAAGGGCGAGATCGTACTTCTGGTGGGCGGTATGCCTGAGCCTCCTAAAGCCGAGAAGAAAAATAAATACAAAGATATATGAAAAAGCTTTTATTTTGCATTGTTGCAATTTGTATGTGTCTGCTGTCTGCCTGCGACTATCGCGAGACCAAGCAGCAGCTCGTCGAGGTGCGTTCGGCCAATGACTCGCTTCTTCAGGTGACAATCGAGCAGCAGAACGACCTTGCAGACCTCGTGTCAACGCTCAACGCCGCATCATCGAAACTCGATAAGATCAACGGACAGATAGCAGTGAACAGTGACGATCAGAACCTGCAGAACCAGAAGGCCCGCCTCCTGCAGCAGCTCGATAACCTTGAACAGCAGATCACCGAGAAGCAGAAACTCCTCACTGACATGCAGAAGAAATATAAGGGTGTGCTCAACGAAAACAAGGAACTGAAGAAGAGCATCGAACGTATGCAGAACGAAATTGCCGGCTATCAGCAGCGCATCGCCCAGTATGAGGCAACCATCGCCCAGCAGTCAGAACAAATCAATCAGCTGTCGTCGGAACTGACACAGACCCAGCAGACATTGCAACAGACCGAGGATGTGGTGGCACAGCAGACCGAGACAATCAGCCAGCAGGACGGCGCTCTCAACCGCTGCTATTACATCGTGGCTGGCAAGTCGGTGCTCAAGGAAATGGGCCTCGTGGACGGTGGTGTGTTCAATAAGGCACGCCTGACCACCAAGGGATTCGACACTTCATCATTCACCGAGGTCGATAAGCGTCAGATCGACGAGATCGAATTGGGCAGCAAGGGTGCCCGACTGTTGTCATCGGCTCCTGAGAGTTCATACGAACTGGTCAAGGGCGTGGACAAGAAACTGACCCTCCGCATCATCGACAAGGACGCTTTCTGGTCGCTGTCGAAGTTCCTGGTTGTGATGATCGATTGATCGAATAATCGATTCATCGAAAATCCGACGATTACAAAAAGAGAAAAACAATAAAAGATGCCAGTAAAACTGCCTAAAAACCTGCCCGCCATCGAGGCATTGAAGCAGGAAAACATATTTGTGATGGACAACGAGCGTGCCAACTCGCAGGACATTCGTCCGCTGCGCATCGGCATCCTCAACCTCATGCCAGTCAAGGAGCGCACCGAGACCGACCTCATCCGTCTGCTGTCGAACACTCCTTTGCAGCTCGACATCACATTCATCAAGGTGCCAAATCACGAGAGCAAGAACACATCGGCCCTGCACATGGAGCAGTTCTACACATCGTTCGAGGACCTGCAGGACCAGAAGTTCGACGGCATGATCATCACTGGCGCTCCGCTCGAACATCTCCAGTATGAGGACGTGAGCTACTGGCATTGGATTGAGACAATCTTCGACTGGGCACGCACGCATGTCACCTCGACAATGTATATCTGCTGGGCAGCACAGGCAGCACTCTATCATTTCTTCGATGTGCCAAAATATCAGCTGCCCCAGAAGATGTTCGGCGTGTTCAAGCATCACAGTCTCGACCCAATGGCTCCTATCTTCCGAGGTTTCGACGATGTGTTCTATATGCCTCAGAGCCGTCATAGCGAGGTGCGCGCTGAGGACATCGCCAAGCATGACGAACTCAAGATCATGGCAGAGAGCTGGGAGAGTGGTGTCTATATGGTCATGGCACGCGACGGACGTGAGATCTTCCTGACCGGGCACTCGGAATATGCGCCCGACACTCTCGACACCGAGTACCGCCGCGATCTGGGCAAGGGACTTGACATCCAGCCGCCAGTCAACTACTATAAGGACAATGATCCGAACCAGGAGATCATCGTGCGTTGGCGTTCGACTGCCAACCTCCTTTTCTCAAACTGGCTCAACTACTACGTATATCAGCCGACTCCGTTCGACATTAACGAGATTCATTGATAAAACTACACAATATAATGGAAACAGTAAACATCCGCGAATTGAACGAGCTCATTGAGAGCAAAAGCTCGTTTGTAACTATGCTGACACAGGGCATGGATCAGATCATCGTCGGTCAGAAGCACCTGGTCGAGTCTTTGCTCATCGGCCTGCTTGCCGACGGTCATATCCTGCTCGAAGGTGTGCCTGGTCTTGCCAAGACCCTTGCCATCAAGACCCTCGCTCAGCTTATTGATGCAAAATACAGCCGTATCCAGTTCACCCCAGACCTTTTGCCTGCCGATGTGATCGGTACAATGGTATATAGCCAGAAGAACGAACAGTTCTCGGTCAAGAAGGGTCCTGTCTTTGCCAATTTCGTTTTGGCCGACGAGATCAACCGTGCACCAGCCAAGGTGCAGTCTGCCCTGCTCGAAGCTATGCAGGAGCGTCAGGTGACCATCGGCAGCGAGACATTTAAGCTCGACAAGCCATTCCTTGTAATGGCAACACAGAACCCTATCGAGCAGGAAGGAACCTACCCATTGCCTGAGGCTCAGTGCGACCGTTTCATGCTCAAGGTTAAGATCGACTATCCAAAGAAGGAGGAGGAACGCCTGATCGTGGCTAACCATCTGGCTGGTTTCAAGCAGTCGGTGGCTCCTGTGCTGAAGGTCGATGAGGTTCTCGACGCTCGCGAGGTTGTCAAGCAGGTATATATCGACGAGAAGATTCAGAAATATATCGTTGACATTGTCTTTGCCACACGTTACCCTGAGATGTACGAACTCAACTCGATGAAGGACATGATCTCATGCGGCGCTTCGCCTCGTGCTTCGATCAACCTCGCTCTTGCAGCGCGTGCATACGCTTTCCTGAAGCATCGCGGATATGTAATCCCAGAGGATGTACGTGTCGTATGTCCTGACGTGATGCGCCACCGTATCGGCCTGTCATACGAGGCTGAGGCCAACAACCTCACTGCCGAGGAGGTGATTGCCGAGATTCTCAACAAGGTAGAGGTGCCTTGATAAGAAGGGCAAAGAGTCGAGAGTAATGGGTAAAGAGAGTAATGTGTAATGAGTAAAGTGTAAAGTTGGAAACGACAGAACTCTTAAAGAAAGTACGACAGATTGAGATCAAGTCGCGAGGCTTGAGCGCCAATATCTTTGCAGGTAGCTACAAGACGGCGTTCAAGGGTCACGGCATGTCGTTTGCCGAGGTACGCGAGTACCAGTATGGCGATGACGTGCGCGACATCGACTGGAACGTCACTGCACGACAGAACAAACCGCACATCAAGATCTTTGAGGAGGAGCGTGAGCTGACTGTGATGCTGCTTATCGACGTAAGCGGAAGCCGCGAGTTCGGCACCGTCACACGTACGAAGCAGGAACAGATTACAGAGATTGCAGCCACTATCGCCTTCAGCACCATACAGAACAATGATAAGATCGGTGTCGTGTTCTTCAGCGACCGCATTGAGCGATATATTCCGCCACAGAAGGGCAAGAAGCATGTGCTCGCCATCATCAGCGAGATGTTGCAGTTCAAGCCTGTGCAGCGCGGCACGGATCTCAACAATGTCATTCAGTATGTGAGCAATGCACAGAAGAAGCGCTGCACAACTTTCCTGATCAGTGATTTCTGCGATGCCAAGGACTATCAGTCGTCACTCACCATTGCCAGCCGCAAGCACGATGTTGTGGCCATTCAGGTCTATGACCAGCGTGAGCGTGAACTGCCTGACGTGGGACTGATGCGTGTGGAGGATGCCGAGACCGGACAGGAACGATGGATTGACACCTCATCGGCCAAGGTTCGCAATGCCTATAAGGAATGGTTTGCCAATTTGCAGCAGAACATGCAGCAGGCTTTCCTTCGCAGCGGTGTCGATAATGCATCGATTTCGACCGACGATGATTTTGTGCCGGCTTTGCTCGGATTGTTTAAGAAGAGAGTATGAAGAACAGAATAACCATATTGCTGCTCAGCCTTCTGGCTATGGTCATGTGCCTGCCGACAGAGGCGCGTGCCGACTTCGCTAAGGCGGAGATCGATACTCCATGGGTCTATATCGGTATTCCGCGTATGCTTCATGTCGAGATTTCTGTGCCGGAGGGGGCAGAGGTGTCATGGCCGACGTCCATCACTCCGCGTGGCATCGCAGCCGTCGATTATGAAGACTCGCAGAAGCGCTATATGCTTGAGTACGGTCCTGACGCGCGTCTGAATATTGACACTCTGCGTAAGGACGGAATGGTGACTTATTCGCAGGACATCCAGGTCTTTGCGTTCGACAGTGCAGCCATGCTCATCGAACCGTTTAAGTTTGTGGTCAATGGCAGGGACACTGTGAGCACTCAGGTGGTGGCATTGAAGGTCGAACATCCGTTCGAGTCGGTGTCTGACGATCCATCCTCCATTCAGGGACTCAAGTCGCTGCTCGTGCCTGGGTTTGTGATCTGGGACTATGCATGGTGGATGCTTTGGGTGCTGATTGTAGTGCTTGTGGGCTTTGCTGCCTTCTATGGCTATCAATATTATAAGACACATCGCACTGGCGAGAAGCCGGTAGAGGAGGTGAAGGTTCCGCTCGAACCTGCCCATGTTGTTGCTCTGCGTGCATTGACCGAACTCAACGGACGCAAGCTCTGGCAGGAAGGTAAGCACAAGCAGTTCCACACCGAGCTGACCGACATCCTGCGCCAGTATATCGAACGCCGTTATAATGTGCAGGCCATGGAGAAGACCACCGACGAGATCCTCGATGAACTTGTCGAGCTCACAATCTCTCAGCGATCGTCGCACAACAATCTCAAGGAGGTCCTTCAGATGGCCGACCTTGTGAAGTTCGCCAAGTATGAGCCGCTGCCTGACGAGAATCAGTTGGTATATATGAATTCACGCCTGTTTGTCGAACAGACCAAGGAGTCGCTGCCTACGGTAAGTGAAGATGCTGAGGTCAAGACTTCTACAGGTGGCTATAACAAAAACGAAAGATAATGACATTTGCTAATCCCGGATATCTGGTGCTTCTGGTGCTTCTGGTGCCTGCCATCGCCTTCTATGTGTGGCGATTGCCAAAGTCGAGCGCTTCGCTGCAGATTCCATCGACGGCGGCATTTGCCAAGGTGCCAAGGTCGTGGAAGGAGTATCTGCGTCACGTCAATTTCGCGTTGCTTCTCGGAGCCTTTGCAATGGCCATAGTGGTCATGGCCCGTCCGCAGAGCAGTGACAACTGGAGCCAGAGCAGCACGGAAGGCATCGACATCGTACTGACACTCGACGTATCGTACTCCATGCAGACGCAGGACTTCAAGCCCAATCGTCTGGAGGCTGCCAAGGAAGTGGCATCAAACTTCGTGGCTGGCCGTCCTAATGATAATATCGGTATGGTTATCTTCGGCAAGGAGAGTTATACGCTTTGTCCGATGACCAGCGACCATGCCGTGCTTGCCAATATGATTCACAGTGTCGATTTCGACCTCGTGGACGGCACAATGACAGCCATCGGCAATGGTCTGGTGACAGGTCTTAACAGAATCCGCCACGGCGAGGCCAAGTCGAAGGTGGTGATCCTGCTGACCGACGGTTCTAATAATGCCGGCGACGTCTCGCCTAACGATGCCGCTTCCGTGGCTCAGTCGTTGGGCATACGTGTCTATACAATCGGTGTCGGTACGGACAAGGAGTTTGAGATGACCACGGGCTACGATATGTTCGGCCGTGCCATCAAGCAGACGGTCAAGCCAGACCTTGACGAAGACCTTCTCCGCAACATGGCGCGCAGCACGGGCGGACGCTATTTCCGTGCCACCACCAAGGCAAAGCTCTCGGACATCTTCGAGGAGATCGACCAGATGGAGAAGACGAAGATGAGTGTGCGCGAGTTCAGTCGCCGCGAGGAGGAGTTCCTTCCTTTCGCCATTGCAGCCATCATCATGTTGCTGCTCCATGTGCTGCTCCGTCATACGGTGTTGCGCAATCTGATCTGACAGGCAACAACTGGATTATCGGTTCACAATAACAGATTTATCGGTTTACAATAACAAAGAATAATGGATAACTTCCGTTTCGCAAATCCCAATATGCTCTGGCTGCTTCTGGCGGTTGTGGTGCTGACAGGCATTTTCGTCATGTCGTCACATCTTTCCCGTCATGCGCTTGCCCGTTTCGGCGACGTGGCTCTGTTGCGTCCGTTGATGCATGGCGTCAGCAGTCAGAAGCGCAACATAAAGTTCATCCTGCAGATGGTGGCCATGATATGCCTTATCGTTGCAGCTGCCCGTCCGCAGTTCGGTTCGAAGCTCGAAACAGTCAAGAAGGACGGTATCGAGGTGATGGTCTGTCTCGATATCTCCAACTCAATGCTGGCTGAGGATATCGCCCCAAGCCGTCTGGATAAGTCAAAGCGAATGCTGTCGCGTATGCTCGACCAGATGAAGAACGATCAGGTGGGTCTCGTAGTCTTTGCTGGCGATGCCGTGGTGCAGTTGCCAATCACCAATGACTATGTGTCGGCCAAAATGTTCCTCGAATCGATTGCGCCAGGCAATATCTCGGTGCAGGGTACGGCCATCGGTGCTGCCATCAACCTGGCGGTGCGCAGCTTCACTCCGCGAGAGGAGAGCAGCAAGGCTATCGTGCTTATTACCGATGCCGAAAACCATGAGGATGATGCTGCAGGCGCCGCCACTGCCGCTTATGAGAAGGGAATCCCTACGCATGTCATTGGCGTCGGTTCGGTTCAGGGCACGGTAATTCCTGACGGTTCCGGTCGTCGTAACAGTCCGCGCAAGGACAGCAACGGCAATCCTATCACCACTCGTCTGGATGAGTCGATTGCCCGTCAGGTGGCTGAGGCCGGTCATGGTGTCTATGCCCATGCCGACAACAGCAATTCAGCCATTAATTCGGTCATCGAGTCGCTACATCAGATGAAGACTACCGAACTCGAAAGCCATGTCTATGCCGAATATGACGATCAGTTCTTCTGGTTCGTGCTTGTGGCCATGCTGTGTCTGCTGATCGATCTGTTTGTCGTTGACCGTGCCACACCGATGTTCTCTAAAATTAAGTTGTTCGAATGAAACGATACATTATTATATATATATGTATGCTGGTGGCTTGTTCTGTGATGGCACAGAGCAAGGTGCGCAGCTATGACCGTTCGGGAAACAGTCACTTCGAGGCCGGACGTTATCAGGATGCCGAGATGTCATATCGTCGTGCGCTCGATATCAATCCGTCAGACACCGTGGCGCGTTTTAACCTCGCCACCGCACTTATCTGCCAGCAGGATGTCCATAAGATGCAGGAGGCCGACAGCATCCTCACGGGTCTGGTAAGAGATGCACATCGCGACGATAATCGCAAACTCTGTTCGCAGGCTCTTTATCAGAAGGGCGAGATTGCCATGGCAGCCCAGCAGTACCAGCAAGCTGCAAATTGCTTCAAGGAGGCACTGAAACAGGATCCTACTGATCATGATGCCCGATATAACTATCTTGTGGCAAAGAAACAGCTCGATAAAGAGCAGAATCAGGACCAGAAGGATCAAAATCAGGATCAGCAGGACCAGCAACAACAACAGCAGCAGAACCAGGATCAGCAGCAACAGCAGGACCAGCAGCAACAGGACCAGCAACAGCAGCAGAATCAGGATCAGCAACAGCAGCAAGACCAGCAGCAACAGCAGGACAACCGTCAGATGTCGGAAGACCAGCGTCAGTCCATCCTCGAACAGAACGAGCGTGAGGAGAAAGAAACTCAGGCACGTGTGATGAGGAAACAACAGGAACAAGACAAGGAAAAGGAACGTGAGATGGAGATCCGCCGCATGAACGGAACTCTCAAGGACTGGTAACACATCCTGACACATGGCGACGCATCGTTGCATCGTTCTGAAATCTATTTTTGAATAACGAACTAACTACAGAATATGAAGAAGTTTTTACTGGCAATACTTGTAGCATTCCTCTCCCTTGCATCGGCATGGGCAGAAGTCTCGTTTGTGGCAAGCGTCAAAGGCGGATCGACCGTCGAGGCTGGCAAGCGCATACAGGTGGAGTTCGAGATCAATGATAAGTGCGACAACTTTGAGTGCGATCCTTCGGCTTCAGGTTTGCGACTGGTCAGCGGTCCTTTCCCAAGCACCTATATGCAGCGCAGCATCGATTCGAGCGGAAAGATGACCACAAGCAATACTACGACCTACACCTATGTGCTTGTGGCCGAGAAGGAAGGTTCCTATACCATTCCTGCAGCCAAGGCAAAGGTGGGCGGAAAGCTCTATACCAGCAACGAACTGACAGTTAAGGCTATTGCAGCCAGTCAGAACAACCAGTCGTCCGGAGACAAGCGCAATGGCGGCTCGCAGTCATCGACCGGTATCGGCAAGGACGATATCATGCTTGGCATCGACGTAAATAAGACCACCGTTTATGAGGGAGAGGCTCTCGTAGCCACGATGAAACTCTATTTCCGCAACCAGAACGTAGCAAGCGTCAACGACGTGAAGTTCCCTGATATGGAGGGCTTCACCGTTCAGGAGATTGACCTTGGCGACAATGTCCAGGCTGTCACCGAGCAGTTCAACGGCGGTGTCTATCGAGCCTATCCTGTACGTCAGTGGATGCTCTTCCCTCAGCATTCTGGCGAGATACGCATCAAACCGGGTTCACTCACGGCCATCGCTCAGGTCTATACCGGTCGCCGCAGTTTCTGGGACGATCCGTTCAACGTCTATTCCAACGTCCAGGTGCCAGTGTCAAGTGCCGAACGTGTGATCAATGTAAAGACCCTGCCGTCGGGCAAGCCTGCATCCTATATGAATGCTGTCGGCGAGTTCTCAATCAAGGGCGAACTCACATCTTCGAGCATCAAGGCCAACGATGCGGTCATCTATCGCATCACCATCGAGGGTACGGGCAATCTGAAGTATGTGCGTGAACCGCAGCCTGAGTTCCCTGCCGACTTTGAAGTCTATGACCCAAAGACCGACCTTAACACACGTGTCACAAAGAATGGCATTTCGGGCCGGAAGGTAATCGAATATACTATCATCCCTCGTTTTGCCGGCGACTTTAAGATTCCGGCTGTCGAGTTCGGTTTCTTCAACCCACGCACCGGTTCTTATCAGGTGGCGCGTACTGACGAGTTCATGCTCAATGTCGAGAAGGGAGCCGGCGATGCTTCTGCCTCATCGGGCAGCACAGATTATACAGGTTCAACCCAGGAGCGCATCAAGGTGCTCGGCAGTGACATTCGTTATATCCATGTCATCGCGCCTGACAGCCTCCGTGCCGATAGCCGTCCGTTCTTTGGCACTCTTGCCTATTGGCTTTGGATTGTCCTGCCTCTGCTTGTGCTCATTGTCGTGTTCATTGTTTACCGTCGCGAGTTGAAGCTTCGTGCCGATGAGACCGGACAGCGTACACGTAAGGCCAACAAGGTGGCAACGCGTCGTCTCAAGGCTGCGGCTGCGGCTCTCAAGGCAAAGCAGGAATCTGCGTTCTATGAGTCGGTCCACAAGGCAATGATGGGTTATGTGTCAGACAAACTGTCCATCCAGCTCAGTGAGCTTACCACTGACAGCATCCGCCAGCAGCTCGCCAGCCGTGGCGTTGACGCTCAGGTCATCGATGGCTGTGCCGATGTACTCCAGACATGCGAGTTTGCCCGCTATGCTCCTTCTGCCGACGGTTCGGCCATGGACAAGCTCTATGAAAAGGCCGAGCAGATCATCGGACAGCTTGAGAAGGCACTCTGACCTTCGTCCTTTGTGTATTGACATATTATTATTCACACTGAAACCACAATTGAATATGAAAAAGATAATCACTGCCATAGTTTGTTTCCTGACCTTGACCCTGGCTCATGCCGAGATCATCAATCCTGCCGAACTTGTGGCAGAGGCAGCCTTGGCATACGAACAGGGACGCTATGAGGATGCCTCAAAGCAATATGAGGTGCTGGTCGAGGCTTTCAACGGTTCGCCAGACCTTTACTACGCTCTTGGCAACTCGTATTATAAGCAGCAGCTTTTTGCCAAGGCCATTCTTAACTACGAGCGATGCCTTCAGCGCGATCCGTCGAACGAAGATGCTCGTGCCAACCTCGAACTTGCACAGCTCAACTGTGTGGATAAGATCGAAAGCATCCAGCCTGTCATCTTCGTCACATGGAGCAATGCCCTGCGCGACTGTTTCTCGTCTGACGAATGGAGCAACATCAGCATCGTGCTTTTCCTGCTTTTCCTCTGCTGTGTGATCTGTTATGCCTTTATGCGCAAGGTGGCTGTGCGTAAGTTCGGTTTCTACGGAGCCCTGTTGCTCATAGTCCTTTTCTTCGTCAGCATTCTCTATGCCAATGCGCAGGCCGATCGCCAGACATCCCACGATCATGCCGTGATCATGGCTCCGACGGTTACCGTCCGTTCCACACCTGCCGAGAGTGGCACACAGCTTCTCATCATCCACGAGGGACTCAAGGTGCGTGTGCGCCAGCAGCTCAGCGGATGGTCAGAGATCGAACTCTCCGATGGCAACGTCGGCTGGATGCCATCCAATATGCTCGAAGTGATCTGAGACATACTATCAATACAAGATAAGCGATAAGATTTTTCTTTCTTTAGGATTTCTCCAACCGGGGAAATCCTATTTTTTTATTAATATTTTTGTGAAACAACGGCCCTAATGTAATAGTCAAAGCTGTGATTTTGGTGCGTGTAATAGTTTGATAATCAAAGTGAGTAACATTAGGCAAAGATAATGTAACGCTACATTTTTTGACTAAAACAAAAATGTAACAGACAAAATCTAATGTTAAAAAATATATAATTACCTTTGCCGCCGTTAAAGCGTACATACATGCGAAAATATTGCTTTTTGCACACATGCGGACATTATTCAAACTATAAGATACACACACTCACTTTTTATTAATATTTACCAAAATCCAAGCTTATGAAAACAAGACTTTTGTTTTTGTTGACGCTTTGCCTCTTTGCTACCTCAGTAGCATTTGGCCAGAAGCGTAATGTCAAGGGTACGGTGCTTTCTAACACAGATGGCGAGCCAATGATTGGCGTTGCCGTTGCTGAGCGAGGCACCACAAATGGTACTATTACCGATGCAGATGGTAATTTCTCCATCAACATTGGCAATGATGCCGTCCTTGTAATTTCTTATGTTGGCTACACCACACAGAACGTAAAGCCTGTTGGTAACGGCCCAATCAAGATCGAGCTCGTTGAGGATCAGCAGATGCTCGATGACGTAGTAGTAGTTGGTTACGGTGTCATGAAGAAGTCTGACATCACCGGCTCAGTGGTTTCTGTCGATCAGGAATCTATGCTCAAGAAGTCTCCTACCACTATCGGTCAGGGTCTTCAGGGTTCTGCTCCTGGTGTCATGGTTACCATGCAGGACGGTGCTCCTGATTCAAAGGCACAGATCCGTATCCGTGGTGTCGCCACCATCAATGGCTCAGCTGCTCCTCTCTATGTAGTTGACGGCATCCAGGTTGGTAACAATGCAGACTTCCTTGCTCCAACTGATATCGAGAGCATCGATATCCTCAAGGATGCTTCTGCCACCGCTATCTATGGTGCTGCCGGTGCTAACGGTGTCATCATGATTACTACTAAGCATGGTAGCAAGGGTCACTCTAACATCAACATCACAGCAGACTTTGGTCTTCAGACTCTTTCACGCACTCTTGATGTTTGCGGTGTTGACGGTTATGCTGCTAACCTCCGTCAGGCTCGTGTCAATGACGGTCAGGTTGATGAAAGTGGCAACCCAATCATGTGGAACCCTGTTTGGAATGCAGAGTACGATGGCAAGCGTAAGGCTATCGACTGGCAGGATCAGATGACCCGCGCTGCATGGAAGCAGAACTACAACATCTCTACTTCTGGCGGTAACGACAAGACCACTTATGCAGGTTCGGTAGGTTTCCTCCGCAACGACGGTATCGTTGTTAACACCCAGTTCCAGCGTATCACAGCTCGTGCCAATGTCAAGACTCAGGTTAACAAGTACCTTGAGTTCGGTTCAGAGGTTAGCTATACACATACTGACTCTCATGGTTCGAACAGCTCTGTAGGTAACTTCGGTAACCTCTCTTCTCTCCGTGACTTCGCGTTTGCTTGTCCTTCAATGGATTTCATCACCAGCAGCACTGTTACATATGCAGGTGTTAGTCCAGGCACATACGTTTCTCCAAACGTTGTAAACCCTGACGGCACTTACGGTGAAGTTACCGGTGGTAAGAACTTCAACGATGGTTTCTGGGGCACAACCCTCGGCAATATGTATGCTAAGCAGATGGAGAATCGCGCTCGCAACCGCACAAACCGCACACTTGCTAACGCATATCTTTCTATTACTCCATTTGAAGGCCTTACTTGGAAGACCCTCGTTTCTTACGACTACAACTCTAACTCATCGAACAACTTCAATGGTGGTATCTACTGCCAGCGTTTCAACATCGTCGATGGCAATTACATCAATCTTGTCAACGGCCTTAACGGTGGTGGCGCAGATGCCGTAGGTGATGCTTACTATGCTCCACGCGATGGTAATGAGTATGCATTCAGCGTAAGCAACGGTGAGAGCCAGACACTCTACATCTCAAATACTCTTAATTATCACTTCGAGAAGGGCGTTCATGACTTGAACGTAATGCTCGGTAATGAGGTTTCTCGCTGGTATGGTCAGTGGGCTAGCGCTAATGCAACAGGTTTCGAATCACCTAACAACCGCGATATCAACCTTACAACCAATAAGTATGAGAGCCGTCAGGGTTATGGTGCACTTAACCTCGAGTCACGTGGCATTTCGTACTTCGGCCGTGTTAACTACTCTCTCATGGATCGCTACCTCGTGACTGCAACTATCCGTAAGGACGGTTCTTCAAACTTCGGTGCTAAGAACCACTGGGGTACATTCCCATCAGCAGCCCTCGGCTGGCGTATCTCTCAGGAAGACTTCATGAAGGATATCGATTGGATTGACAACTTGAAGCTTCGTGCAGGTTGGGGTCAGACAGGTAACTCAGGCGGTGCTACCGACCTCTCAGTAACAGGTTTGAACGTCGATGGTATGTATGTTTACTACGGACAGGGCGCAGCTCTCGGTCTTGGCAATAATCCAAACGTAGTCAAGGGCTTCTATCCTGTACTCAAGGATCTCGGTCTTAAGTGGGAGACCAACGAGCAGACTAACATCGGTATTGATGCTGCATTCTTTGGTAGCGAGTTCGTTGTAGGTTTGGATTACTTCATCCGTACTTCTAAGGACCTTCTCCTTTACAAGCAGATCCGTTCTTCATCTGGTTACGACAATATTTACACCAACTATGGCGAGATCGAGAACCGTGGTCTCGAGATCATGTTGGGTTGGAACAAGCGTTTCAACAACGACCTCTCTGTAAACGTAACCTTCACAGGTTCAACTCTCCGCAACGAGGTTAAGAAGATGGGTGATCCTGTTTACTATACAAACTCTGACTCATCTGGCCAGGGCACAGGTGACGGTTCTAACACTGGTGCAGTCGGTGCAGCTGATGGCTATCACTGGGGTAATCACTCAATCACCATGGAGGGTGAGGCTGTAGGTTCATTCTATGGCTATCGCACAGACGGCATTATCCACGATGCTGATGAACTTGCTGCTTATCTTGCATCTATCCCTAATGGTAACGATGCTTCTGAGACCACTGTCGGTGACTACAAGTTCAAGGATCTCAACGGTGATGGTGCAATCAATAGCGAGGATATGGAAATCCTTGGCAATGGCTTCCCTGCATTCAACTATGGCTTCAACATCGGCCTTACTTGGAAGAACTGGGATGCAAACATTCAGATGCATGGTGTGTTCGGCCAGAAGATCTTCTCTTACTCAGCAATGCGTCTTACCAATATGTTCGCATCTGATGACGGCTGTACTCCTAACATCCTGAAGTCTGCTGCTTCTGCTGCATGGTCTCCAGAGCATCCAAATGCATCACAGCCACGTCTTACTATCACCGATAAGAACTACAACATGCGTGCAAGCGACGCTTGGGTTAAGAATGGCGACTTCCTGAAGATTTCTAACATTCAGGTTGGTTATACTCTCCCACGCAAGATCTCTCGTCAGCTCATGATCCAGAACCTCCGCGTTTACGCAGGTGTTCAGAACTTGGCTTGCTTCTCTAAGTACAACAAGTACGGTGATCCAGAGTGCGGTCAGGGTTCAGTTCTCTGCACGGGTCTTGATACAGGTCGTTACCCAATGCCACGTACTTACAACTTCGGTGTTAACGTAACATTCTAAACTATAATTATCGAATATCATTATGAAAAATATCTTTAAGATTTTCGGTGTAGCTGCATTGGGTTGCGTTGCATTCTCATCATGCGACAATGATGAATTCCTCGATGTAACACACTACTCATTGCTCGATGAGGCTGCAATGTATTCTTCTGACGAAGGTGCCATTAAGGGTATGACAGGTTGCTATGACCTTTTGCACCGTCGTGGCGGTAAGAATGATGACCCATATAAGTACTGGATCTTCAACGGACTGCACCCAACAATGGACTCTCAGGCTTCAGGTTGGGATAAGGACTTCATGACACAGAACTGGACCGCTAAGAACGAGCAGCTCCGTGACTACTGGAAGCAGTCGTATGCCTGCGCTTCACGCTGCAACGACTTCATTGCCGGTATCGAGACAGCAGAACGCGTCTCAGAAGACACCAAGCGTCATCTCAAGGGTGAGGCTATGGCACTCCGTGGATTTGAGTTCTTCGCTCTTGCCAACACATTCGGCCGTGTGCCTCTTCTCATCACAGGTGAGAACTATAACAACACTCCTACCAAGGCTCGCGCTAAGGATTTCGAGGAGATGTGGGATTTCGTTATCGCTGACTTCGAAGGTGCAGCAGAACTTCTTGACTGGGAACCATTCCAGGGTGAGTATGGCCGTTGCACAAAGGGTATGGCTCTGACATTCCTTGGCGATGCTTATATGTGGAAGGCATACACTTGCCCAGAGAAGGCTGCTGAATGCTATCAGAAGGCATACGAGGCTCTCGATAAGGTTATCAAGAGTGGTGTTTACGAGCTTGCTCCATCATTTTCTACACTGTACGATGCTGACGAGGCATGGCCAAAGGAGGCAATCTGGCAGATTGTACTGAACTCTGGTGATAAGTGGGGTTCATGGAATGACGCTGATAATGCTGGTGCCCGTGGTTGGACTGGTTTCTACTTCGCTCCAACATCAAATGGCGCATGGGGTACATACCAGATGTCATGGGAGCTCTATGACGCATTTGAGAACTATCTCGATGGTACATACGCTGGCTCATTCGATAAGCGTCGTGATGCTTCAATGGTTACTGCTACCGTTCCTGCTGAGACTTGGGTTGCTGAGCATCCAACTTGGGAGCAGCACGTTAAGCCAACTGCTGCATGGATCGAAGCTAACAAGAAGTATCTCCGTGGTTATTCAAACGTAGTCTTTGATGCAAACAATGATACTGTTTGGACGAAGGATAAAAACGGCAAAAAAATCGCTGAGACTCTGGGCAAAGACGCTCTGGGCAAGGACATTTACGAGTATCATCAGTTCCTTTATGACAATTATAAGATGGAGGATGAAGGCGGTAATGGTTGCTATGATCCACAGCATCCAATTGGTTTCAACCCATTCAACCAGGAATTCGTAGGTTGGTGTGGTTATCACTGGGCTTCTGGTGACCCTGCTCCAACGGTATGGTCTTCAAAGCACTGGCGCAATGGTCGTGGTACTGACTGGAGTACTGGTTGCCTCTGGACTCCAGACCACATCTACTTCAAGCGTTATGCTAACGTTCTCCTCGACCAGGCAGAGTGCTGCTTCCACCTTGGTAAGGATGCTGAAGGCTGGGATCTTATCGACAAGATCCGTCAGCGTGCATTCGGTAACCTTGAGGTTGGTCAGGCTGATGCTCTTGCAGCTAAGTTCTCTGTTCACCACCAGAAGGTAGCTGATTACTTCGGCGATAGCGATGGTAAGGGTGATGCTGTTGATCTGGATGGTTATCCATTCGCATTCAACACTACTACCGTAGCTGTTCCTTCTGCACAGGAGTATTATACAAAGCGTAAGGCTGACCTTGGCTATAAGTCAGAGGCATGGCTCGTAGCCCTTGGCGAGGAGCGTCGTAAGGAGTTCAGTGCTGAGCCTTATCTCCGTTCAGACCTCCACAAGTCTGGCTTCCTTGAGGATCACGTTAACACTGTTTATCCTAAGAATACCCTTCCACAGACTGGTCCTGAGGTTATCAAGCAGTGGAAGACTGCTCGTGACTTCGACTTCAATATGGATAAGATGTTCATGCCAATTCCTGAGGACGAGCTCCTTAAGAACTCTGCATGTGATCAGAACCCTGGCTATTAATCTGCCGTCGTTCTTATGAACAAAATAAAATCGGCGCTCCCTTTCGGGGGCGCTGATTTTTTTTATGTCTATTTATCAAAAAGAGTTAATTCTATAAATAAACAACTAAACTCTGATTTAAAATAGTTATAGTTTTTTTGAAATTCGAAATTATGTCTTATCTTTGCAATGCAAAATACAACCGATGAAAAATGGACAAAAGCATAGATCAGATTATGATGGTAGGCAGCAATCTGCCGGTCAGTCTTTGGGTGGACAGTCTTCCCGTCAGCGACAGGCAGATAGCGATAGAAGCCGTATATCTGTGTTTACAGCGCCAGGCACCAATCAACAGAATGGAGCTTGGGAGTATTATTCGCGAGCTTCGGAGGAAGCAGAATGCCAGCGCTTGATTTCAATCGCAAAAGCAAATGGTCTTTTCATTAAGTATGAACGTCCTGAAGGATGATCGTGGCGAGTTGTTCTTCATTGATCCTATCATCAAACTCAAAAAACCTGCGCCACAAGTCATCGACTGGCTTTTGAGTAAAGAATGCCCAATGTGGCATTATTCTAATCGCCTTGCAGACGAACACTCTGATACTTCATCCTTGCTTCCCAGAGTCAAGAAATGGTTCACAAAGTTGTTCGGGAAATAGCAGAAATATATTTTTTAGCAAAAAAATGATTTTTATCATTACCGCTTTCCTGGGAGTGTCGAAAATTTGATTTTTTACATCACAAGTATACTTGGAATGTTTTTTATAACTTTTTTCAAGACTTACCAAGTGTTATGAGATGCTGACAAAAAGTTTGTGAGGATTTGCCAAGAGTTTGTAACCGTTGAAATAAAAGTTCTGAGGACCTCCCAATGTTTAGGAAGCCCTCAGAAAATATTTTTTGATTAGTAAGTTTAGCTGGTAGGCAGCGCAGCAAGATTAATAGATCTTCTCGCGGAGCTGCTGAACGCGCTCATCAGAGATATAGTCATCATACTCGGTGCGCTTGTCGATGATGCCGTTAGGGCCAAGTTCGATGACACGGTTGCAGACGGTCTGGATGAACTCGTGGTCGTGTGAAGACATCAGGATGACGCCGCGATAGGTCTGGAGGTTGTTGTTGAATGCCTGAATGGACTCAAGGTCGAGGTGGTTGGTAGGAGAGTCGAGGATGAGAGTATTGGCATTCTTCATCATCATGCGGGCAATCATGCAGCGGATCTTCTCACCGCCCGAGAGTACACGTGTCTTCTTCAAAACTTCCTCCTCCTTGAAAAGCATACGTCCAAGGAAACCCTTGATATAGATCTCAGAGGTGTCGGTCGAATACTGAGAGAGCCAGTCGGTCATGTTGAGCTCAGTGTCGAAGAACGCAGAGTTGTCGAGTGGGAGATAGGCTGTGGTGATCGTCTGTCCCCAGTTGTATTCGCCCGAATATGCAGGATCCTCGCCATTGATGATCTGGAAGAGTGCGGTCATGGCACGTGGATCATGGCTGATGAATGCAACCTTATCGCCCGGTTCGATCTGGAACTCAACGTCCTTGAACAGGGTTGTGCCTTCAAGAACCTTGGTCAGACCCTTGACTTCGAGTACCTTGTTGCCAACCTCACGCTCAGGGGTGAAGATGATGCCTGGATAGCGGCGTGTAGAAGGCTGAATCTCCTCGATGTTGAGTTTTTCGAGCATCTTCTTGCGGCTGGTGGTCTGCTTAGACTTAGCCACATTGGCAGAGAAGCGGCGGATGAACTCCTGGAGTTCCTTCTTCTTCTCCTCAGCCTTCTTGTTGGCCATCTGCTGCTGACGCAGGGCGAGCTGTGAAGACTCGTACCAGAACGAATAGTTGCCGGCAAAGAGCGTACACTTCTTGAAGTCGATATCGACGGTGTGAGTACATACAGAGTCAAGGAAGTGACGGTCGTGGCTGACAACGAGCACAGTGTGTTCGAAGTTCGAGAGATAGTTCTCAAGCCACATTACAGTGTCGAGGTCAAGGTCGTTGGTAGGCTCATCGAGGAGGAGGTTGTCAGGGTTGCCAAACAGGGCTTTTGCCAGCATGACGCGCACCTTCTGCTTGGCCGAGATATCGCTCATGAGCATGTAGTGGATGTCTTCCTTGATGCCAAGTCCAGAGAGAAGTGTGGCGGCATCGGATTCGGCATTCCAGCCATCCATCTCGGCAAATTTCTCTTCGAGTTCGGCTGCACGCATACCGTCTTCCTCGGTCATCTCAGGCTTCTCATAGATGGCGTTCTTTTCCTCCATGATGGAGTAGAGCACGGTGTTGCCACGCAGCACGGTGTCGAGGACGGTGTACTGGTCATACTTGTTGTGATCCTGTTCGAGCACAGAGAGACGTTCGCCTGGCTGCATCTCGAAGCTGCCGCGTGTAGGTTCGAGTTCGCCACTCAGCACGCGAAGGAATGTTGACTTGCCTGCACCATTGGCACCGATGATGCCGTAACAGTTGCCAGGTGTGAACTTAAGGTTGACGTCCTGGAAGAGGACGCGCTTGCCAAATTGTACTTGGAGATTGTTTACTGTAATCATTTATGTTGTTAATATAGTTTTTAAAAGGAATGAGGACTTCGGCTGCGGACCGTTTTAGAACGGAATCGTGCCGTCGTTGCTGGCTGGAGTCTGAGCGATGGTGTTGCGCTTCGATACGGCTTTCAGTTCGCCGAGCTGTTCGGCGGTACGGTTGTATGACGGCATCTTTTCGAGCATCGAGACAAGTTCCTCGTTCGAAAGGTCTGCGTCATCGAGCTTGTAGTAGTTGCGGCGAATCTGATCCATGCGCATTTCGTCGGCTGTCTCAGCACCATAGTATTTGCTGATCTCTTCCAGGCCTTTCTGAACATCGTCGGTCTGTTCGATGACAAACTCAGGCTTGGCGGGCTCCTCAACAGGGGCTTTTTTCTCAGTAACAGGCTCCTCCTCGACAGCCGGTTCCTCCTCTGCGATTGGTTCTTCCTCGGCAATAGGAGCATCTTCCTTGGCAGGAGTTTCCTCGGCCGGGGCTGACTCCTCTACTGTTGGAGTTTCCTCTACTGCAGGAGTTTCCTTTACTGCAGGAGTAGTTTCTTCTGCCGCAGGAGTCTCTTCAGACTTTGAGGCAACGGTCCTGGCCTGTTGTTCATCAATCTCCATGTCATAACCGGCAGCAAGTATGATCATGCGCACGCTATCGCCGAGCGTATCGTCCTCCATGGCGCCCCAGATGACCTTGATGTCCTCGCGCAGGTTCTCGACGAAGAGGTTGAGTTCGTTCATCTCGGCCATAGACACCGGATTGGTACTTGAGAAGCAGAGCTCGAAAAGAAGGCGCTTGGCCTTGGTGATCTCGTTGTCCTGAAGCAGTGGAGAGGTGATGGCATTATTGATAGCCTTTGTTACGCGGTTCTCGCCGCTTGCTTCGCCGGTCGAGATAAGAGCCACGCCGCTGTTTGTGAGAGTGCGCTCAACATCGGCAAAGTCGAGGTTCATGTAACCCGTGATGTTGATGATATCGGATATGCTCTTGGCGGCGATGGTAAGCGTGTCGTCTGCCTTCTTGAACGCATTGAAGAACGTCAGGTCGGCATAGATCTCAGTCAGACGGTCATTGTTGACCACCAGCAGCGCATCGACATGCTTTCTGATCTCAGCCACGCCCTTGAGAGCCATCTGGATCTTCGGACGACCCTCAAAACGGAACGGGATAGTGACGATGCCGATGGTGAGGATGCCCAGCTCCTTGGCGATGCGAGCCACGACAGGCGAGGCTCCAGTACCTGTGCCGCCACCCATGCCGGCGGTGATGAAAACCATGCGTGTGCCATCGTCAAGAGCCTGACGGATCTCATCCTCATGCTCGATAGCATAGTCATGAGCAACCTGGGGAACAGCGCCTGCTCCGAGTTCGGCGATGGCGAGCTTGTTAGGCACGGAGGATTTGCGCAAAGCCGCAGCATCGGTATTGATGATGAGGAAAGTGACATCCTGAATGCCTTCCTTATACATATTCTCGACAGCATTCGAACCGCCGCCACCGACGCCCACCACCTTGATGATGCTTTGTGTCGGCTGTTCATTTTCGGGGTAAGCGAACTGTATTGTATTGTCTTGATCTTCCATATATTTCTGATGAATATTATTGTTGAGACTTAGTTTTCGTCAATGCCCGAGAAGAGGTCGTCAAAGAACCCTCTGATGCCGGCTGCTGCCGTGCGGCGTGAGAAGGTGATGCCGCTGCTGTCAGCTTTCTTCTCCGGGCGCTTAGGCTCGGTCTTTGGTTTTGGTGTAGGAGCTGGTTTCTGTTCGGCATGCTGATCGGCAGCAGGCTGAGCAGACTGTTCGCATGACTCCGTGCAGACCTTCAGCATCGACATGAGCGAGGATAGATGAGGCTTTCGCTCAGACGATCCATAGCGGATGGTGTTGCAGCTGCGGGTGCTGATGTGCGACATGTCGAGACGCTTGCTGAGCAGGGAGGTAAGGCCTTTCTGCAACGATGCGCCGCCAGTGAGCACACAGCCGGCATTGAGCATGCCTTTGTAACCGCTTTTCTCGACCTGCGCCATGATGTTGATGGCAATCTCCTCGTAGCGGCTGGCTGTGATGACGTTGAGTTCCTTGATCGGAATAGGGCAAGCCATGATGGCGGTCGATGCAGTCGATTCGGTGACAGCCATACGTGATGCGTCGCTCCAGTTCTGCTTGATGTTCTCGGCATCGAATCGGCTCAGACCGTTCGAAGCAATATCGGCAGTCACAGAGTCGCCGCCCAACGGAAGTACGGTCAGCTTGCGCAGCGAACCCTGGGCATAGACAGAAACTGTGGTGAGCTGGGCTCCGAGGTTGACAAGCAGACAGCCATTCTGTTTCTCCTCGTTGGTAAGGATGTCGCCCACCATAAGAGGAGTGGCAATGATGCCGGCAATGCGTATCTTAGCCTTTTCCATTGCAGCTCTATAGCCCTGACAGAGACGGCTTTCGGCAATGATAAGCTGATGATGGGCGGTGAGCTGCTGATCCTGGATGAAGTGTCCGCAACTGCTGATGCCGAGGATCTCGTATCCAGGCACGGTCAACTGCATGCTCTGTTCGCGCAGGGCTTCGATCATCTCCTGCGTTACCTCGCCGCTCTCGTCGGCAACGAGTGAAGGATGATGTTCCATCGAACGCATCGACATGCCGCAGATGCCTACGTATGCGGCTGTGATCTGTCCCGAACCCTGAGCCTTGAGTCTGTTGCTCAACTTCTGCAGAAGGCTCTTGATACGGACGGCTGTATCATCGACAGCCATGACGTAACCATGGCGTATGCACCCATCGGTCGGAGTACTTTCTATTGCTGCAACCTCGCAGTTGCCATCGTCATCGATCCATGCTGCTGCGGCAGAGATGCGCGACGAACCGAACTGTATGGCGGCTGTTAGTGTCTTGGTCATATATGTGTAGTTTTTTTTTGATTTGATTCTAATATTTCTCGGCTACAACCTGTCCTTTGTATTTTAGGCTGAGCGTCTTGTATGAGTTCCATCCTTTCACGTCGAGTACCTTTTTCTGGAATGTGTAGAGGCGTGCGAACTTCGAGTCGAGGTCAGAGACAGGACCGAGCAGGACGGTGTGGTCGCCCTTGCGTGGCACCAGACGTACGTCGCCGTTCGGTTCGACATAGATCTGAGTGAATTCATCGCGCCAACGGCGGTGTCCGTTGATAAACCTGACGAGATCGAACAATCCCGTTGTGGCCATCTCCTTGGTGATATGACCGGTGGCAAGCATCACATTGACGGCCTTATTGCTCTTCCTGTATCTCATCATTTCGCCGTTGACGTCCACATAATAGTCATTGCTGAGCAACTGACTCTTGACGCGCAGAATAGGGTGGCGCTGGTAGATGTCGATGCGCAGGAGACTGTCGGGTGTCGGATAGCAGTCGGCGCGTTCGATGAGCGTGTTGCGCATCAGTGCAGCCTTCAGGCGCTGGCAATTATACTGGTCGATGAGCTTGCCGCGAGGGTCGAGCGAATCCTGGCAGACAATAGGATAGATATCCTTGTCGTTGAGGAAAAGCTCGGCAGAGTCGCATATCACCACCTTGACGCACTGGCGTATGTCCTTGTCCTGCTTGAAGGTGCGGTCGGGCGTGCCGATGTTCCAGATGAAACCGGCAACCGCCAGATAGGCAATAAGCAGGGTCGCTCCGATGGTCTTGAATATTGTCTTAAGCACGTTGTGAGATGTTTATAATTCGTTCGAGGACAATCAAAATTTTAGCGAATGTTATTCGAGTGCAGCCTTGGCAGGAGCCACGAGTCGTTCGATGTCAACGCCTGCACCCATCATGACCACCACGTCCAGATCGCCCTTCTTGCGCAGTTCTGTGAGGTGTCCTACAAGTTCGTCCTTGGTCTTGATGTATCGTTCGGCATCGTTCTTGCCCAATGCCTTGTCCGTGTCCTGGATCTTGCCCAACAGCCATTCGGAGGTAACGCCTGGAATCGGCTGCTCGCGGGCAGGATAGATAGGCAGAAGGATGGTGCGCTGAGGAATGCTGAGGGCAGAGGCAAAGCCATCGACCAGATCGTGTGTGCGACTGTAGAGATGTGGCTGGAAACATACGGTGACCTTCCTGCCCTCAAACAGACGAGCCACGGATGTGAGACTTGCGCGGATCTCATCGGGATGGTGTGCGTAGTCGTCCATCAGCACCAGATCCTGACGTTTGATATAGAAGTCGAATCGACGCTTGGCTCCGCCGAAGCTCTTGAGAGCCGCACGCAGTTCCTCCTCCTCACAGCCGCAGAGCATGGCGATGGTGAGCGAAGCCACGGCATTATCGACATTGATCGGCACAGGCACGCCTACCTCAAGGTCGCGCATCGTGATGCCTTCGGCACGGGCAACGTAGTCAAAAAGAATCGTGCCGCCGCCGATGCGGATATTTGTCGCATAGTAATCGGCCTCCTCTGTGCTGCTGTATTCGGCATAGCGGGCCTCGCTGTTGAGACGCGAACAATCGACGTTCACACCCTTATGCTTGAGCAGGAATCCGCCGGGACGTACCAGCGAGACAAAGTGTGCGAACGACTCGCGATAGGCTTCCTCCGTGCCATAGATGTCAAGGTGGTCAGGGTCGCAGCTTGTGATGACTGCCATATATGGCGAGAGCGTATGGAACGAACGGTCGAACTCATCGGCCTCGATTACCGTCAGGTCGCTTTTCTCCTGACCGTCGGCATTGCGAGCCGACAGCATAAGGTTCGAGTCGTATGGCTTGAGGATGCCGCCGAGGAAAGCATTGCAATCGACGTGACTCTGCTTGAGCAGATGTGCTGCCATAGATGATGTTGTGGTCTTGCCGTGAGTGCCCGAGAAGCAGAGACCGCGCTTCGTCTGGGTGATGATGCCCAGCAGTTTGCTGCGCTTCACAACCTCAAAACCGTTCTGCTGGAAGAAACACAGCTCGCCATGATCTTTCGGAATGGCAGGAGTGTAGCAAACCAGAGTCTGTTCTGGATCCTTGAACGCAGCATCCACGGCATCGATGTTATCCTCGAAGTGGATCTGTATTCCCTCCTTGATCAAAGTCTCGGTGAGAGGCGACGGAGTCTTGTCATATCCGCCAACCTTGTAACCGTTCTCATTGAAGTATCTCTCAAGTGCTGACATTCCGATGCCACCTGCACCAACGAAATAAATGTTCTTATATGTTGCCATTGTTTTATTCTTTATTCTTTATTCTTTCCGCAATCACAATATCCGCAATTGTCTCAGCCGCACCGAACCGGCCGAGTTTTTGGGCATTCTCCTCGAACATTCGGATGCGATCCTTATCATTGACAAGGGCGATGGCATCGTCCACCAGACGTTTCGGAGCCTCGCTGTCAGGACAGAGGATAGCAGCATTGCGGTCGGAAAGCGTACGGGCATTGGCCGTCTGATGATCCTCGGCTGCTGTGGGCAGAGGCACGAAGATTGCAGCCTTGCCAAGCAGACAGACTTCATTGACGCCGCCTGCACCCGAACGAGAGATTACCACGTCAGCGGCACGATAGGCCATTGCCATATCGCTGACAAAGACGGTAGGGTGGATGAGGGCAGATGCACCTTCTGTGGCATTGACCGCCTTTTCCCATTTGTCGCCGTCGGCCTTGCCTGTCTGCCACAGCACCTGAATGCCGGCATCGACAAACTTCTGCAGACCTGCGCAAACGGCATTGTTGACGCTACGGGCGCCAAGGCTGCCACCGGTGACGAAGATAGTCCTGCGGTCAGGATCAAGGCCGAGGGCAAGACGTGCCTCCTGCGGTGTGGCAGTGCATTCGAGCAGCTTCTGGCGTACAGGATTGCCCGTCATCACCAGTCGGTCGGCAGGGAAGAAACGTTCCATGCCAGGATAAGCCACGCAAATCTTGCGGGCATTGCGTGCAAGCTTCTGATTGGTCACGCCGGCAAAACCATTCTGTTCCTGCAGGACGTAAGGCACACCCAGGGCATTGGCTGCTTTCAGCGCAGCCGCACTTGCATAGCCGCCGACGCCTACAGCCACATCCGGATTGAAGTCGCGTATAATCTTCTTGGCTTTGCGGATGCTGGTCAGAAGATCGAACAGCACCTTGATGTTGCCAGGATGGAACAACGGACGGATAAAGCCGCGCACGGGCAGTCCGACAATCGGATAACCCTCGGCAGGAACTTTCTCCATCTCCATGCGACCCAGGGCTCCGATAAACAGGAACTCCGTGTCGGGCAACTTCTGCCTGATGGCGTTTGCAATCGATACGGCAGGGAAGATATGTCCGCCTGTGCCGCCTCCGCTGATTAGAACTTTCATCCTATATATATTATATATAATGTGTAAATCTGAATATTGTTTCTTTTGGGGCTATGCCTCTTTCTCGCGTTTGATGTTGTGACTTAGACCTGCCAGGATTCCGAAGATGACGGTTGTCATCACCGCCGACATACCGCCTTTGCTGATGAGCGGCAATGGCTGACCGGTCACGAACATCGCATCCGTACATACACCGATATGGATGAGTGCCTGCACGATGATGGCCAATGGCAGACCTATCATGAGCAACCGTTTCAGCTGATCGTTGGTCTGCTTCGACAGGAAGTAGCATCTGATGAACAGCAGGAAATAGAGGCTCATCACCAGCATGCCGCCAAGCACTCCCATCTCCTCGAAGATGATGCAATAGACATAGTCAGAGTATGCCTCCGGCAGATAGTCACGCAACTGGCTCTCGCCGATGAAACGTCCTGTCGCATTGCTGTTGGCTATGGCCATGTGGGCATAGATGACCTGACGGTTCTTGTCGCCGATGCGCTGCTCATATAAAGGGATGTCGCTGCCGCTGTCGAATATTCGGCTCTCCCAAGTGTTGGCACGGTTCAGAAAACGGCCTAGGTCGGTCCTGTGATCTGGTTTGTCGCTGTTGATCATGTGAAGACCGCCAAGAGCAGCCAACATGGCACCGCCAGCCACTAATCCCCAGAAGACTGTCTTCCACATGTATTTGGGCTTGAGCTGGGCAGCAAACATGATGCCGAAGGCCGCGATGATGAGAATCAGAGCCGACGAAAGGTTCTGGATGGCGATGGGGAGTGCTGCCAGACCGACTATCACCAAAAGTAATATGAAGCGTCGTCCCTGGGTGTGAACCTTGAACCATGAGAATCTGGAATAGGTAGAATCTTCGATCGTGATCAGTTTGCAAAGCAGGATTAAGGTGCCGGTCTTTAGTATTTCTACAGGTTGGATGCCGAATATCTCACGTGCGGCACCTTGATGGGCGTGTCCGAAGAACGGAAGCAGGCACATCAAGATCATACCGCCGATGTAGCATAGGACTCCACCCAAGACGGCATAAGAAACCTTGACGCGAGTGAGGCTCTGAACGAGCAGCGTGCTTATGATAAATCCCACCAGCAGGTATGTGGTGTGCTTGGCCAGCGGATTGTCGTTGGTGATCTGCTTGTAGGCAAGGGTGCTCGATGCGCTGGCGCTCACCACAATGGAGATGAACACCAGGATCCAGTATGTACCCCAGATCCAGTTGTCACCACCCATCAGCGAACTGAGAAATGAACGGTCGCGACTGTCGTTGCGTGCAGCTTTTATGTTATTGTTGTCGGTCGGCATTGTCAGGATATAATTTATTTCTGCCATTCAGCGACGATGGCCTTCATCTGGTCACCGCGATCCTCATAGCTCTTAAAGAGGTCAAACGAAGCGCAGCATGGCGAGAGTAGCACGGTATCGCCCGGCTTGGCGAACGCGCGGCATTTCTCCAGTGCCTCACGCATCGAGAGTGCGTCGGCCACGGGTTTGCCCATCTTGTCGAAGAAGTCATGCAGCTTCTCGTTGTGCAGGCCCATATAGACGAGAGCCGTGCAACGCTCGCGCACCAGTTCCTCGATCTCGGTGTAGTCGTTGCCCTTGTCCTTGCCGCCGAGAATGAGCACGGTAGGCTTGGTCATCGACATAAGGGCATACCAGCATGAGTTGACGTTCGTGGCCTTCGAGTCGTTGATATATTCCACGCCATCGACGTTGCCGCACTTTTCCAGACGGTGTTCCACGCCCTTGAAGCTCATCAGAGCCTTGCGGATGGCCTCCTTCTTGATGCCCGACAATCCTGCCGAGATTGTGGCTGCCATGGTGTTGTAGAGGTTGTGTGGGCCAGGCAATGGGAGATCGTCCACATCAATGTCGATCATCTGGTCGGCAAGATCCACGACGAGTTTTCCGTCCTTGATATAGGCGCCGGGAGTGAGTGGATGACCCATCTCCTTGACGGTGCGTCCGGTGAATGGGATGAGCTTCATCTGCAGCGGTTGGCGCTTGGCAATCTCCTTGGTGACGATCGGATCCTCGTTCCAGAAGATGAAGTGATCGTCCTCCGTCTGGTTCTGGAGGATGCGCATTTTAGCATCGATGTAGTTCTGCATCTCATGGTCATAGCGGTCGAGGTGGTCAGGAGTGATGTTCATGATCACCGACACGTTGGCCTTGAAGTCATACATATTGTCGAGCTGGAATGATGACAGTTCGATGACATAGTAGTCGAAATGCTCTGTTGCCACCTGAAGGGCGAGGCTCTTGCCCACATTACCTGCCAGACCTACGTTCAGACCTGCCTCCTTGAGAATATGGTAGGTCATCATTGTGGTTGTGGTCTTACCGTTAGAACCTGTGATGCAGATCATCTTCGCATTCGTATAACGGCCAGCAAACTCAATCTCAGAGATGACAGGCGTGCCCTGCTTCATCAGCTTGACGATGAGAGGAGCCGTGAGCGGAATGCCCGGACTCTTGATCACCTCATCGGCATTTAGGATCAGTTCCTCTGTATGGGCATGGCCTTCCTCGTAGGGAATCTGCCATTTGTCCAGCCATTCCTTATACTTATCCTTGATTGGCGACATGTCGCTCAGAAATACATCAAAGCCTTTCACCTTGGCGAGCACAGCAGCACCGGCACCGCTCTCGCCTCCACCTAAAACAGCAATTCTTTTCATATTTAGTTTTTTATTTCTTTACTCTTTGTTCTTTACTCTTTGCACTTTCCTCTTTCCTCTCTTTATCCTTTCTCAACGGATCTTCAGCGTCATGATGGCGAACGCAGCCAGGATGATGGTCACAATCCAGAAGCGGGCGGTCACCTTGTTCTCATGAAATGACGAACGTGGCCATTTGAGCAGGATCTTGTCCATAGCCGAGAGCTGTTGCAGTTGCTCAGGCTTCAGACGGAAGGCATCGTGGATTGGCGCACGGTTGACAAACCTGAACTTCTTGCCCTGGGCATTGCCGCGCTTGGCCACGAAATTCTGACCCATCACCGAGATGCTCTCCACGAGGAACACGAAGCAGATGATCGGGATGAGCAGTTCCTTATGAATGATGATGGCAATCACAGCGATGATGCCACCGATAGGAAGCGAACCCGTGTCGCCCATGAATATCTGTGCAGGGTAGGCATTATACCATAGGAATCCCACGAGCGCGCCCACGAAGGCTGCCACGAATACTACCAGTTCCTGCGATCCCGGGATGTACATTATGTTGAAGTAGTTGGCATAGTCGATGTGGCTTGAGAAATACGCCAGCACACCGAGAGCCACGCACATGATGGCCGAATTGCCAGCACATAAGCCGTCCATGCCGTCATTGAGATTCGAACCGTTGCTCACAGCCATGATGATGAATGTGGTCATGAACACGAAGAACACCCAACCCAAAGCCTGTCCGATCTGGGGTCCCATCCAGAGGAAGAAGCCAGCGTAGTCGAGGTTATGGCTCTTGACGAACGGCAGGGTGGTCAGCGTACTCTTGATGAGTTCCGATCCTTCGCGGATGACAGCATCTGGCGAGAGATAGAGCACAAGGCCGATGCCCAAACCGAGCGAAGCCTGACCCAGCAGTTTGATGATCGGACGCATTCCGTTCTTGTTCTTCTCCCTGTATGTGGCACTTGCCCCATGGAACTCGCTGATCAATTTCAGCAATCCTGGCATTTTGTCATATTCCTTGCTGTGGCCCTTGAGATAGTCATCGAGGAACCCGAGCAGACCCAACCATACGGTGGTGAACAGCATCATGAGCATGTAGATGTTGCGCAGACGTCCCAGCATGAGGCAAGGGATGAGCGTTGCCACGATGATGATCAGACCGCCCATCGTAGGCACTCCGCGCTTCTCTATGCCGAACGGGTCGATGCTGGCGTTGCGCTGGGCCTCAACGATGTTCTTGCGGCGCATGTGCTTGATAAACCATTCGCCAAACCACAGCGAGATGATCAGAGCCAGGATCAGCGCAGCAATGGCTCGGGTCGAGATGTAGCCCCACATGCCTGCTCCAGGCACGTCGAAGGCATCATGCAGATATCTGAAAATATAGTAGAGCATTTGTTTTTTTCCCTTTTTTAGATGTTCATCGCCTCTCTAACTACCTCGTGGTCGTCGAAGTGATGCTTCACGCCCTCCACGATCTGATAGTCTTCGTGACCCTTGCCAGCCACGAGGATGACGTCGCCCTTCTGAGCCAGCATCACGGCCGTGCGGATTGCCTCGCGACGGTCGCAGATGGTGATGGTCTTCTGACGCAGTTCGTCGGTGTCAAGACCTGCCTCCATGTCCTTGAGGATATCCTCCGGTTTCTCAAAACGAGGGTTGTCGCTGGTCAGGATCAGTCGGTCAGAACGCAGTGCCGATTCCTTGGCCATGATCGGACGTTTGCCCTTGTCGCGATTGCCGCCGCAGCCCACCACGGTGATAACTTTGCCTTCCTTCTTCGAGTCAAGGATCTCGCGGATGGTGCCAAGCACGTTGATCAGGGCGTCCGGTGTGTGTGCATAGTCGATGATGGCAGAGAATCCCTTAGGCGAACGTATTGACTCAAAACGTCCGTTGACAGGAACCAGCTCAGACATCTTGACCAGCACCTCCTCGTTCTTTGCTCCAAGTTCGATGGCAGCGCCATAGACGGCCACGAGGTTGGATGCGTTGAATCGGCCAACGAAGTGAGTCACCACGTTTGTGCCGTTGAGCTGCAATTCCATGCCTTCGAATGTTTCCTCCACAACCTTTGCCTGATAGTCGGCAGCGCCACGCACGCTGTAGAGACGGCGGCGTGCCTTGGTGTTCTGCATCATCACCTCGCCATTCTTGTCGTCGGCGTTGCTCACGGCAAACGCCTCTTTCTTCAGTCCGTCGAAGAACGATTTCTTAGCCTTCAGATAGTTCTCCACGGTCTTGTGATAGTCCATGTGATCGCGAGTGAGATTGGTGAAGATGCCGCCGTCGAAGTCAAGGCCGCCGATGCGCTTCTGGTCGGCACTGTGGCTCGATACCTCCATAAAGGCGTATGCACAACCTTCGTCCACCATCTGTCGCAACAGGTCGTTGAGTGCCAGCGGATCTGGTGTGGTGTGTGTGGCTGGCACGGCACGGTCGATGACATAGTTGCAGACGGTCGAGAGCAATCCGCATGGGTAACCGAGCTTTGAGAACAGCTTATAGAGCAGTGTGGCGATGGTGGTCTTGCCATTGGTGCCGGTCACGCCCACGAGGGTGAGCTGTTCCGATGGATAGCCGTTCCAAGCCGAGGCGATGAGAGCCAGGGCGAGGTTGCAATCCTTGACCACCACAAACACAGGAGCGAGATGTGGATCGCCGTTAGGTGTTGCAAAAGCCAAGCCTTCGTTCTGCCACCATTCCTCGTCACATACGACGGCGGCGGCTCCGGCTTCGATGACCTGTGGGATGAACGAGTGACCGTCAACGTTCGTGCCTCTGACGGCTACGAACATGCTGCCTTCCTTCACCTGGCGGCTGTCCTGCTCGATGGCATTGATTTCGATAGAAGTATCCTGTGCGCCTCCGAGTGTGTAGGTGAGGCGTTCGATGATTTTTTCAAGTTTCATATTCGTATGACATTAATTGTTTCTGTTTCACTTCAGGTTGATGATCACATTGCCGTTCTGCTGCGTCACAGACGCCACCTTGCCGTAGCCGTTCACCTTCACATTGGTGTAACCGGCTGTCTCAAGCATCATCAGCGCGTCGGCAGCGCCCATTCCCTTGACGTTTGGCATTGTGCCGCTAATGGCCTGCACCGTATTGGCCTTGGCCTTGACGTGCGGTTCGTGTGCGATGGTGTCAGGTGCAATGTCCTTCATTGTGCGGTGTCCGCGCAGGGCATAGACCTGCTCGGCGAAGTGCTTGAACACCGGACCTGCCATCCAGCCGCCGCCAGCCGCACTGATGCCGCTGCCGTTGGTGTTGATGACCACGATGCCGCAGTATTGCGGGTTGTCGGCAGGGAAGTATCCCACGAACGACACGTTGTGACCTGCGCCCTTGAATCCGCCGGTGGCCTCATTGCGGCGCTGTGCCGTGCCTGTCTTGCCTGCGATGCTGACGCGCTGGCTCTTCACAGCCTCCTGATATCCTCGTGGGTGGTTGCGCGGACGGCCTGCAGCCGTGCCGCTGTTCACCACGCATTCCAGGGCGTGTCTCACGGCTTTGAGCGTCTCGTCCTTGCATATCTTCTTGTTGATCACCGTCGGCTCCTGTTCGTAGAGCACCTTGCCGTCCTTCTCCACATAGTCCACGATGTAAGGGCGCAGCATCTTGCCGTTGTTGGCAATGGCATTGTAGAACTGCAGCATGTAGATGCCCGGGATCTGTGTCTCATAGCCATAGCTGATCTGAGCGAGCGACAACTTCGACCATGACTTGCCCGACATTTGACGGTGGCGTGCGGCTTTGGCGCCTGGGAACTCGCGGCGGAATGCCAGTTCCTTGAGATAGCCCACCTGCTTGATTTGGGCGCGGTCAGAGTCGTTGAGTTCTCGGTCGTTGAGAAAACCGATGCGCTCCAGTCCGTCAAGGTACTGCTGAGGGTTATTATCGTATGCTGCCACGGCGAGCTTTGCCACGGCGATGTTGCTCGACTGCTCGATGGCCTTGTTGGCAGTCACGACCCCGACGGGGTGGTCGTCGCTGATTGGATGCTTGTAATAAACCCATGGGTGCGGAGCGTTCGAACTGTTGTTCTCTGTATCGACAATGGTCTCGGGCGTGATCTTGCCGTCATCGAGCATCACCATATACGATACGGTCTTGAATGTCGAACCAGGGTCCACAAGGTCTTCAAACAGGTGATTGTAGTCCTCCACACACACCGAACCGTTGCGGCTGAGGTTCGAGATGGCGCGTATCTTGCCTGTCTTGACCTCCACAAAGGCTGCCCATCCGGCTGCGGCATTCAGGTCGAGGATGCGCCTGCCCAGTTCTTCGTCAAGGATGTGCTGCATCTCGATGTCGATGGTGGTGTGAACGTTGGCGCCATCCACCGGTGGCGTGATGGTCACATTCTCAATCTTGCCTCGTACCTTAAGACCATAGCCGAGGCCCTGCGTTCCTGCCAGATAGTCGTTATAGCCCAGTTCGATGCCTCGGAGACCCTGTCCGGCCCTTCTTATCGAATCCTGATCCTTGGTATAGACGGTGCCGATGGTGGCAGATGCCATTCGACGTTCGCCGTACGGACGGTAACGGTGGGCGCGTTCCTGAGCGATGATTCCGTTCTGGTATCTTGTCTTGTTGAAGTATGGCTGCTGGCGCAGGCGCTTATAGTCGAGGTAGGGGAGGGCACGGAACACCTGATGGCCGCTTTTCTCGCGCTTGCCGTATGCCTTGAGTATCTCGCTGCCCCATGCGTCGGCGCTCTTCTTGTTCTTTGTCGGGTCGGTGTAGGCATTGGCCAGAGCCCTGCTGCCCTCACCGTTAGGACCGAAGTATTTCTTGATGGTGTCTTCCGGGATGTTTTTGATGCGCTTTGGGCCTTCTGGTATGGTGGTCCAATAGAAGTCGAGCGCCACATCATATTCGGGCAGGCTTCCGGCCAGCATTTCGCCGCCGTCGGCAAAGATAAAGCCGCGCACCGGTTCGATGGGCTCTGTCTCTTTCTTCAGCTTCTCCACCCTCTTGCGGTATTCGCTGCCGTCCCTGACGAGTGTCACCCATGTCTGATACCAGATTATGGCGGCGTATGCCAGCAGACAGGCAATGATGATGTATATGCGTTTGTTGTAATCCAGTTTCATCTTTCTGTCTGCTTATGGTTCAATCTTGATTGGAGGTTCATCGGCCGAGATGAGCTTTGCATTGTCGCTGATTTTGCTGCGCACAATCTCAGGTTTGTTCTTGCTGGTCAGCTCACCCCATGTGGCGATGCTGGTGTATCGTACGTCTGACAGGGTGCGCTTCAGTTCGCCAATCTCGGCAATGGTCTGCTCATACTCATATCTGAGCTGCACGTAGCTGTAGAGCAGGAACAGCACCAGGATGACCTTGCCAAGGTGCTTGCGGTAGAACTCGCGCGAGAAAGGCGACGAGCTGCCCGACAGGGCGGAGCTTGTCGAACTGAATACTGATTCCAGGCGTTCGCTTAATTTGAGTGCCATAGTCTTCTGTTGCGTGAGTTCGGTTTATAGTTTGGTGGCGATGCGCAGCTTGGCGCTTCTTGATCGCGGGTTGCTTTCCTGCTCGTCGTCCGAGGCGATGATCGGCTTGTTGTTGACGGCCTTGAGCGGGGCGATCAAACGTCCGTAGAAGTCCTGTTCGATCTTACCGTCGGTGTGGCCCGAACGGATTACATTCTTCACGATTCGGTCCTCCAGCGAGTGGTAGGTCATCACCACGAGTCGTCCGCCGGGGGCGAGGCAGTCGATAGCGCCCATAAGCATTTCTTCCAGGGCCTGCATCTCGTGGTTTACCTCGATGCGCAGGGCCTGAAACGCCTGAGCCAGCTCTTTCTTCTGTGCACGAGGGTCGATCATCGGAGTCAGGATGCGCTGCAGGTCGCCTGTCGTTGCCACCGGATTCTGCTGTCGTGCCTTGACCAGGGCCTGAGCCATGCGTCGCGCCTGCTTCAGTTCGCCATAGAGCGACAGGACGCGGGCAATGTCCTCCTCGCTGTATGTGGCGAGCAGATCGGCAGCAGTCATGCCGGCTCGGGTGTTCATGCGCATGTCCAGCGGAGCATCCAGACGGAATGCAAAGCCGCGCGAGGCATCGTCAAGGTGATGGCTCGACACGCCGAGGTCGGCAAGGAGTCCGTCAACCTGCTTCACACCGTAATATCTCATCCAGTTCTTGAGGAAGCGGAAGTTACTGCGCACGAAAGTGAAGTTCTTTTTGCCCTCTGTGTTGCCAAATGCGTTCTGTTCGGCATCCGGGTCCTGGTCGAAGCTGTAGAGATGGCCTTTGCCGCTCAGTTTGGAGAGTATGGCGCTGCTGTGACCGCCTCCGCCAAAGGTTACGTCAACATACACTCCGTCGGGGCGGATTGCGAGTCCGTCCAGACATTCATCGAGCATTACCGGCACGTGATATTCTGACATTTCTTAGTAGTTCAAACGGGTTTCTTCTGAGCTTATTCAGACAGTTCTCTTTTTCGGGGTGTAAAGGTATTATTTTTTTTGCTTTTCTCCAAATCTTTATTCCAAAATCTTTGATTTTACCCATATTTTTCTCCTCCTACTGTTCGTTTTGTCATCAGCAATGATATTAAATCCATTCCCCCAAGTGTCGGGAAGTCAAAAAAAATGTTCCGAAGACTTCCTAACACTTCGGAACTAACCAAAAAAAGTTTGGCGGTTAGAACTAAGACTTGGGAACTAACCAAAATAATGTTCTCGGTTAGAACTAAGACTTGGGAAGCGATTTTGCTTGATTCTTCTCCATACCGAGACCGCTTTAGATGCCGATTATTCGCCCATTTTTGTACAATATTAACTAAAAAGGGTCTTTTTTACCTATTTTTTACAAAAAGATAGAATAAAATTTGGAGAAAAACAGTAAATAGCGTATCTTTGCGCTCGCAAATAAAAAACGATTGCCCCATGGTGTAATGGTAGCACACCAGATTTTGGTTCTGTTTGACTGGGTTCGAGTCCCGGTGGGGCAACAAATTGAAAAGCGCAACAGATGATAAATGTGAAAGTCAGAGCCTGAACCTTACCAGTATTATTAAGCAAATCCTTGTTACCTAAGCCCCTATTTTATCTTTTGCCTTTTCTATGCCCTGATCATTTGAATTACTGACAAAACCTAACACAATAACCTAATTTTAATCTTAACAACTATGAAACAAAAATTACTTCTTGTTTCTGCGGCTATGATGCTTGCCGGTTCTGTATTCGCCGGTGAGTGGACAAAGCCGACTGCACCTGCCAGTTCGCCAGCTGTCATCGACGGCGCCACTGAGCAGTATCTTTACAATGTGGGTGCCGGAGCTTTCTTCCTCGGTGCCAATGACTGGAACACCCGCGCTTCTGTAAGCACAAGCAAGGGCTACAAGGTGAAGCTTACCTCAACAGGTGAGACAACAATCAGCATCACCGACTATGTTGAGACACAGAATGCATGGAAGAAGACCTTCGTTGACGGTCTTGCCGGCATTTGGGTTGACAACAACAACGGTGCCAACGCTGACGCTTGGGTGATTGAGGCTCTTGAGGGCGATCAGTTCAAGCTCACCAACAACGCTTTCCCTGGCTACTACCTCGGTAAGGCTGACAACTACAACGGCAACACAGAGGACACACGTCTCTACATGAGCAACGCTGAGGACACTCTGACCAATCAGGCTGCATTCCATGACGTATGGGTATGCGTTTCGGCTGAGGACTACGCAGGTTTCGCTGTGGATATCACACGCTACAACACTGCTATGGAGCTCAAGGCTGCCATCGAGGATGCTGAGGCTCAGTATCCAGGCATCGACCTCGCTGCTGAGCATGCTGTGCTCGACAACACCGAGAGCACACTTGAGCAGCTCCAGGATGCTCTCGCTTCTGTTGACGCTAAGGTTAAGGCTGCTGCCAAGGAGGCTGCTGAGAACTCTGCTTCTGTAAGCAACCCTGTTGACCTCTCTTCAATGATTGTCAACGCCACATTCGATGAGATCGGCGACTTCCACGGCTGGAGCGGTACTGCATTCGGTGCAGGTGGTACAAGGGATAAGTGCGCTGAGCACTACAACAAGACCTACAACACATGGCAGGAGATCGAAGGCCTTCCAAACGGTGTGTATGCACTGTCGGCTAACGCCTTCTATCGTGCAGGTTCGGGCGAGAACGCTCTCGCTGAGTTCAAGGCTGGCGTTCCTACACGCGCATATCTCTATGCTTATAATGTGGCTGCTACAGGTGCTGACACCGTTGCTGCCAACGTAAACAGCATCTTCTACGGCATTGAGCCAGGTGATGAGACTCTCGGCGGCGGTGTGGTTGTTGACGGTGACTTCACCTATCACCTGCCAAACAGCATGGCTGACGCTGTTAAGTGCTTCGAGGCTGGCCACTATGCTGACAACGTTGTGCTCTTCGCCGTTTCTGAGGGCAAGGCTCACATCGGTGTTTACAAGAACGTGAATGTAGGCAGCACTGACTGGTCAATCTTCGATAACTTCAAGCTCACTTACTACGGTAAGGCTGGCGAGGCTTATCAGATGTGGATGACCAACTACATCCAGAACCTCGCTGACTACTCTTCTATTGAATATGTTACAGGTTCTGTAGTTGAGGCATACAAGGCAGTTGTTGCAGCACATGCTACTGCTACCACCCAGGAGCAGGTATTGGCTAACATCGCTGCCATCAAGGAGTCTGCTGCCTTGGTTGATGCCAACGTAGCTGCCTGGAAGGAGCTCCTCAACGCTGTTGCTGAGGCTAAGAAGGTTGTCAACAACGACAAGCTCAGCGGCCCTATGAAGGACGACCTCGGTGACTACCTCGAGCTCGACGTTCAGGATGTTCTCGACGCTAAGGAACTCTCTACTGAGGATGTACTCGCTCTTGCTGCTGAGATCAACCAGATGGTTGTTGACGTGCTGCTCAACTGCGTAGCTGAGGATACCGACTTCACAGAGTGGCTCAAGAACCCTAACTTCACAACCAACGACGGCTGGCAGGGTAACCCTGTTATCAACACTGCTGCCAAGTGCGCTGAGTCTTGGAACCAGTCAAGTTTCGATATCTATCAGATCAAGGAGGGCGCTCCTGCCGGTGTATATCAGATCTCAATGCAGGGCTTCTACCGTGAGCTCCGTGGCGAGAACGCTTGGAAGCTCTGTTTCGAGCCAGAGTTCGGCGACCCTCTCCCAACCAAGCCTGCTTCTAAGGCATACGTTTACCTCAACGACGCTAAGTCTCCTTTGATGAACGTATTCGACTACCAGGTTCCAACAGGTGAGCTCTACACCACAACAGGCAGCCTCGCTCCTTATACTGATCCACTCGGAACTTACTGGTATCCAAACGATATGAGTGCTGCAGGTCAGGCATTCGACGAGGGTGCTTACGTTATGTCTGCTTTCGGTCTCGTATCAGACGGCGAGCCAATGCGCATCGGTGTCAAGGGTTGCACCAACACCGGTGGCGACAGCTGGGCAATCTTCACCCGCTTCAAGCTCATCTACCGTGGCTTCAATGCTGACGTAATCCGTCCAATCCTTGAGGAGAAGCTTGCTACTCTCAGCGCTGACGACCTCATGGGCGTTGACGTTAAGGCTAAGGTTGCTGATGCAATCGCTCAGGGCCAGCAGGCTCTCGGTAGCGACAACGGCCGTGCAATGTTCGAGGTTCTCTCTGCTATCTACAAGATCGAGGACGAAATCGCTGAGTCGAAGGCTCTCTTCCAGGAGCTCGTTGAGGCTGTTTCTGCTTTCTATGAGTTCATCGGTTCTGCTGATGCTGTTGCTCCGGATGCAGTCAAGGCTGAGGCTATCGCATACGTTGAGTCAGTAGAGAGCGCTATGCCTGAGATGACCAACGCTGACGCTAAGGAGGCTGTAGCTAAGATCGCTGAGTGGACAGCTCTCTGCCGCGTTCCTGAGATGGAGGCTTCTGACGAGAATCCATTCGACGCAACAGGCGTTATCGCTTCTAGCGGCTTCGACAATGGCGAGGGTGGCAACTCTATCGCCGGCTGGACATACGACGTAGCTCCTAACTTCGGTAACGATGCCACCCAGAAGTCTGCTCTTGCAGTTGAGTACTATGAGAAGACCTACAACATCTACCAGGATCTCGTTGGTCTGCCAGCAGGTACATACACCGTAGGCGTTAACGCATTCTTCCGCAACGGTTCTACCGACCAGGACTTCGCTACTGTAGCAGAGGAAGAGAATGGTCTTGCTAAGATGTATGCAGTAACAACATCGAATGTTTACGAGAAGTATGTGGCCCTCCTCGCTTCTGATCCATCGCTCGAGAAGCTTGGCTATGGTGCTGAGCTCGAGCACACTGATGCCGAGGGCAACACCGTTTACATCCCTAACGACATGGTTTCTGCTGCTGCTTACTTCGATGAGGGTCACTACCTCAACACAATCACCCTTGAGGTTGGTGAGGATGGCAAGCTCCGCATCGGTATGAAGCAGGAAGACAAGATCACTTCTTGCTGGATGATCATGGACAACTGGACTCTTACATACTACGGTGCTGATAGCCAGAAGGAGCTCGATGGCATTGAGTCAGTTGCAACTTCTGTAGCTAACGTTGAGTTCTTCAACATCAACGGCCAGAAGATCGCTGCTCCTCAGATGGGCGTTAACATCCTCCGCGCTACAACCGCAAGCGGTAACGTTATCGTACGCAAGATCATTGTTAAGTAATTGGCAATGACTGATACAAAAACTATATAATATGGACTTGGGTGAGCCGTTCGTGCGGCTCACCCCAAGTCCGTTTTTTTACTCATTATTATATTACACGCGCGTAGCGTGTCGGATGACACAGGAAAACCGGGAAAATGGAACTTAGTCATTGCCACCAGACAACAGGCAATGCAAAATTGCAGCGAATGCAACCTAAACTGAAGATTAAGAAAATACAATAAATATACACAACATTTATGACTAACTCTAAACTTGCCAAAGGAAACATGACAAAGCTGTGGAGACGCGTCTCCAGGCTTTTGCTTGCGCCATGCGCTCTGGTGATGGCGGCAAGCTGTCTGCAGTCGTGCGAGAAGGATGTCCTGACCGGTCAGCCGGCTTGGTTGGGCAACTCCATCTACGAACGACTCGAAGAAGGCATCGAGGTGGAAGGTAAGCATCAGACCTTCAAGTACACACTTCGGCTCATTGACGAACTCGAACTGAAGCCAGTCCTCTCAAAGACCGGTTCAAGAACGCTGTTCGTGGCTTCCGACGAAGCCTATGAGAATTGGTTCCGCACCAACACATGGGGCGTGCGCCGCTTTGAGGATCTGACTCTCTCGCAGAAGAAGATGCTTCTCAACAACTCAATGATCAACAATGCCTACCTGCTCGAACTGATGTCGAACGTGGACGGCAACCCGCCTCAGCCGGGTCTCTGCATGCGCCGCAATACCTCGGCCAGCATCTTCGACACCATCCCAACCATGGACGTTGACAAGATGCCTGTCAATCCGTTCCTCAAGGAGCGCCTCGACTCATGGTCGGCTCACCGCGAGAAGGGCAAGCCTATCAATATCGTCAGCAGCTCGTCAGCAGCTCCTATGATCCACTTCCTGCCAGAGTTCATGGCCAAGAACAAGATCACAGGCAATGACCTCGAAATCCTTTCCAACGGTGAGTCAACAAGCATTGAAGACTCTTGGATCAACGGTAAGAAGGTCATCAGCGATGTGCAGACCTGCAAGAACGGTTATATCTATGTGGTTAGCGATGTGATCGAGTCGAGCCCTAACATGGCCGAGATCATCCGCAACAACCCTCAGACACAGCGCTGGTCGCAGCTGCTCGACCGCTTCAGTGTGGCATGGCCAGCCGAGCCTTCAATGCAGGCCGACTATCGCCGTCTCTACAACAAGTCGGTGGAGGATACTCTCTACGTGCTCCGCTACTACTTCTTCGATGGCGATACCAAGCATCCTTACCTCAACATGACTCCACGTGGCGATAAGGTTCCTGCCTACCTGCCATTCAACCCGGGCGACAACTCGTACATGTGGATCAACTCAATGGGCTACGACATGAAGTATGACGCAGGCGCAATGCTTGTTCCTACCGACGAGGCTCTTGACCGCTGGTGGAACGGTGAGGGTATTGACCTCCATACCGAGTATAAGACCTGGGATTCTATTCCAGCCCTTACGCTCTCCAAGCTGCTCAGCGTCAACATGCTTCCATCGTTTGTCGAGTCTGTGCCTTCGAAGTTCCACACCATCGTCGATGATGCAAAGGTGGACCTCGGTGTGCGTCCTGGCGACATCGCAGGCTGCTATATGGGCTGCAACGGCGTGGTTTATCTCGTAAACAGCGTATTTGCTCCGAGTGAATACCGTTCGGTGGTTTATCCTGCCCTCAGTCTGCAGAGTAAGATGTCGGCAATCTACTATGCCATCGACAACTTTGACTTCGGTCCGTTCCTCAATTCAATGGAGTCGAAGTTCAGCCTCTTCCTGCCTTACAACACTGTGCCTGCATCTGACGGCACTCCTGGCAAGAAGGTGTTCCGCTATCTCGACCCTTGTACGTTCGGCCAGCCAATCCAGACTCTGTTTGAGGTGTATTTCGATGAGGAAACCCAGATGATCTGGGCCGATCTCTATGACTGCACCGTCGATGAGGCTGGCGAAATTACCGTAATGGACAGGACACAGATCATCACGGCTACTTCAAGCGACATTCTCAAGGACCGTATGCAGGATCTTATCGACAACCTTATCGTTGTCGGCCTCTTCAATCCTGATCAGGAATACTACAAGACCAAGGCCGGCAGTGTGATCCGCGTCAAGACCAGTGGCAAGTCGATTACCGTACAGGGCGGCTGGCAGATGGAGACAGGTGCCGTGACCGAGGTTAAGGATGCTCCTAAGGATGGCGATGTCTATGACAAGACCGAGAAGGGCAACGGTATCTCTTACGGTATCAACGAGTTTAACCAGATCCCTCAGACAGCATCTCATTCAGTACTCGAGATCCTGAGGGCTGAGGCTGACAAGCCGGATTCTAAGTGCAAACTCTTCTATGCCCTCCTCTCAGAGGACGATACCAAGGATGCTCTCCTTTCGAGCGAGACCGGTTCTACAACCAAGTATGCCTGCGTCAACAGCGATAACGGCAACAAGAACATCCGTCTGTTCGATAACTACAACTATACCGTGTATGTGCCTACAGACGACGCAATCCAGCAGCTTATTGACGACGGATTACTCCCAACATGGGACGACTTCAAGGCTTACGGTACGGGCGACGAGATGTCGGACAAGACAACTCCGGCACAGGATACCATCGCTGCTATCATCCATGACTTCCTGCGCTATCACATCCAGGATAACTCAATCTATATCGGCGGCGAGAAGGTCAATGCCGTGAAGTATGAGACATCAAAACTGAACCCAAAGAACAAGCGTTTCTACTCGCTTGAGGTTACAGCCAACAACACCGCGATGACCATCAAGGACCAGTTGGGCAATACACGCAACGTGGTGAAAGAAAACCTCTACAACCGTACGAGCCGCGAGTACTGGCTGACAGGTAAGTCAACCAGCCGATCTCGTCAGATCAACTCGTCATCGAATGCCGTTGTGCAGCAGATTGACGGCGTGTTGCTCTATGACGCTTCGCAGAAGAAAGAATGGAAGAAAAAACTGCCTAACGATTAATCATCATTATGAATACACATATATTAAGTATGACCAAGAAGGGCGCATTGGCGCTGTGCCTTCTGATGATGTGCTGCTTCCAGGCAATGGCGCAGCAGATCACCAATGTGCACGGTGTCGTTGAGGATGAATTCGGTCCTCTTATGAGCGCCACGGTTTGTGAGGTCGATGCTAATGGCCGTGTGATTTCATCAACGTTGACCGATATGAACGGTAACTTCTCGATGAAGATCATGAACCCAAAGGATCAGCTTCGCATCCAGTATGTGGGTCTTAACCCTGTCACACTCAAGATCGACAAGACAACATACAAGGTTATGATGGAGTCGGCTCAGACTCTGTCGGAGGTGACTGTAACCCAAGTCAAGCGCGTTGAGGGTAGCGGTATGCACATCCCTGAGCGTGAGGTTTCGTTTGCCAAGCAGACCATCCAGATGAGTGAGTTTGAAGGTCTCGGCATCACCACAATCGACGAGGCCCTGCAGGGTCGTATCGCCGGTCTTGACATTATCTCTCTTTCCGGTAACCTCGGTTCAGGTTCGACAATGCGTCTGCGCGGTGCTTCTTCTCTTTCATCGCTGACCAACGAGAATCCTTTGATCGTTGTCGATGGCAATGTATGGGAAGTCGATCTCTCGAACTTCGATGTAGCCTCATCGAATGAGGAGAAGTTCGCCGAGCTCCTTAACATCAACACCGAGGATATTGCCTCGATCAACGTGTTGAAGGACGCTGCCGCTACAGCCATCTGGGGTTCACAGGGCGGTAACGGTGTCATCGAGCTTACCACCAAGCGTGGTGTGAAGGGCAAGCCGAAAGTGACTTACTCGCTCAAGCTGACCAACACTTATCAGCCAGAGGGTATGAAGCTGCTCAGCGGTGATGACTACACCATGATGCTCAAGGAGGCTTACTTCAATCCTCGTCAGGACGACAACGCAAGTAACATCCCTGAGATCAGCTACGATCCTAACTTCTCGGAGTACGAGCAGTATAACAACAACACCGACTGGCGTAAAGCTGTCACACAGTGGGGTCTGCGTCAGAACCACTACGTCACAATTTCGGGCGGTGGTGACCGTGCCACATTCCGTGTGTCAGGCGGTTTCGATAACGAGACAGGTTCGGTGATCTGTCAGGAGCTGAGCCGTTTCTCTACACGTGCCAATCTCGACTATAACATCAGTAAGCGTATCCGTGTTTCGACCAACTTCGCGATGACCTACACTCAGAATCATCGTAACTCGGACAACCTCATCCAGATTGCCCAGAAGAAGATGCCTAACATGAGCATCTTTGAGCAGGATCCTGTTACTGGCAAGAATACTAATCGCTACTACAATATGCTTGCGAGCGGTCCGAACATCGGTAGCGAGATCTTCAAGGATGACCAGCGTAAGTATATCAACCCTGTGGCAAGTGCACATCTGGCAAAGAACACACAGACAACCTACAACCTCCAGCCTGAGCTCGTAATCAACTACAACCTCCTCGGTCTGGACAGCGATCACACCCGTCTCTCTTGGCGCGGTCAGATCTACATGAATGTGTTCAACGAGTATGTTGATACCTATTATCCTTCTGAGCTCGTCACAACCGACTGGCACAGCGGCCATAACGGTGCTTCGAAGTTCAGCTCAAAGAGCGTATCGCTCACAACAAAGCACACTCTGACATTTGAACCATACATCAGCAATCAGGATCATAAGGTCACTGTACTGGGTCGTATGGAAGTTAACTCTGGTTCATCAAATGCCCAGTCAAGCGCCGCCATCGGTCTGCCATCGGGTGTTCAGAGCCCGGATGCGGGCGGTTTGAACAGCGGACTCAGCTCAAACTATGCTGAGTGGCGTTCTATGTATTTCACACTTGCTGCCCACTACGCTTTGAAGGAGCGTTACATCGCCGATATCTCAGTGCGTGCCGACGGTACAACCAAGTTCGGTCCGGATCGCCGCTGGGGTTATTTCCCTTCAGTGTCTTTGCGATGGAACGTCATCGACGAGCCGTTTATGGAGCACCTTAAGGACTCTTGGCTCTCAATGCTCTCTGTCCGTCCAAGCTGGGGCCGCACAGGTCACGCACCTAACCGCGACTATCTCTATACCTCACAGTATGCTATCGGCGGTTCATATCTCGGTCAGACCACTATGTATCCTGTCAACCTCAAGCTGACCAACATGCAGTGGCAGACAGTGACAAGCTGGAACCTCGGTTTCGACTTCGATATCCTCAATGACCGTATCAAGACAACGTTCGAGATCTACAACTCGACCACATCCGATATGTTGATGGAAAACTACCGTATCGCTTCGAGCACAGGTTTCTCCAGCCTTGCTTACAGAAACTGCGGTAAGATGCGCAACAATGGTTGGGAGTTCTATGTTACCACCAACAAGATGGTCAAGAAGGGCAAGTTCTTTATGGATATGAACGTCAACTTCGGTAATAACAGGAACGAGATCCTTGAGATGGACGAGACCGTGCTCAAGAACATGAACTCGACTTTCAACAACGAAAACGCTCAGACTCTGACCCGCGTACAGGTACACAACCCATTCGGTGCCATCTACGGTTTCCGCAGCAAGGGCGTATATCAGTACGAGTACGAGACATTTGCTGCCCTCTCTCCAGAGGAACAGGCTGCAAACCTTGCCCAGGGCAAGACTTATCCTGTGGCTCTTGATGCAGCCGGCAATGTTATCTACAATGAGAAGGGCGAGCCTATCCGCATGATGTTTGCCTATACCAACGACGGTTCCGGCCGTAACTACACATTCCGTGGCGGTGATGCCATGTACGAGGATGTGAACCACGACGGTAACATCAACTCGCTCGATATCGTCTATCTCGGCAGCTCACTGCCTAAGCTGGTCGGCGGTTTCGGCTTTAACTTCAACTATGGCAACTGGCGTCTCAGCACTCAGTTCACCTATCGTGTAGGCAACAAGATCCTTAACCTGGCACGTCTCCATGCCGAGGCAATGATTGGCAATGACAACCAGAGCCAGGCTGTGAACTACCGCTGGCGTAAGGAGGGTGACGTAACTTCAATCCCTCGTGCAATGTACGGTAAGGACACTAACTACAACACATTGGTCAGCGACCGCTTCGTAGAGGATGGTACCTACCTCCGTATGAGCTATGCACAGCTTAACTATGCATTGCCTAAGGAGGCATGCAAGAAGATCGGACTGAAGAAGGTAAGCCTCTACATGAGTGCCAACAACCCTTTGATCCTTACCAAATATACAGGTGTGGATCCTGACGTCAGCTACAGCGGCTATGGCGCTGCTACCGACTGGGGTCAGACTCCTCGTGCGCGCTCATATACTTTTGGTGTAACCGTTGACTTCTGATAAGCTGACATAAAGAATATGAAAACTATGAAGAAATTATTCAATATACTGGCTATCAGCCTTCCATTGATGATGACCAGCAGCTGTGGCGACTTCCTTGAGGTCGAGCCTCAGAACATCATTACCATCGATCAGTTCTGGAACGAAGAGTCGGACGTTGAGAGCATGGTATTGGGATGTTACAACCGCATGCAGCAGGGCGATGTCATGCGCCGCATGCTGGTGTGGGGTGAGTTCCGTTCGGAGAATATCGTTTCGTTCGGTCCTTCAATTGAGAAAGACCGTGACCTTGACCGTCTGCTCAAGGAAAACATTACGGCCATGAATGGATACACCACATGGACTGGTTTCTATGACGTGATCAACCGTTGCAATATTATCATCGAGTTTGCACATAAGGTGGCAGAAAACGATCCCTCATACACTGAAGGCGAGTTGAAGGCTCATATTGCCGAGGCTACAGCTTTGCGTTCGCTCTGCTATTTCTATCTCATCCGCACATTCCGCGATGTGCCTTACTCTGAGGAGGCATTACTCGACGACGGTCAGACTCTGGCTCAGCCTGCGCTGCCTTTCGCTGAGGTGCTTAAGAAACTCATTGCTTCGCTTGAGGCTGTCAAGGATGATGCCGTATCGCGCTATCCTGAGACAAACACCCAGAAGAACTATAATTCAGGACGATTCACCAAAGTGGGTATCTACGCTTTGCTATGCGAGCTCTATCTTTGGGACAAGGACTATGACAACTGCATCAAGATGGCCGACTATGTCATCGAGCAGAAGACTATCCGTGCTCAGGAACTCGATGCCACAGAGGATTGGACCCTGACCAATGGCTATCCGCTCATCAAGAGCCGTAAGACAGCCAACGGTACAACCTTCGGCAAGGCATTCACTAATATCTTTGTCAAGGGCTGCAGCCAGGAGGGAATCCTTGAGCTTGTGTTTGACAAGAATGCGGGCAATTCACAGATTTCGAACGATCCTGTCCATTACTTCTATGGCAATGCGGCTGACGAAGCTTCGTATGTGCGTGCTTCAGATTATGTCGGCACAGACATCAAGAGCAGCAAGCCTGCCGTATTCCTCAATAAGTATGACGGACGCCTGTATGAGAATATCCGTTTCTCACGTGGCGGCGATCCTGTGTCAATCAACAAGTATGTGACTTCAACGGAAGTGTCGTTTGGCGACCCGACCACAGGTACTTTCTATGAGAAGGCCTATTGGGGCGTAAAATATCCTGTCCACGTTGATGACAAGACTCACGATAAGACTTCCCTCAACAAGTCAAACTTCATCATCTATCGTCTGACTGACATCATGCTGCTCAAGGCTGAGGCTCTGACCCAGAAGATGAGCGATGCAGACGTGATGACTGATACCGACAAGGCATACCGTGACAAGGCATTCGAACTTGTTAATGCCGTGAACAAGCGCTCAATCCTGCGTACTTCGTTCACCTCGCCAACCGACACACTCCAGCTCTCTTCTTTCCCAAACAAGTCAACTATCACTGATCTTGTTTATGACGAGCGTAACCGTGAGCTGATGTTCGAGGGCAAGCGCTACTTTGACCTCGTGCGCCGTTCACAGCGCGATGGCAATACCGACTACCTGCGTAGCAAGGCAAAGAACAAGAGCGTCGAGAATTCGTCAATCGTTGAGAGCCAGTTGCAGCGTATGGATGCCATCTACTGGCCATACAACCTGGAGGAGACTCGTGTTAATCCTTATCTCGTCCAGAATCCTGCTTTCGGCACCGGTGAGAGTTCAAGCTTCGACAACGCTGCCAAGTGATCAGGAATGAGTGACTAATAAATGCAATTGAATGTGATATGAAAAAGATAACATCTAAGATATTTGCAATTCTCGGCATTCTGCTGCTGACAGTGCCAGCCGTGGTTTCATGCTCTGACGAACCGAGCAGCGAGAATTATTACAGTTTCAAGGGCGAGATGATGAGCGAGTATCTGCAGAACCGCGAAGAGTTCAGCAAGTTCGCTGAGATCGTGGATCGTGCCGGACTCATGAAGCAGCTCTCGGCCTACGGACATTACACCTGTTTCTGTCCGACCAACTCGGCTGTCGATGCATTCCTCCAGTCAAAGGGCCGTACTCTTGACGGTCTGAGCCAGGCCGACTGCGATACCATCGCCCGTACACACCTTGTAAGTGTACTTTACTCGACATTCGATATGAAGGACGGTGTGTTGGCTACACAGAACATGAACCGTCGTCCTATCGAGATCTCACACAAGCTCGACAATGACTCAAACTCGGTCGTTGTGCTCAACAAGGTTGCTGTTGTGACTTTTGCAACACAGAACGACTCTGTTGAGAACGGTATCATGCACCCAATCGAGATGGTGCTTGAGAGCTCGACCAACTCATTGCCTGACCTTATCAAGGAGAATCCTGAGGTATCAATCTTCTATAATGCTCTCATGGCTACAGGCCTCGCTCAGAAGATGACCCAGTATAAGGATGACTCTTATGTGGCAAAGACTGGTAATGACCGTTTCTACGATTACATCACCGGTAGTAACATTCACGAGGCTGCCACTGATCCTGATGAACATCTCTATGGCTACACGGCATTCCTGGTGCCTGATGCTATCCTTGAGGGTCGCTATCACGTACATAATATTGAGGATCTGTACTATCTGGCTTGTGAAATCTATGATGAGGTTTACCCAGAAGACAAGGATAAGGAAAGCCATAAGTTTGAGAATATTTCCGATCCTGCCAACCCTCTCTACAGATTCATGGCATACCATCTGCTCGACCGTAATGTCCAGGGCTGGAACTACCTTACCGTACGCGATGACTTCGGTGTTCTTACCACCGACGTCAATCCTACCGACTGGTACACCACCATGCTGCCTTACACCATGATCAAGGTGCAGCACCTGACCGTGAACAAGTATGTTGGTGCCGGTACCATCGGCGAGCGTTATATCAACCGCCGTTATGACGACCAGTACCAGATCGAGGGCTCGCACGTCCAGCAGAAGGTCGAGAACTATGACAACATGGCTCTCAATGGCATCTACTTCTATGTTGACGAGGTTCTCAAGTTCGACTCTGAGACTTACGATAAGGTTGACAACTGTCGTATCCGTATGGACTTCTCGACAATCTTCCCAGAGGTCATGACCAACGATATGCGTATGAATGGCGACCGTACGAAGGATGATGATAACAGTACTTCGGCATACGACCATACATACAAGTACGGACGTAACTTCTATTTCCCTAACGGATATCTCGAAGGCGTGACCGTGGCTGGTAACGGCTACTTCATCTACCGCCGTCCACGTCAGGGCTACTGGTCACTCCATGGCGATGAGTTCATCTGCCAGGGTAACTATGATATTTCATTCCGTATTCCTCCTGTTCCATTCGAGGGCGACTGGCAGATCCGCCTCGGCTATGCAGCTATGCCTATCCGTGGTATTGCCCAGATCTATTTCGATAACGTGCCACAGGGTATTCCTCTGGATATGACACGCGACCTCGGTCACTCGTCAATCCTCGGTACTGAGTTCGGTAAGAAGCTCTACACCTCGATGAACGCTGACGAAAGACTTGAGGATCGCAAGACTTTGAAGAACCTCGGTTTCTACCGTGGTACAAACGGCGGCTACCGTACAGGCGGCAGCGACCGTCAGCACTTCTCTGACATTAAGGAGACACTGCGTATCGTGCTTTGTACAGTACACATCGCTCCTGGTGAGGAACATTTCCTCCGCGTGCGTGCCGTATCTTCAAAGCAGGGTAACAACAATGAGGTTATGCTCGACTACCTTGAGCTCGTTCCTAAGAGCGTATATGGCGTAGTCGATGACGGTGCACAGGAAGATGATCTCTAAAAAAAATAATCTGATATGAAATATAATAAGTTTTTCTTAGCCGCAGCTGTAATCGGTCTCATTGGAGTAAATTCTTGCTCTGATGATTGGGACAGCCATTACAAGGAGGTAGCTCCAGGTCAGGGCAAGGGCTCTATCTGGCATGAGATCTCTACAAATAGCGAGCTTTCGAACTTCAAGGCCGTTATCGAGGCTTGCGAGTTCGACCATGCGCTCAATGGCAGTCAGGTATTCACAGTCTTTGCTCCAACAAATGCCTGCTTCTCTGACACACAGCGTGACAGTGTCATCGCTCTCTATAAGGAACAGGCTGCCAAAAACGTCCAGTACAAGAGAAATGACGCCATCAAGGAGTTTGTCTATAACCATGTGGCTCTCTACAACTACTCGGTGGCTGACGATACCAATGACTCAATCATGCTGATGAATGGAAAGTATGCTGTTCTGGCTTCTTCTTCATTCTCAGGTTCGGACTTCACCAAGAGCAACATGCTGCTCGACAATGGTGTGCTGTTTACCCTCTCGAAGGTTGCAGCATACAAGCCGAACGTGTATGAGTATCTGCGTCGTGATGAGGATCTCTCTAACCTCGCCGACTTCATTTATAAATATAGTATAGACACGTTCTATGCTTCGCTTTCCGTGCCAGGTGAGATTATCGACGGTAAGACTCACTATCTTGACTCTGTCACAAGACAGAAGAACGAGGTCCTGCAGAGATGGATGCACGCTGAACTCTTTGACGAGGATAGTGTATATTGGTACGTGGCTCCAACCAATGAGATTTGGGATGAGCTGGTGGCTGAATACGAGACATACTTCCAGTATGATACCCGTGTTAAGGGCCGTGACTCGCTGATGTACAACCAGCCACGCAAGGCAATCCTTCTGGGTACGGCTTTCAGCCAGACTGAGAACCCATTGAAGAACCGCCGTGACTCTGTGCTTTCGACCAATGCTGTGCGTTACGCATACCGTAAGCTCTATTGGGGTTCATACCGTCATAGCTACTATCAGTGGATGAAACCTTACGATGAGGGCGGTATCTTTGCCGACGCTCAGGAGATTGAGTGCAGCAACGGTATCGTCTATAAGGCTCAGAAATGGAACTTTGACAAGCACAACTCATTCATGATCGACCTTGAGATGGAGAGCGAGGCCCGTGCATCACTTGACTCGGTATATACCGAATCTACCCGTGACCTCACCGTCCGTACCGTTACCACCGACAACCCATTCTATGACAAGGTGTCAAATCACTCATACGTAGAACTTACCAACAAGGGTAGTGGTTTCTATAAGGCACTCTTCAATGTTCCTCAGGTTCTTTCAAACCTCAAGTATGATGCCTATGTTGTGGCTGTGCCTGCTGTTGCCGGCGATACACTTGCTTCCGACGCTCAGCGTCTGCCATGTAAGTTCCGCTGCACAGTGTCATATCATAACGAGCAGGGCACTGAGCAGAAGTTCCCAACTACTGCTGTATTCACAACTGATCCTACAAAGGTTGACTCCGTGCTTATCGGCACCTACGAGTTCCCTACTGCTTCTGTAGCTCTGGAGGATCCACAGGTGAAGGTTCTCATCGAGGACCGTGTGTCGAACTCGATGGTCAACAAGGGTGAAGCTGTCAAGACGCTGCGTATGGACTGCATCGTCTTCAAGCCTCATGTGGAATAATTATTTTAAGGACTTATCATTTATCGGACAGATATGAAAAGATATGTTTTATTCGGTATGACGCTGTTGATGGCGTTCTCGCTGGATGCTTTCGCCCAGACTGATAACGACGGTTCTGAGCAGGCACCGGTTCGCCACGTAACAGCTAAGAAGAAATATGAGACACGCGTCGTGAAGGGATGTGTGCTCGATGCAGCTACTGGCAACCCTGTGTCAGGTGCTATCGTCAAGGCTGAGGGTGTAGATGGATTCAGTACACTCACTGATGACAATGGTAACTATGAGTTGAAAGTACCTGTGTTCACCTCGTCTATTCAGGTGTCAACCCCGGACTTCAGCCTCCTGTCTCTCGGCCTTGCCAGCGGAGAGAAGCAGAAGACCGCAAACCTTCTGCCTGCAGCTTTCCGTGCTGACTATGAAAAAGAGACTGACTATATCAATAATCACACGGCTCAGGGCATGAAGTATTCAAATGCCTTGAACATCAAGGAGGATATCCAGAGTCAGCTCGGTGCCTATGCTTACAGCATCAGCCGTAGCGGTACGCCTGGCATCGGTAATGTGATGTTCCTCCAGGGTCTGAACTCGCTCAACTCCAATGCCCAGCCTTTGGTTGTGGTCGATGGCGTTATCCTTGAGCAGCAGGACGGCCGTGAGATGCTTCATGACGGTTTCTTCAATGATGTGCTGACATCAATCGTTCCATCGGATATTGAGGATGTAACCGTGATGCGCAATGGTACTGCACTCTATGGCGCCCGTGGCGCAAATGGCGTGATTATCATCAATACACACCGCAGCCACTCGATGGCAACCCGCATTACAGCACGTGCCTCTGCCGGTGTTTCGCTCGAACCTAAGTTCTACAACATGATGGATGCTGAGCAGTATCGTGGCTATGCATCTGAGTTGCTCAAGGGAACAAACACCAAGATTACTGACTTTAAGTTCCTCAACCCAGATCCTGACTACTATTACTATAATCAGTATCACAACAATGTTGACTGGAAGGATTACGTTTATCGTACAGCCTTCACCCAGAACTACGGCATCAACATTGAGGGTGGTGATGACATTGCACAGTACGATCTCTCTGTCGGCTACACAATGAATGAGGCAAACCTTGAGTGTAACGACATGTCTCGTCTGAACGTACGTTTCAACACCGACATCAACCTCTTCGATAAGGTGTCTGTACGCTTTGATGCTTCGTTCAGTAACACGACACGCTCATTGCGTAATGATGGTGCTCCGACTTCTTATGATGAGGGTACTCCAACCGCACCTTCGTTCCTTGCCTATGCCAAGGCTCCATTCATCAGTCCTTATGCATACGGCAACGGCAAGCTCAGCTCGACATACTTCGATGTGACCGACGAGTCTTACCTCGATGAGGCTCTCAGCTCGTACAAAAACTATAACTATCGTCTTGGTAATCCTGCAGCCATCAACGTTTATGCTGACGGCGAGAACAAGAACTACTTCGAGAACTCTTTGCTCAACATTGCAGTGACTCCGAAGTATGACATTACCAAGAACCTTACGCTCACCGAGCATTTCAGCTACTCGCTCGTCAATACAAATAATAAGTTGTATATCCCAGTTAATGGCGTGCCTTCTTATTATGTAACAAGCGTGTCTGCACGTCGTGAGAATGAGGTACGTGCCCTGGCTTCTAAGCAGAACTCAGTGCAGAGCGATACACGTTTGGCATGGAAGTATCGTGCAGATGCCCATGACTTCCGCGTGTTTGGTGGTGTACGTCTCAACTTTGAGAACTACACACGCAATGCACAGCTTGGCTATAACACCGGTAGCGATAAGACTCCATTCATGCGTAAGGAACTGCCAAATGCTCAGTCACACGGCGTGAGCGATGACTGGAGAACCATGGATGTATATGCCCAGGGTAACTACAACTACAAGGGTAAGTATTTCGCACAGGTCAACCTCACAGGTTCGGGTTCTTCCCGTTTCGGCAAGGATGCAGACGGATTTAAGTTCGGTGACGTTGTATGGGGTATCTTCCCTGCCGTTCAGGCATCGTGGGTGCTGACCAACGAGTCATGGCTTGCCAATGTCAACGGTCTTGACTATTTGCGTCTCACAGCTGGTTTCGATGTCAGCGGTAATGATGGCATCGACAATGATGCAGCACGCAGCTACTTCCGTTCGCAGATGTTCCTCAACGCTGTCTCAGGTATCTCATTCGGCGGCATCGGCAATACTCAGATCAAGTGGGAGACAACACGCCGACTGAATGCTGGTGTTGATGCCAACTTCCTCAACAACCGTTTGCATGTCGGTGCCAACTTCTTCCGTGGCGAGTCTGAGGATCTGCTCTCGCTACAGGCACTCGGTTTCATGTCTGGTCTTGACAAGAACTGGACCAATGCCGGCTCACTTCAGAACACAGGCTATGATGTGACACTCTCAGGCAAGGTAATCAATACCAAGAACTGGCAGTGGCAGATCGGTGCATCTTTGGGCCACTATAAGAATGAGATCAAGAGTCTTGGTGACGGTGTTACTGGCTACAACACAGAGTTCGCCGGTGCAACAATCCGCACTGAGGTCGGTTCGGCTGCCAACCTGTTCTATGGCTATCGCACAGAAGGCGTATTTGCCACAACAGCCGAGGCAGAGACTGCAGGTCTTTACATTCTTGATGCCAACGGTGTTGACAAGCACTATTTCGGCGCAGGCGACATAAAGTTTGCCGATGTTCATAAGGATAATAAGATTGATGAGAATGACCGCGTGGTTATCGGTGATCCTAACCCAGACTTCTACGGTAATATCTTCTCGACACTCAGTTGGAAGGGCTTCAAGCTCGATGCAAACTTTACTTACTCGGTTGGCAATGACGCATTCAACTATATGCGTTCACAACTTGAAGGCGGCACACGTTTCATGAATCAGACTACAGCGCTCACACAGCGTTGGCAGGCTGAGGGCCAGAAGACTTCAGTGCCTAAGATCGCTTTCCAGGATCCTATGGGCAACAGCCGTTTCTCTGACCGCTGGATTGAGGATGCTTCTTACCTCCGTCTGAAGAATATCACATTGAGCTATGAACTGCCACTCACTTCACAGTACATCCAGGGTATTCAGGTGTGGATCCAGGGCAACAACCTCTTCACCCTCACCAACTATCTCGGTTCTGATCCTGAGTTCGCAGCCACTTCTTCTGTCATCGGTCAGGGCGTTGACCTCGGCCGTGTAGGTCTGAGCCGCAGCTTTGTGGCTGGTATTAAGATCAACCTGTAATGTATAACAGACAATTGAAAGTTATGAAAAAGTATATTATTCTGTTGGCATCGACTGTGGCTCTGTCAATCTCCTCTGCATTGACTTCATGCAGCGAGTTCTTTGATGTCGATTCTGATCACATCATCTACGCCGATAAGAACCACTTGGGCAATGCCACTGACTCAATCTATTCGCTCACTGGTATCCTGAACAAGCTTCAGGCTATCGGAGACCGCACCATTCTCTTTGGCGAGTCTCGTGGCGATCTGGTGACTGTGACCGACAAGACCTCGTCAGATCTCCGCGATCTGGCAATGTTCAATGTCGGAAATGACAACATCTACAACAACCCTCGTGACTATTATGCAGTAATCAACAACTGCAACTATTATATTGCCAATGCAGATACTGCGATGAAGAACAACCGTGATCAGTATCTCTTCAAGGCAGAGTTTGCAGCAATCAAGGCCATCCGAGCCTGGACCTATCTCCAGCTTGTCACTACCTATGGCAAGGTTCCTTTCGTTACTGAGCCAATTATGACCAAGGAGGAGGCTGAACAGGCTGAGCGTCTCCCTCGCAAGGGCATTGATGAGATTTGTAATTATTTCATCAATGAGGACGGACTGAAGGATCTGCTCCGTGTTGACTATCCTCACTTTGGCAATATTAAAGGTCTGCCATCGCGTCTGTTCTACATTCCGATGAGCATCCTTCTTGCCGATCTCAACCTTTGGGTTGGCAACTACCGTGAGGCTGCTGAGTATTATTATTACTACATTTCTCATCGCAATGGCGACTACTCAACATATCCTACAGGAATCAGTCAGTGTGAATGGCAAAGCAACAACTGGGAGCCACAGCTTGTGCATTATGTTGACGAGTTAGGCATCACATACGAGAACACCCTTGCCAATACCGAGCTTATTGCGCTCATCCCTGGCGACTCAATTCCATCGGAGGGTTATTACAGCCAGTTGCGCAATATCTTCAACAGCACTGATGATAATGACTATTTGCCAAGCCTTGTGCCGTCGCAGAGCATTATTGACCTTTCGGCCAAGCAGGAATTCTGCTACTATGACGAAGAGAGTGACAAGGTGACTTACGCTCCTCATAACCTGGGAGAGTATCGTGACGGTGATTTGCGTCTGTCATCATATTGGTACACCATTGATAACATAGTTAATTCATCTGGCTCAAAGGTGACATACCAAGAGATCTTTAAGCATTTAACGCGTAATATTCACATCTATCGCCGTCAGCTTATCTATCTGCGTATGGCAGAGGCTCTCAACTGTGCGGGTTATCCTCATTTCGCCTATCATATCCTTTCTACAGGTGTGAACAACCGAATCCTGAATGATAGCATCATCCCTCACTATACAGCCGACTCTGTATATCTGGCAAGCACATTCGACTTCCCGAACTATCGCTATGAGATTTATAACCCTCGTTATCCTACAGTAAGTATGAACACTCAGGGTATTCACAGCCGTGGTTCCGGATTTACTCAGCTGAGCGAGAAGTATCCAATGCCTTACAACGAGGCTATCACCGATTCGCTTGAGCAGATTGCATGGCAGCAGAAAGCTGTCGAGGATCTGCTTATGGACGAGGAAGCGCTGGAGTTCGCATTCGAAGGCTACCGTTTCTATGACCTGATGCGTGTGGCACGTCGCCGTGGTGCTTCTTATCTTGCCGACCGTGTCAATGCTCGTAACGGTGCTGAAGGCTCAGGCATCACAGTTGACCTGACCAACATGGACAACTGGTTCATCAGTTGGGAGGGTAAGATTGGTATCGAACCATAAATAACTGAAAATACAAACCGATGAAACACACTGTTGTTACAATATTTGCAATCCTTTCACTTCCTCTTCTTGGGGGAGTGAAAGGTGGCATTTTTGCCCAGGAGCGTAATCATAGTTCAATGTATCTGGCTGCTCCTGCCATCAGTTCTACATATCTTCATTACAGCACTGACACCGAAATTGCAGAGTGCGCCATTCCGGCAACGCCTATCAAGTGGGGCATGGATGTGGCTTGGAACAGCAGGTCGAATGTGCATCGTGGCACAAACTTTATCGGTACGGACGTGCTCAGCATCGGTCGCGTATCATTCCAGCCAAGCGATCTGGTTGATGCTGACGGCAATCTCTCAGCAGCTCAGATCAATACGCTCAACTCGCGTCTGAACAATATCGCAATAAGCGGAGTACACAGCATTATCCTCAACTGCGATCACGAGGTGCTGTGCAATTCCGAGGCTTATCCTAATTGCAATCAGAATTATGCTAATTACTATGGCAAACCTGCTGAGTGGCATAAGCTCATCAAGGCATACGTGAAGTATTGCAAGTCGAAAGGTTTTACCGTTGTCGCCGTCTCTCCGTTCAATGAGCCGGACTATACGGCATGGAAGGAAGGTACAAAATCACATTTCCGACAGATTGCCCAGCTTATTTCGGAGGATCCCGAACTTGAAGGCATCCGCATCTCGGCAGGCAACACGCTCAATTGCGACAAGGCCAACGAGTGGTACACTTATATGAAACCGTATGTGACTGAGGGCAACACTCATCAGTTGGCAGGATCGTTCGATAACTATGCAAAATTCTGGCAGACCGTGCGCAACGATGGCAACTATGCCACTGCCGATGAGCTTCATAACACGATGGAGGCTTTTGTAGGTATCCACTACGGATTGCAGGCCGGTGTGTGGTGGGGATTTGACGGTCAGGCTCGCGGTGAGTTCTGCAAGGCTTCTTTCTATGGTAAGGAAATCGGTTATGCTGAGAACCGTCAGGCATGGACTGCTGCCACCGTATACAAGCGACCAGACGGTCGTATCGACGCATTCCTCGGTTCGAGTGAGCGTCAGGCCAATACCAGCAGCTATGTGATTGCCGCAGATGACCGTGACGTCTATTATGACGGCAATGGCCCACTTCGTCTTTATGAAATGGAGATTCCTGGCGGTACAGGTTATCAGGCAGGTCAGACCAATGCCGAACGCATGATACATGTGCAGTATGGCGAGGACGTACCGTTCGAACCGCTTGTGTCGGGCAATGAGTATGTCATTATGAACAAGAACAGCAAGATGTGCTTCGGCTATTACAACGGAGCCAATAACAATGGCACACAGCTCGCTCAAGGTACATATACAGGCACAAACTCAAACACTCATTTCCGTTGGATATACGAACAGGTAAGTCCTCGTTGCGGCGGTGAGTTCAGTTATTTTATCCTCCGCAGTGCGCGAGCTACCGATCAGGTGGCCGACATCAAGGACTGGAGCGAGGATGAAGGTGGAACACTCATTGGCTATACCGGTGGACTCGGTGCCAACGAGCAATGGTTCACTGAGTATGCTGGCGATGGCTACTATTATATCCGTTCACGTCACTCTGGTCTTTATCTCGAAATAAAGGGCGAAAAGACCACCAAGAATGCTGCCATACAGCAGGCTGCGTTCAAGGGAACAGATAATCAGCGTTGGCGTTTTATGCCGACAAATGCCGCACTTGAAGTTGTGGCTCCGGCAGTTCCTCAGGGCCTCAAGGCTGAGTCTCAACCGGCTTCTGTAAGACTTTCGTGGAATGCCAATACGGAAAAAGACATTGCCGGCTACCAGATCTTACGTGGTGTGGAGGCAGATGGCTCTGTTCAGTGGGATGTGATTGGCCGAATGGTCAATGACACCGTATTTGTGGACAATGGCGGTCGTATAGGCAATACATATATATATAAGGTACGCGCTTTGGACGTCAGTCGCAATATCTCAGCAGCGTCCGACAGCGTTCTTGCTGCATCGGGCGAGGGCGAGGGTCTTGTTGCCCGTTATGCCTTTGAGAACAGTCTGACTGACCTTTCAGACAACATGCTTGATGCTGCTGCAGCAGAGATAAAATACAATGGCGCTACCAAGAAGGAAGGCGAGTCAAGCCTCAACTTCAACGGCACTTCAGCATACGTGCTTCTGCCGGCTGCAGTCGGTTCGCTGCCACAGATGTCTGTGTCAATGTGGTTCAATAACTCGAACTACACAAGCTCTTGGGTGCGACTGTTTGATTTCGGTAATGGCACAGACCAGTATATGTTCCTCACACCGAGCAATGGTTCAGAGATGCGCTTCGTAATGAAAAACCATGGTGACGAGCAGATTCTCAGCGCTCCTAAAATCGGAACCGGCTGGCATCATATCATGGTTACCATTGGCGAAAGCGAGATTGCAATTTATGTCGATGGCGAACTTAAGGCGCAGACCTCAGATATCACGCTGCGTCCGTCTGATCTCTGCACGATGTTGAATTATATTGGCCGTTCACAGTTCTCGGCAGATCCGCTGTTCAAGGGTTACATTGATGACTTCCGCATCTACAATTATGCACTCTCCGCTGACGACGCCTCGCTTCTTGCCCAAGGTCAGGAGCCTACGTCTGTGTTCGATGCCCACATCTCTCGTGGCGATGTCATGACAGAGACTTACTATAACCTCAGTGGCTTGCGTCAGCCGGAAGCTACAGACGGATTGAATATTGTCGTACAGCGACGAGACAATGGCAAAAACATTGTAATCAAACGAATAATCAAGTAAAGCATATCTTAATCATGAAAAAACTCCTTTTGTCCATATTGACTACATTGCTGGTCTTCTCCGCATTCGCTCAGGACGAGCCTACGGTCACTACAGACACACGCTATGCCCGTGGTGCTACCATGGCATTCGGACGTGGAACGTTCAAGGCTGTCAATGGCAACACCATCACCAAGCGAGGCTTCTGCTGGAGCAAGGACAATACGCTGCCTACGGTCAATGACTCTTGTTCAAATACGGTGCTTTCAAGCAATGGTCCGATCTACAAGATGTCGGGCATGGAACCGGCTACAAAGTATTATTGCCGAGCATTTGCCATTGGCAAGAACGGATCCGTCGGTTATGGCGAGACAATCAAGATTATCACATTGCCGATGGGCACTATCACCTGGCAGTATGATAATGGCGGTGATTCGGGTCAGAATCAGCGCATCAGTTCAGCCGTTGAGAGCTGCGTTACTTATTGGAATAACCTGACCAATATTGCCGGTCTTCATCTGAATGTGCATTATGGCAGCGGCACACCTACTGCCGACTGCAGTTATGGCGGCTGGATGCGTGTCGGCCCTAATGAGTCATATCAGCGCACAGGTACCATCATGCATGAGGCTCTTCATGCCATTGGCGTAGGCACGCATGGTGTCTGGAACGATGCTTCGACTCCTTTGCGTGCAGGCAGCGGAACCGGTCTTTGGCTTGGCGATCGTGCCAATGAGCTGCTTCGCTTCTGGGATAATAATCCAACGTCTCAGTTGACTGGCGATAAGACACACATGTGGCCTTATGGCATTAACGGTGCTCAGGAGGATAATGGCACAGAGGTGCTCTATACCATCACAAGTCTTCTGGCTCAGGCTGTCGGCGAGGATGGTCTGCCATGCACAAATCAGCGTTCCTTCGGTTCACCTCATTATGCCTTCGATCAGGAGGATACCATCAAGTATTATATAAAGAATGAGTCTGCACAGTTCGGTCTTACCACCTCATTCCTTGTCGAGACCAATGACGGCAGCCTTGAATGGAAGCAGATGTCGGCAGCCGATGCTTTGGCCGATGATGCTGCGGCATGGTATGTGACCTTTACTCCAGCCACACAGTATTATCAGTTCCGCAATGCCAAGACCGGTGCTTATATCACATACAGTCAGACCGGTGCTAACGGCATCGCCACGGTAAATCGCCAGACTCCAGTCAACACTGAGTCATTCCATCTGATGCGTTCGCGCAACGATGTCAAATCGGCTTCCGGTACGCTTATCACGACCGAACGTGCCTATTGGATCATTCACCCAGATAATTCCAATGCCCGACCAGACTGTCTGACAGCCACAGCCAGTGGCAAGACCTCGGCTACAGCATTCGATCTTTCCGATGCAGCCTCAAAGCAGCGCTGGCTTATTCTCACCTCTCAGCAGGCAAGTGATATGGAGAACAGCGGACTGGTTGTAGCCCGTGATGAATTCATGCGCACCAAGTCGCGTGTCGAATCTCTGCTCAGCACACCTCACAAGGACCTCGTTGAAGGTGCCACAGATCGTCTTCAAAACTCCATTCAGACTTTCTCAGACCAGAGCGCATCTTCATCCTCAACCGCTGAGGTGTCTGCTTGCTCAGACAACCTGATGCAGGCTGCCATGAGTTTCCTTTCAGAAGCATGTGTTTCTGATTTCGACAAGCCTTTTGATCTTACATTCTTCATCGTCAATCCTGACTTTGCCAACGGCAAGAACGGATGGACCGGCACCATTACCAGCACCGGCACATGGAACTATGGCGAGGTGGAGTTCTATCAGCAGTCGGCCACAGCCATGCAGAGCCTTGCATCGATGCCTAAGGGCACATATTCGTTGTCAGTCCAGGGCTTCCAGCGTCCAGGTAGCTATGCCAGTGTCTATGATGAGTATGTGGGTGGAACTGACAATTCTCGTGCCCGCGTTTACCTTAATTCTGCCACTACCGGATATGCCGTGGTCAAGAACATCATGGCCGACCGTTCGTCACGCCGTATTCACACCGACGACAAGCAGATGGCTGACGGCACTTTCATCCCTAACACGATGGCATCGGCCGCAGCATACTTTGCCGAGGGACTTTACGACAATACAGCACAGTATTATCTTGCTGATAAAGGTGATTTGAAGATTGGTTTCATTGCAAGCAACAATACAGGAACTTCATTCTGGACTTGTTTCACCAATTTCCGCCTTGGCTATTTCGGTCCTCTCACGCTTGATGAGATTTCTGATGCCCTTTCTATTGATCAGACCATTGACAGCTGTATTTCTGATGCAGCGTTGAGCATATACAACCTTTCGGGACATAGGATGACGGGCGACGTCACCACTCTGCCATCGGGTATATATGTAATCAATGGAAAGAAAACAATCGTAAAATAAAGTTACATTATGAAGAGAATATTTACCGTTCTTGCGGCAGCTTCATTGCTGCTGCCTGTCAGCGCCCAGCGTCAGACCGACAAGCTCGACCGAGGTCTTATAGCTGTGCCGGTATCAACAGGCACTACCTTGGTGTCGTGGCGCATTCTTGCCGACGAGTATTATGACGTAGAGTACAATGTCTATCGTGACGGAACCAAGCTCAACGATGCTCCGCTCAAAGTGTCAAACTTCACGGACCGTTCGGGTTCTGCCTCAAGTTCATATACCGTACGTCCCGTAGTGCGCGGCGTAGAGAAGGAGGCAAGTGCACCTGCCACGGTTTGGAACAAGCAGTATTTTGAGATTCACCCACAGCATTCATCGCAGCTCAAGTGTACATACGTGCCTAACGATGCGTGCTGCTGTGATGTCGATGGCGACGGACAGCTCGAGATTCTCATGAAATACGATAATGCCGATGAGATCGGACAGAGCTTCCCACGCAACGGTGCTAAGATCAATGGCGTCGATACCAAGGAACACACATTGCTGGAGTGTCTGAAACTTGATGGCACTGTGCTTTGGTGGGTCAACTGCGGACCTAACATGGGCGACTTCCAGAATAATGAGATCAACATCGTAGGTTATGACTGGGACGGCGATGGCAAGGCCGAGGCTGTGATGCGTGCAGCTGATGGTACTACCATCCACAAGGCCGATGGATCAGTTTATACCGTCGGCAATGCAAGCGTCAACTATCGTGCCGAATTTGGCGGAGGTGCCAACTGGTTCATGCACGACGGTGCTGAGTATCTCGTATATATGAACGGTGAAACAGGTGCTCCATACCAGTGCATTACCTACCCATTGGCTCGTCTTGAGTCTGGCGAGAATGATCTCAATGCCGCATGGGGCGATGGCTATGGTCATCGTTCGTCTAAATATTTCTTCGGTGCTCCCTATCTTGATGGACGCAAACCGAGCATCTTCCTTGCACGAGGCATCTACACTCGTCATAAGATGATCGCCTATGATGTCGATCCTGCCACCCACCAGCTCAACGTCCGCTGGCGTTGGTACAACAATACCAATGGTCCATGGAAGGGTCAGGGCTATCATAACTATGGCATTGCGGATGTCGATATGGACGGACGCGACGAGATCGTGTTCGGTTCGATGATCATCGATGACAATGGCAAGGGTCTTTCTACATCAGGCCTTGGCCACGGTGATGCTCAGCACTGCGGTGATTTCAATCCATATATCCACGGACTTGAGTTCTTTGCCTGCAATGAGGATCGTCAGGGCTTCAACTATCGTGACGCCACAACCAGCAAGCTCTATGCAGCCAGTCTTGGCGTAGGTAAGGATGTAGGCCGATCAATGTGCGGCAACTTCACCAACGATTTCCCTGGTGCTGTCGGTTCTGCTTGGGGCGATCCTATCAGCACGGTGACCAATGCTCCTGTCGAAGGTCTTATCGGCACTGGCATCAACACCAATTTCCGCATTTTCTGGGATGGTGACCTCCTTTCCGAGACATTCAACTATCTTAATGGAAAGAACACCGAGGGTTGCGTTGCCAAGTATGGCAATTGGGCTCCTATCTATACCTGCGAGGGTTCGATGACTAACAACGACACCAAGGGTACACCATGTTATCAGGGCGATGTCTTCGGCGACTGGCGTGAGGAAATCATCATGCGCACGGCTGCCAACAACATCCGCATCTATACCACACCTAATCCAACCACTTATCGCAACTATTCTCTCTGGTACGATCATCAGTACCGCAATGCTATGGTATGGCAGATGTGCGGTTACAACCAGCCTCCACACGTAAGCTACTTCCTTGGCGAACTTGAGGGCTATACCGTAGCTCCTCCACCGCTCACCATGACAGGCCGAGTAGAGGTAGCCGACGGCGGCACTATCTCATCTGTTCACGATGGACAGCACGTTATCGTATGTCCTTCGGCAGATGCATCGGTGTCACTTCAGGATGGAGCCAAGCCTTATGTGGTTACGTTCAATGTCCCATCATGGGTACAGGGCAGTGCTGCCAGCGAGTGCAACACAGCTAATAAGGCTATCACATACGATTACTATACATGTAACGTGACAGGCGGAGCCTTCAGCGGCGACACCCGTCTTGTCAAGCAGGGTGATGGTACGCTCAATCTTCCTGCCACCGTTATGACCCACACCGGAGCAACAGAGATTTGGGGCGGTGAGGTCAATTTTGACGGTTCGATGTCTTCATCTGATGTTACCCTTCACCGTTTTGCACGCCTCAACAGCGATGGCGGCACATTCCGCAGCATCACAGCCGAGTATGGTTCTGTGATCCGTCCTGGCGGCGAAGGCAAGGTTGGCAATATCACCGTGGTTGAGGGTCTTAAGCTCGGCTATGGCAGCCGTCTGCATATCGACATCAACGGACAGACATGTGATCGTATTACAGCCAAGTCTCTCACCATTGTCAGCAAGAAGGATGATGTGTGGAAGGTTGCCGGTCCTGAGTTCATTCAGCCGGTAGTCGAACTTAATGTGCCAGAAGATCTCCAGCCTGGCGAGTATGTCATTGGCGAGTTTGAGACCACCTCTGGTTCTGTTTCCGACATCAAGGTGGTTAGCAACAGTCAGGCCAAGATCACAATCACAGCCTATCATGGTCAGATGGTCGTTACTGTGGCCGATACACGTGCACCATCCACAATATTCTGGACAGGCGCAATGGGTTCAGACTGGGATTTTGCTGCTACAGCCAACTTCTATCTTGCCGATGATGCCGACCAGAAGGCCGAAACCTTTGTCAATGGCGATTATGTCATCTTTGGCGACGGTGCTGAGAACAGGGCAATTAATATTGTTGAGCCACTCTCTGTCGATACTATGCGTTTTGAAGGCGAGGGTAACTATACGCTCAAGGGCGAGGGCATGGTCACTGACGGCGCTTTGGTAAAAGAGGGCAACGGTAAGGTTTCGATCTCAACTCTCAACAGCTACACGGGTGGTAACTACCTCCGTGGCGGTACAGTGCTTGTGTCATCCCTTGCCAACAACATTGACGCAACGGGCAATCTCGGTGGAGTGACTACCACACCTGCTCAGTTCACTATCGAGAACGGAGCAGTACTTCAGACCACAGCAGCCGTCACCAACGGCTCGCCTTTCCGTTGTGTAGGAACAGAGGGCGGCGTGCTCATGACTGGCGGCGACTTCACTCAGCAGGCCAATATCTACGGAACAGTGCTTACCAAGAAGGGTTCTGGTGCTCTCAAGACTGCCAAGAGCAATTCTATTTCGCGCATTATCGTAGCCTCTGGTTCGTTGGCAGCTCAGGGAGGTAATCCTGCATCTGTTGTCGAACTTCAGGGTGGTACTCTCTATGATGACGCAGCTGCAACCTCACACGAGATTTATGTGCCAGAGGGCAAGAATGCCACATGGGCGCTGACCTATAGCAACTATACTGCTTATGGCAATAAGCTCACGGGTAAGGGCACTCTCACAATCACGCCTCGCAACACAGTGAGCCGCGTACGTATCACTGGCGACTGGACAAACTTCGAGGGTACTATCAAGCATACCAACACTGGTGTGTGGTTGCCACTCGATAACTCTACGGGTATGCCAAAGGCCACGCTCAACGTTGCAGCTGGCTGTACTGTGACCAACGTTGCCAAAATCTTCACCATTGGCAAGCTTACAGGTGCCGGCGCTTTGGCTCAGCCTATTGCCAACTTCCAGAACAGTTCTGCCGTTTCGGGCAGCAACACATGGAAGGTCGGTAACTCAAGTGAGGCTCTCGGAAACTTCCAGTTCGACGGTGTCATCGCCGATGCCGGTGGCGACAACAAGTCGAACTTCGAGAAGATCGGTACATGTCTGATGACCGTTAGCGGCTCTTGGACTAACTCCGGTTCAGTTAAGGTTCAGGAAGGTGTGATGAAACTCACAGGCAATGCCTCGCTCGGTACAGGTGCGCTCACCATTGCTGCTGGAGCCAAGCTTTGGGGCAATCACAACGCCTCAGCATCTCTCAGCAATGCCTCTGTTACGGTCAATGGTATGCTCCAGCCTGCCCAGCTCGAGACTCTCGCAGGCGGAACACTCCACTTCGGCAAGAAAGGTTTGCGCATCAGCAGCACAGGTACTCTGCGACTCGGTGTCAAGAAGGTTGGCTCAACCTTCACCTGCTCGACCATCGACAATGTCAGCACACTCTCCCTCCAGGGCACCATTTCAATCTTTGTGTCTTCGGCATACGAACCTCAGATTGGCGATGAGTGGCAGTTCTTTACCAACTGCAACTCTATCATTGGCACACCTACCATTACTGTCGATGGCTATGACATAGAATTCGATCGCAGCCGACTGTCTGAGGGTATCCTCATTGTGTCGTCTGTCACGGGCATCGGTCAGGTGGCAGAGAGCGAACCAGCCGTGTCTTCGGCAGTTTATAATCTCTCAGGCCGTCGTATGCCAGATGACGCTCCGCTTCCAGCAGGTGTGTATATCCGTGGCGGCCATAAGTTCATCGTACGTTAACTTATCTCATATTCATTCCTACTATGAAACTTAAAACCATAGCACTTGCCCTTCTCTCCGGCCTTTTCCTTCAGGCTCAGGCGGGCAACACCATCACCACTGTGGCTCAGGTCAGTACGGCTGTGACCCTGTCTGACAATGTCGATTATATCGTCACAGGTAGCACACCGTTCACCGATGGCGGCAAGGTCGATATCACCAATCTCGACCATGCCGTGCTCATCATCCGTGGTGCCAAGCCGAGCAAGGTTATCAGCACATGGCTCAAGAACCATGTCTATATCAATGGCGCTCAGGCCTCGAACAATGTCAACTGTCAGGTCAAGATGTATGCCGAGGGAGCCATCATCCTTCCATACTCCAGCTCCATCAAGCCGCTCACTGTCTATTCTGAGCAGAACTTCGGCGGTACATCTGTCAATAGCTTCGGCCTTGAGAACGATGGCGGTTACATGAATACTCTCTCTGATGAGAAGCTCAACAACCAGATTCGCAGCTTCAAGCTCAAGCGTGGCTATATGGTCACATTCTCAACCCGTGCCGGCGGTCGAGGATACAGCCGTTGCTTCATTGCCGACACCGAGGACCTTGAGGTTGCTACCCTGCCTAACGTGCTCGATAAGACAATTACCTCTTATCGTATCTTCAAGTGGTATGATGCCCAGAAGAAAGGCGTGGCCAGCGACACTCGTGCCGACTATGTGAGCCTTGTCAATGCTTCGTGGTGTTATGACTGGGGAACCGGTCATGACATGAACCCCGATATTGAGTGTGTGCCAAACCACATTTATGAGGACTGGCCGTCGTCGGCAGCCTGTGGCGGTGTCACTTATTCTTGCCACCTCAAGACCAATAATGAGCCTGGCAATTCGGCTGACGATCATCCACAGGATGTTGCCACCGTGCTGGCCAATTGGGAGAACCTCATGCGTACAGGTCTTCGTCTGTGTTCCGAGTCATCGCATGATGGCAGTATGGGACATCTCAAGGCATTCATTGACTCGATTGATGCCCGTGGCTGGCGATGCGACGTCCTCGACCTCCATTGCTATTGGACGGCTGGCACGTTCAACAACCTCACATGGTATAGCGACCATTACGGCAATGGCCGTCCGATTTGGATCTCTGAGTGGGTTTGGGGTGCATCGTGGAACAACAACGGCGCATTTGCCGTCAGCAACCGTGGCGACTTCTATGGCAATCAGGACAACACATACAACGGCACAAAGCCAATCCTCGATGTGATCAATGCCAACGATCGCGTAGAGCGTTATGCCTATTGGAACAGCGAGGCCGACTGCTCGAAGATCTACCGAGACAAGGAGCTCTCAAAGCTCGGCAACTACTATGCCTCGATGAACACACCTATCGGTTATAAGAAGAGCAATGAGTTCATACCTCGCAATCCGCCTATGCGCAATCCTGGCAATCTTACTGCTTCTTATGATAAGACTTCTCACACCGTCCTTCTCAAGTGGCATGAATACAATGGCGAGTACAATCGCAGCATGACCGTCGAGCAGCAGAAACCGGGTCAATCTACATGGCAGCAGATTAAGGTTCTGACTCCGGAGGAGGGCGAGGCCGATTATTCAATCGATGTTGAGGGCCGCGATGGTTATAAGTATCGTATCCACATCGTCGATCTTGCCAATAAAGACCGTTACACCAACGCAGCCAGTGCTGTGAACGAGAACCTTGAGCCTGGCGATGACGTATCGCTTGGCGAGTCATCACTCTATCTCGGTGGCAATCGTCTGCTCAACGGAGGTTTCGAGTTCGGCGCCAGCGAGTGGGAGAATGGTGCAGGTCAGCCTCTCGTAGCTCCATATTTCCAGATAATCAGCGAGGGCGGTATCGATGGCGGTGCATATCTCCAGTGCTATGGAAACAGCACCGATGCCAAGTCTCCATATTCTTTGCGCAAGATTCTCTCGCTCGAACCTAATGCCAGCTACTATGTGGCTGCAGCAGGCTGCAACAACAATCCTGACTATCAGCGTATCTCCACAACATCCAAGGAGAGTATCGAACTCAACCGTCGCGTTCAGTTGCCTAATGTTTCCGCATGGGCGCGTCAGGGCTCAGCCTTCACAGTCACTACGGATACTCTTCTGCTCATCCAGATGCGAGGTCTTGGCGGTGTGGCTCAGATCGACGAGATGTCGGTGTGCCGTTTGTTCGATAATCAGGCTGATGCCCTTGCCGATGCCCTCTATTGGGCACGTCAGCGTGCCGAGGCTTTCGTTCGCTGGAACACCATGCTGCCGTGGATCAATGCCGATGTCCAGTCTGTTGCTGCATCTGCCACCTCAGCCATCGATCTTGAGGCATACATTACGCTGGCTGTTTCCGTGTTGCGCCAGCAGGCTGATGCCAGCAGACTCTGCGCTGAGGTTGCAAGCCTTGGCAATATGAACGTGATTCCTGCCGACGTTGCCCAGCAGGCCATTGCCGACTTTGCAGATGCTACCACCGTTGCAGCTGTCGCTAAGGCTATCGACAATCTTCATGCACTTGCCGATGGCTGTCTTGACTATACGCTCGATAAGACCAGCGTCATGAGTGCATCATTTGACAAGACTGACGGATGGCGCGTCAAGACCGGTACTTACACTGGCGGCGATCAGCGACTTGCCACACAGGCTGGCAAGACCTGCTGGAATGCATGGTGGTCTATTTCTGCCGCTTCGGGTGCACAGAGCACCATGGCCATCGATCAGGAGGTCAAGGTTCCGTTGCACGGTCTCTATGCTCTTGAATGCAAGGCTTCGACTCAGCATTTCTGCGAGACCGATCAGCATGCCGTTCTTACCGTGGGCAATGAAGAGTACGTCTCGCCGTCGCTTTCGCTCGGTGTGCTCGATATCCCATCATTCTCTGATCAGGACAAATGGCAGACCCTTGCCACACCTTATGTCTATCTCAACGATGGCGACACCGTCACTGTAGGCTTTATTGGTTCCAAGGCTGGTGCTGTCGATAATCAGTGGCATAAGTATGGCGATCCGTCGCACAATGGCGATCGTCGCGAGGGTTGGTGGTGTGCCACCGACTTCTATCTCCGTCGAGTGCCAATGTTCCTTCGTCCTTCTGACGAGAGTGGCTGGGGCACAATCTGTCTGCCTTACAGCATCACCGTTCCTGCCGATGTCACACTCTACCAGATTGCAGGTATTCATGAGAGCCATGCATTTGTATGTCTTGAGGAGGTCACTGGCGTTACCGAAGCTGGTTGTCCGTACATCTACCATGCCAACCCATCGGCCAATGTGGCATTTGCCGAAAGCGGAGATGCTGTCAATGTTCCAAAGACCAATGTCAATGGTTTGCGTGGCTGTCTTTCCACCACAGCACGCTATCCTGTCGGTTCTCTCGTACTTCAGAATGGTGTCTGGACTTATATCCCAGATTCAGACAGTCAGTTCCGCATGCTTAACTATTCATGTTTCATTCAGAAGCTTAGCAATATGCCTGAGATCATAGGTCAGTGGACCGGTGCCCAGCTCCCGACCAGTGGCATTGAGATACTTTCCATTCAGGGTATCTCATCATCTGCTGATCAGACATCTTCTCCATCATACAACGCTGCCGGTCAGCGAGTTGATGCCGGTGCCCGCGGACTTATCATCCGCGATGGTGTGAAGCAGGTTATCCGCTAAAGAAAAGAGCTGACACAAAGATAAAACAAAGGGCCGAATCCTCTTAGGAATCGGTCCTTTTTCTTTGCTGTCAAAAAGTATCCATTGCCAGTATTCTTGCTATGATAAATTGCTTTATTTGGGTATGTCCGCAAAAGTGGGAGCTGACTAATTAGGATTGATCCTGAATAATATGGTGTTCTGATATGTTATCGATTTGTTGCGGGCGAAGAAGATCATGCCGTCACACGGTGAAAAAATCTCTGAGACCTGTGTGCCGTCGTATGGATGCATGATACGGGCAATGGATTGGCCTTTCCTGACTGTCTGACCTGCTTCGGCAACATCCACGAGGATTCCGGCATGTGGCGATTGCACCACCTGACACAGATCTTCATCCACAATCAACGTGTCGAGACCGTCCGAAATGTCCTGTCCGATGGTCATGCCCAGCTTTGACATAAAACGAAGTACACCGTCGATGGCCTGCTGAGCCGAAGTCTTGTCAATAGTCTCGGTTGTGCCGGCATAGAGCGAGAATGCCTGTGTGTCCCAAATCTGCCAGTTGTAGTTGAGCAGCACGGTGTCGAACGGCGCAGGTTTGCGTGTCGAGACGTATGGGAATCCGAAGAGCTTGCCCAACGAGATGTCCGTGGCGCC
>JAGHUA010000072.1 GCA_018065085.1 Candidatus Liminaster caballi | reverse complement strand
TGCGGATATAAAAAAGTCCGAGCTTGTGAAAGTCCGGACTTTTAATTTAAATTAGCAAATAAGGGTGTGTCTGGGGATTTATACCTTTTGACACACCCTCTTTTTTGGTAGTTGGGCTAATTGGTCTAATTGGCCTAATTAGCCTAATTGGCTTAATTAATTGTCCTTATTTTGCGCTATATCCCTCGCTGCGCAGGATCTCAGCAGCACGCTGGCGGCAGTCGCCTTGGAGGAGGATCTGGCCGTCGAACGGATCTTCAGAGTTGATGCAATGGCTGCCACCTGTGGCGAGGCGGGTCTGCAGGAGGCGGCGAAGGCGGGCCAGTTCGTCTTCCTCGATGTGGAAGCCCGAGATGATGGTGCAGGGCTTGCCTTTGCGCCCTTTCTTGTCATATTCGATGCGCAACTGACCGAGACGGCCTGCAGCCTTCTTCTGATCGTGGCGTCGTTCCTCGGCCTCTTTCTGTTGCTCGTGGCGGCGTTCCTCGTCAGCCTTGTTCTGTGCGGCACCTTCTGCCAGCTGTTCGGCCGTCATCGTGGCGGCAAGCATTTCCTTCCAGTCCATGGTGATTGTGGTTGATCTTTGAGTTTCTTGCTGATCTTAAGTTCCTTGACTGAGCTTGAGTATCTGTGCCTGACTGAGCTTATCTGCTCATATCTACGACCTTGGTCGAGTATTTGCTGCCAATCACGCCGTTAAGGTGCTCGCTGAAGAAGATCTCTATCAGCTGGGTGTCGATCATCTGGTCGTCCTTGATAAGGTGTCCGTTTTCGAGCATGGCGTTGCAGCCGCGATGCTTCAGGATGAAGTCGATCGACGCCACAGAGTAGGTCTTATCCGGGTCGATGGCCTCGTAGAGACCAGAGTTGCTGTTCAGGACGCGCACGTTGGTGACACGGCGCGGACCGTTCTCCACGCGTATCAGGTTGCCGGCGTCATCGGTCACGATGTTGGCCGTGACGTTGAGGTTAAGGTCGAACAGAAGGCCGGAGACCTGAGGGTATGAGCCATTGTCCTCCGGAGCGTGACAGACACCGAACTCCAGGGCATCGACGATCTGGCGGCCAGTGAATTCAGCCACACAGATGCTGTTCTCGAAAGGAAGGGCGGCAAGCAGTTCGCTGAATGTGATCTTGCCCGAAGGGATGCTGGCACGCAGACCGCCTGCGTTGATCCATCCGATGTCGCTCTTGCTGAGAATGCGGAACGCATCGCTGCAGAGGCTGCCGAGGTTGGTCTGCATGGCGCGGTCGTAGGTGTTATGTTCCTTGTCGAAGGCCACGAGGTCGAACTCGCAGGTGGCGATGGCAGGGAGGTGACGGAACGTCTCCTGGAAAGACTCGATGGTGAGGCTCACCGACAGACGTTCTCGGTGATAGTCGGCCACAGGGATGAGGTCGGTCGTGCACTTTCCGTCGGGGTGGATCACCAGGCGGCCCATGTTCTCAAAGTGGGCTCCCGACGAAGCCAGCAGCACAGAGTCGCCTTTCTGGTCGGCGATATAGCGGGCAGGGATCACATGGTGGGCATGTCCGTCGAGCACCACGTTGATGCCGTGGGTCTGGCGTATTGTCTCCTCCGATGTCTCGGTGAAGAAATCGTTGTCGCCAAGATGTGCAAGCAGCACCACGACGTCAGCGCCGAGTCCGCGCACCTCGTCCACATATTTCTGCACAACGCTGTAGAAGTCCGGACGTCCGAATGTAAAGATGTCATTGCCGTCGGCATCGACGAAGCTCTGAGGCGAGTCGCTGGTCTTGGTGACAGGAGCCAGGGCGCCGATGAATCCCACCTTGAGGTTGCCGAACTGACGGATGCTGTAAGGCTTATATGGGAGAGTATTGGTGCGCAGATCGCGATAGTTGCACACCAGAGTCCTGGCGTTGAGCGATGACGTCAGCAGGTCAAGCTGCTCCAGGCCATAGTCAAACTCATGGTTGCCCAGAGTCACCAGGTCATAGCCTGCACGGTTCATGATGTCGATGGCATACTGACCGTGTGACACCGAGTTGAGCGAACCGCCCTGGGCAAAGTCGCCGAGCGAGACGAGCGAGACGTAAGGAGTGATGCGGAGCATCTCGTCCTTGAGGGCTGCAATCTTTGGGTAGCCTTGTACGTGGCCATGCACATCGTTGTCGAACAGCACCACGACATCGTCCTTGCCGATAGTGTCTGCCATCGACAGTGAGCAGGCGAGAGAAAGCAGGCAGAGAAGTAAATATTTGAGTCTTTTCATTGTTGCAAATTTGTGCAAAGATACAAATTATAAATTAAACAATGTTTAAAAAGCGCAAAAAAATGGTTTTTTAGGTGAAAAATTCCATGTTTCGGGTCAAATTACATGCTGTTTGGTCAATTATGCGGGCTTCAAAAGCCGTAAAAAGGAAATATTTTTGTATCTTTGCACCGGATAAAAAAAACTCAAAACAATGAAAAAAACAGCACTTCTACTGATGACTACACTGACCTTGGCTTCGTGCCAGCAAAACAGCCGTGTCAATCCGTTGCTCGAAGAGAGCAATGCGCCCTACGGCATCACCCGTTACACCGAGATAATCCCTTCCGACTATCGTGAGGCTGCACATGTGGCAATGGAACGTCAGAAGGCTGTGGTGGCTGCGATCGTCGCCGATGCTGATGCCCCTACGTTTGCCAATACCATTGCTCCGCTCGACCGCAGCAACCTTGAACTGACCAATGTCCTTGAGGTCTATTTCACCCTGCTCGAAAGCAATGCCAACGACAGTCTGCAGGCTCTTGAGACCGAACTCTCGCCATTGCTCTCGGCTCACAGCGACGACATCATGCTCAATCAGCAGCTCTTCGACCGTGTGCGCAGGGTCTATGACGATCAGCATCCCGAAGTTGCCGACGTGGAGCGCCGCGAACTGCTCACCCACGAGCAGATGACCGTGCTCGAACATATCTATAAGGACTTTGTTCGCGCAGGCGCAGCTCTTAGCGATGAGCAGCAGTCCGAGCTCCGTCAGCTCAATCAGCAGATCAGCGCCCTTCAGGTGCAGTTTGGTCAGAACCTCCTTCACGAGACCAACAACACGTTCGTGACCGTCGATAGCCGCGACGAGCTCCAGGGACTTCCAGAGGCCAACATCGAGGCGGCCGCCCAGATGGCCAAGGCTCAGGGTCAGGAGGGCAAGTATATGTTTAACATGCAGCGCCCGTCGTGCAATCCCGTGCTCCAGTATTGCTCAAACCGTGAGCTTCGCCGACGCGTCTATGATGCCTATTACAACAGAGGCAACCAGGGCAACGAGTGGGACAACAGGGAAATCTGCCGTCAGCTCGTCGAGTTGCGCCTGAAGAAAGCCCGTCTCATGGGCTATGACAACTGCGCTCAGCAGATCCTTGAGCGTCGCATGGCACAGACCCCACAGAAGGCCTATGACCTTATGAATGCCGTGTGGGCTCCAGCCGTGGCCAAGGCTCAGGAAGAACTTGCCGACATCCGTGTGGAGATGCGCAAGGACGGCATCAAGAGCGAACCTGAAGGCTGGGACTATATGTACTACAGCAGCCGCGCCAAGGCCGCTAAGTTCAATATCGACGAGGAGAAGATCAGCGAGTATTTCGAGATCCACAACATCCTTGAGGACGGCATCTTCTATGTTGCCAACCGCCTCTACGGCCTCACCTTCCGCGAGATCACAGCCGACGTTCCTGCCTACGAGCCTACAGCTCAGGCATGGGAGGTCTCAGACAGCGACGGCAAGGTTGTGGCTATCTTCTACAGCGACTATTATCCACGCGACGGCAAGGGAGCCGGTGCCTGGTGCACCAACCTGCGCGAACAGAGCTATGAGACCGATGCCGAGGGCAATGAGGTGCGTCGCATTCCTGTGCTGGTCAATGTCTGCAACATGACGTCGGCCACAGCCAACCGTCCTGCCCTCCAGAACGCCGACAATGTTGAGACCATGTTCCATGAGTTCGGTCATGCACTCCACTTCATGCTCCACGACGTTCACTACGATGCCGTTTCGCAGGTCGAGACAGATTTCGTCGAGTTGCCATCGCAGATCAACGAGCATTGGGCATTCGAGCCTGAGGTGCTCGCACATTATGCCAAGCATTATCAGACCGGCGAGGTCATCCCTGCCGAGCTCGTACAGAAGCTCGAGGACAGCGGAAAGTACGGACAGGGCTTCGCCACCGTCGAGTTCCTTGCCGCAGCCCTCGTCGATATGGATCTCCACACTCTGACGTCTATCCCTGAGAACTTTGACGTTATGCAGTTCGAGGCCGAACAGCTCGCCAAGCGCGGCATCCCTTCTCAGATCCTGCCACGCTATCGCGTCACCAACTTCAGCCATTGCATGGGCGGCGGCTACACTGCCGGCTACTATTGCTATCTCTGGAGCGAGGTGCTCGACAGCGACGGCTTTGAGGCATTCAAGGAGACGGGCGACATCTTCAATCCTGAGATGGCCCGCCGCTTCCATGACTATATCCTCGTGCCTGGCAGCATCGACGATGGCATGACCATGTATAAGAACTTCCGTGGCGCAGAGCCCGATATTGCTGCCCTGCTCCGCAACCGTGGACTCTCGGCGTCGGCATGCCGCTAAAGCAATCGTTCATCACTTATCACTATATTGACTATGAGACGCGAAGCATTCAAGATGTACCTTAAGCCGGGTATGAAGGAAGAGTATAAGCGCAGACACCAGAACCTGTTTCCTGAGTTGCGCCGTCTGTTGACTGAAAGCGGTGTGCGCAACTACAGCATCTATCTCGACGAGGACACCAACACTCTCTTTGCCTATCAGGAACTGGAGGGCGAGGGCGGCAGTCAGGATCTCGGACAGACCAGGATCTGTCAGGAATGGTGGGCATACATGGCCGACATCATGGAGACCAATCCCGACAACTCTCCTGTGAGCATTCCTCTCCCCGAGATGTTCCACATGGATTGACCGTCTTTTACGTGCGTAAAGCTCTGGACGTAACAATGATTTCCTATATGACCCAGGGCGTGGCCGTTGGGCTGAATGCTTGGTGGGCTTTCTGCCCGTGTTCTTGCCGCAGATAACGGATTATTCTTCTATAAAAAACAAAGCCACTCAGCGCATGTGCTGAGTGGCTTTGTGAAATTACTTCAGAACCTTACGTCCGTCAATGATGTAGATGGTGCCTGGGCGCTGCGCGGAGTCGCTGACAGGCAAGCCATCGAGATTGAAGGTCTGTGCTGGATTGGCAGCATTGCCGTAAGTAAGGGATTCGATGCCAGTAGCGTCTTCTGCCACACGCAGATATCCGTCGGTGAAGATGGTGGATGTGTCCCACTTCAGCCCATCGCCAGGCGAGGCTGGTTCGATGTCGGCGAACTCACCAGAATGTGATGTGATATTGGTCGGAGAGAAGAAAATTCGGATCTTATCGCCGGCATTGAACACATGGTAAGGGTCGGCAGAGAGGTCAATGGCGAGGATTGAGCCAGCAGCAATGCTCACCGAACCGGAGACGCGCAGACTGTTGGTCTTTGTGCCGCTGACAGGGATTGAGAGCCGGCTGCCGCCCTGCATGGCAAGTCCGCCTTCGAGCTTGAACATCGCATAGTTGATCAGCGTATCGCCCGAAGTGATGATGCCGCCGGTCTCAACACGTACGCGTCCGGCAACAGATCCTATGCCACGCAGTGTTGCGCCCGAGGATACGGAGATCGCGCCCGAACCGGTATGGGTGCCGTTGATGACAAGTGTGCCGTCTGCCACAGAGGTCGTGCCGCTATAGACATTGGCTCCTGTCAGACGCCATACGCCCGAACCTACCTTCTTGATCGAAACCGTGCCTGAATGTCCGGCATTAAGGCCTGCAGGCAGATTGTTGATGACGCCACGGAACGTCTCGTCGCTGTTGGCCGAGCCTACTTCCCACGAGCAGCGCCAACCGTCGCTCTGTTTGCTCGAACCTACGAGGAATGTGCCTGCGTCGCCCGAAAGTCCGCCAATCACGTTGACCGCATTGGTGGTCCATGCCGCCATGTGGGCATTGCCCTTGAGCTCGAAACGCACGCCAGGGGCATTCCATTGGGTCTCGCTGAAGAAGAGCGAGGCTCCGCTGCTGTTCGTGCCGCGTCCGATGATCTTGCCGGTGAACTGGCTGAGGTCGGGACGGAGGTATGAACGAAGGTAAGGAATGTCGAGCTGGAGGGTGCCGTTGCCCGTGATTGCCGGTTTGAAGTAGCAGTGGGTAGGCATGACGATGGTGCTGTGTGTCTCGTCCTCGACGTGGATAGGGAATGAGAGTTCCTGGTAGTCCTCGTTGCGCGATACAAACTGCAGGGTTCCGCCAGCCATGACTATCTGTCTGCCAGACGAACCGAGCGGTTTGCAGGCATTCTCGATGTCGGAGAGGAGCAGTTTGCCGCCCTTCAGACGTGTCGGACCATTATAGCCGATGAACGAGATATTGGCAATGGAGACGGTGCCAGGACCGTCGATGGTCAGTCCGCCATCGCCCTCGAACACACCGCTCATGGTGAGCGTGGCGGACGATTTGCTGATGGCCAGGGTGGAGTTGCGGTCGATGCGTGCACTTCGGTTGCTCGACGCCGAAGAACCTGTGTAGCAGAATGTGCCGCCATCGAAGATCCAGTTCTGGGCGAATGGCTGAGAAGCACCGATGGCGCTTGCCGTGCCACCGTTGGCAATGGAGCTGAACATGATGGTGCCGCCGTGGGTGACGGTGGTTCCGGTGTATGAGTTGCGGTTGTCGAGCACAAGGATGCCCTCGTGGTCGCGGTTGACCGATGTGCCGTCGCCCTTGATTGCCGAGCCGCTCAGGGCCACTGTTCCTGCGCCTGTGGCAACGATGCTGGCTGGCGAGATGTCGGAGGTGAGGGCGATGGCAAGCGTATCGCCTGTCGGGGCATGATAGAGCACCTTCTGTCCGTCGGTCACTTCGGCCGAGTTGGTGACATCGGGCTCATAGGTGTCGATATCGACCATGCCGACCTCAAGCGGACGGGTCAGGCAAGAGCATGGGGCGGAGTATTCGGAGTATTTCTCGCTGCCATCGACATTGGCAAACGCACGCACACGGACGCTGTAGGTCGTGCCGGGTTCGAGGCCGGAAACCACACACTGCCGGACATTGGCGGCGGTGCGTGCCATCTCGTGCCATGAGCCATCGGCGAGCAGTTCGACGGCAAATCCGTCCTCGGCATAGGTGTAGTCGCGCCAGCCGATGGTCAGCGTCGATGTGGAAGCCGATGCGAGCGCAACGTTGATCGGACGGCGCAGGAAGAACTGACGGTCATCGACGGTGATGGAATTGATATAGTTCTCGATGTTGAGATAGCCGTTGGCTGCACGTGTGCAGGCATCGTTTGACGATGGGTTTGTGCCGTTGGCCTCCTCCCACCAGTCGGGCATTCCGTCGCGGTCGGTGTCGGTGACGGCATTGCCTTGCCACCATGCCCATGTGTCGGGCGTGCCGATGGGAAGCGATGACTCGTAGGTGATGAGTGCGCCTTCGGCTCCGTAAGACAACACCTCATCGACCATGTAGCAGTCGGCCTGATCGCGGTAGGGCAGCGAGGCGCCGACATCGGGCAGCAGCAGTTCGTTGAGCTGGCGTCCGCTCCAGAGTTCAAGGTCGGGATAGGGATAGCGTGAAGGCTCGCGTGTGGATGCGCTGTAGCGGGTCACCTCGAACGGGTCATAGATGCCGTTGACGTTGTTGTCCTGCCAGTTGTCCACGCCATAGCAATGGAAGTCGGCATTGGCTCCGGTGAAGGCATCGCCGCCGCCTGCAGGACCGTTGATGAAGAGATTGGACTCGATGTTGACAAACGACTTGCCCTCGGAGTCGCCACCCATGATGTAGGCACCGTTCTTCCAGTTGTAGATGACGTTGTTGGCAAACTGGTTGATGCCCTTTACCTTGTTGTTGCGTGTCGAATTGTCGCAATAGAGGTTGCGATAGAGGGTGATGGAGTCGGCCTGCATGAGACCGCCTGCCGAGTGGGTCATGAGTCCCTGACCGACGATGGTGTTCTGTATGGTCACGTTGCGCATGTCGCCATGACCGTCGGGGTTGATGGAGAAGGTCTCGTCCAGACCCCATGAGAACGAGCAGTGGTCGAAGATCATGTTAGTGCCGTTGGCAATGCCGGCACAGTCCTTGCCCGAACTGCCTCCATGTCCCATGCGGACACGCAGGTAGCGGCAGATGATGTTGCTTGCGCCCGAGAACGAGACGCCGTCGCCATAGACGGTGATGCCCTCGCCCGGGGCTGTCTGTCCTGCCACGTAGATGTCGCTGGCAAAGATGATGCGCGAGTTGATGCGGATCACGCCCGAGACATCGAACACCACGATGCGTCCGCGCTGCGAAACGGCATCACGCAACGAGCCAGAGCCCGAGTCATTGAGGTTGGTTACATGATATACAGAGGGCGAGGCCTGTCCGCGGGCTCCGAGTGCAAAGCGACCCCATCCCTGTGCACCAGGGAAGGCTAACTGCTGCGCTGGCGCATTGCCTGCAAAGAGGGACAATGCGCCAGCGTACATGAATGTAATAATGTGTCGGTTCATCTGGATGATTATTTCACAACGTGTGTGCCGAGACAATATGACTGCTCCATATTGCCTGTGTCCTTGATGTTCTCGACCTTGGCCGAGAGATTGTCGAGATAGTTGACAATGACAGCCTCCTGCATGCAAGGCACTACGGGCGAACCGTATTCACGCTCGCCATGATGGGCAAGGATGCAGTGGATGATGCGCTTGATCTCCTCGCGGTTCTCAGGCTTGATGGACTTGGCATCGCCTGGAGTTTCGGCAAAGACGCCTTCGAGAACGTTCTGCAGCGTGTGTGCCGAGATGTAGATGTGTCCCAGCAGATACATGTCCTGCTGCGTCTCGCCATCGCGGTTATACTCCATGAGCTTGCCATAGTCGTGGAAGAGAATGGCAAGGATGACACGCTCGGCCTTGACCGGATAGGGGAGAGTCGGGTAGAGACCTTCGAACATGTGGAGCATCTGGTAGGTGTGATTGAGCAATCCGCCCTGGAAGGCGTGGTGCATGCTCGTGGCTGCCGGATACTTGGAATAAGGCTCGTAGAGCTTCTGTCCGAAATCCTCGATGACCGAGATGAGCTTCTGATGAGTGCAGAAGGTGATGAGATGGGCGATGGTGGCATTCCAGTCGTCCTGCTTCACCGGGTGGGGCATGAGATTCCAGAACGGATGTCCCTCCTGCATCATCGGACCCGTAGCCATGTCGCGACCGTTGGCCGACTTCTTGCCGTCGCGATCCTGAATGGCATGGAAGCGCACAATCTGACCCACGGCAGGCCCGGCTGTCGGCGGTACGTCCCACACTGCGACATTGGCAACTTCGTCGAGGTTGGCGAGTTTCAATGTGCAGTATGGAGAACCTGTCTTTGTTATGCCGTTTGTGCGGCTTATACAGAGATATTCGAGCATGGTCAGAGGATTAGTCTTCGTCGAGTGGAGCTGGCTCCTGTTCCTCAACCTTGTTGCTGCCGAGATACTCAGGAAGCTTCATGCCGGCCTGATCGAAGAGTTCCTGAAGAGGTGGAACCGACTTATAGAGATTAGAGATGAAACCGGCAGTAGAACCCTTGCCGTCAGCACCGCCGGCACCATTGTCCCAAACGGTAACCTTGTCGATGTTGATGCCCTTGATAGCCTCAACCTGAGTCTTGACGAGTTCAGGCAGCTTCTCAAGGAGGAGCAGGGTGTAGGCCTTGGTGGCATCACCGCCTGCAGCCTGGATCATCTTGTCGTAGCCCTGTGCCTGCTTGGTGAGCACCTCGTTCAGACCGCGAGCCTCAGCCTCCATCTTGGCAAAGATAGCCTCAGCCTCGCCCTTGGCCTTGATGGCTGCAGCTGCACCTTCGCCTTCTGCCTTTGTGCGGATGGCATCGGCCTCACCCTTAGCCTTGATGGCAACGGCATCGGCCTCACCCTTAGCCTTGAATGCGATATAGTCAGCCTCACCCTTAGCGGTTACACGCTTCTGGTCGGCCTCAGCCTCAGCCTCGACAACAATACGCTGCTTCTCGATCTCCTGCTTAACGATGATGTTGGCCTGCTGTGTAGAGCGTTCGCGCTCGGCACGTGCCAACTCGGCTTTCTGCTCGGCTGAATATGATTCCTCAAGAGCCTTGGCAGCAGCAATCTTCTCGGCAGCAGTGGCACGGCGCTGTGCCTCAGCCTCACGCTCGCGGAGGTCGGCCTGAGAATTGGCAATCTCGACCTTGGCGGTGTTCTCGCCCTTCACAGCCTCGGCATTGGCAGCAGCCACAGCCTTACGTGTCTCCATCTGGAAACGAGCCTTGCCCGATTCACCGGTCATCTCCTGCTCGGCAACCTTTACCTTGGCATCGTTCTCCTTCTCAGCCACCTTCACCTTGGCCTCGTTGATGGCCTTGGCAGCAGCCTCCTGACCGAGAGCCTCGATGTAGCCGCTCTCGTCCTTGATATCGGTGATGTTCACGTTGATGAGCTTCAGACCGATCTTCTTGAGCTCGATCTCGACGTTCTTCTTGATGTTCTCCTGGAAGACGTCGCGGTCCTGGTTCAACTCCTCGATTGACATTGAGGCAATAACAAGACGAAGCTGACCGAAGAGGATATCGCGGGCCATGTCCTGGATGTCGTTGGCGCTGAGACCGAGAAGGCGCTCGGCAGCGTTGTTCATCGAATCAGGCTCGGTAGAGATGCCGACCGTGAATCGGCAAGGAACATCGACGCGGATATTCTGACGCGAGAGTGCGTTGGTGAGGTTTGCCTCGATTGAGATCGGAGTCAGGTTAAGGTAGGCGTAGTCCTGAATGATTGGCCATACGAAAACACCGCCACCGTGGACGCACTTGGCGGACCCCTTGCCTGTAGAACCATAGACAACAAGAATCTTGTCTGACGGGCAACGGCGGTAACGCTTCAATACAGACGATACGATAACAATGATTGCTATCACACCGATGATGGGAAGATACATTTCCATAGTTTTAGAAGTTTTTATGATTAATTGTTATATGTTTTGCGATTAAAGTCTTTCGACAAGGACGGTGTCGCCGTCAAGCTCGTTCAGGATGCGGACCTTGGCGCCTGTAGGTATGTCCTCTACGCTTTCGGTTATGGCTTCGAGCTCGTGCATCGAACCGTTGAGCGAGATGGTGATCTTGCCGGAATCCTTCTTCATGGCAGGAATGCGCAGATAGACGTCGGCTGTCATGCCTACGGTGTCCTTGGTGCGGAAGGTGTTGTCTTTGTCGAGCTTCATCACCATATATAATGCCCAAGCGATGATGGCCATGAAGGCAAGACCTATGACTGTGGCAAGCAGGCAGAGCCAGATGGGATTCTCAAAATCGTCCCAGAAGAGAACGCCTGTCCAGCTGAAGCCGAGGATGAAGCTGATGACGCTCTTGAACGACACGAGATGGAAGCCCGAGTCGTCGAACGAATCAGAGGCATCGGCCGAATCAGCAGCATCGGCGCTTAAGTCGGTGTCGGCATCAAGACCCATGAATGTGCCGATGGCCTGGATGATGAACACAACACTCGAAAGGATTGCAAGACCCCAGAAAATCTGGAGCATAAGATCAAGTGACTGGAAAGTTTCTAACATATTGGTATCAGTTTTTTTGTTATTGCGGTGTAAAGTTAGCATGTTTTGTCGGAAAAACAACAGAAAAATGCAAAAATCGCAATCTGTTTATTGTCATTTCGCGAAAAAACGCTTATATTTGCAACGTAAAGTTACTATTTTATGGCATTTACACTGATTCTCAAAGACGGCCGTGAGGCAATTTTCCACGGTCCGCAGGTAATGGGCATTGTCAATGTGACGCCCGACTCGTTCTATGCGTTGAGCCGTGTGAGCGATGATGATGCTCTGACAACGCGCGTTAATGATATGATTGAGGCCGGTGCCGCGATGATCGACGTCGGAGCGTATTCCACCCGTCCGGATGCGGCAGAAGTGTCGGCTGAAGAGGAACTTGACCGTCTGCGCCGTGCATTGCCTGTCATACGCGAGGCTGTCGGCAACCGCGATGTGCTCATCTCGGTCGATACGTTCAGAGCCGATGTGGCTGAAGTCTGTGTGGCTCAGCTGGGGGCTGACATCATAAACGATGTGTCGGGCGGTATGCTCGATGGCGTGATGCTGGAGACCGTGGCAAGGACAAAGGCTCCGTATGTCATGATGCACATGCGCGGAACGCCTCAGACAATGCAGTCGCTGACCGACTATCCAGACGGAGTGTATGCCGATGTGAAGCAGTTCTTCGAGCGCCAGTTGTCGGCCCTGTCGGATGTGTGGGTGGCGGTCAACGGTGAGGCTATGCCCGGTGGCAAGGTGATGCTCGACCCGGGTTTCGGTTTTGCCAAGACTCTGGCTCAGAACTACGAGCTGATGGGCGGGATGCATCGCCTGAAGGAAGACTTCTGCGGCTGTCCGCTGTTTGTGGGCATCAGTCGCAAGAGCATGATCTACCGTCTGCTGGACACGGATGCCGACCATGCTTTGAACGGCACGACGGTGCTCAACACCTACTCTGTGATGAATGGTGCTGACATCCTCCGTGTGCATGATGTGAGGGAAGCCGTGGAGACGGTCCGGATCATCGGACAGATGATGTGAGAACGCTGTCGAGCATGTGAGACAGTCTCTCGGCTCCGTATTGGTTGAGGTGGTCGGCGTCGAAGAAATCAGCATCGCCGAACGACGGATGGTTGAGCCAGTTTAGGTAGATGACGTCATCGTGCGAGCTGTCGGACGCAGCACAATAGCCGGTGACGACTGACAGCTGACGGGCATCAAGGTTGTCGCGATAGGTGGCGTATGCCGGCAGGGTGATGAGCACAAGCGTCACGCCATGGGAATGGCATAGGCGGCGAATTTCCTCCACATATTTAATATTATAGTCAATGAGATCCTGGCTGTCTCTCTCGCGGCGATGGCGCAGGGCTGCCTCCGGTCCGCTTGCCTTCCAGTCGGCTGCACGCTGTTCGAGCAGGTAGTGGCTGCCGCGTCCCAGTTCGTTGCAATAACGCTCGTCCTCCCGGCCCAATGCCGCCTTGATGGTTCGCACAGGGTCGAAGGCGTATGACTCGAACACGTATTTCGGAGTGAAGCGGTGATAGGGGCAATCGTAATAGAGCGTGTATTTTTTCACGCGCCAGTTCTCGGTGTCCTGCTCTAGGTCATAATTGGTCAATGAGAAATAGCTCATCGGCAGGATCACGTATCTGAGCGACGGCATACGGCCGATGTATTTATTGAGCAGGAAGACGTCGTATTTCAAGCCCTGTGCAACATGTGCGGCATTGAATGCCCTAAGGCTTAGGCATGAAGGCTCGAAACCGAAGTAGGTGTGAGACGATCCTAGGCAATAGACCTCCACCGTCTCGCTGTTACGGTCCATCCATGTCGCTTTGTATCGGTAGTCATTGTCCACCTGGCGCAACAGATACTCGCACACGCCGAAGAGTGAGGCGAGTGGCAGGACAATGAGTGTGAGTGTGCGTGTCAGGAACCTTTTCATGTCTTAGAACTGGAAATAGATGAACGTCTGTGGCGTGGTGCCATACTTCCATATCAGGAGAATCAGGACATAGTATATGGCAAAGCGCAGCCATGTGTGGGGAATGCCGGATACGAACGACAGTCCGTGCCGGCATGTGCGTGTCTTCCATTCGGCAATGGTCATGACTGCGATGAAGATGAGCGAATTGCGCACATCGGCGCGTATCAGAGCCTCGCCCATGCCGCTGATGGGACTGTGTGTCAGCATCTGTTGGCAATAGGGCAGGAAATCGGCTATGCTCTCAACCCTGAACAGTATCCAGCCAACGGTGACGCAGACGAACGTGAGAATGACGGACGGAAGGTCGCTGAGGGTGGCATTGTCGCCCACATGACGACGGTTGCGTCCGGTGAGGATGAACGGAAGGAACAGCAGGGCATTGAACAGGCCCCAGCAGATGAACGTCCAGTTGGCACCGTGCCAGAAGCCGCTCAGCAGAAAGATCACCATCGTATTGCGAATGATGATGAGACGCCGGTGAAGCTCGGGATGACGAGAATCGGGAGAGATGACAGGACGGCTGCCGCCAAGAGGGATATAGACGTAGTCGCGGAACCATGTGGTGAGCGAGATGTGCCACCTGCGCCAGAACTCGGTGATGTCACGGCTGAAATAGGGCACGTTGAAGTTGCGCGAAAGGTGTATGCCAAACAGCTTGCTCACGCCGATGGCAATGTCGCTGTAGCCCGAGAAATCGCCATAGATCTGGAAGGAGAACAGAACGGCTGCCAACAGCAGATAGCCGCTGCCGAGCGTCTCATAGCGATCGAACACAAAGTTGACGAATGTGGCGCATGTGTCGGCAATGACCGCTTTCTTGAACAGACCCCACAAGGCCTGGCGCATGCCATCGACAGCCTCACCGTAGCAGAACCGACGGCGGCTGAGGAACTGCGGCAGAAGATTGGAGGCACGTTCGATGGGGCCTGCCACAAGCTGCGGAAAGAAACTGACGAACGCAAAGAACGCCACGATGTCGGTCGTGGGTCGGATTGTGCCACGATAGACATCGATGGTGTAGGAGAGAGCCTGAAACGTGTAGAAACTGATGCCGACGGGCAGGATCAGATTAAGGAGCATGCCGTCAGGCGAGATGCCGGTCAGAGTGGCAAACGACCGGACGAAGAAGTCATAGTATTTGAACACACCAAGGATGCCAAGATTGACCGTGACATTGACGACAAGCCACAGCTTGGGACGGTGACTGCGGACAATGAGCAATCCGCTGGCCCACGAGCACAGGCTTGTGAAGGCTATGAGGAAGAGAAACCTCCAGTCCCACAAGCTGTAGAGGGCATAGCTAATGGCAACGATGATGTAGTTCATGCTGGATTAGCGGCGGCGCTTGTTGGAACCGCCCATCAGGTCGCGGATGCCTTCGAGGTCAAAGCCGAGAGAGAAACGGAGTGTCTGGTCGAGCGCCGAGGTCTGAGCGGTTGACATCACATAACCTGCGTCGATATGGAACACATTGAGCACAACGCCTGCACCGAAAGTGAAGTATTTGCGGTCGCCCTTGTATTCGTTCTCATAGTGATAGCCGGCACGCAGGTAGAAACGGCGGTCGTAGGTGTATTCAACGCCAAGGCCCCAGTTAATCTCATGGAACTCCTCAAGGCCGCCGCCAGGAGCATCGTTGAACGACTTGAACAGTCCCTTGATGCCCGACATGTCATAATAGTTCTTTTTGGCAGCCTCGAACTTCTCCTGATCGACCTGTCCGTCCTCGCCGATGAACTCGCGCGACTGTGGGAAGGTCGGGACAAGCAGTTTGTTGGCGTCAAAGCTGAACGACATCAGGTTATAGTCGTCCAATGGGAAGGTAAAAGATGTGCCGAGTCGGAAGTTGCACGGCAGGAACTGTGAGGTGGCATTGCCATCGTATGAGATCTTGCCGCCAACGTTCGAGAGGTTTGCACCCCACGACCACTGGCATTCGTTGTAACCGATCTGAGGATAGGCAGTATAGTATGCAGCGATGTCGGCAGCCCAGGTGTTGGCAGGTTCGTTGTCACCGTCATCGTAGGTCATGTCCGAATGGATGTAGCGCATCACGACGCCCATTGAGAAGTTGTCAGACAGCTGGCGCGAGTAACCGAGATCGACGGCCATTTCCATTGGGTTGATAACCTGAACCACACCGCTCTGTTCGCCGTTGGTCTGCCATACCTCCACCTCGCCGAGACTGAAATAGCGCATTGAGGCAGAGATGGCCTGATTGTCGTAGTAGCCGAACTTCCAGTAACCGCTCACGTAGGCCATGTTGATGCCGCTGACCAGTTTGCGGAGCCATGGAGTATAGTTGAGCGAGATGCCGCCGCGCGAGTAGGCAAAGGCATACTTTGCGGGATTCCAATACTGCGAGTTTTCATCAGGATCGGTTGCTGCACCGATGTCGCCCATCGCACCGGCACGTGCGTCAGGAGCCACGCCCAGTGAGATTGTGGCTGTCTGCACAGGATTATACATCTTGGCAAAATCGGTGCTGCCGCTATCGCCATTGTCACCGTCGCCCACTTCTGCCCATGCTGTAGCCGCAAGGCAGAGTGTCATCATTGTCAATGCAAATATTCTTTTCATAAGGGTTGGATATTTCGATTGGATTTTGATTTGCTTTTCCTGTTTTATTTCTTTTTCGATTGCTCGAATAATCGAAAAACTGAAAACTATAATATTATCAGTATCTTGCTCTGCGAGGCGCTTTCGCTGCCCCCGCTTGAGAGGAATGCCCTATAGACATAAACGCCGGGAGCTACGGTCGCCTGCCATGTCATGGTCGTAGAGCCCATCAGTTCGTCGGTTTCGTCGGCGTTGAGCTGATGGCTTATCTGCGTCTTGTCGGTAGCGCCGTCTTTTAGATAGACCACCTCCGAACTGGTCGATGATATTGTCTTGTCGAGCACTTTGACGCCCAGCTGCGTGAAGATCTGCAGCCGGAGCTGATCGGCGCTCTCCGGACGGTTGTGCAGCACACGGAAGGTGACCGTCTCGCCCTGATGTGCTGGCGAAGGATATGCCTGTACGAGTTCGATGTGAGGGGCAGCATCCGCCGAGACGGTGAATGTAAACGTGCGGCTCGATGTGTTGCCGCATACGTCCCAAACACGGAATGTAGCCTCGTATGTGCCTTCCTCCAAGCGTGGCAGGCTATATTGCACATTGCCACGGCCCGGCTGACCCGTGAACGTTGTGAAATAGTTGTTGAGGATGACCTGCGAGTTGGCAATCATCGGGTTGGAGAGGCATCGGATGTAGAGCGAGATGTCATGACCGATGCTGTTGCCCGTGGCGCTGATGCCTGTGCTGTCGCTCACCTCGGCATAGAAATATGGAGTGCTGCCCACCTTGTCGCCGCTCTTGAACGACGGAGAGTCGATGAAGCACGACATGATCACTGGGGCAACTGTGTCGTTGACGTGCGGTGTCTCGCTGCTCTGAATGCGGAAATCCTTGTAGTAGCCCTGAGCCTCCTCGCCGTCCTCGCTGCATGCGTAGAGGTTGACGAGTCCGAAACCGCCGTCGGCAGATGCGTCCTCAGGCACGACAAACGAGAACTCAAACTCGCCGCCTCTGATCACATCGCGACCGGTGAAGAGCTTGCGGTTGCGCGTCTTGAACGTATATACAGGATCCTGGTACAGACCCTTGTCGGCAGTCACGTCCTGCTCGGCGTCATAGATGCTCGTGTAAAGCAGTCCGTTGAAGGTGGTGTCTGTGTCCGATGCATCAGTCAGGAGCACGCGTCCCTTCAGCGATACGGTGTTCAATGGCTCGAACGTGCCTTTCACCTCGTCGATGACCAGCTGCTGTTCTGGGAAGGCAAGAGTCATCGATGGGTCGCCCAGCAGACAGAAGTTCAGCTTGTTGTAGTCCATGCCGAGTTCAGCCTTGGCGGCGCGTATGATATCGCCCAGACGGAAGCGGCTTCCGTCTTCGTTCCTGTCGAACAGATGCTTTACGATGGCACTATTAAGTTTAAGGTTCATGTGCGCATACACGACGCGCGTGGTTGAGATCAATGCCGCTGCACCTCCATTGGGATTAAGAAGGAGGGTTTCGCCCATGGAGGTTACGTCAGCGTCGAACCTCGATACGTCGCACGATGCCGTGATCCACACGGGCAGATGCTTCATCCTCAGTTCGCTGGCAATCTGCGTGTTCATGATCTGCTCGTTGGTTATGAGACCTGCGGCTCCGTGTCCGGCATAGTTCAGCAGGAGCATTCCCTGCTGCAGGGCGCTGTTCAGCTCCTTACGGGCATCCGGATAGTCAGTGCCGGAGGCCGTCATCGTGCGCTGGTAGGCTGGCAGGTAGATCTTCTGGTAGAGATACTCATAGTGGCCGTCGCGCTGCAGTGAGTCGATAAGCGTCTCATTGTGGCGTATGTGAAGGTTGGGCGAGTCTGTGCCTGATGATTCAATCTTGTCATCGTCAGAAAGGAAACACAGGCGGTTCTTCCAGCTGCCTCGCTGGTCGATGCCGTCATATCCGATGATCTTTGACACAATTTTTTCGGCCTGCGATGCTGATGTCACGGTGATGCGGCCAACGCCGATGTCCAGGATGTCGCTGGTGAGCGACAGGCGTCCGCCGGCATCGAGCTTGCATCCGTCGCTGTCATCGAGGAAGCCGTAGTAGTCGTCGGTGACGCACGATGAGGTCTCGACGAGCGACGACTCGCCCTGGTAGGTAGGCAGCAGGTAGTTGCTCTCGGAGGCCGAACGGTTGTCGTATGTGCCATCGCCGAAAAGCAGCAGATAGCGGAGCTTCGACTCGCTCTCAGAGATGTTGCCTCGGTCGTAGAGCTGTTTGAGGAACAGGCGTATGGCCGTTGCATCGGGTGTGCCGCTCGAATATTCGTTGTATATCTCTTCGGGCGTGACGATGACGCTCGACAGATTGTCATGCTCCAGTCTGTATTCGGCCAGCTGCACTGCATATCGTCTCAGGGCAGGAGCTGTCACGATGACCATATCTACAGGCTCGATGGCATGGAGGTTCTGATGGGCAACGGTGCCTGCACGACTGACCGTCGGGAAGCCCGACCCGGATGTGTTGACCACCGCATACTGGCGCAGTCCCTTTTCTTTGGCCATGAAGGTGAACGAGCCTTTGTCGGCAGGGCCTGCGCTGCCGGTCACGGTCTCCGGACGGATGCCGTCGGTCACGTCCCACACCGTCAGTTTGTCCGACATGCCGCCAATGCTGTACTGCACGTGTCGGTCGATGGCCTCGGCATTGCGGAACAGCATGTATGGTTCCTGTGCGGATGCCGTAAGCGGGCATTTGCCCTGCAGACTGATGTAGTTGAGACGTGCCACTGTCGGTGCAGCGCCGCTTGGCTGATATGTTACCTTCACCGTGGCAGACTGAATGTCGGTATCGTTTCCTTTCTCAACGTAGAGTTCGGATTCCGATGCAAAGCCATAGGTATTGGTCGTGGCGGAGACGGTCGCCGTGCCTGATACCTTGTCATTGAGCCTTACAGAGAACTTAGTCGCGCTGTTGGCCTTGGCTGCAAACCTTACCGTCAGGCTGGCGGTGCCGGCTTTCAGTGTGTGACCTGCGAGGCTTTTCTCCTCGGGCAGCGAGAATGACTGTGACTGTGTGGAGAGGAATGACTCGCCATACCACTCCTGTCCTGTCTGTCCGAGATTGACCAGATCCTGTTCGTGCAGCCACACCTCGTCATATTCATCGAGGATGGCGTCGGGAGTGCCCGTCATCGTCTCCTGTGTGCCAATCTCCAGCGGAGCACCTTCCTCGGCGTCCTTCTGATGCAGGAAGTAGTATGCACGCTTGGCGTATGGATGCTGATTCTGGATGTATCGGCCGTTGGTCTGATTATATTTCCATGACAGAGTGCCTTGCCCGTAGAAGAGGATGCGCTGGCGGCTGCTGTCGTGCATCACGGCCACTTCCGGCAGATCGTCGGTGTGGGGTGTTGCGAAGTTCTCGCTCAGCTTGTGTCCGCCGTAGCCATACACAGCCACCTGCTCGGGCTTGCTGAATCCCCAGTCGCGCAGCTGTCCGTATGTGATCTGATAGATGGCGTCCTGCCGGTCGTTCAATGCGATTTTGACCCATTGTCCGTCGCTGAGCACAGAGCTCGCGGCCCACTCGTGCGTGCCGGTCGATGCTCCACTCATACAGAGCGGCATCAGGCAGATTATTATGGTCAACAGGTATCTTGTCATTTTCCGTTTGTTGTCAGTTGTCAGGTACATTTGCTGTCTTTTGCATGATACATAAAAAACACGTGTACGTAAATAAATAACGGACACGTGTATGTATTATTGCCTAATGTGCATAAAAAAGAAAGCAGTAGGCCTATGAGCCGGGTTCTGTGCCGCACCTGAATGCGGTGTCTGCCATTAATCTGAGTGCGCCATTGCTGGCACACTTTAGCAATCTACCCCTCGACATCGGGCGGGCCGCCCTTAGCGTCGATATACATGATCTTACAACCCATGGGATGTACAGCCACGCCGTATTGCTACGGGTGCGGTGAGCTCTTGCCTCGCCTTTTCACCCTTACCCTCGTCTGGCAGACTTGAAGACCCTTGCGGGAGATCAGTTTCCTCCGATGGCGGTTATTTTCTGTTACATTGTCCTAAACATTGCTGCCTACCGGCCATTAACCGGCATGGTGCCCTGTGCTGCCCGGACTTTCCTCAAGGCATTTCTGCCCAGCGACAGACCGTCCTGCTGCTTTCGGTGTGCGAAGGTAGTAAAAATCCTTTAACCCAACTAAAAAAATCTTTAATTTTGCTCCAAAAATTAACGTTTTTAATAGAAAATGTTAAATCTTGGCTCGAAATTAACTTAATTCTAATAAACTTCCTTACCTTTGCACCGTCAAAACGACAAAACATTTCAGTTGAATTGACCGAACAATCAGTAAAACGACAAAACAACCAATTAATCATAAATCACAGAATTATGAAAACATTAAAAGCAGCAGCTCTCTTTGGAGCAATGGTTATGGTGAGCGGCGTGACCGCATTCACAACTTACAAGATGATGGAGAAGCAGACGGTACAGACTTTGGCCGATACCTATATATTCAATAATGACGGCAATGCCCATTCCGTTGGCTTTGCTCCGGCTGTCAACCGTTCGTCTGTGACCGAGAACGACTTCACCATGGCTGCCGAGAAGACGGTCAATGCCGTGGTCGGTGTCAAGAATGTGGCTATGGTCCAGCAGCAGCCCCAGTATCAGAGCATCGATCCTTTCTTCGACTTCTTCTTCGGCAATCGCGGTTATCAGCAGCAGCCCCAGCAGAAGGCGCGCGAGGGTTTCGGTTCGGGTGTGATCATTTCTTCGGATGGATACATCGTAACAAACAACCACGTGATCGACGGCGCTGACAGACTGACCGTGACGCTCAACGACGAACGCCAGTTCGAGGCTACGCTCGTAGGCACTGATCCGAGCACGGACATCGCCCTGATCAAAGTCGATGCCACCGATCTCCCTGTGGTGGCCTTCGGCGAGAGCGACAATCTTAAGGTAGGCGAGTGGGTATTGGCCGTGGGCAATCCGTTCATGCTCAACTCTACGGTCACCGCCGGCATCGTCTCGGCCAAGGCCCGTCAGCTCGGCATGGGCAATGGCAATCAGCTGGGCATCGAGTCGTTCATCCAGACCGACGCTGCCGTTAACCCGGGCAATTCGGGCGGCGCTCTGGTCAATACTGCCGGCGAACTTGTAGGCATCAACACTGCCATCTACAGCCAGACGGGCAACTACGCAGGCTATTCGTTTGCCGTGCCGTCGAGCATCGTGTCGAAGGTGGTGGCAGACCTGCGCCAGTATGGTCAGGTGCAGCGTGCCGTGATGGGCATCCGCATACAGAATGTGTCGGCCGAACTTGCCGAAAAGGAAGGCCTGAAGGTCACATCGGGCGTCTATGTTGCCGAGGTGATGGCCGACGGTGCTGCCGACGAGGCTGGCATGAAGCAGGGCGACGTGATCACGGCCATCGGAAAGGCCAGCGTCAGGAATATGGGTCAGATGCAGGGCGAACTGGCACGTTTTGCTCCTGGCGATCAGATTCAGGTGACTGTCGATCGTATGGGCAAGACCGAGCATCTCAGCGTGAAGCTCCGCAACAGCCAGAACAACACCGAGGTGGTGGTGAAGCGCGATAATCTTGGCGCTACGCTCAAGGCTGCCACTCCTGCCGAGCTCAAGCAGTACTATGGCTGTCAGTATGGCGTGCTGGTCAAGGACCTGGACAAGGACGGCCTGCTCTATGCCGCCGGCATCCGCAAGGATTTCCTCATCATCGACGTCAATGACTATCGTGTCAACACACCGCAGGACGTCGAGAAGATCTTCCGCGCGATGAAGAACAACCAGCAGGACGGCACCAAGAAGGCCCTCTTCATCACCGGTGCATATCCTAACAAGCGAGGCGAACTTGAGTATTATGTTGTCAAGCTCAAGTAACGGCGCATAATTGGAATTTGGTAATAATAAAAGTGATAAATTTTTGAAAACCACGATTTGCACGATCGTGGTTTTCTTTGCTGTGCAGAGCGATTTGCGGGCATTTGTTCGTTATTTTCGCCAAATTATTCTGTCTTTTCGCCGGAATTTTCTATCTTTGCGCCGTGATTTTTAGATTTTGACCTTTATTTTTTGATCTTTATTTTGACCATCAGACAATAATGAAAGTAGGTGATAAGGTCCGTTTCCTGGATGCTCTGGGCGGCGGTATTGTAAAGAGCATAAGCGGCAACCAGTGCTGCATCGAGGACGAGGACGGCTTCGAGATTCCATGCCTGTGCCGCCAGTGTGTGGTGGTGACCGACGAGGACGATGCGCGTGCCGCCGGCAATGCGCCGGTGCATCAGGCTCCTCCGTCGCGCTCGGCCATTGAACGTATGCAGATGATCAGTGAATCGGAACGCCTGAAGGCTGAGAACGGCCATCTGAAGCAGCGCATTCACGAACTGGAGGACGAGTTGGCTAAGCTGAAACTGACCCTGCTGCGTGTGCAATATCCAGAAAACAAAGACCGTAAGTCCGACCAGAAGACCAAGCAGGTTCCGCTCCGCCAGAACGAGACTTTGCGCAACGATATCATCGAGGTCGATCTGCATATCAATGCCCTGCTGGACAATACCAACGGCATGGACAATGCTGCGATGCTGAGATATCAGATGGAGGTGTTTCGCGACACGATGCGTTCCTACCGTCACTGCCTCGGCCAGAAGATCGTGTTCATCCACGGCAAGGGCGAAGGTGTGTTGCGCAAGGCCATCATCGACGAACTGCGCCTGCGTTTCCCCCGGTGTGAGTGGCAGGACGCCTCTTTCCAGCACTATGGCTTTGGAGCTACGCAGGTGACCATTCATAAGTAGCCTGCAATCTGCACGGTCGCCTGCCTGCTGCCCGAAGATTATACATGCAAGTGGGCCAAAAATTCAGTTGCAGTGACATTTTTTACTCTATGGATGCATTTCCCCGTTTTGCACGCTCTCTTCGGTGCTGCCGCCGGGCGATGCTACGGTCCATGATATTATTCTCCATCATAGGAAATCAAAGGAAATCATTTTATTTCCAACTTATTTGTGTCCCATTTGTGATTGACACGCCTGTCTTATTCCAGCAGTTTCTTGAGGCTTTCGCTGTCAGGGTTCTCGGTGTAGGTGTTGATAAACTCTTTCGGAGTCATGCCGAAATATGATGAGAAGTTGCTGGTGAAGTATGCCGGACTTGAGAAACCTACGGAATAGGCCACTTCGGCAACGGTGACATTGCTCTGTACGAGCAGGAAGGCAGCCTGCTTCAGTCGGGTGGTCTTGATGAGTGTCGATGGCGAGGTGTCGAGCAGTTCCTTCAGTTTGCGGTTGAGGTGAACGCGGCTCAGGCCGACCTGCTGTGCCATGAGATCTACGCTGAAGTCTGAGTCGCCAAGGTTCTTGTGAATGCAGTCAACCACGCGGTTGAGCAGCTTTTCGTCAGCCGACGACATCTGCCTTTGGCTATAGTCGAAACCGAGGTTCGAGCGACGTTCGCGCAACCTTTTCTTTTCGCGGAGCTCGTCATTGAGCAGGTCGATGAGTTCCTTGTCATCAGATTCTTTCCTGTCTTTGTCGGCAGGCTTGGCTGTGATGGTCTCATCCGGCTGAGCCTGGGCCACAACGTCTATGGCCTTCTCGATAGGATCGGTTGCCTCTGGAGCAACGCTTCGCAGTTCGAGCGCCGTGAAATGCCTGTTGCCAAGAGGCAGCGACAGGCAGAAGGTGACGCCGGTTTCGTCGTTCCGTGCCGAGAGTTCGCCGTGGTGCATGGCTGTGAGTTCGTGGGCAAGGCTGAGTCCGATGCCGGTCGAGCCGCTCTCCTCTGCCATGTGTTCAAACAGATGCTTAGGATCGATGTTCTCAAGGCGAGAACCGCTGTTGAAGACCTCAATCACGCAGTTGCCGCCATTGGTGCTGGCATTGATGAGCACCTGACCCTTGTCATTGACATACTTGAATGCGTTGGACAGGAGGTTGAAGAACACCTTGTCGATCTGCTGCGGATCGGCCCAGATGGAGATGTCCTCCTGACCTTCGGGGATATTCAGGCGGAAATCAATCTGACGGTTGATGGCCGCATTGCTGAAATATTGCATCAGATCATCGACGAACGGGCGCAAGGACAGTTCCCTGACATGTAGTCGCAGCTCTCCGCTGTCCAGTTTGCGTATGTCCATCTGCTGGTTGACGAGCATGAGGATGCGCAGTGCGTTGCGGTACATCATCTCATAGACCGACTGTGTGGCATTGTCGTTGTTGCGTTCCATGAGCTTGCGCAAAGGCGATATGATGAGTGTGAGCGGAGTCTTGATCTCATGGCTCACTGATGCAAACATACGCAGCTTTGCCTCTTTGATCTGTCGGTTGTGCTGTGTGCGTTCGAGCACTCGCTTCTGGTGTGTGCGATGGCGTACGTACCAAACGAAATGGGCAATGGTGGCAATCAGCACCAGCGAGTAGATGAGCATTGCCCACCAGGTGGCCCACCATGGTGCGTCGATGCGGATGAGCATTGAGTTCTCGATGACCTGAGCCTTGCCGTTGCCTTCGAGCTGTATGGCCTGAACCCGGAAACGGTAGCGGCCCCAGCGCAGCGAGGCGTAGCTGGCCGTAGGATTGCTGCCGTGCGATTCATGCCAGTCATTGTCATAGCCGTCAAGCTTATACTTGTAGCTGATGCCCACAGGATTGCAGTATTCCTGCACGGCGAACGAGATTGAGAAACTGTTGGTCGGATATGGCAGATGAAGGAGTGTGGCCTTCCAGAGCGATTCGTCCAGCACGTTCTCCTCGCGGCTCAGGGTCGGGTCGTAGTCGGTAGGTGTGTTGTTGACCCAAAGACGTGTGAAGTGGACAGGACGGATGTATCGGTGGTAGGCATCAACCTTCTCGGGCGAGAATGTCAGCTCGCCGTTGTCGCCGCCGAACGACATCGTGCAGTCGGGCCATTGGATGGCAGCGCGAACACTGTATGAACCGACATCGGCGATGTTCGGGTCGGCATAGTTTATCACATTATGGGTGCGCGGATCAAACGAAGAGATGCCGTTGCCCGACGACAGCCACAGCTTGCCGTCCTGGCTGCGCAGAATGGCCGAATATTTGCCCGAGAGCGGACGTCCGTTGCTGTCGTAGGCGATGCGGAGGCTGTCGCTGCCTGCTCCGTAATAGAGTATTCCCTTGTCGGAGGCAAGCCATATTGTGCCGGTGTTGTCTTCGGCATAGCTATAGGCGCGTACAGGTTTGTTGTAAGGCAGTTCCGAGCGCATCTTGGCCTCCGGGTCATAGCAGAACACTGTGCCGGACGTGCATCCCCACAGGCGGTGACGGCGATCGGTGCTGACTGACGATATCCAGAGCATGCCCATTTCGCCCGACAGACGGCTCAGCTGCTGTGTGTCGGTGTTGTAGATATAGATGCCGTCGCCGTTGGTGCCCATATAGATTGTCTGCATCAGGCTGTCGTATGACATGGTCATGATGCTCTGCTGGTCGAGCATGGCGAGATGAGGATCGCGAACCAGCCTGTGTCCGTCGTAGAGATAGACGCCCGTATTGTATGTGCCGACGTATGCCTTGCCCTGTCCGATGGCTGCGAGCGAAAGCACGGCATCCGAGCCCAGCACGCTGTTGCGTGTGTCGAGGTGACTGATGCTGCCGTCGGCCTTCCGGTGGATAAGTCCTGCGCCGTCCAGGCCGTACAGGCGACTGCCGTCGCTCATCGATGCAAATGACGAGACATTGGCCAGATTGTGTATGCCTCCCTCCGGCTTGATGGCACGCTTGCTGAAGAGGGTTTCCTGGCTCGGCAGGACGAGAATGCCTTTCTGGTAGAGGCCAAGCCAGAGGTTGTCCTGATCATCATAGGCCAGGCTGTGTATCTTGACGTGCTGCAGATCCACCGGACAGTCTTCATATTCGATGGCGCTGACCTTCCCCATGTGCATGCGGTAGAGTCCCTGGTTCTCTGTGCCGATGATGAGGTCGCCCTTTGGGCTGAAACACAGTGCGGTCAGGTTGAGACTGTTGATGAGAGGGAGGTCGATACGCTCGATGGCCCGTGTGCGAGTATTGCAGCGCACCAGGCCGTGGCTCTGTGTCGCCATATAGATGATGTCGTTGCGGTCGTCCTCCACCATGGCCTGTACGGAGAGCTGTTCGATGAATGCCGAGTCTGCGTTGATCTGCAACGGACGGGTGTTTTCAAGGTCGATGCAGCGTATGCCCTGAGGATGTGTTGCCCAGAGGTTCCTGTGGCTGTCGACCAGAATGTTACGGCAGTTCCATCGTTTCAGGCAGAACGACAGGTAGGCCGAATGTTCCTGATTGAAGCTTTCGGTCTTGGTGTCGAACAGGAAGAGACCGAATCCCGACGTAGCCACGATAAGCGTATTCTCCTTCAGCGGATGCTGTTCGATGCCCGATACGCTGATGTTGGGGCGCATCGAGTCAATGACATGATGCGTAAAGCGGTTCTCTGTGCGGCAGAGGTAATAGAGTCCGTTGCCAGTGCCGATATAATGGCGTCCGTTGGCTGTCTCATACATCTCTGACACACGGCTGTCGCCGAGCATGTCCGGTCCTTCTTTCTCGCTTGTGTATGTGGTGAAGGTCTGTCCGTCAAAGCGCACCAGTCCGCTCTCGGTCGAGATCCACATGAAGTTGTCACGGTCGAAGCAGATGCGGTCGATGCGGGTGTCAATCAGTCCCTGTGCAGTTCCGTAGAGGCGTGGCGACTGCGCGTACAGGCAGATTGGCAATGAGAGTGCAAAAAGTAATATAAAAGTGAAGGAATGTTTCATAATATTCGGTATAAGATGGCGCAAAGATATGCCTATTGTTTCAAAATTGCAAATTTTTCACATCGAAAATGTATTATTTTTTGATTTGATACGATGCTTTGTGCAAAAATGTTTCAAATTAGCATGTGATTATTGAAAATAATGCGTATCTTTGCCGCGACAAATATAAATCCGATACATCATGAAGCGTTTTTTGTTTTTCCTCCTTATTTTGATGGCTGTTTCGGCAAATGCCGCAGTGCGTCTGCCACGTCTGATCAGCAGCAATATGGTATTGCAGCGTGCTGACACTGCCCGCATCTGGGGCTGGGCCGACGCCGGTGAGACGGTCACCGTCAGATTCCTCAAGAAAACATATTCGGCCACGGCCGACGATCAGGGCCGCTGGATTGTCCTGATTCCTACCACACAGAAGAAGATGGTGGGCGGCCCGTATACCATGCAGATTAATGACCTGCAGCTCACGGACGTCTATGTAGGCGATGTGTGGCTCTGCAGCGGTCAGTCGAACATGGATCTTCACACTGCCCGTCTGGTCGATCTCTATCAGCAGGAGTTCAAGACCTATAGCAATCCTGCCATACATCTCGTGCAGCTTGCCCGTAACCCGACGGCTGAGGGTCCGAAAGACGATGTGGACGGTCATGGCGGATTCTATGCCTGGGAACCTCTCTCGCCTGAGAAGGTCGGTCATTGGTCGGGCATAAGCTATTTCTATGCCAAGGCCATGTATGAGGCAACAGGTGTGCCACAGGGCATCATCAACGCTTCGATGGGCGGCTCTGATATTGTGGCTTGGTGCAGCAATGCCGTGCTCGAACAGCAGGCTCCACGCTATCTTGCCGACATGAGCCACCTGCGCACTCCGGGCTATCTGCAGCGCAATGCCGAGATCAACAGGGCCGTCGGTCAGGCATACAGCAGGATTTACGAAGAGCAGGATCCGGGTCTGAAGGAACAATGGATGAATCCGGATTTTGATGACAGCGGTTGGGAGACGGTCAACCAGTATGACCAGAACATCGGCGATGAGAACGGACGTACGTGGAAGGGCTCGCTCTGGTTCCGCAAGACATTCAACGTGGCAGACTCGCTCTGCGGACGTGAGGCTCTCCTTCGCCTTGGCTGTCTCGTAGATGCCGACGTCTGCTATATCAACGGACGCAAGGTGGGCGAGATCGGCTATCAGTATCCTCCACGCAAATATGTGCTTGCCGCCGATGTGCTCCGTCCGGGTCGCAATGTGCTCTGCATTCGTCTCAAGACCAACGGCTCGCGTGACAAGTTTGTGCGCGACAAGGCCTATAAGATTATCTTCCCTGACGACCGTTCGCAGCGCGGACAGGATCTCATGGGTCTGACTTCGGGCAAGGACGAGATTGACCTCGAAGGCCAGTATCGTATGCATCGCGGTGTGATGATGCCGGGTCAGCCTGGTGTCGAGGGCGTTAACAATGGCAAGGCTTCGGCTTTGTATGACAATATGATCCATCCGTTGCTCAACTATCGCATATCGGGTATCCTCTGGTATCAGGGCGAGACCAATGCGGGCAAGCCTGAGGAATACTACAAGCTGCTTCCTGCCATGATCACCGACTGGCGCAAGAGCTTTGGCAATGTGCCTGCCGTGATCTTCTCATTGGCCAATCACATGGGTCGCCACAATGACCCGAACTACGGCGGTGGATGGGCACGTCTGCGTGAGTCTCAGCGCCGTTCGGTCAACGACCTCGACCGTGCAGCATTTGTCACAATGATAGGTCTTGGCGAGTGGAATGACATCCATCCGCTCAACAAGAAGGAGGCCGCCCGCCGCTGTGCCCTTCAGATGCGCAGCCTCCGCGGTGAGAAACTCAGTTCTGAGGGCCCTGCCTACGAGTCAGTACGCTTTGAGGGCAACAAGGCAATCGTCACTTTCCGCGATGGAACCGACCGTCTGTCCGTTGTGCCTGCCCATGAGGAACTCACATCTCAGGGCAGGATCAAGACCGACGGCAAGCAGATCCTCGGCTTCAAGATTGCCGGAGCTGACCGCCGCTGGCAGTGGGCTGTGGCTCGTATCATCGATCGCGTCGTTGACGGAAAGACGGTAGGACAGGAGATTGAACTTACGGCCGATGGTGTCCAGAATCCGGTGGCTGTGCGCTATGCGTGGGACGATGACCCGATTGCCACTCTCTGCGGCGAGAACGGTCTGCCCGCCGTGCCGTTTACCACTGAGCAGAAATACTGATGACGTGGAGGCTTGACCCAATGCAGCTTGCCGCATAAATAATTTGCCCCATATACAACTTGCCCCCCAACATAATATATTGACCTTTTTGAGTCTTTGAGATGAACATATTGAAGCGTTATGTGCTGCCCGTTGCCACGGCTCTGATCTTTGTCGCCTTTGCCTGGTGGCAGTTGATCGTGCTCAATAGCGATGTGCTCTATTTGGCACAGGACATGAGCTATTGGCAGCCGGGAATCCTGTTCTTTGACCAATGCCTTGCCGAGCCTGGCGGAATTTTCTCGTGGGCAGGCTGTTTCCTGACCCAGTTCTTCCATTATCCTGCCGTCGGCGTGACATTGCTCATCGTCCAGTGGCTTGCCATCTATGTGCTGCTGACCAAGGGATGCCGTATGCCGTGGTGGCTGACACCGTTGGGCATTGCCGTGCCTGTGATGCTGCTCATGCCGCTTACCTCGCTGGGCTATGAGATATACATCCACAAGGTTCCGGATTTCTGGTTTGCGCCTACGCTGCTTGTGCTCACGGCTTCGGTGGTCATCTTCCTGTGCCGCTGGTTTGGCCGATGGCTGCGCCTGGTGCTTCAGGTAGCCGTGTGTGTGGCTGTGGTGGCTTACGGACAGACATGGATCAATCAGACGCATGTCAATGACGAGGAATATGCCAGATACCGTGCCTCGGCTGACGACGAGCGCTATCATGCCGAGATACGCATGGCGCGTGCCGTGGAGGAATGCCGATGGAATGATGTGCTGGCAGACATGCGCCAGTGTAAGGCTGCTCCGACCCGCTCTATGTGGATTTTCAAGAACGTGGCTTTGCTCAACAAGGATCGTCTGCACATCGACTGGCTCAACTATCAGCCGATGACCGAGATTCCTACCGTCTCGTCCGACTCGGCTGTCCTTTCGTTGTCCGACAGTTTTGCGCCGCTCATCTACTATACTCACGGAAGTCTCGGTTTCAGTTGCCGCTGGACTATCGAGCAGATGGTTGAATGCGGTCCTTCGGCTCAGCGTCTGCGTATGCTGGCCCGCTGTGCCATTGTCATGGGCGAGGACGATCTGGCGCGTCGCTATCTCGATCTTCTGTCACGCATGATCTTTCAGAAGGATTGGGCAAAGGAGCAGTATCAGTATATCGGGCATCCTGAATTGCTGGCCGCCGCTCCTGCCTATCGTGTGCCGCATGAGATCTATGGCTTGCGCCGTGACCTGCTCGATGCTGACGGTGGCAGGGTCGAGAAATATCTGATTGAAATCTACAGCAAGGAACTGCAGGGCAAGAGCGATACGTATGCCAAGCTCTGCATGATGTATGCCCTTCAGTCGCAGGATATCCCATCGTTCTGGCGGCAGCTTTATGCCCATATCTATATCAATGGCGACAAGCCGCTGCCACGTCTCTATCAGGAGGCTGCATGGCTTTATATCAACCTTGAGCCGGCATCTGCCGATGTGAGCAGCCTGCATATCGACGATGATGTCAAGGCCGCACATAAGCGTTTCATTGCCGCCACTTCACGTCTTATCCAGCAGGGACTGTCTGAATCGGAGGTGGCCACGATGACCTATCGCGAGTACGGACATTCTTTCTTCTGGTTCTATTTCTTCTGCCGAGGCATTTACCTGTATTAGAGCATTCCATTTAGAGCATTTGATTTCGTCCATTTCCATATAGAGCATTCCATTATAGTCGCAACACTCCGTTTATTCCTATCAGATGAAACATTCCTTCCTTTACATATTATTACTGTGCGTGTCGGCAGTGGCTTTCTGTGCCTGTGGCGGACATCCTTCTGTGCCTTCGTCTGCACGTGAGGATTCGTCCCTGCCGCGACTCTTCCCCGACTATACGGATGTCACAGTTCCGATCAATCTTGCTGCTCCTAATTTCATGGTCGATGACAGCGAGGTGACCGATGTCGTTGCCAGTTTCTCATATCCTGGCGGCAGCCTGACGTTTGGCAGTGGCAAGACCGTGACCATCGATGCTGACGACTGGCGTATGATGGCAGAGTCGGCACTTGATGCTGACATTGAGGTCACGCTCTTCACCCGTCGTTCAGATGCGTGGAGCCGTCATCCGTCGTTCACCATCCATGTGTCATCCGATAGCATCGACCCATGGGTGTCATACCGCCTCATCGAACCTTCGTATGTGGCTTATGAGAAGATCGACCTCATGCAGTTTTCGCTCTCAGATGCACGCGAGGTGGTTATTGCCTCCAACCATGATACGCGCGTCAATGGCAGCGGCAAGTGTCTTAACTGCCACTCATATCAGAACTATCGTACGCAGAATATGCTGTTTCATGTGCGAGGCAATGGTGGCGGCACGATGCTCGTGCTCGATGGCAGGCCGGAGCTCAAGACTGCCATGCGCCAGGGCGATATGATCTCCAATCCAGTCTATCCGGCCTGGCATCCCTATCTTCCTCTCATTGCCTTTTCCACCAATCATACTGCACAGCTCTTCCATACCGAGGATATTGCCAAGGTTGAGGTTCAGGATACGGAGAGCGAACTGGTGCTCTATGATGTTGAGGCCGACAGCATGACCGTTATCCCGTCTGACGTCACTGACCTTGAGTCGTTCCCCGCATGGTCGCCCGATGGCAAGCGTCTCTACTATTCGTCTGCCCATTATGCGTGGCCTGACTCTGTCAGCTTTGAGTCGCTTGCCCAGAAGCAGACCTACTATGCCAACAACTACAAGGATATCCGTTATGACCTCTATGTGCGTGAGTTCGATGAGCAGACGCGTACATTCGGTCCGCGCCAGCTGTTGTTCGATGCGGCGTCGCTCGGTCAGTCGGCCACATTGCCGCGTGTCAGTCCTGACGGTCGCTATCTTGTTTACGCAAAGGGGGCTTTCGGTTGCTTCCACATCTGGCATCCTGATGCCGACATCAATGTGCTCGATCTGCAGACCATGCAGGTTGACTCACTTCCGGCCATGAACAGCGCGCGTGCGGAGAGCTATCCCACATGGTCGAGCAATGGCCGATGGATCTTCATGGCTTCGCGCCGTGACGACTCCAACTACTCGCGCATCTACATCTCTTATTTCGATCGCGATGGTCATGCCCACAAGGCCTTCACATTGCCTCACACTGATCCAATGCACGATCGTTTGCTCCTGCGCAGCTACAACCGTCCGGAACCGATGCTCGAACAGGCCAGGGAGGTGAAGGTCAAGTGATAACGGCATAATTTGCACAGATATGTGTCGACTGACCCTTAAAGTTCTTTTGCTGTCGTTGCTGGCATTGCCTCTTACCGTGATCAATGCCCAGACCGATGAAGCTGCGTTCACGAACAAGTCACGTCATGAAGTGTCGCTGGGCTATGGCACACCCTGTTTCTTCTTTGATTTGATGTCCAATATCTTCAACCAGAATGATGTTAAGTTTCCGGTCAATATACATTCTCAGTATATGTATAATATCTCAAAGCATTTCAGCGTGGGTGCCAGCCTTTCATATTCTGCCTACTATGAGGAGCTTCGTGAATGGAAAGATTGCAGCACTTCCGGAAAGAAAATCGGAAGGAGTGATTTTGATCATCTGTTCTCATTCGGACTGACAGGCCGTGCTTATTGGTTTTATAAGAGCAATTGGGCTATGTATTCAAAATATGGCATTACCCTGACTGCCAAAACCGATGACAATGATCTGTTTTTCCTCCCATATAATATCTCTTTTGTCGGAGTTGAAGTAGGCCGTCAGCAATGGCGTGGATATATCGAACCATTATGTCTGTTTAGCACATGGCCTTCTGTCCATGCAGGAGTCAAGTACCTTTTCTGATCCGGAGGTCGGTCTATAAATTGTATAAGAAAAAAGAAAGCAAAACCTTTGCCGAAGTCTTGGGAAGACTTATAAATTGTTCTGAGGATTTGCTAAGAGTTTGGAAATCCTCAGAACATTGTTCCCAGTATTTCCAGAAAGCTGGAAGTCCTCAGCACATTGTTCTGAGCATTTCATAAGAGTTGGGAAATCCTCAGCACATTGTTCTGAGCATTTCCAGAAACCTGGAAGTCGTCAGCACATTGTTCTAAGCACTTCATAAGAGTTGGGAAATCCCCAGAACATTGTTCCCAGTATTTCCAGAAACCTGGAAGTCCAAACGAAAGTTTCTCCAGCACTTCCGAAGACTTGGGAAGTCCAAACGAAAGTTTCTCCGGCACTTCCTAACTCTTGGGAAGTCCAAACAAAAGTTTCTCCAGCATTTCCGAAGACTTGGGAAGTCCAAACGAAAGTTTCTCCAGCACTTCCGAAGACTTGGGAAGTCCAAACGAAAGTTTCTCCAGCATTTCCAACTCTCGGGAAATCCAAACAGTCGAGTCAACAATTCCCCCAAAACTCGGTTAAATTCGTCCATAATTGGAAAAATTCCACCAAAAGGAGTGATTCTCAGATTTTATTTGTAACTTTGCCAAGTCATGTTACGAATTTCTTATTTTTGAAGTTTCGCAGCACAAAGATAAGTGAAATTTTTGACATGGCAAAGCCCCGGGCAACTTTTTGTTGCCCAGGTTATTAAAAAATCTTAACAAACTATGCTGCGGATTATAGGATCAAATTAAATAGACATGAAAGTATGAAAAATCTATTATTATTCATAATGTTTTCCTATACTACAATTTCGTTTGGTCAAGTATCAAATTTTGCTGACATTCCAAAAGCCCTATTAGAAAATATAGGCAATTTGGGAATTAATGATTCTTTGTTGTTAAATACTCAAGAAAGTATATATTTCAACTGCATTTTTGAGAAATCACGAAACGATTTTGATTTTACTGAAAAAAAAATTGCCTTTCTTACAGGCAGTAGTGGAAATGACAAAAGTACTAAAAGAGATTATTTTAATTTAGAGAAATACCAATATGTTCACAACTTCCCACCTAATAGTGGTGAGCTATATGTTTTTAATGAAGAACAAAAGGAAAAATCAGGAGGATATGACGCTGCCATTGTCTACTGGTGTAAAGTTATAATGACTAAGGAAAAAGTAGTGGAACGCCTAAGACGCAAATAAGAGAACATATCTTTATCATATAATTTGATAAACAATGAAAAAAAATAATTTACTTATTCTTGTTAATATTGGCTATATGTTGTGCCTTATATGTTTGCGCTCCAAGCGATGGAGGTGTACTATTATGGGTAAAAAAGTAATCTGTTTCTTTTTATTTTTTTTCGTAGTATTGTGTTCCTTTGGGCAAGATATGTACACGGACAAAATAAAGTGGGAGGAACATGTAGAAACTATTACATGTTCTGATACTTGTGAAATTGTTTCAAAAATTCAGCAAGGATATACATACAAATTGCAATTTTACAAAAAGTTGTTAACCATTGGTGACGAATCTTTCTACTGCGTCTTTGTTCCTATCGGTTCGGGAATTTTAAGATGGCTAATTTCCGTTTATCTGAAAAAAGAGGATAAATGGAATTTAGTTGCAAGGAGTACCGTGGTAAGAGAGCGATACGTCCTTACAGCACGGTTTAGTTCTAATAACGATAAAATTTTGTTTTTCACAGCAAATTTTATTGTTGGCGAGACGGCAATAGAAGTGAAAGATGAAGTGGAAGCAATCGGAGAATTATCACTCTCTGATTTGAGACATCATTAAAACAAAGCTTGAAATGCGGAAATTTGATATTTTTCTTGCTTTATTGATCAATAATATCTACATTTGCACACCCCAAATAATATCAAAAAGACTATGAAAAGAATTGGAATAACGATTGCCGCCATAGCAATGGCATGCTCAGTGGAAGCATACGA
>JAGHUA010000045.1 GCA_018065085.1 Candidatus Liminaster caballi | reverse complement strand
TTGCGGATATAAAAAAGTCCGAGCTTGTGAAAGTCCGGACTTTTAATTTAAATTAGCATTTGAGGGTGTGTCTAAGGCTTTATACCTTTTGACACACCCTCTTTTATGTTTGACTGTTGTCAATCTCTGATTAGAGAGCGTTAACTACGTCAGCGTACTTAGCGAACTCAGCGTCAGCCTTAGCAGCGTCCTTCTTAGCAGCGTCAAGCTTAACAGACTGCTTGAGGTTGCTCTCAACGCCAGCAGCGTTGTTTGTGCGAGCTGCAACAACTGCGAGGAGGTAGTAAGTAGTAGCGTTCTTCTCAGCTACGCCTTCGAGAGTAGCCTTAGCATCGCTGTACTTGCCAGAGCAGATCTGAGCAACAGCGAGGTTGTTGCACTTCTTGCCACCGAATGCGCTGATAGCCTGAGCGTACTCACCACGGTTTACGAGAACAGTACCCATTGCCTCACCATACTCTGGGCAAGAACCAGCCTTGCCGAGGTACTCCTGAGCAGCAACGATACGGTTGTTCTGGAGAGCGATGAGACCGAGGTTGAGGTTAGCCTGTGGGTTGTTTGGCTGCTTCTTAACGATCTCGTTCCAGATCTTCTCAGCCTCATCATACTTACCCTGAGCGAAGAGAATGTCAGCTGTGTTGTTGGCAGCGCGAACGTCCTCTGGGAAACGGTTGGTAGCGATGCGGTAAGCGTTGAGCTTCTCAGCGTCTGTGTTAACAAGGGTAGCAGCATAGAGGAGCTCCTCGAGTGTAAGGGAATCTGGGTCGTTCTTGAGGAGGTCAAGGATCTCGTCGTTGGTGTGACCGATGTTCTTAACAGTAGCAGTTACCTTAGAGTAACGGAGCTGTGGAAGGATCTCGTCAGCGAGCTCCTTGTAAGCAGCTGAGAGGTTCTTGATCTCTGCCTCGCGCTGATCAGGATCGCTGATGCGGCTGAGTACGTTGAGAACAAGCTGCTTGTCCTGGATGTTAGAGTTCTGAACGAGTGACTTGAAGCCCTCCCAGTCCTCAGCGATCTGCTCAGGAGTGATCTGGCCTTCCATCTTAGCCTTCTTGAGGAACTTCTGGAGGTAGTTGGCAGAAGCCTTCTCACGACCGGCAGCGAGCTTCTCGTTGAGAGAAACAGCACCTTCAGGAGATGCGGTAGAAACCATCTCGATGCCCTCGAATGTGCGACGCTCCTCGTCCTGTGTGTTCTTGATCATTGCCTCTACGTTCTTCATCTCGTCCTTGCCAGTCTCGCTGTTGCGGAGGTTGGTTGACTGATACTGATAGATGAGAGTAGCAATATACTTGTCGAAAGTATCCTTCACGAAGTTGTCAGCAGCGTAAGCAGGCTTAGCCTCCTCTGCAGCAGCGAGAGACTCAGTAGCGATAACGCCGTCAGCGATCTTGATGCGATCGAAAGTGAAGTCCTTAGAACCTACGTGACCTACATAGTCGATGTAGAGCTCAGACTTAGCCATTGCTGGCTCATAAGCGAAGTGAGCCTTGAATGTGAGGGTACCACCGTACTTGTAAGATACCTCCTCATTGTTGTCCTTAACCTTCTCACCCTGGTAGGTGATAGCCTCAGACTTGGTCTCGCCACCTTCGTAAACGAGCACTGGAGTGATTGTGAGGGTAGCCTTCTTTGTGAAATACTTCTCTGGATAGGTAACGGTGATAGTAGCATCAACGCTTCCACCTACCTCAACGAGTGGGTTAGGATCGCAAGTGAAATTGTCACTTGTCAATGGATCAATGTCTTTGCATGAAGATGCACCGAGGAGGGCAACTGCAGCAAGAGCTAATGAAAGATACTTCTTCATTGTTTGTTGTTAATTAAAGTTATTGAATAAATTGATTTGTCTTCAATGATTTGTTTTTTACGCGGCAAAGATAATATTATTTTTAATAATGTCCAAATTTTAGTGCGTTTTTATACTAAAAATACCATTATTTTTCAATTTTTGTTATATTTATTGCGCGGATGATAAGTCAAAATCTCTTCTTTCAGCATTTGTCGGTCAACTTTTGTGTATATCTCCGTGGTGGAAATCTGTTCATGACCGAGCATCATCTGTATGGCTCGCAGGTTGGCTCCGCCTTCAAGAAGATGGGTGGCAAAGGTGTGACGGAAGGTGTGCGGACTGATCTCTTTCTGCACGCCGGCATCGACAGCATAGCGCTTGACGATATTGAACACCATCACACGGCTCAGCTTGCGTCCGAAACGATTGAGAAACACATGATCCTGGTAACCCGGCTTGACGTCGAGCTCATAACGGAACTTGAAGTAATTGTCAATCTCTCGCAATGCGGATGGCGAAATCGGCACAATGCGCTGCTTGCGTCCCTTGCCATAGACCATAATGTAGCCATCCTCCCTGAAGATATTGGAAACACGCAAATCTGTAAGTTCGGATACACGCAGGCCACAGGAATAGAGCGTCTCAAGGATGGCACGGTTGCGCTGGCCGTCGCACGTCGAGGGATCGGGTGCGGCAATCATCGCATCGACCTCATCGAGACTCAGCACAGACGGCAGGTGCTCGCCAAGCTTTGGAGACTCAAGCAACTCAGTCGGATCTACCTCCAAGAGTCCCTCAAGACGAAGGAATTTATAGTATGCGCGGATGCCGACGAGGATACGTTTCTGGGACGTCGGGGCAATGCCTACATCATGCAGTCCGCATAGAAATCCCTCGATGTCGGTCTGGGACAGAGAATCGAGCATTTTGCCACGCGACTCGGCATAAACCTGCAGTTTTCTGATGTCAGAAATGTACGCTTCGACCGAGTTATTGGTAAAATTGCGCTCAAATTGCAAAAAAGATTGATAATTTATGAGATTATTTTCGTCCATTCAAAAAATATTATTATCTTTGCCCCGTCAAAAGAGTCTTTATTTAATAGGTATAAACAAAGCTCATTTGACGGTGCAAAAATACATAAAAAAACGATAGTCTCCAAACAAAAATGAAAATATTGATCATCAACGGTCCAAATTTGAACCTGCTCGGTCGCCGCGAACCTGGCATCTACGGTGCCGATACGTTCGAATGTTTCCTCAACGCATTGCGTGAAAAATACACAGACACCGAGTTTGAATACTATCAGAGCAACGTGGAAGGCGAGATTGTGGATCGCATCCATCTGGCTGGATATGGCAAGCATGCCAACCTGAACGATGAGTCGGCGCACCCTAACGGCGACAAGGTTGACGGCATCGTACTCAATGCCGGAGCTTATACGCATACCAGCATTGCCATACACGACGCCATCAAGGCCATCAACATTCCGGTCATCGAGGTACATATCAGCAATGTGCATCAGCGTGAGGAATTCCGTCACCAATCATACATCTCTCCTGCTGCGACAGGCATCATCATCGGCTTCGGTCTGGAAGGCTACAAACTGGCGATTGACGGACTGAGAAGCATGGCAAAATAAGGGAAATGAACTACGAGGAGACTGCCGACGCGCTTGACGAATATGTGCTCAAGCACATCGATCCCGAACCGGATGTCCTGCATCAGGTGCAACGCCTCACACATATCAGGCTGACCTACACCAGAATGTGCAGCGGACATCTGCAAGGCAGGATGCTGAAGATGCTATGCAGCCTGACCAATGCCCACAGGATCCTGGAACTCGGCACATTCAGCGGATACAGCGCCATCAGCATGGCCGAAGCCCTCACTCCCGACCCGAAGGACGGCACGGAATGCCTTCACACCATCGAAATCTTTGACGAACTGGAAGACTTCATTCGCGAGAACCTTGACCGCGCCGGCGACATCGGACGTAAGATCGAACTCCACATAGGCGATGCCCTTGACCTGATTCCGGAGGTCAGCCGAGAGGCAAAAGGGAAATGGGACGTTTGTTTCATAGATGCGGACAAACGCCTCTACACCGAATACTACGAGGCAGTGCTGCCCCACATGCGAAAAGGCGGATTGATCATGGCTGACAATACGCTATGGGACGGTAAAGTGCTCGAAGAACATCCCAAAGAAAGCGACCTGCAGACACGGGCGCTGCAAAAATTCAACGACCTGATAGCACAGGATCAGCGAGTCGAGAAGGTGATACTGCCAATGCGCGACGGACTGACGCTGGTCAGGGTAAAGTAAAACACAACAAATACAAACACTGAATGGAAAGTACAAGACTTGATAAAGTTAACCGACTGCTGGAAAAAGAACTGGCAGAAATCCTGCGACAGGAGACTGCAAAGACCCACGGACTGATGGTCAGCGTGAGTGCCGTACGCACAGCACCCGACCTTAGTTTCGCCAAGGTCTTTGTGAGCGTGTTCCCATCGGCACAGGGCAACGACATCGTAGCCAACCTCAACCGACAGGTGGGTGCGATACGCGGCGCCCTCGGCAACAGGGTACGCTACCAGTTGCGCGTCATCCCAGAACTCAGGTTCGACATCGACGACTCGCTGGACTACCTGGAGCGCATCGACGAACTGTTGAAGAAATAAGCACGAACCATCCCATCGACATTCATGCTCGCCCTTAGGATTGCCTTTCGCTATCTGTTTGCCCCCAAAAGCCACAGGGCAATAAACGCCATTACCATAGTGGCAACCTGCGGCGTGGCAATCATCACGGCAGCGCTGATATGCATGCTTTCGGTCTATAACGGATTCGAAGGACTGATCGGGAAACTAACCTCACAGCTTGACCCTCAGCTTCGCATCGAGGCGACGGACGGCAAGTTCTTTGCCGACGATAAAGAGACAAGAAACACGATCTTATCACATCCTGATGTAACGGCACTAAGCGTTACGCTCGAAGAGACCATACTGATGAGCAACGGCAGCCGGCAGATTCCAGCCCGTATGAAAGGCGTGGACGACAAATACCGGCATGTGACCGGCATAGACAGCATCACATACGGCGGCGACTTTATGCTCAACGATCCTGTAGCCGACTACACCATCCTGGGAGCCGGACTGTCGATGCAGATCTCCTGCCGACCGGGATTCCTCCGTCCACTGACGTTCTACTGTCCTCGCCGCGAGGGAAAGATCGACCTGATGTCGCCTGAAGACTCGTTTGTCGAACACAGGTTCTTCTGCTCGGCTCTTTTTGCCGTCCGACAGAGCGACTATGACGACAACCTCTGCCTGATCAGCCTCAACGCCGCCCGCCAGCTTCTCGCCGACTCTACTCTGTGTTCGGCATACGAGGTGAAACTGGCAGACGGAGCCGATCCGCAGAAAGTGAAACGGGAACTCAGTCTGAGCGGGTTCGACGTGCTGACGCAGAACGAACAGCAGGCCGACAACTATCGCATCGTGCAGATTGAAAAGTGGATCACATTCGCTTTGGTCATCTTCATTCTGCTCATCGCCTCGTTCAACATCATCGGGGCTCTGTCCATGCTCATCATCGACAAAGAACCAGAGATCAGAACTCTCCGCCACCTTGGCGCAGACCGCAGTCTGATACGCCGCATCTTCATGTTTGAAGGCTGGCTCATTGTCGGACTCGGTGCAGCCACCGGATTGATTCTAGGCATAACGCTTTGCCTCGTGCAACAGCATTTCGGCATCATCGGCCTTGGCGACGGATCAGGCACGTTTGTCATCGACTCCTACCCCGTCGTTCTCCGTCCAGCCGACACGCTATACACGCTTTGTGCCGTACTCGGCATCGGATGGCTGGCAACGGCCATTGCTAACCGCACATAATCAAATTAAATATACAAACTAACTTTTTATTAAAACAACTATTATGGAATTCAAGAGTGAAACAAAATCAGCTCTCATCCTTATGCTCACGGCAGGCGCCATTCTCTCAGCCTGCGAAAAGGATGCATCCTACGATGCGCTGACTGAGTCAGACGGCATCGACCTGACAGTTGACATCGCTAACGGTGGTCTGACCATACCATTCGGTTCTTCAGACAAGATCATGCTCACCGAGCTGATCGATCCTGAGGATTCAGACATTATCGAGACCGATGAAAACGGCAACTACAAGATCAGCAAGGACGGCGACATCGACCCTACATCTTTCAACGTCGATCCTGTCAATGTGACTTCTGAGCCAACAGTTCCTACTCAGAAATTCGAGTTCTCTGTACCAGAGGAGAACTATGACCGCACAACCTTCCCAGAGCTCTACGACGAGATCAAGCGTCCTGACTCAAAGGGCCTGACACTCGACGTTGTCATCTACAATGCCATCCACCGTGCAATTGATAAGGCGGTCAGCGACAGTATCGAGTCAACAACTCAGAGGATCCGTACAGAGATGGCAGGTTATCCGGAAGATGTCATCAATGCTGCCATCGAGACTGCCATTGGCATAATCGACAAGGATCACATCACAGACAGTATCACAAATTCGGTAAATATCCCTACCGAGTTCACATCTTCGTGCGACGACCTCTCATTTGAAGACAACTCAGACTTCTCGCTCAAGGCCGAGAACGTGGACGAGGGCGTGAAGAAACTCCTTCAGATTGACTTTGACAATGCCACAAACGGCATCAGCGTCAACCTTGACGTCGCCGGCCTTCCTGTTTCATCGACCGCTTACTCAATCAGCATCTTAGACTTCTCAATGTCAATGCCAGGCTATGTTGAGTTGAGCAATGCTGAAGGCGGCAAGGACATCGTTGACCCGGCAAAGACCAACACCGTGAAGCTTTCAAATGAGAATCTCCCTGTAGCCATCGGCGGTTCTACCACATCGCTCGATCTTGGGTTCTGCCTCAAGAGCCTCGTTTTCTCTGAAGCCGACCCTCTCGTAAACGTCAACGGCACACTGGAGCGTCCGGGTGAGACCATCCACATCGAAGGCATTGCCAAGACCACACCTATGACCATTTCCACATCAAGCATCATGGTCAAGAATGCCGGTGATGGCAACTACCTCGCACTGAAGGACAGCGTCATCATCGAGCCTCTCATCAGCAAGATCAACACAACGGTTTCCAACGTTATCGGATACTTCGACCCAGCCATCGATGATATCAACACAAACATCGACATTGACCTTGGCGAGGACCTCGACTTCCTCAAGGAGGATGACGCCAAGCTCGACCTCAAGGATCCAAACTTCAACATCCACATCAAGAACGCTTGCACCATTCCTTTGTACGCATCGATCACCCTCAACGGCAGCAACGGCAAGACCGTCACTTTCGACAATGTGCTCCTTTCGCCTGATGAAGGAAAGACCGAGGTTGACCTGACACTGTGCGCAACGATCAACGATCCTGCAAACCACGTCTATGCCAACAAGGAACTGAGCACAATGCTCCAGCCTGTCCCAGAGACCATCGATGCAAAGATCGTGGTCAAGACCGACAGCCAGAATCCTTATGCATTCAACCTTGGCGAGGAGATCGAGGTTTCAGGCAGCTATGCAGTCGATGCCCCGCTCGAATTCAACAACATTCACATCAAGTATGACGAACTTGCCGAAGACGTATTCGGTGAGGACGACGACATTTCTGACTACCTCACCGAGATCAAGGATGCCGTCCTGTCATTCACATGCGAGAGCACAGTCGAGCTCGACCTCAACCTCATCATCTCTGCCAACGACAAGAACGGCAAAGAAGATCCTTCGCTCGTAACCTTCACTCCTGCAACCATCAAGGCTGGCAAGACCAATGCAGCCGTCAAGAGCGACGTGAAGTCAACAATCAGCATCAAGGACATCAGCGCTGTCAAGGATCTCATCATCCGTATTGAGGGCAACGGCAGCGACTGCATCCTCAAGAGCAGCCAGTATATCAAGCTGAGCGATGCCAAGCTCAAGCTCAACAAACTCCAGATTGACCTCAACGAGAAAGATTAACAAGAGTACTCAACAGTTATATTAATATAGGAATATGAAAACAATTATCCGTTATGTGGCAGTTGCCGCTACCCTGTTGAGCACTGCAGTCCTCAGCCTCCAGGCTCAGGCTTTGCGCACAGGTTATTTCTCAGACAGCTATGTATATCGTCACCAGATGAACCCAGCCCTTGCTAATGCCGACGGTTATGTCAGCATGCCAATCCTTGGCAACATGCAGATGGACCTCGGCATGAACTTCGGCGTAAAGGACTTCATCTATACCATGCCAGACGGCAAGCTCACAACATTCATGAACGGCAGCGTTGACAAGAATGAATTCGAGAGCAACCTCAAAGACAAGAGCAAGCTCAACCTCAACTATGACATGAGCATCCTTTCCGTTGGCTTCAATGCATGGAAGGGTTACAACACCATCGATCTTGGAGTTCATGCACGTGCAGGCGTCACTCTGTCAAAGGATCTCTTCCTTTTCATGAAGAGCACCAGCAACGGCACTTATGACCTTGGCGACATCAAGGCCAACGGCATGGGTTGGGCAGACCTTTCACTTGGTCACTCTCGCCAGATCAACGATGCTATCCGTGTGGGTGGCAAGATTAAGTTCCTGTTCGGTCTCGCCTACGCAGATGCCGATTTTGCCGGAAGTTCTGCCACATTCAGCGACGACGCATGGAAGATGAACCTCAACGGTGAAATCAACATCGCCGGCGGTGGCACAATGACCACTAAGAAGGGTACAAATGAGATGTCAGGCTATGAGGACTTCAAGCCAGGCAACGGCTTCGGTATGGCTTTCGATCTCGGCGCCACATACGACATGAAGGACATCGTTGATGGTCTGAAGGTATCTGCCGCTGTAACCGATCTCGGTTGGATCAGCTGGGACTGCGCCAAGGCCGCAGCCGACCACAAGCAGTTCAAGTTCGATGGTTTCCATGACATGAAGCTCCACTCAGGCGAGGGTACAGTAGGCCCTAACGGTCAGTCTGGATATAACGATGGTACACTCGACGAGCAGTGGAAGCGCATCGAGGACGATCTTGAAGAACTTACCAAGTTCGATGTAAAGAGCCAGTCTGCCAAGATTGCCGACGGCATCGGCGCTACCGTCACAGCAGGTGTTGAATATGAGATTCCTGTCTATAAGAAGATTTCGTTCGGCGCTCTCTACACCCAGCGTTTCTCTAAGGCTTATGGTTATGCAGAGGGTCGTCTGAATGTCAACTATGCTCCATCGCACATCTTTGACATGTCATTCTCTGGCTGCGCCTCAACCTATGGAACAAGCTTGGGTGCAATCCTCAACCTTCATGTGACCGGTTTCAACCTCTTTGCTGGTTTCGACCGCCTCTACACAGGTTCAGTCAACAGCGACATGATTCCACTTGAGAGTGGCAGCATGAACTTCTCATTCGGTTTGAACTTCCCATTCGGCAAGTAATCGGATCGGATAACCATCGATAAGCAATCAGATGAAATTCTGGTCTCAATTCTGGCTCCTGCTACTTCTCGTAGCCGCAGGATTTGCCCTCAGCATGCTGACAGGCGTGCCGGCATATTTCCTGCGCACTTCAGGCCGGTATATCGAGTATCTGCATGTCATCCAATGGGGACAGAACATCTTCGTGATGATTCTGGCTCCATTGGCATGGGCAAGACTCGTAGATCTGCGCAATGAGAACATCAAAGGCTGGGGCTGGAAGGAATCTTTCAATGACCTCCGTCTGGTACGTCCGGACTGGAGGTTTATCATTCTGACGCTGTGTCTCATGGCGGTGTCACTGCCAATGCTCAGCAATATGGAAGTGTTCTTCTCGACGCTTCCGTTGCCAGACGCCCTACGCGAGTACTGCGAGACAGAACTGATGCAGAACTACATGGTCATTGGACTCCTGCTCAGACCATCAGGCATCCTTGCATGGACAGAACAGATACTTCTCTTGTGCGTAACAACCGCCATTGGCGAAGAATTGCTGTTCAGAGGCGCGATGCTCAAGTGCTTCAGCAACTGCCACTTCAACCGACACGCAGCCGCCATACTCATCGGCTTTATCTTTGCAGCAATTCATTTCGAACTGTATGGCCTTGTGCCACGCTGGCTGATGGGCACCGCGTTTGTCTATCTCCTCTATTGGTCCAAATCTCTCTGGGTACCGATCACGGCACACTGTATCAACAATCTGATAGCCCTTATACAATACAAAATGGCCACCCCGGAGGAGTTGGCCAATCCACGCAGCGAATATGAATTCTCGGCGATTGCTGTCTGCGTAAGCGTCATCGCCACAGGCATTGCTCTTTGGGTAATCCGCCGAATGGGCAGTACAACCGATTCATCGAGCAAAGAAATATGAGCCGAAGACGGGACTCGAACCCGTGACCCACGCATTACGAATGCGTTGCTCTACCAACTGAGCCACTTCGGCAGCAAATAGTTATTGCTTTTTGCGGGTGCAAAGATAATAATAATTTTCGACACCGCAATAGTTTTGATCCGAAAAATGCAGTTTTTTTAAGTTTTGGCCCGTCGTTTTGCAGCGATCGGGCCAAAATTATGCCTGTTATTGCACCAATAAAGCGCTGGAATCAAAGATTCTCAACGTCTCTATCAAATTCTCTCAAGAATCATAGATACAGGAATACGAACAGAGGCAATCTCCTCCTGCTTGACATCAATATATCGGTAGAGGATGTCATATCCATGCTCGTCCATAGCCTCAAAAAAGAGTTTAGCAGGAGTGCTCTTCACGAACGTAGCATCCTTCATCGACTCCGAGATGGCATCAACGGCTGTCGATGCACCATTCTTGAAGGCAGTACGTATTTCCATCTGTGATTCCTCGTCCACCTTGCTCATATCAATCTCAACAAGGATTGTATAAACCCAAGACTTCTCCTGAAGCGACACATTCCAGATGCCAACACCCACACCGTTAGAATAATCAAGAGAACCGGCAGTCTTGTTGATCGACTTGCTTTCCTCGATGATAGCATTCTTGACGTCTTCGTCAGAAATAGATGAACGGCAGCTGGTCAGTGCAGCACTCGCGGCGAGCACCAGACATGCGGCAAACAAAGTAAAAATCTTCTTCATATTTTATCTGTTATTACTATTAAGAAATCATGTTATTTCAGGTCGGCACAATATCTCCAAGCCCTATACGGCGGCAAAGATAAACATTATTTTCCAATAAACACACATCATCGGAAATATGCTCAACAAAAATAACAATATTTCGATTATTGCATATATTTTTGTCAATCGTGCGCTACAAAATTAAACTTTAGGCAACCAAAAACATATCAAACACATCAGATTTTGACAAAATGGCACTAATATTTAACAAAAATCTTTATATTTGCGCAAATAATTTAAAGCATTGTAATCTTTTCTTTTTAAAACCAAACCAATATGAAACATTATTTACTTATTGCCGTAGCATCTCTTCTGGCAGGCACTTCTCTGGCTCAGACACAGGGTCCTCACGGCGAACTCATTGATGATCACGATATCATCATTGAGGCTCCTTATGGACTGGACACTCACGTATATCAGCGCGAGGGCGGCTACATCCTTGTGGCCGACGGATATCTCTGGCAATACGACATCAACAGCACCATGAACATCGTGGAATGCGAGGACGGAACAATGTTCTTCCAGAACTTTGTCAGCCAGACCGATTTCGGCACATGGGTTGTCGGACAGCGTGTAGGCAATACCGTAGTTATTCCTATGGATCAGAAAATCGGCTACGACGAGGAATATGATTCCACCATCAGCCTCCATCGCTTCCTCTTTACCATGGAAGGCGACATCTATGACGAGGAGAGTGATGCCATCTTTGACGTGACCAACGAGGGCGGCAACGATATTCTCACTTTGCGTCCTGCATCGGAAGACTATAACTTCCTCGGTGCCATGTGGGATGACGACTCGTCCGTCTATACCGTAGGTGACTATGCCACAATCCTTACATACGATCCAAACTTCCAGGACAGCGAATTCTATCATCCTGTCTATATGCCAGAGGATGTTGAGACCTTTATCTATGAGACTAAGGCCTACAGCTACACCTATTCTGAGGAATATCGTCGTGACACATACATCACATTCGATGTAGAGTTTGCCTATGTTGGCAACGATGTTTATATCAAGGGTCTCTATTACCCAGAGCCACAGTTCGTAGTGAAGGGCGTGAAGGAAGGCAACGTCATCACCTTCCCTCGCTTCCAGTTCCTTGGTAAAGACGGTCGCAACGTAGATATCTTCGCAGTTGCCGTGAAGTATGGCGTTGACGAGGACGGCATAGAGGTATTCGTTGACGGTGATAACTGGACACTTACAGACAATGGCAAGGACAAGTACATTGGTGATGCCGACGGAGCTGTACGCTTTGCACGCAACCCATACTACAGATATGGCAATTCATACGAGAGCATTGACGAGATTGAGATGACTCTCAAGGGTTCGAGCGCAATCACCGAACTTGAGACCGAGCACAACACTGGCAAGGCTCTCATCGACCTCAACGGTCGCCAGTTCAAGGGCGATGCCAACGGTCGTCTCGTGATCAAGAACAAGATCGTACTGTAATCAGAAAAACCGACAAAGATGAAAAAAATATTATTGACAACGCTGTCGGCCATTGCATGCTGTTCGATGCTTATGGCCGGTCTGCGTCCAGAGATTGAGGCACGCATGGCTGCCAATAAGTTCATGCTCGAAAAGCATGCGAATGCAAGCCTTCTGCTCATACCTCAGAACCAGATACACAGCACATCGACAGCTAAGCATGTCTCAACAAACATGCTTACCACTCCGTTCTATATCTATAACAATGCCAATGGTGGTTATGTCATCATATCAGGTTCTGACTATTTGGATCCGGTCATCGGCTACAGCGAGACAGGTTCGGTCGGCAGCGACATGCCTGACGGACTCAGCTACTGGCTCGAGTTCGTAGCCAATGCCTCGAACTATATCGAGGAACATCCAGAGACAGCCATTACAGCTGCACAGCTGGCAGACTATGGCACAGACATCTCGCCTCTGCTCGGCGAAATCAAGTTCAATCAGAACTCGCCGTACAATGACATGTGCCCTACAGGTACGTTTACCGGTTGTATGGCAACAGCCATGGCCCAGGTTCTTGCCCATCACAAGTATCCTGTCCAGCCACATGGCAATGTCTCGGTCAACTACGGTGGCCGCACATATTCTGCCAATCTCGACAATGAGACATACAACTGGGCCAACATCCTCCCTACCTACAAAGGCGGAGCCGGCACATCTGCCCAGCGTGCTGAGGTTGCCAAGCTTCATTACCATGTGGGTCTATCGCTTGAGATGGAATATGGCACAAGCGCCAGCGGAAGTGTCAGCACACGTTATGCCAAGGCATTGAAAGACAATTTCGGCTACAACGCCAACACCGTATTGCTCAATCGCGACTGCTATACTTATGGCGAATGGGTCAACCTCCTTCTTGGCGAACTCTCGGCCAACCGTCCTGTCATCTATGACGGTGTCAGCGGCAGCGGCGGTCACGCTTTTGTCATCGATGGTTTCCGTGCAAGTGACGGTTTCTTCCATGTCAACTGGGGCTGGGAAGGCACAAGCAACGGCTACTACAACATCATCCTTCTCGACCCATCTGAGACTGGCATCGGTGCGAGTCTGTCAAGCGGCTTCACATCATATCAGGATGCCATGATCAACGTCGATCCTGACCAGAGCGTCGCCCTCCCACACTACCTTCCTGTCATGGGCTATGCCGCAAACGGCAACCTCACCACCACATCGACCTCCGTACGTCTCGGCGGCACAGCAAACATCGGCTGCCAGTATATTTCCAATATGTCGTCACAGCGTTTCTCAGGCGAGTACGGTGCGCTGATTGTCGATGCTCAGGGCAACACAGTCAGCCATGTCCGCGCAGGTAATCTCTCCGCTTCAGGTGCCACAATGAACTCGAACTATTACCTTGAGCTCAGCGGAGGTTCTTGGACCGTACCATCGAACCTTGCCAACGGAGATTATCGCGTGTACATGTATATTAAGGAAGATGGCTACAATGACTATCTCCCTGTACGCACCAATATCAGCTGTCCGAACTTCCTCGACATGAACGTTTCCGACGGCTATGCATATTTCTCAATCCGCAACACACATCCAACCAATCTTGAGGTAGTGGAATGGGGCTTCGAGAAGCAGGCTATTAACTATGGCGACGAAGGTCTCACCTGCACAATACAGAACACGGGCAATGAGCTTGAGTATGGCACATTCCGTCTCAGCCTTGACATTCCTAACAGCCTCACCAAGTATTACTACGTAGAGTTCCAGCGCCTGAAGCCAGGCGAGAGCAAGAACATCTACTTCCCTGTTCTCTTCACAGAGTATGGCGAATACACAATTCGCGACTTCAGCCTCAGCCGTCTTAATGGCGGCGGCACATCAGAGATCGTTGAACCTCGTTCAGTCAAGTTCTCAGTGCTCCGCACATTGGCCGAGACCATCAATCTGCTCAACAACCGTCTCAGCGAGGCTCAGTCAATCCTCAACCGTTCACGTCTCTCTGGCAACTATCCTGCTGAGGCATGTGACAAACTTCAGAGCGTTATCGATGCTATCCGCGCCACCAACACCAGCGGCATGACAGTTGCTGATGTTCAAGCCTTGCTCAACCAGCTCAATGCAGCTCTTCAGGAGTTCTACCAGAGCTTCATCGCAAGCGAGGTGACATATTGGAGCTACATCGGCAACGAACCTGTCAACGATGGTTGGTGTCCAGCAAACGGCGGCACGCCTAACTATTTCGCCATGAGCATCCCAGAGGAAGAGCTCGCAGCCTTTGTCGGCGGACAGATCAGCGGTCTGCGTTGCCACTTCGGTCACAACAACTATGGCTGGACGTTCTCGGGCGATGACCTCACTTGCAAGGTATTCCTTCTCGACTTCTCGAACGGCGTCCCAGGCAACCGCATCCTTGCCACCAGCGACGAGTTCATTCCTACTTACAACGACTATGCAGTCTATAACTTCAAGGAGCCATACACAATCGGTGCAGGCGGCATCATGTGCGTAGCCGAGGTTACGGCCAAAGCACCAAGCACATTCGGTGCAATGGGCGCAAGCAAGAACGTCACCACCGAGGGCGCTTGCTGGGCTAACAACGGCACCGGATGGTGGGACATCTACCTTTCCCACGGCAGCATGGCGTCGGCACATGCCATCCAGGCTGTTATCTCTGGCGGTCAGCGCGTCAATGACGTCAAGCTCACCGAACTGAAGGCCACTCCTGTATCGGTAGGAGAAAACATCACCATCTCCGGTCGCATCCAGAACCTCGGAACCTCCGACATTGAAGAGTATGAGGTTTCCTGGACTCACGATGACGATGGTCTGTCAGGCACTAAGTCCGTCACAACACACATTGAGCGTCAGGGCAGCACTACATTCTCAATCACAGTTCCTGGATTCGAGACAGCCAAGCTCCACACCGTACGCATTGCCATCACAACAGTCAACGGCAAGGAGGATGCTATTCCAGAGAACAGCACATTCGACGTTCCTGTGCCTGTCACATTCCGCAACTATATCCGCAAGGTTGTGCTCGAAGAGAACACCGGCACAAACTGCGGCTACTGTCCACGCGGCTTTGTGACCATGGACTATATGAAGGCAAAGTACGGCGAACGTTTCATTCCTATCAGCATCCACCACTACAACCGTCCAGGCAGCGACCCAATGTTCTATGAGGGCGACAACCTCACCACATTGTTCTCGTTCCTCAGCGGCGCTCCTACAGCGCTTATCGATCGCAAGGGTGACCTTTATAACACTCTGGTTCAGTCTCAGGTGGAAGAGTTCTTCCTTCAGGAGAGCGCTGAGTCATGTATTGCCGAGCTTCAGAACACTGCCTCATACGACGCATCGACCGGCAAGGTAACAGTCCAGACCACTACTGAGTTCGGCTATAACTTCAACAATGCCAATTATCGTCTTGCATACTACGTTCTTGAGGACGGTGTCGGTCCATACACCCAGTACAACTACTACGCAGGCGGTTCGCTTGGCACAATGGGCGGCTGGGAGAGCAAGCCAATGTCTGTAAGCATGATATTCAATGATGTAATGCGCGAGTTCCTCCCAGCATACTCTGGCGAACCAAATAGCGTTCCAAGCAGTGTATCTGCAGGTCAGCCATACTCTCACACCTACACCTTCACATTGCCATCGACGGTAGTCAACGCCAACAACGTACGCATCGTCAGCATCCTGCTCAATCCTCAGAACAACGAGTTCCTCAACGCTTGTGAGTGCAAACTCAATGGCGGCGGTTCTGGCATCGAGGGTATTGAGTCAGAGAGCAGCAATGCCACAGATCAAGTATTCGACCTCTCAGGCCGTCGTGTAAACAGCATCTCTGGCAAGGGTCTGTATATCATCAACGGTCAGAAAACCATTATCCGATAATGAAAAAGCTATTCATACTGCTATCGCTGCTCGTCTCGTCTGTTTCTGCCTTCGCGCAGGAACAGACCGATGAGCACGGCATCATCATCCAGCCCGCACAGGGCGAGGAGATTGTCTATACACGTTCCGGCACAGTGCTCTATCCCGTAGGTTTCGACATCTCTGAGGGTTACCAGAGCGGCGAGGTTCGTGTGGTCTATTGTGAGGACGGCACAGTCTATATGCATCACCCTCTTGAGGGCACGCTCGAACACAACCACTTCCAGATAACCAGTTCGTGGATCAAGGGCACCATCTCTGATGACAAGCTTATCTTCAGTCCTCAGCAGCCGATCAGCTGGTCAAACGGCTGGCGTTGTGCCATCTATCTTGCCATGGGCGACATGACTAATTCTACCAGCGGCAGTGCAATGTCTGTCCCTTCGAAGGACGAAGACATCGTCTTCAGCATCCACAACAACCGCAGCATCCTCCAGCTCGACAACTCGTCGCACGATCATACACTCGGTGCATACTATGCCGTTGACGATGACTGCTGCACACACTGGGATTACAACACCGTGCTGTTCCATGAGAGCGAGCACGATCCTGCCGTAGTCCTTCCTGCAGGCCTCGAAGCCATGGATTATATCATCACAGGCTATGACGACAAGATCGGCGGCGTGTCATACACTGCAAAGATTGCATTCGATGGCGACGACGTCTATCTCGGTTCGTTCTGCTACTATGCTGCAGACTGCTGGATCAAGGGTCACCGTCAGGGCTCAGATCTCGTATTCCCTTCTGGTCAGTATCTCAAGACTCTCGACTACGACGTCCTTACATTCTACTGTCTGCCAAACAATTGCAACGATGCCACTCCTATCGATCTCGTACTCTCATACGATGACGAATCAGGCTACTATTACAACTCAGAGTCAGATATCTTCATCTCGTCAGGTGAAATTACCATTCCACTGGCCCGCGTTGAACGCATCTCTGACTTCACACTCATCCCACTCGGCACAACCAGTGCCAATGTCATCACCGAGACTCCGGAAGGCACACGCAAACGCTACAATCGCGAGGGTCGTTCGGTTGGTTACTATGGCGCATTCTACTGGTGTTCACAGGAAGGCGAGACCATCGACATCGTCACTGCTCCAGATGGCAAGACCATCTACATGCAGAACCCAATCCTCCTCGTGAGCAACGATGTATGGGTCAAGGGCACCATCAAGGAAGACGGTAAGATTCACATGCCTGTACTCCAGTGGCTCCAGCAGGACGAATTGTATGGCAACTTCCGCACAGCAGTCCTCACACTTGAAAACGTCACAGGCGGACAGACCTACGAGGTTGCTCCAAACATCACCGAGGTAACCTTCAGCATCGACAGCAATGGCGTCATCTCGCTTGACCCTATTGCCGAGGACGATGATCCATCTGCCGACATTCCGCCTTATCTCTATGGCGTGGTAAGCGCAGAGACTCTCGAATGGATAGGTTTCGGCGACATGGAATGTGTCTATATCCCTACCGATATCAACGTCAACGACGATGACAATGACGACGACCACGGCACAGACGATCTCGTCAATCAGAAGCCAGATCCAAGTCTTGAGTACCAGTACTACATCCTTTCCGGCACCGATGTGACCGAGGGTCCTGTGTCATACAATGCCAAGATGGCGTTCGACGGCGACGTGGTATGGCTCGGAGCATTCTGCTTCTGGGCTTCATACGATGAGGATCTCTGGATCAAGGGTCATAAGGACGGCAACACAATCGTCTTCCCTAAGGAACAGTATCTCAGCACATACATGGGCTATGACATGTGGTTCTATGCCTCATACGAGAACCAGGGCGGCTACTCGGCATGTGATCTCACACTCACGCTCGATCCACAGACCGGCAAGTACACATCTAAGCAGCACATCTTCATCACCTGGTATAAGGCCACAACATCCATGAACCGTGCAGAGGAGATTACCGGCGTAGTGCTCACTCCTGATGGCTCTAATGGCGCTCCAATCATCATCCACAACACTCCTGAGGGCGAGCTCAAGACCTACAGCCGTGCTGGCGTTGGCTATGGCTATAATGACAACGGTCAGGTGCAGCTCTTCGATCAGTCGCAGAACGGAGCCACTGTTCTCAATATGGTCTATCACCCAGACGGAAAGACCGTCTTCATGCAGAACCCTGTTTCTCAGGCAGTCAACGGCGCATGGGTCAAGGGCTATAAGGGCGATGATGGCAAGCTCCACTTCCCAGTACTTCAGTGGGTTGACTACAACGATGCCTTCGGTTATGGAATCCGCACTGCTGTCCTTTTGCGCAATGATAACAGCTACATCATGGTATCCAATATCACTGAGGTCACATACACAGTCGATGCAAACGGAGTCATCAGCCTTGACCGCATTGAGGGCGTTAACTATGACGGCGACCGTCCAGCAATCCTCTATGGTCTGGTCTATTCCGACGCGCTCGACTGGAGTGGTTACGGCGACTTAGACTCAGTCTATACCCCAACAGGCGATCACAACGGCATTGAGTCTGTGGCTGCCGACAGCAAATCCGCTGCCACATACTATGATCTGTTTGGACGCAAGGTTTCGCCTGCAACACGCGGTTTGATCATCCATAACGGCACCAAGAAGATCTTCCGATAATGGCACGTATCATCTCGATAGACTACGGACGCAAGCGCACGGGATTGGCCGTTACCGATTCCCTTCAGCTTATCGCCAACGGTCTGACTACGGTTCCCACACACCAACTCGAACACTTCCTCCTCGACTATCTCAGTCGGGAGGAAGTAGAAAGGGTTGTAGTGGGATTGCCACGACAGATGAACGGACAGATGAGCGAGTCATGGCAGTATATCGAGCCATTCCTTAACCGCCTCCATAAGTTACGTCCGGAGCTGCCAATAGGCTTGGTCGATGAACGTTTCACGTCTATGCTTGCCCAGCAGACCATCATCCAGAGCGGCATAGGCCGTCAGCGCCGCCGTGAGGACAAGGGAATGATCGACGAGGTAAGTGCCACCATCATCCTGCAGACCTATCTCGAACACAGGCGCTGCACGGATTTTCCGCTTCCGAAGTCCACAGATTAAAACTATAAACACACTTACACTAAACTCACCAAATGTTACTACCTATTTACCTATACGGGCAGCCTGTGCTCCGCAAGCAGACCGCTGACGTCGCCCCGGACTACCCAGACCTTGACAAACTGGTCGAGAACATGTTCCAGACAATGGCCAAAGCCAATGGAGTGGGTCTTGCTGCTCCCCAGGTAGGTCTCGCCCTGCGCATGTTCGTGGTCGATGGCAACGGACTGGAGGAAGACTATCCAGAGTGTCTCGGTTTCCGTCGCTGCATGATCAATCCAGAGGTTATCGAACAGAGCGACGAAACCAACGTCAAGGACGAAGGCTGTCTCTCCATTCCAGGCATCTACGAGTCAGTGAAACGTCCGAACTGGATTGTTATCAGATATATGGACGAACATTTCGAGCAGCACGAGGAACGCATCGAAGGCTTTGCCGCACGCATGGTACTCCACGAGTATGATCACCTCGACGGCAAGATGTTCATCGACCACATCAACGCCCTCCGCAAGCAGCTCATCAAGAGCAAACTCGGTTCGATTATCAAGGGCAAGGTCAGCTGCAACTACAAGGTGAAGGGATAACTCACCCAAAGATAACACGAATAAAAAAACATCAATAAACAAAAGACATGAAATCAAACACAGACAAACCACAGCCATCAGCCGAACGTCTCAAGGCACTTCAGGCTGCCATGGACAAGATAGACAAGAGCTTCGGCAAGGGTTCAATCATGCGCATGGGCGATGATGAGGTCGAGCACGTCGAGGTCATTCCTTCCGGCAGTATCGGACTCAACGCCGCACTCGGTGTAGGCGGTTATCCTAAGGGTCGTATCATCGAGATCTATGGTCCTGAATCATCAGGTAAGACCACCCTCGCCATCCACGCTATTGCCGAGGCACAGAAGATGGGCGGCATTGCTGCCATCATCGACGCCGAGCATGCTTTCGACCGTTTCTATGCCGAGAAGCTTGGCGTTGACACCGACAACCTCCTTATCTCGCAGCCGGACAATGGCGAGCAGGCACTCGAAATTGCCGAGAACCTCATCCGTTCAGCAGCCATCGACATCATCGTCATCGACTCTGTTGCAGCTCTTACCCCAAAGGCTGAGATAGAGGGCGAGATGGGCGACAACAAGGTTGGTCTTCATGCACGTCTCATGAGCCAGGCTTTGCGCAAGCTCACTTCTGTCATCGACAAGACCAACACCGTCTGCATCTTCATCAACCAGTTGCGCGAGAAGATCGGCGTGATGTTCGGCAATCCTGAGACCACCACCGGCGGCAATGCGCTCAAGTTCTATGCATCTGTACGCATCGACATCCGTCGCGGCACACCTATCAAGCAGGGCGACAACGTCATCGGCAGTCCGGTCAAGGTCAAGGTTGTCAAGAACAAGGTTGCACCTCCGTTCCGCAAGGCCGAGTTCGACATCATGTTCGGCGAAGGCATCTCTCGCAGCGGTGAGATCGTTGACCTTGGCGTGGCATACGAGATCATCAAGAAGTCAGGCTCTTTCTTCAGCTACAATGGTGCCAAGCTTGCTCAAGGTCGCGACGCCACACGTCAGCTCATGCTCGACAATCCTGATCTCGCTGCAGAAATCGAGGCTAAGATCATGTCCAAGATCATGGGCGGAGAGAACGTACCAGAGGAAGGCGAAGAAGAAGCATAAACACTCCCCTACCCACGCACCGTTCAGGCAAGTCCGTTCCGACTTTAACCATATATAAGACAAAACGTCTGACTCAACATGAGAGCCAGACGTTTTTTTCTGTTATCGCTTCCATCGGTCGTGCGTCCAAAGCCAGAGTTCGGGATGCAACTTGACATCCTGTTCGAAGCGGCGCATGTACTCGTCTGTAAAAGCGAACTCAGACGAATCGGGATCTATGACATTGTCAAGGCGCTCGAACTCCACTCGATAGCGTCCTCTTTCTGGACGGGTAATACGGCTATAGAACATCGCCATATTGAGTTTGCGCCCCAACTGCTCGCTGCCGGTAAACACCTTGGTGGGTTGACCGCAGAACGAAACGGAGTGATGGACGTTCTGTTCCTTTGGCAACTGATCGGCGATGCAGCCGAACATATAGCCGCGCACCGGTATCTGTTTGGTATTATATCCGTCCTCATCGACATGCACCGCACCCGTAGCCACCTCCTTTCGTAGCGCTATCAGCTTACGCAACGTCTCCTTCATTTTGATATTGACGGCACCAAACTTCGAACGATTGGCAAGGAACCAGCGATTGAACACCTTGTTACGCATCGGATGATAAATCTGGCACTCGCCGATAGCCTCTGACTTCAGCGGCAGGTTGATGAGCCATTCCCAGTTACCATAGTGCGACAGATAGCAGAGTGCAAAATCATGTCCCTCGGCAAACGAAGCCTCAATCTGGTCAAGACCAATCCACTCCACACGTCGGTCAATCTCCTCGGCAGACATGCTGTGAACCTTGACAATCTCGACAGCCAGATCTGAGAACCAATGATAGAACCTGCGTTCGATGGCACGGCGTTCGTCCGCAGTACGTTCTGGAAAGACTCGCTCTATATTCTTGCGCACTACCTTCTTTCGATAGCCCGCCACATGATAGACCAGCGGATAAACCAGCCAGTCGCTCAGGAAATAATGAACTCCCATGGGCAGACGGGAATAGGTGTTGAGCACGCCAACGCCTATCTGACTGAAAAATCTGCTTGCTTTACTCTGTGCCATATCCGTTCTATTTTATGCCTCAGCCTTCTCCCACACCTCAAATGTCATCGCATAGTCGTTCTTCTCATCGGCAGGCACATCTGTGCTCTGCGTGAGTCGGCAACCGGCAGGAATCTCAGGTATGGTGGTGTCAAACTGTTCGATATTTACGTGTACGCGCGTAATATAATAATGTGTAGCCAACGGCCATGCCTGATTGTAGATCTGTCCGCCGCCAATCACAAATACGTCCTCAGGTGCTGCCTTCAGAGCTTCGTCGAGCGATGAATATACCTCGATCGACGCCTGTGGCTTGCCTGCCTCCATCGCTTTGAGGTTCGATTCGCCCATCTGGGCCAATACCTCGTCGGCAATCTGGAAGTCGGCATTGCGCGTCACGATGATGTTGCGACGGCCTGGCAACGGACGACCGATCGACTCGAAGGTCTTACGACCCATGATGACTGCATGTCCCATGGTCGTGGCACGGAAATATTTCAGGTCGGCCGACAGATGCCAAGGTATATTACCCTGATAGCCGATGACATTGTTCTCTGAGGCTGCAACGATGATGTTCATTGTGATGAAATACGAATTACGAATTACGAAATACCAATTATGAATTACTCCACATACAACACCAGTCCCTTGAGATATTCACCCTCCGGATGGTAGATATTGACAGGATGGTCAGCTGGCTGGTGAAGCTGATGCAGGATACGCACACGACGGCCCGTCTGGGCGGCAGCCGAGAATACTGCGCAACGGAAATCCTCCTTGCTTACCACCTGACTGCAAGAGAACGTAAAGAGAATGCCTCCGGGACGGATCTTCTCGAATGCCTTGGCATTGAGTTTCTGATAGCCTCGTAGGGCATTGCGCAACACTTTCTTATGCTTGGCAAAAGCCGGCGGATCGAGTATGATAAGGTCGTAGCCGTCCTTGCCCTCCTCAAAGTTCGAACCTGCCACCTTTCCGTCAAGGAAATCGAAGGCATCAGCAGCAAAGGCGGCATGACGTTCATCGCCAGGGAAGTTGAGCTCGACGTTGGCATTGGTGAACGAGATGGCCTGCTTCGACACATCGACCGAATGAACCAGACGCGCATTTGAGCGCATGGCGTAGAACGAGAATCCGCCTGTGTAGCAGAACATATTCAACACGTTGCGTCCGGCAGAGTATTTCTGCACGAGGGCACGGTTCTCTCGCTGATCGACGAAGAATCCGGTCTTCTGGCCCTTCAGCCAATCCACATGGAACTTCAATCCGTTCTCAAGAGCCACATCGCTGATGGTCGATTCGAGCGATTTGCCCTCGGCTGCCGATGTGACAGGCTTGCCGTCGATGATCAGATAGCCATTGACCGATTCACCCTCAGCTTCGGCTGACTGTCGGGCTTCCGTCTTATAGCCAAGCGTCGTCTCACTCTTGTAATAGACGTTGCGGATGTCAGCGCCAGCCACACGGATAAGGTCTTCGGCCAATGCCTCGCGGATGTAATGAATGCCTGGAGTGTGTGCCTGCATGACTGCAGTGCCGTCATACACGTCGATGATAAGGCCAGGCAATCCGTCACCCTCGCCATGAACCAGACGGAAGGCATTGTTGGCCGAACCTGCTGCCTCGGCCTCAGGCGAACCCACCGGACGTATCAGGCCGAGCGAGCGACGCAGTTCATAGGCCGACTGCAGACGGCGCAGGAAGAAGTCATCATCGAACTCGTCCTCGTCGAACGTAAAGATACGCACGGCAATCGATCCTATCTGATACTGGCCGATGGCAAGGAACTCGCCACTGTCGCTCACCACACGCACCCAGTCGCCCTCGTCGGGCTGTACCTCGCTGCCAAACTCATCCTCCATGCGATAGATGGCGCCTGAGAAAACCCAAGGATGGAAACGGCGCAGCGACTCCTCTTTATGGTGTTTAAGTACTATTGTGATCATATCAGAGTAAAAAACGGATTATGTCGTTGATATTGGCGGCAAGCATCAGCAGGATGACAAGACCGAAGCCTATGTACTGAAGTCTGTCCTTCAGTTTGTCGCTTAGCGGACGACGGATGATGGCCTCGATGATAAGGATCATGATGTGTCCGCCGTCGAGGGCTGGGATTGGCAGGATGTTCATGAAGGCGAGAGCCACCGAGATGAACGCTGTGAGCGACCAGAAAGCCTCCCAGATCCAATGTTCAGGGAAGATTGAACCCATGGTGCCGAATCCGCCAACCGACTTGGCGCCCTCCTTGGTGAAGACAAGCTTGAACTGACGCACGTAGTTATAGAGTGTGTTCCAGCCGCGCTTCACTCCTGCCGGAATTGCTTCGAGAAGGCTATAGTCGATGTGTGTCAGCAGCGCAGGGGTAATGCCGCTGTGCAGAGCCACGCCGATGAGCGAATCTGCACCAACCACAACGGTCGTCTGCATCTCCTCGCCATTGCGCACAAACACCAGGTCGAGGCTGTCGCCTGCATGCTTATAGAAATATTGCTGCACGTCGGCAAGCATAGGTGTGGCGATGCGCACCGAGTCCTCGACCACGGCAATGACCGAGTCGTTTGGCAAAAGTCCGGCATCGCGGGCAGGACTGCTTATGCCTTCGTCTGGCAGCGCACTGATGACAAGCGGATATTCCGGATGAAGGAACTTCTTCAGTTCTGACGGATGGCGCAGGAAATATGTACCGAGTGTGTCTGGCAGAGCGATATTGACAAGTTCATCGCCTCGGCGCACCACAGCCTCATTGCCCAACAGCAGGGCATTGGCAAGACCGTCGTATGTCAGACTTTCATCACCGTCGATGCTGACAATCACATCGCCCTGACGGAATCCGATCTGCTCGGCATACTGGCTGTAGGTGGCATTGGGCACATCCTCCATGCGGAGTACGTCAGTTCCCCAGTACCATGCGATACCGATGTAGATAAGCACGGCAAGCAGCACGTTGTTGAGCACGCCGCCCACCATGATCATAAACTGGGCGAACTTGCCCTGCTTGACAAACGCATCGGGGCGCTCGGTGTCGGCATGTTCGGCATCGTGTGTCTCGTCAATCATGCCCACAATGGCACAATAGCCTCCGAGGGGCACCCAGCCGATGCCATACTCCGTTTCACTCGGATTGACAAGGTGCGGGAAATGAACGAGATCGAACAGATGGAGACCCTTCTTGTTCCATCTGAGAAGCGCAAAATTATAGGCATCAAAGAAGAGATAGAACTTCTCAACGCCAACCTTGAAGAACCTTGCCCACATGAAGTGACCAAGTTCATGGACGAACACAAGTATCGAAAAACAGGCAATAAGTTCGAAAGCCTTGAACCAGAACATCAGGATAAACGGTTTATTTTGTTGTTTTGTAATTTTGTTATTTTGTTGCTTTGTTGTTGCGTTCAGCAGGAAATGATCATGCGCCCGTCAGAGGCCAAGGAGTTCCTTAGCCTTGACACGTGCGACAGCATCGATGGCGAAATAATCGTCGAGCGAAGGCTGAGCCACGAACGGCATGGCTGCAAGCGTCTTCTCGTTGACCTCGGCCATCTGCAGGAACTTGCACTGACCGCGGCGGAACGCCTCGTTGGTCACCTCGTTGGCTGCGTTGAGCACACACGTACGGTCGCCGCCCTGCGACAGAGCGTCGAAGGCAAGACGTAGGTTCGGGAAACGCTCAAGATCCGGACGCTCAAAGGTCAGATGGGCATAATCCTCAATGCGAAGCTTGGCGTTGATCTGCGACGGCATTCGGTCAGGATAGCTCAGGGCGTATGCAATAGGCACACGCATGTCAGGGCATCCCAGCTGAGCCTTCACAGCGCCATCGGCAAACTGCACCATGCTGTGGACGATGCTCTGAGGATGCACAGCCACCTCAATCTGATCGGCATTCATACCGAACAGCCACCTGGCCTCTATGACCTCAAAGCCCTTGTTCATCATCGAAGCCGAATCGATGGTAATCTTTGCGCCCATGTCCCAGTTTGGGTGTTTCAGGGCCTGGGCGGCAGTCACATCGCGCATCTGATCCATGGTGAATGTGCGGAAAGGTCCGCCCGATGCCGTGATGATAAGCTTGTCGATTGGATTGTTCTCCAGACACTGGAAGATGGCCGAGTGCTCCGAATCGACAGGAAGGATCGGCACCTTATACTCGTCACACATCTTCATGATGAGCTGTCCGGCCACCACGAGAGTCTCCTTGTTGGCCAATGCCAGCACCTTATGTGCCTTGATGGCCTCGACCGTCGGGCGCAAGCCTGCAAAGCCTACCATGGCGGTGACCACGATGTCGATCGGCTCGGCTGTGACCACCTGACACAGCGCATCGGCTCCTGCCCACACCTTGATTGGGAGGTCGGCAAGCGCATCTTTCACCTGCTGATAGTATGTCTCATCGGCAATGACCACCACCTCCGGCTTAAACTGGCGCGCCTGCTGGATGAGCAGGTCGGCACTGCGATTGGCGGTGATGGCATACACCTCGAAAAGGTCGGGATGTTCGGCACACACCTCAAGCGTCTGCCTGCCGATGCTGCCCGTGCTGCCTAATATAGCGATTGTTCTCATTATGTTCTTGTTTTTATCAGTTCTCAATTGACATTACAGCCGACGGATCGACGCTCTTGCCCTTGTGCCACAGTTGCAGGCCCATCCAGCATTGCTCCGGATCCTTATCGGCTCCTGCATGGCCGATCACCTTGCCCGTCTTGACCTGCTGACCGGCATCGACCAGCACCGTTGACAGATGCGAGAATATCGAGACATACTCGCCGCCGTGTTGCAGGGTCAGCTGATAACCCTGGCCGATGATGTAGGCGATGGAGATGACCGTACCCTCAAGCGGAGCCAGCACAGGCACTTCCTTCGACAGTTCGATGCGTGTCACGCTCGACAGCATACCATCGTCCTCGTCGGGCAGCGCAATCTTGCCCTTGACAGGCGACAGGAACGAAATCGAGGCGAAAGCAGGATCCTTGGCGTCGAGCGCATTGAGACCGAATCGCTCCCGTTCTTCATACGCAGCCACAAATGCAGCCTCACGCTCGGAGGCAGTGAGCAGCGTGTCCTGAATGCGTGTCACAGCCGAGTCGTAGGCCATGATGCTGTCGCTCTTCACCCTGTCTCGGAGTATAGAGGTAAGGTTGTCCAGATAGGCAATGCGCAGCTGGTTCTCCCTCTCAAGGCTGTCAATGCGCATCACACTCTCCACCACTACTGCACGCTTGGTCACATCGAGGTAACCTGGCAGGTACTCCTTGAGCGGAGTCTTCATGATGATGAGCACGATGGCAAGCGCAGCCAGCATGGCCAGCACAATGAAGAATGCGGACGTAACCCACAACGGCATCGAGAGCGAGAAGACCTTTCGGCCCTCACGTTCGCTCACCAGCATCAACCTGTAGCGACGCTGTTTCTTCGGCTGCTTTTTCTCTTCCTCTGACATAGATTTATCGACTATAATTCGCGCAAAAATAATAATAAAAAATCACATAATCGATATTTTGACCGAAATAAATGCCGACACACGCGTTTTTTCGGCTGTTTTGCTTGCTCGGGCAACAATAAATGTCTATCTTTGCATCTGAAAACATAACCCAATCAGCATCTCCAGCATCATGAACATAGCAGTCTTACTGGCAGGCGGAAGCGGCCGTCGCATGGGTGCTCCCGAGCCTAAACAGTTTATCGAAGTGGCAGGGCGAACCATCCTCGAACACTCCATACGCGCCTTCTCCAGCCATGCCGCAATCGACGAGATCGTCATCGTCTCACATGCCGACTACATCGACCGCGTCAACACCATCGCCAAGCCCTACGAGAAGGTTCGCCACATCGTTGCCGGCGGCAAGGAACGCTATCACAGCACCCTCTCTGCCATCGGCCTCTACTCGTCATTGTCGCCCGCCCAGCAGGTTGCTACCAACATCCTCATACACGATGCCGTGCGTCCGCTCGTGTCCCATCGCATCATCTCTGACTGCATTGCCGCCCTGCGCCACAACAGCGCCGTTGACGTAGCCATTGCCTGCACCGACACTATCTGCGAGGTCAATGCCGACGGGCACATCGTTCGCATTCCTGCCCGTTCTACCCTGCGCAACGTACAGACCCCCCAGGGCTTCCATCTCGACACCATCGCACAGGCTTACAGCACAGGTCTCAAGGATCCGGATTTCATCACCACGGACGACTGTGGCGTGGTGCATCGCTACCTGCCCGACACAGGCATCTATGTGGTCGATGGCGAGACAACAAACATCAAAATCACCTATCCCGAAGACCTTATTCTGGCCGAGAAGATACTTGCAAACGATAAAAACGCATAAAAATTTTGCCATCTCGGCAGAAATGCTTATCTTTGCACCGCAAAATGCGCTCTTCTGCTCGCATTATGCCAATCGAATATAATCATTAAAAATATAAAACATCATCCGTCATGAAAAAACTTTTAGCAAGCGTCATTGCCCTGACTGCAATGTTCAGCCAGAGCGTCAATGCTCAGGACATCCTCTCTAACCTCCTCTCCGGTCTTGCCAACACAGCCGTTTCGGCCACTGCCGAGAAGACCAACGAGCAGACAGGCAACCTCCTCAGCGGTCTCCTCACCTCGCTCGTAGGCGACATCACCACCACCGAGGCAAGCATCACCGGCACGTGGTCATACACCGAGCCAGCCGTTCAGTTCGAGAGCCAGAACCTCCTCACCCAGGCAGGCGGCACCCTTATCGCCGACAAGGTTGAGAGCAAGCTTTCTTCTGCCTACAAGCTCGTGGGCATCCGTTCGGGCAAGATGACCTTCACCTTCGATGGCAAGGGCAACGTGACCTACTCAGTTGGCGCCATCAAGCGTCAGGGCACATACACATTCGACAAAGAGACCAAGGCTCTCATCATCAACACTTCGGCAGGCATCCCAGTGAAGACTTATGTCACTGTCAGCGGCAATGATCTCTGCCTCACATTCGACAGCTCGAAGTTCATGGATCTCGTATCTACCCTTGGCAGCAAGTTCAAGAGCCTCGCAACTGTCACAGCTCTCGCTGGCCAGTACGACGGTATGAAGATCGGCTTCAAGTTCTCCAAGTAATATTTGCCGGCCATTCGCCGAACATCCGGAATGATAAAAAAGACTCTGAGCATCATTGCCCAGAGTCTTTTATTTTCTGCAAAAGTTTTGTTTGGACTTCCCAAGCCTTGGGAAATGCTGGCGAAAGTTTCTTTGGGACTTCTTAAGTCTTGGGAAACGCTAACGAAAGTTTCATTGGGACTTCTTAAGTCTTGGGAAACGCTAAAGAAAGTTTAATTGGGACTTCCTAAGTCTTGGGAAATGCTAACAAAAGTTTCTTTGGGACTTCTTAAGTCTTGGGAAATGCTAACGAAAGTTTCATTGGGACTTCCAGGTTTCTGGAAATCCCAAAAATAATGTTCTGCATTCTTCCAAGTCTTAGCAAATGCGGGGAACAATGTTCTGATAACAGAAAACACGCCCGAGATGCTTTTGCACATCTCAGGCGGGAAAAGTATTGTTTGAGAATGAGAGAATCAGTCTTCGTCCCAAAGGTTAGTGCGCAACCTACCAGACAGCACCTCTAATTCTGGATCTGCTTCTTCTGAACTCCTACCTATCGTTGGAGAGTCAGCAATAATTCCCTCTGTATCGATCTCTATAAATCGAGCTTTAGGAGTAATATATTTTTTCATGACTGTTATTTGATATTTAATATTATGTTTACGAGAGTTACTACGTCCTGAACATCAATCAGGCCGTCTTTGTTTACGTCAGCCTTCTTGTTGTCAGAATCTGTAAGCACCACATTGACGCAAGAGACTACGTCTTGGACATCCACAGAACTATCGTTGTTTACGTCTCCCTTGGCACTATTAGCGACGTTATCCTGATTGCCAATAGGTTCGCCTGGGATAACTGGATTGTAATTGAACTTAGCTGTAAGAGTCACATCATCCTCGCCCACAAGATAGTTGAAATCTTTATCGGAGCTCACAAGTCTGTCACCGTCATACCATCCGAGGAACTCAAAAAATGAATTCTCATAGCAATAGACATTTGCATAGTCACCTTCAAAGTAACGCTGACCGTCGGTGGTGTGCGAATCGCTTGCGTCGGCAGGTTCCATCCTGACGTAAACTCTTGATGTTATCTCGTCTGCTGACACAGCGTCATATACAGCCACAAAGTTTGCGTTCTCAGTGCCTACTCTATAAACAAATGAAGATTCGGAAGAGTACACAGTGCCGTTGAGTGTCCAGTGTTTGAACTGGTAGAATACTTCTGCGTATGAAGGAAACCAGGCATCATTCTTGCTAATCGAAACCTCATCACCAGTAGAATAACTACCAGCTCCATATACAGTACCAGCCTCTGGGTGAGATATTCCAACCGTGACTTTGTAGCGAGCACTTGGTTCGCCAGGCAAAGTTGGATTGAAGTCATCCTGTGCATTGGCGGTGATTGCCGCCAATGCCAGAATAAGTATGGATAATAGTTTACACTTCATACAAATCACTCATTAACTGTCAGCTTAATGCTTTGACCATTGTTAACCACTACGTAAGTGCCAGCAGGAACAGAGATTCTGCCTTCACCCTTCTGAGCAGCTACAAGCGAGCCACCTACCGAGTAAACTCTTACGTCGGCATTGGCATCATTCACACAGATAGCTCCAGCCTCAACGCTTATGCTCGATTCTGCCTCTACTGAAGAGATCTCTGTTGTTCCAGCAATCAGAACAAGCTTGAATCGATCGGTATATGTCTTGGCATCTGCTGCAAATGTGTAATCGCCCTTTGCCAGATCAACCTCAGAACCTGTCTCAAGGTCGCAGAGCATTGCATCACAATCCAGACGTGAAGCCGAAATAGTATAAAGGCCTTTCTTGTCAGCCTTAACAGCTATCTTGACGATGCCATTCTCCATTGGTCGCTCGTTGATTGAATACATCACGCCATTATTGTCGAGAGAATAAATCTGTGGCATATTCTCTGCAATGAACTTAGCTGCGTCGCAGTCAGTCTCGTAGTCTGTGCTCTTTGCAGGGTTAACCACGATACGTGTGCGGTCAGATGCGGCCTTTACAGAGTCGTTCTCAACATCAGCCTGAGTAAACTCGAGATTGATAATCTTACGCATTGAGTCTGCCATCTTTGGAGCAGCAGCTGGAGCGGAAGACTTCTTAGCCTTCTTCTCATCTGACATATTCTTGGTGTTCTTCTTCGAGTTGCTGAAGTCTACACTCTCCTTGTCATCTGGCTTCTGCACGAAGAATGCCTGGAATGGATAGAACTCATAATCATCATCACCAGCACGCACTGCCTCATAGTTTCCTGTCTCATTATTGTAAACGGTTACAGGCTCCTCCAGCATGAGGTCGCTGATGCCGTAGTATGCATAGTTTGAGTTACCGATAAGGTTCCAGCTTGCGTCGTTCTTGTTGTCCGACTGATATGTAATCATGTTCGTGCTATTGTCGCTTGCATCGATAGTGATGTCCTTCACATGGATGGTCAGTGTTCCGTTAACAGCACCCTGGAAGATGTAGCCATTGCCTGACTGCATCACGCCGTCAGCTGCGACTTTCTTCCAACCACCATTGCCATTCAATGCACGAGCCTCGCCATCGTACAAGTACCACACATAGCTGCCATCGAATGTTGCCTCGCCTGGATTGATGTCGAATGGGAAACAGAAGAAGTACCAGCGGTTCTTCTGTGTCTTGATATCAACATACAGGTTCTCAATGTGCACCTTGCCTTCTGCCTTAGCAATCACGCTGGCGCCATTATTGCCATTATGGCTGAGATGGATGTCGCCAAGTTCCTGAATCTGCTCACCGCCTACGATGATACCAGATTCTTCTCCAAAGTCTGCATCTGGAGCTTCCTCCTCGCCTGTTTCTTCATCTTCAGCGCCATAAACCGGACCTGTCTCGTCATCAATCTCAAAGTCTTCCTTCTTGCCGCCATGATGACCTCTTAGATAGAAGTACTTGTAGCCGTAATGCTTACCGAACTTCTTGCCATATTCATTTACCGACAGGAACTGGTTCCACTGGGTGTTCCAATAATATTTCCAGTATGAAGTCTTTGGCGAATACACATTAGCAGTTCTATAAGTCGAGAAAGTATTCTGATTGATTGTGATAGGTTCAACGGTGGTAGCGATAACGGTTTTCAAGTTGTCGCAACCTAGGAATGCATAATCACCAATCTCCTGGATAGATGCAGGAATCAGAATATCAGTCAGACTTTGGCAATTGGCGAAGGCTGATACGCCAATAGTCTGAAGATATGGAGGCAATTCAACTTTCTTAAGTTTGCAGCAATTAGTGAAAGCATACTCATCGATAGTCTTTAGACTATCAGTGAACTCTACATTCTCCAGATTTGTACAACCCGAGAATGCATAACTGCCAATGTAATTCAGATTCTCTGGCATTTTTACTTCTGCCAGATCAGTTCTTGAGAATGTGCCACTTCCAATTGTTTTAAGTTCGTCAGGAAGAGTGACACTCTTCAGACAACTGAATCCTGCGAATGTGTTGCGCTTCAGTTCTGTGGTTCCTGCAGGGATCACAATATCTTCAACTGGTTCATCCGAATCGCCAATGAAGAGTGTTCCTACATTACTAAACGCGCCACCATTACCCCATTCATATCCAATCTCAGTATCCAACCACGAGTCAATGTCGCTTATTCGGAGAGAAATAGGAGTTCTACGATAATTACCGTACTCATCCCAATATCCATTACCGACTTCCGTAAATGCATAATATCCGATATTCTTCACGCTAGCCGGTATCGTCACTTTTTCCAGATCTCTACAACCATAAAAAGCATACGAATTTATTGACGTAACGCCATCTGGGATAATAACCTCTCTAAGACCAGCGCAATCATAAAATGCGTAATCTCCTACCGATGTTACTGACTGCGGAAGCATAAGTTCTTTTATTCTAACGCAATTCTGGAACGCTCTGTCACCGATAGAAGTAACGCCATCTGGGATTGTGACACTTACTAAATTGAAGCAGTCTTGAAAGGCACCGTATCCAATGGTTTTTGTTGTCGCAGGTAGTTGCACATTCATCACACCAGTCAACCAATCACCCGTAATCTCATCCTTAACGGAATGGAAGTTCCAGCCATCAGATGTGCTATATACAAAATCACAATCTACAATAGAAGCCTCTGAGAGATCAAGATTGCGAAGTGAGGTCATTCGGTTACGGATAATCATCATATCGTAACTATTGATGGTGCCTGTGATTTTCAAGTTCACTACATTACGTATTTCACTATCACCAAGCTTTGCTAAAAGAGCAGATGTAGTGCTCTTTGCCTCAAGTTCCAGTTCTTGTGTGAGATGACCTTCTCTTGCAATCTGTAGCGGTATAGTATTATATACATCAGCTGCCAAATAGGTATCATAAGCCTCTTCTGGTACAGCAAGCATTGTATAGCCCGAGAAAGATTTTGTTGATATCAGAGCAGGAGGAGTAGTTCCTTCAAAATGAATAGTATGTATACCTGTGCCAAGGAATGCATATTCAGGCACTTGCTGTACACTTTCTGGAATAGTTATTTCTGTAGCTGGAGCGTCAGAATCACCAATAAATAGATTTTTCTTGCCGAGTTCATACCACGGGAAGGTGGCTTGGTATGCCGATTCATCATTTTTATCCGAACCATGGTCTATATTGCAATACTGTTCTACGCTTCCAATACGCAAAGAATCGATTGCATAGGCTGTTCCATTCACAAAAGCATAATCACCTATCTTTTCGACTTTTGGAATTGAAAGATATTTAAGCGCAGACATACCACTCAATGACGAACTTCCAATTTCCTTAACTTCTGGCAATTCTAAACGTGTAATCTTTCTGCAATCTGCTAATGCTCGATATCCCAAGGTCTCAACCCTTGGCAATATTATTTTTGCCAATAATTGACATGATTCGAATGCACCCGATTCGATAGTTCTTGCGGCTGGAAGATAGACGGAAGTAAGTGCTGTGCCACTGAAAGCAGAACTTCCAATGTTTGTTGCAACAGGGAAATCAATTGAAGTCAA
>JAGHUA010000010.1 GCA_018065085.1 Candidatus Liminaster caballi | reverse complement strand
AAGTTAAACCTTGTAACGCCGATGGTACTGCCAAAGCGGGAGAGTAGGAAGCGGCCACCTTACAGAGAGGCTCGACCAGAGATGGTCGGGTCTCTTTTTTTTTATGATTGGGCTAATAAGGCTAATTGGACTAATAGGACTAATGGGGCTAATTGGGCTAATTGGTCCAATAGGATCAATAAACCTTATAGAAAATTATAGAAGAAATGCATTCAATTGATATTATTGCCTAGACTAATAGTATAAAAAAGCCGCGGTATAATTCCGCGGCTTTTATGTAATATTTATTGTTTGCAACAATTCTTTTGAGTCAGAAATTTGTTTGTGACAGTTATTTTATGTCTTTTATTACTTATTCTTGATGTAATCTACAATCCACTGGCCGACTTCCTTTGTGCCATACTTAGCACCACCTTCAACTTGGATTTCTGGTGTGCGTACGTTCTGGTCGAGAGATGCATCAACAGCTTCGCGGATGAGAGCACCTTCTTCCTTGAGATCGAAATACTCGAACAACATTGCTGCAGAGAGAATCTGTGCGAGTGGATTAGCAATATTCAATCCCTTACCTTGTGGCCATGAGCCATGGATTGGCTCGAATACTGGTGTGTGTTCTCCGGTTGAAGCTGATGGGAGCAAGCCCATTGAGCCTGTGATGACTGAACCTTCGTCGGTGAGGATGTCGCCGAATGTGTTTTCAGTTACCATGACATCGAAGAAACGTGGATCCTGAATCATGCGCATGGCAGCATTATCGACATACATGTAGTCTGTTGTCACATCAGGATACTGAGGAGCCATCTCCTGGGCAATCTTGCGCCACAGACGTGAAGAAGCGAGGACGTTGGCCTTATCAACAACAGTCAGGTGCTTACGGCGCTGGCGTGCGTACTGATAGGCTACGCGCAGAATACGTTCAACCTCTGGACGTGAGTAGTAGTTTGTGTCGAGAGCGTCTTCAACGCCATTCTCATTGACTGTAGGCTCCTGCTTTTTGCCGAAATACATACCACCGGTAAGTTCGCGGATGCAGATGAAGTCGGCGCCGCGTACGATTTCGTCCTTGAGAGGAGATTTATGTATAAGGCAGTCGAAAGTGGTTACAGGACGTACGTTTGCATAGAGTCCAAGCTTCTTGCGCATGGCAAGGAGTCCCTGTTCAGGACGAACCTTAGAATTAGGATTATTGTCGAACTTTGGGTCACCAACGCTGGCAAATAGCACAGCATCGGCATCCATACAGGTCTGGAAAGTCTCTTCTGGGAATGGATCGCCAACCTTGTCGATAGCGTCAGCACCACAGATTGCATACTTGTAGCTGAGTTCGTGACCGAACTTCTGGCAGATTGCCTCACATACTGCTACACCCTGTTCCATAATCTCAGGTCCGATACCATCGCCTGGGAGTACTGCAAGTTTCAGTTTCATTATTTTATTTAATTTTGATGAATAAGCTGTTTGTGATCAAGCTCTGATAAATATCTTTCTGCTAATTATCGGGGCAAAGATATGTATTTTTTCACTATATACCAAACTATATTTAACTTTTATTCTGTTTTTTGCAGTATTTTGGTGAATATTCTTTGGAGATATTAATTAATATTGCTATTTTTGCGGCATGAAAAGAAACGTGTTTATAATGAAGATATGCTCGATTGTGCTGCTCTTGTCCGTTTGGTGCACAATGGCTATGGCTGGTGTTTATACGCCTGCCAATCTGCCAATGCCGATATCTGGCGGCGAAACATTGAGTTATGTGACCAATCCGGATCATATTCTGTCATCATCGACAGTTGACTCGATCAACTATTGGCTGAAGGATCTGGAGATGCAAAAGGGCGTGAAGTCGCTTGTCATTGTAGTGGAGAATCTCGATCCTGACGATCCTTATGAGTTCAGCATTGAGGTTGGCAACAGGTATGGCGTAGGCACAAAGCAGAATACCGGTCTTGTGGTGACTCTTGCAACACTCGATCGCAGTTATTGGATATTGACAGGTACGGGCCTTGAGAAGTTCCTGCCGGATGCAATCTGCCGTCGCGTAGAGAACAGGACAATGGTACCGTTGCTGAAGCAGGGTCAATGGGACGCAGCAATGCTTGCCACGATGCGAGATCTGCATGGAATTTTGCTCGGACAGGAAGATCTGATCAATGAATATGCCTCGGACAGTGATGATGAAGACGAGCTTGCTGTATTAATCTTTTTGGGTATTATTCTCGTTTTTGTTGGCATCTTCCTTGTCATTGTGGTTCGTGAGGAACGCAAGAAGCGCAAATGTGATATCTGCCAGCAGTACACATTAAAACTCATACGACGTCAATGCAAGAAAATCGGTATCGGTCGAATGCAGGTGATTGAGACCTATCGTTGCACTAATTGTGGCAATATGGTCAACCGCACGCGCATCACCAGCAGTGGTGAGTTCTACGAGGGAGTGTTCACCGGTGGCTCATTTGGAGCGCGTCCAATATCATCAGGTGGCGGTTCGCATGGCGGCGGCTTCCATGGCGGCTCGTTTGGCGGCGGTGGATTCAGCGGTGGCGGAGCAGGAGGAAGATTCTGATTACTGCCAAACATCAGAATGAACTGTATGAACACATAAATGATAAAGAAAAAACTATAAATATATTAATCAATGAAAAAATCTACTATTGCTATCATTGCCGTTGTCGCAGTGGTTGCCATTTGGGCTATTTCTGCCTACAACGGACTCGTGAAGAGTGATGAGAGTGTTAATCAGGTGTGGGCTGATGTCGAGGCCTCTTACCAGCGTCGTGCCGATCTTATTCCTAATCTTGTGAATACTGTTAAAGGCTATGCAGCACACGAAAGCGAGACACTTGAGGCTGTGGTTGCTGCACGCGCAAAGGCTACATCCATCAACCTCTCAGTCGATGATCTGACCGAAGAGAACATGCAGAAGTTCCAGAAGGCACAGAGCGAGATCAGTTCTGCCCTCGGTCGTCTTATTGCCGTGTCTGAGAGTTATCCAGAACTGAAGGCCAACGAGAACTTCAGCGAGCTGCAGGCACAGCTTGAGGGTACAGAAAACCGCATCAATGAGGCTCGTAAGAAGTTCAATGCAGCCGTGAAGGAATACAACGTTAGCGTACGTTCGTTCCCAGCCAGTATTGTGGCTTCTTTTGCAGGATTTGAGCGCCGTGCAGAGTTCAAGGCAGAAGAGGGCTCAGAGAAAGCTCCAAAGGTAGAATTCTGATATTGCCAACATAAAGTCAATACATACTCAACATCGGTCGTTTCCCAATTAAAGGAAATGACCGATGTTCATTATCAATGTGTTATATTTTGTTTTCATAGTTCACTCGGTTTGTTTGCATTTGTTGTACCTTTGCAACGTGAAAAGACTCAAATCTTGACACGATGATTGCAATCATACATCCTATTTATTAACAATCAAAATTGAGAATGCCTATGGAAACAAAATTTTATCGGTGTCCAATCTGTGGGAATATCCTGCTTTCGGTTGCCGACAGCGGTTTGGTGCCAATGTGTTGTGGGCAGGAGATGGAGATCATCGAACGCAACTGCACAGACGGCAAAGTTGAAGCCCACGTACCCAAAGTCAAGTGCGAACAGGTGGCATGTGGTGAACAGAAGTACAAAATCGATGTCTTTGTCGGCAACATCCCGCATCCCATGCAACCCGACCATCACATCAACTTCGTGTTTCTCGAAACAGAACATGGCGGACAACTTGCCTATCTTGATCTCACGCAGCCTGCTGTTGCCCATTTTATATCAAACTCAAAGCCTCGTGCTGTTTATGCCTATTGCAACAAGCATGGACTGTGGTGTAAAACACCGGTAGTCTGTCCGTAATTATCTATATTATTTATTGGTGAGGTGTAATAAGCAGAGGGTGTGTCTAAGGGTATAATAACCCGGACACATCCTCTTTTACTATTTTAAATTCAATGATAAACAGAAAGACACATGATAGCCACCTATAGGGTGTTCGGCAAGAGTGAGGTTGCCACCTTGCATGATCATAATCTGGCGTGAAAGGGCCAAGCCTATGCCTGTGCCAGATTTCTTTGTGGTGAAGAATGGGATGAAGATTTCTCTGGCGACATCGGCTGGGATAGGTTTGCCGTTATTGCTGATACAGATGGCATTGCTCATGAGACGGATGTCAATGACATTGGCATCGGCCTCAATGGCATTCTTGGTGATGTTGATGAAGACCTGCCGGAGAAGGTTCTCGTCAGCATGGATTTGTGTGGCAGCCGGAATATCTGTGTGCCAATCGAGAGTAGGAAATAAAGACTGAATGACAGCGATGAACTCTGTAAGTCGAATGTCTGATGGTTCGGGTTCTTGAAGTTGTGTCAGCTTGCGGTAACTATCCACAAATATAGTAAGACCTGTGCTTGTGTCATGTATGGCACGTATGCCTTCCTCGTACGGAGTTCCTTTGATTTTCGGATTGTTCAGGTATGCCTGGCTTATGCTGCTGATAGGTGTGGTGGCATTCATGATCTCGTGAGTCAGCACACGGGTCAGCTTCTGCCATGATTCCACTTCATTCTGTGCAACAAGCTGGTTGATGTCCCTGCCCAGGTCATTGAGTGCTTCCTGTAATGCACGTTCTCCGCTGAAAAGACCGCGCACCGGCAGGCGGAAGGAGAAGTCACGGTTACGGATTGCCTCGCGCATCAATTTCGCACGGGTTTCGAGCAATCGCTGATGGCGGAAGAACCATACAACAATCACAACTACACATATTATAATAATATAGATAACCATATTCCAATAGGGTCTTGTTACATCCATCTAGGGGTGAGGATCAGGGAAGTGTCTTCTTGATTTTTGCATATAGTGTCTGTCGGGTTATGCCCAGCATTTCGGCAGCCTTCTTCATGTTGCCGTGGCATTTATCGACAACCATGCGCACATGTTCTGTTTCCAGCTGATCGAGCGGCAGCACTTCCATGCTTTTATCAACGGCATCCTTCAGCGTACGGATAAGTTCGTCATTGTCCCATGGTTTTGAGACGAAATCAGTTGCTCCTGCCTTCAGGGCACGAACTGCAAGCCTGACATCAGCGTATGCCGTTATGAGTACAATAGGGATATCGGGATGGCGGCGGTGAATTGCCTGCAGCCACATCATGCCTTCCTGACCCGAGTTTACACCAAGCGAAAAGTTCATGTCCAAAAGGATTACATCGACCCTTTCCTGCTGAAGTGTGGCGATGATATTATCGGGTGCGGACAGAGTGATGATGTGCTCGAACACACCATCAAGGCAGATCTTTGCCGCGGTTAGGATGGCAGGATTGTCATCCACCACGAGGATTGTGTTATATTGATTCATGTCGCAAAGATACTGTTTTTTTGTCAAAAGCGTAAAGTTATTTGTTTATATTTGCCATATAAGTGGTATATTGCCCATATAGTGTATGATTTTCATACAGTTTTGTGTATGATTATCATACAATCTGTCATTAAGGTAGTGGAAACTCTTGCAGGAAACAGAAAGAGGGCGTACCTTTGCACCCGGAAACAAGAGAGGTGCACACTCTTGTGGAACAAATCTAATATATAATATAATAAGGTAAAGACAAGATGACAAATCTATTTTTTCATAATCTCATGAGCGGATGGCGCAACATCATGAAGTATAAGGTGCAGAACGCGGTGTCTGTCCTTTGCCTTTCGGTGGGCGTCATCTGCTTCGGCATTACCCTGTATTTTGTCAATGCCACGTGGCATGACAAGATGAAACGGGAGTTCGATGAAAAGTATTACACCTGTGATTTAGCGACGGACGATGGTGGAGACCACATAATGGCCTCAACCATAACCTTTGCCGATTCGGTGCAGCAGCTGCCGAGCGTGAAGAGTGTGCTTTTCAACACTCGGAGCATCTCGGCAACATTCACCTTCCGCGTCGAAGGCGACGTGGAATGCACGGCTCACACTCAGCTGTCGTTCATAAGCCCTGACTGGCTGAAGGAAAATAATTTCTATTCCACCATCACTGGCAAACCAATCGGAACGCTCGAAGTCGGCACCGTGGTGTTGAGCGAACGCGCACGTCAGGGGATGAGGTTTGACAATCCGATTGACACATACGCTTTCAATACGAAATATGGTGCAATCAGTGATGTTGTAATCTCTGACACCTACATGCGGTGGTTCGATGGCTTGTATGTTGTAGCAGAAGGGAATAAGAATATGCCAGCGGATGCAGATTTTGCCGATACGCAATACATCTATTCGCTCAGTGTGCGCCTCAATGATGATGCTACATTCGAACAGTTCCAGTCGGAGATGAAGTCCCTGCGCCCGGATGTAACCGTACTTGCCAGGGGTCGTCAGAAATTTTATCCATTGTTCTTGCTTGTGTCGTTCATCTTCCTGGGGGCAAGCGTTCTGATTATAGGACTTTCGGGCTATATGAAGATGCAGTTGCAGCTGTTTATGCTGCGAAGCCGTGAGATGGCGCTTCGCCGTTGCAATGGAGCTCAGTCACGTCAACTCTTTGCGCTCTATACCACCGAGATACTGATCATTGCCATGATAACTGCATTGCTGACAGCTGTTATTACGTATGGCTTTCAGGGCTTCATAATGCCAAAGCTCATCGAGCTCCAAGTAGATAGTTATATATATTTCAACTTCACCCGTATTTATGGTTTCATAGCATCTGCTCTTATCATGGCCTTTGTTGCGGCAATAGTCCTTTCGTGGTTCCAGCTTCGCCGCATGCTGCATAAGCCACTCAGCCAGACGGCAGGACGCAGCTATGCACAGAAGAGTGCCTTCAGCAAAACGATGCAGGTGGCACAATATTTCGTGGCAACAATCCTCTTCTTCATCATAATTCTTGTATTCGGTGTGATGATGCATGCATATCTCAATAATGGTTTAGATATCAATTCGGTAACGGCTCTGCATAAACATATAGTTCCACAACGTGTGGGTGTCAGACATTACGAGGATTTCGAGCAGGATATGCTTCAGCTTCCGTCCATCGAGAAGAAAGCAAGGTTCTTCCGCGTCAGCTCGTATATCAACGAGGAGGATGACAACTTCTATGGCGTCATGCCGAATGAGTATGTGGATAGCCACTGGTACTTAGGCCTGTATGCTAATCCGGAGATCTTCGGCATCTATGGCAAAGAGGTATCTGCAAACTTTGACTCTACCACAATGAGCATTTCGTATTTTCAAACCATTCCTGTATTGGCCTATCCGGAAGAAGCAAGGCAGATGGCAACGGAACTCGGCATCAGCCACATTATCACAGGTGAACCAGAAATCATGCCCGACAGCATGGAATATATCAGAATCGGATATGCTCAGCCATTGCCACAGGAACTTCTGCTCAATAACAGGCTGGCATATTATGTTGTGGCAAGTGACACGATGTTCAGCAAGATGGCAGCAAGCAACGAAAACCTTGCACGCAGATATAGCGATAGTGATCATATCATAAAGCCTGTCAACGATGATGTCGAGTCGTTCCGAAAAGATGTGGCAATGATTTGGGCAAAACATTTTACATCGCAGGGTTATGATGAATTTGATGTATGTAAGACCGCCTATGAGCGTTGGGGAAGCCTTCTGCTGAGGATCGAAATTATAGGTCAGCTCTGCACTCTGCTTTTCCTCATCAGTATCCTCTGCATCGTTCTTACAGTCTATTCGTCTGTCTCACTCGAGACACGCGGACGCCAGAAGGAAATAGCCATACGCAAGGTGAATGGCGCAAAGACCTGGGATATCGTCAAACTCCTGTCACGCCATTATGTACACACGCTGTTACGTGCCTTCATCCTCGCATACATTGTCGGATTGACCATCACTCTGACCTTCGCGCACGATTACAACGGAATCTGGATAATAATTTCTGTCTGCACTCTGATGTGGCTTGCCAGCATTGCCGTCATCACATCGGTAACTGCCATCACCGTAGGCTTCAAGATAGATAAGGTGGCAAGGACGAATGCAGCGGAATACCTTGGGAATAATTGAAAATTCATAATTCATAAATCATAATTGAAATGATCACACTTAATAATATATCTAAGATCTTCCGCACGGAAGAATTCGACACAGTTGCCCTCAATGGTGTAAACCTGGAAGTGAAGCAGGGCGAGTTCGTAGCTATCATGGGTCCATCAGGTTGTGGCAAATCTACGTTGCTCAATATCCTTGGCCTCATTGATACTCCAACTGAAGGAACTTATATGCTCAATGGCAAGGACGTATCGAAACTCTCAGAAAGTGAGCGCACTGACATCCGCAAGGGATTGATAGGTTTCGTGTTCCAGAGCTTTAATCTCATTGACGAACTTAATGTAGAGGAGAATACCGAGCTGCCTCTTCTCTATACCGGAGTGCCTGCTAAAGAACGGGAGGAACGTACTCTCGAAGTGCTACGCCGCCTGAATATGTCACAGCGAGGCAAGCATTTCCCATCACAGCTATCAGGCGGACAGCAGCAGCGTGTGGCAATAGCAAGGGCAATCATCGGCCGACCGAAGCTCATCCTTGCCGATGAGCCGACCGGCAACCTCGATTCGAAAAACAGTATGGAGGTGATGGAACTCCTATCGCAACTTAACTCGGAAGGAACGACCATCGTTATGGTTACACACTCTCAGCACGATGCCACCTATGCCAACCGCATCATCAATCTTTTTGACGGTCAGGTGGTGGATGACATCAACGACAAGCTGTAATATTAAAGGAAACATAAGATAAAAGGAAACGTCCGCCGTGAGAGGAAACTACTCACTGCGGACGTTTTTAGGAAACAAGTGTTATTTATGCCGGCATTTGGCATATAACCGTATTATTCTGATTCCAGAAGGTTGAGCATTTTGATAGTTGCCTTGATGGCAGCTTCGGTCTGATCGGCATCGAGACCACGTGTGCGATAGACCTTACCTTCGTATTCCCATGAGATGGCTGTTTGAACCAAGGCATCGGTGCGTCCTCCGGGAGGAATGGTTACGACATAATTGGTAAGCCAAGGGAATGTGCGTCCCAACTTTAGGCGGTAGATATGGCGCACGGCGCGTACAAAGGCATCGTACATACCATCGCCCGTAGCCGATTCCTCATATTCCTGTCCGTCGATTTCAAGCTTGACCACAGCCTGCGGATGCAGACCGTAAGCCGTAGAGACCATGTACGACACAAGTTTGATTCTGTTAGACGGAGCCTCATGATGAAGCACATCGGCAATGATGTAAGGAAGATCGTCGATGGTGACGTGCTCTTTCTTGTCGCCCATCTCGTTGATGCGCTTAGTGACACGTCGCATGTCATCGTCGCTGAGATTGATGCCAAGCAACTTGAGATTCTGCTCGATGTTTGCCTTACCCGACATCTTGCCCAATGCGTATTCGCGGCTACGGCCGAAACGCTCAGGCAGAAGTGCGTTGACATAGAGCTTGCCTTTCTTATCGCCATCGGCATGAACACCGGCAGTCTGTGTGAATACATTCTCGCCAACAATCGGTGTATTGGCAGCAGTGCCGATGCCGGAATAGGATTCGACCATGCGCGAGATATTGTTGATAGCCTGCTCGCGGATATTGGTGCAACGGGAACCATGCGGATCACCTGCTGTCGATGCATATTTGAAATTGTCGTCATCGTCAGAAGGAATATCGTTGCGATAGAGGTCATGTAACACAGCGACGACACTGCTGAGGGAGGCATTGCCGGCTCGCTCGCCAAGTCCGTTGACTGTGGTATGGAATCCCTTGCAGCCTGCTTCGGCAGCTGCAAGCACGTTAGCTACGGCAAGGTCATAGTCGTTGTGGGCATGGAAATCGAAATGTATATCGGGATAGCGCTGCACCATCTGACGGATAAGCGTCTTGGTCTGGTGTGGCGAAAGAATGCCCAAAGTGTCAGGCAGCATTATGCGGCTATAGTTGCAATCCTTCAGATGGTCAACCATTCCAAACACATAGTCCGGATTGTTGAGCATTCCGTTCGACCAGTCTTCGAGGTAGATATTGACGTCAAGACCTGCCTCTTGAGCCATGCGGACGTTACGTGCCACATCGTCCCAATGATCCTTGGGCTCTTTCTTCAGCTGACCGCGACAGTGCTTCTCCGAACCTTTGGTCAGAAGGTTGATGACTTTGCCACCAGCTTTCTTAATCCATTCGATGGAAGCTCCGTTGTCACAGAAACCGAGCACCTCGATGCGATTGAGGTAACCAGCCTCTTTTGCCCATTCACATACTTTCTTGACGCACTCAAACTCGCCATCGCTGACGCGGGCAGAAGCAATCTCTATACGATCGATGCCGACTTCTTCGAACATCTTGCGGGTAATAGAGAGTTTCTCTGGCGCGCTGAAAGCTACGCCAGAGGTCTGTTCTCCATCGCGGAGTGTGGTGTCGAGAATCTCAAATTTCATTTCTTATTCTCGTACTGTTCAATATCCGACTTCTTAGTCAGGAGATAGTCGATGTCATCGAAGCCGTTAAGCAGGCAATGCTTTTTGTAGCCATTGATCTCAAACTTCTCGCTGTGGCCTGTTGCTTCGTTGGTAACGGTCTGGTTTGGCAGATCGACGGTCACAACGGCATTTGCATCGGCAGCCACTGTGCTAAGCAGTTCCTGACGGAAGTTCTCGCTCACGATGACAGGAAGCACGAAGCAGTTCATGAGGTTGTTGCGATGGATGTCGGCAAACGACGAGCTGATTACAACGCGGATGCCATATCCGGCGATTGCCCATGCTGCATGTTCGCGGCTTGAGCCTGAACCCCAGTTCTTGCCACCGATGATAATCTCGCGCTGACCCTCGGCAGGAACCTCGTTGAACGGAACCTGGTTCATCACAAAGCTGGCCACAGGCTGGTTATTGCTGTCGAAGCGGATGTCGTGCATGAACGCATCGCCATAGAACTTCGGATCACGAGTGGTGAAGGCCAGATATCTTGCAGGGATGATATTGTCGGTGTTATTGTTGTCAATGTTGATAGGCAGACAGGTTGACTTGATCACCGACATTGCGTTGTGTGTAGCCTTCTTGCCGTCGGCGGCAGTGCTCTTGACCTCCTGTTGGCCGAATGCTTTCATCGGACACTTGTCAGGCTGAGCGGCAGTCACCTTGCGAACTTCTGTAGGTGCAGATATCTCAGCAAGCATGGTGCGAGGATCGGTCACTACACCGGTTATGGCCGAAGCTGCAACTGTGAGAGGCGAGGCGAGGATGGTACGTGCGCCAGGACCCTGACGGCCTACGAAGTTGCGGTTGGATGTCGAGATTGCAAGCTTGCCTGCAGGAACCTTGTCCGGATTCATGGCCAGACATGCCGAACATGAAGGCAGACGCAGTTCGAAGCCTGCTTCCTCAAGAATCTTATCAATGCCCTCGTCGATGATCTGCTGACGAACGAGCCATGAGCCAGGCACAAGCCAAGCCATGACGTTCGGGTTCTTCTTCTTTCCCTTGACAACCGAAGCAAAGGCACGGAAGTCTTCGATGCGTCCGTTAGTACAAGCACCGAGGAAACAGTAATCTACAGTCTTGCCCTCCAGCTTCTCGCCAGGAGTGAACTGCATGTAGTCCAACTGTGACAGGAGCTGTTTCTGTTCTGCTTCGTTCATTTTGTCCAATGTAGGAATGCATTCATCGATTGCGATGCCGGCACCTGGATTTGTGCCGTATGTGATGCGAGGCTTGATATCCTCAGCCTTGTATGTCACCTCCTTGTCAAACACAGCGTCATCGTCGCTCTTCAGCTTGCTCCATTCTGCCACGGCCTTGTCCCACTCAGCACCCTTTGGTGCATATTCGCGATCCTTCAGATAAGCGAATGTTGTCTCGTCAGGAGCGATAAGACCGGCACGGCTACCCATCTCAATCGAGAGGTTCGACAGAGTCAGACGTCCCTCCATACTCATGTTGCGTACAACAGAACCTGCATATTCAACGGCATAGCCTGTAGCACCGCTGGTGGTCATCTGTGCCATGATGTAGAGAGCCACGTCCTTGGCTGTGACGCCTGGTTGCAGTTCGCCCTCCACATTGATGCGCATGGTCTTAGGCTTGCTCTGCAGGATACACTGCGAAGCCAGAACCTGAGCCACCTCCGAAGTACCGATGCCCATGGCAATGGCGCCGACTGCACCGTGTGTCGAAGTGTGAGAGTCACCGCAGACGATGGTCATGCCAGGCAAAGAAAGAGCCTTCTCAGGACCTACTACGTGGATGATACCGTTGTCCTTTGTACCCATGGCAAAGTGCTTGATGCCGAACTCAGAGCAGTTCTTTGCCAATGTCTCGACCTGCTTGCAGCCTATCGGATCACCGATCTCAAGCTGCTGGTCGCTTGGAGTATTATGGTCAGGCATAGCCACCACATGATCCGGACGGAATACGTTGATTCCCTTGTCGCGCAGAGTGTCAAACGCCTGAGGCGAAGTCACCTCGTGAGCAAAGAGACGGTCGATATATAACTGTGTAGGGCCGTCCTCGACGGTCTGTACGACATGTGCATCCCAGATTTTATCAAAAAGAGTCTTCATAACTTTATTTGAATTTATTAATACAATCAATGTAAGCCTCGATAGAAGCGGTTACGATGTCGGTGTCCGAGCCGAAGCCATAATAGAGATGGCCTTCGTGCTCCACCTGCATGTGAACCTTGCAGAGGTCGTCCGAACCTTTCGAAATGGCTTGGATGGTCATTTCCTTGAGCGTCATCTCGCGGCGGATAATCTGCTTCAAAGCCTTGATTGAGGCATCGACCGGACCATTGCCTATGCCTGCTGCCTCGAACATCTCGTTGGCAACCTTCAGGCGGATGGCTGCAATAGGAGTGACACCCTTGCCCGTTGTGACCTGAAGAGATTCGAGCTGGATGTGGTTGGTCTCGGCCTTTTCGGCGCCTACCAGCATGAGCAGGTCGTCGTCGGTGAGTTCCTTCTTCTTGTCGGCCAGTCGCAGGAATGCCTCGTATGTCTTATCCAGCTTCTCGCCCTCCATTTCGATGCCAAGGACGCTGAGCCGGTGGCGCAATGCAGCGCGACCCGAACGGGCAGTCAGTACGATTGAGTTCTCATCAATACCGACCTCCTTCGGATCCATGATTTCGTAGGTCTGCACATTCTTGAGTACGCCGTCCTGATGAATGCCTGACGAGTGTGCGAAGGCATTCTTGCCCACGATGGCCTTGTTAGGCTGCACAGGCATGTTCATCAATGACGATACAAGACGGCTTGTAGGCCATATCTTCGTGGTGTTGATGTTGGTGGTGACTGGCATTGTGGCCTGGTGGCACTTGATAATCATGGCAATCTCCTCAAGCGAAGTATTGCCTGCACGTTCGCCGATGCCGTTGATAGTCACTTCCACCTGACGCGCTCCATTCACTACGCCCGAGATTGTGTTGGCTGTAGCCATGCCCAGATCGTTGTGGCAGTGGGTCGATAGGATGGCTCGGCCGTCCTGCAGACCATCTACATGTTCCATCAGATACTTAATCTTCTCGCCGAATTCCCAAGGCATGCAGTAGCCAGTAGTGTCAGGGATATTGATCACCTTGGCACCTGCGTTGACAACGGCCTGAACCACCTTGGCAAGATATTCGTTGTCGGTGCGGCCTGCATCTTCAGCATAGAACTCCACCTCATCGACCTTGTTGCGTGCATATTTCACAGCAGCCACTGCGCGTTCGATGATTTCCTCGCGCGTACTATTAAATTTATATTTGATATGGCTGTCGCTGGTGCCGATGCCGGTGTGGATACGCTTGTGCTTGGCATACTGAAGGGCCTCGGCAGCACAGTCGATGTCCTTCTGCACGGCTCGTGTCAGCGCGCAGATGGTAGGCCATGTCACGGCCTTTGATATTTCAACTACTGAATTAAAGTCGCCAGGGCTGGAGATAGGGAAACCAGCCTCGATGACATCTACACCCAATTGTTCCAGGGCCTTTGCCACCTGAATCTTCTCGACGGTGTTCAATTGGCAACCCGGCACCTGTTCTCCATCACGCAAAGTGGTGTCGAAGATGTATAAACGGTCAGACATAACACAACACTATTAATGATTATATTTGATTTGCAATTCTTTTTACATTTGCGGCTACATGCTCGGCTGTGGAAAAGGTCAGTCCTTTGTGCCTTCAAGCGTGTAAACCATCTGGATGCTTTGCTTGCCATCGCCTTTCTGCAGGGTGACGGAAGTCGGCAGGATGTAGTTCGATACCGACAGGATGGAACCCGAACTTGAATTGGTGGTCACATCCACAGGTATCACAGCCATGCGTACCATATAGTCATCGATGGTCTGGCTGCCAGTTATCTTGTTGTTGCTGCGCAACTGGTTTTCCCACTCGCTGACGCTCATTGACTTCTTCCAGCCTTCATTCTCGGCAAGACTGCGTACCACTGTGCTGATATTGCCAAATTTATAGTAGTACACGCCCTCATCCGGATTGTTGTAGTGACTGTTAGGCACAGAGTCGCACACATACTGAGCGTAGCATGAAGTCTTGCTGTTAGGTAGCAATCCTTCTTCAAAGAAAGAGTAGATCGAGTCTTGCTGCACCATCAGTACCGTTGGAGCCGGAGTCTTGCTCAGCATGTACCCTTCCGGCTTGTATGACTTCAGATAGAAGTTGGCAGAGTTGAGGAAGTAGCTTGAGTCGTTGCGCTGAGGGTCATTCATCATTGTGCCGATGATCTTGCCGACAGGCAGGTCGATCGTTGCATAGTATCCCTGTGGCGATGATATGTAAGCCTCGTTATCGGCGCTGAGACGGCTCTCCTTGTTGTCGTCAGTGAACTGCAGACCGCTCATCTGAATCACGTCAGGGGTGACGGCCACATACTTTACGTGTGTCGAGACATACGAAGAGTCTGCATCGTCGTGGTCATTACGCAACAGGGTTCCGTCTGGGGCATAGCGATGGTGCGAACTGTAGAAGAAATAGATTGCAGTATAATATACCTTGATCAGCGAACCGTCGCCGAACGTAGGCTTGACGCATACTCCCGAGAGCCAGTTTTCGCGCAGCAGTTTCTGATCGGCAAAAATGTCATTATACTCTGTGTGGTGCGGATTATTCTTGTCACGGGCAATGGCGGCTTCGACACACAGACGGAAGAATTTCTCCTTCAGTGTGTCTGAAAGCTTCACTTCGATATAGTTCATATAGTCGGATGTGCCGCGTATCGAGTCACTCACCTCACGGTTGGCAGCAGTGAATCCCTTGCGTCCGACGATGTTCTTGATGTCATAGAGCTCGTTGAAGTCGTTGTTGCTGTAGAACTCACTTTCAGGCAAAGTCTCGAACTCCACATCCGGGTTGAGACTATACACACTGATCTGCATAGGAGTGAGCGAGTCTCCATAATATGTATTGTAGAAGATACGGATTGTCATCGAGTCAATCCTGTTGTTGACCAGCGAATCCCATGCCTCATAATGGAAGTCTGGCCAATCATAGCCCATAGTCTTCGGAACTGAAGTCTTGAGGATATTGAATGTCGTGGAGTCATACTGATTGACGATGTCCAGACCTGTCTCCTTGTTGGCATAGAACTGGGCGAGGTAGCCGGCCGATATCTCACCGAACTCAGGGTCGGTGATCTTGCCCAGCAATGGGTAGCCGGTGCGCACGTAAATTGAGTCGCGATAGGATGTTCCTACCTCTATGTCAAAACTCTGGCTTTTGATTGTGATGCCGTCGGAATTAGGTCTTACCGACGAACCTATCTTGCTCAGTTCATCGCTGCACGATGCCGACATGATCAGCATGCTGATGGCGGCAATGACCGTATAGCCTATATTTTTCATTGTGCGATGTTTTTTATTCTTCTTTTGGGGTATTCTGTATTGGCGACAGTTCTTCAAAGAAACTGTCATATTTTCCGATGTTGAGCTCCTCTTCAGTAGCGATGAGCACCTTCTTCTCAAGTTTGGTGGCATATTCGATGAGAGCAGGGTTTACACCCTCGTCGGTGACGATCACGCCGTCGCTGAATTTGATTGCCAGATGGCAGAGCATCTCATAGCTTACAGGCTTCTCTCGTATTTCCGAAAGATCTGCCTTTGTGATGCCCTCGCATTTGATGGTCGATGCCAGGTTGCTTGGCATAGGCTTTGTGAAGGCATTGTCATAAAGGGCGGTCACGATCTTACAGTTGCGGAAGCATGGGTCGTCGCCGTAATGCTTCTTGATGTAGATAGGGGCGATGGCGGCAAACCAGCCTTGGCAGTAGATAATATCCGGAGCCCAACGGAGTTTTCTGATGGTCTCCACCACGCCGCGGGCAAAGAAGAAACAGCGTTCGCCATTATCGTCATATTCCACGCCTTTCTTGTCGCGGTACTGTTCGCGATGGGTAAAATAGTCATCATTGTCGATGAAATAGACCTGCATTCTTGCTGACTGGATGCTCGACACCTTGATGATGAGAGGATGGTCGGTTTCGTTGATGATAAGGTTCATGCCCGATAGGCGTATCACCTCATGAAGCTGATTGCGGCGTTCATTAATTATTCCGAACCGGGGCATGAACGTACGTATTTCATGACCGGCTTCCTGTATGCCCTGTGGGAGCAGACGTCCAATCGAGGCCATACGTGTCTCGTCCATGTATGGCATTACTTCAGTGTTGATGAAAAGAACCTTTGTTTTACTCATAACTAATCGTACCCTTTTTATGATTTTGCGCGCAAAGATAATGATTTTTTTCGACTTCCGCCATTTTTTTGTTCAAAAACTGCTCTCATTTTGACGTATTTTAAGCGTTTTTGACCATTATGCATGCTTTTTATTGCAATTTAACACAATATATTCTAATGTTTGCGCGCGATGTTTGCTTTTGTAGCCTTTTGCTTGAAAATTGCCAGCGGCGGGAGCTTTTGCATTTCAAAATGTTTTAAAAACATGTAAAATGATAGATAAATATATCAAAATACATGAAAACTGCAACAAAAATCTACGAATATCACATAAAACGTGGAATTATTCTTGCATTCATCATAATTATCCTCTATCTTTGCACCGTCCAAAATAACAAAGCGAATGATATGAGTTTTTAAATGACTTAATAAATAATCGTGTTATGAAAAAGTGTTTGTGTGTTGCTGCCTTGTCAGCAATGTTTATGATCAGTGCAATGCCAGTGATGGCAGAGGGAGAAGAAGAGAGTGTCAGCTTTGAGGTAGGCGCTGACGTTGTGAGTGCCTATATCTGGCGAGGTCAGGATTTCAAGGGATTCAGCGTACAGCCGAGTGCCACGGTCACATTCAACAAACCGGGCATCAGCTTTGGTGTATGGGGATCGGCCGAACTGTTTCAGATGAGCCAGTTCGCCAATATGAGTGAGTTTGACCTTCTGCTTTCGTGGTCGCCGGTCGATGCATTGAGCATCGGTGTTACCGACTATCATTTCTGTGTCGGCAGCTACATTCGTGACTGGGATTTCAGCGCCACATCGGTCCATAATCTTGAGGCCAATCTTTCGTATGATTTCGGACCTTTGGCCATTGCCTGGAACACCGTTCTCACAGGTTTCGACTATAATGCCAAGGGTAAGCGAGCATATTCTACCTACGTTGAGGTGACTGCTCCTTTCACGTTGGGAGATGTCGAGTGTACGGGCATTGTAGGCCTGCTGCCATGGGAAGACTGCTTCACTACGGCTGGCTACAACACAGGTTTCAACGTGTGCAATCTCTCGCTTAAGGCCGAGAAGAAGGTAAAGGACATTCCGCTCTTTGGTCAGATAATCTATAATCCGCAGTCAGAGGGCACTTATTTTGTGTTTGGTGTAAGTTTTTAATAAATGTGGAATCAATGGTCTGAGAATCTGACGTCCAGCTTTTTATTTTGGATGGTTTAAGGATATGATTCTTGACCTTAAATATTTTGTCTTTCGTTATTTCTGTAAGTGTGTTAGGCGCAGCAGATCAGACCATTGATTCTTTTTTTCTGATTTTTCCGACAATTCAAATCATTACAATAGGTTAGGTTATGAAAAAAATTGAGGCAATTATTCGTAAGACCAAGTTCGAAGAGGTCAGGGAGGCACTTCTTGACGCCGACATCAACTGGTTTGAGTATCATGACTGTCATGGCATCGGCCAGAGCCGTCAGGAGCGTATCTATCGTGGTGTCTGCTACAGTACTGACATGATCGAGCGTGTTCACATCACCATCATCTGCCGTGAGCAGTTCCTCGAACCCACTATCAAGGTTTTCCTTGAGTCGGCTCATACCGGACAGGTGGGCGACGGACGTATCTTTGTCAGCGATGTCATCGACTGTTATTCAATCCGCACAGGCGAACATGGCGACACCGTATTGAGAGATAAGAAATAAAAGTCTGTTTGTTAGGTAAGTTAATTCTGTAAGTATTATGATGTTTCTTGATATTCCTGCCGTTGAGGCAGTAGAGGAGGCCGTATCTCATGTCAATGGCCTTGACACACTTTGGGTTCTGTTGGGAGCGATGCTTGTATTCTGGATGCAGCCGGGCTTTGCGCTTGTTGAGGCAGGCATGACCCGAGCCAAGAACACTGCCAACATCCTGATGAAGAATTTCTGTGACTTTATGACCGGATCTGTGCTTTATTGGATCTGCGGTTTCTCGATTATGTATGGTGCCGGCAACGGCTTCATCGGTTGGGACGGTTTCTTCTTCATTGGCGAGGACAGCAACGTTCCTGCTGAGTGTACGTTCATTTTCCAGACCGTGTTCTGTGCCACAGCTGCCACGATCGTTTCAGGTGCCATGGCCGAGCGTACCAAGTTCTCGATGTATTTCATCTATTCGATGCTGATTTCTCTCATTATCTATCCTCTAGAGGGCCACTGGTCATGGGGCGGCGGCTGGTTGTCAGAGATGGGCTTCCATGATTTTGCCGGTTCCACCGTTGTTCACCTTTGTGGCGGTGCTCTGGCTTTGGCTGGTGCCATTGTGCTTGGTCCTCGTGTCGGCAAGTATGGCAAGGACGGCAAGAGCCGTGCCATCCCTGGCCATTCGTTGACATTGTGTGCGCTTGGCGTATTCTGCCTCTGGGTGGGTTGGTTTGGTTTCAATCCTTGTTCGACTGTGGCTGCCACAGGTTTCGACAATGCCCGTTCTATGTCGCATGTGTTCGTCACCACTAACATGGCTGCTGCCGTAGGTGGTCTTGCAGCCCTTGTCTATACATGGCTGGTCGATGGCAAGCCTTCGCTCTCAATGGTTTGCAACGGTGTCCTTGCCGGTCTTGTCGGCATTACCGCCGGATGTGACTGCGTTGATATCTGGGCTTCTGCCGTAATCGGTCTTGTTGTTTCGGTAGTGATGTGCTGGAGCGTAGGATTCCTTGACAAGGTTTGCCATATCGATGATCCTGTTGGTGCCGTTTCTGTTCATGGTGTTGGCGGTCTTCTTGGCACTGTTCTCACAGCTTGTTTTGCCAACCCATCTATCTACACTGATGCCGAGGCTGCTGCCGGTATTGCCGACATCACAATTGGCGTTCAGCTGCTTGGTGCTGTCGCTGTTGCTGCCTTCGCCTTCGTTCTCGGCATGGTTGTATTCCTTGCCATCAAATATACACACGGTCTCCGTGTTGAGAAGCGCATTGAGGAAGAAGGTCTCGACATCTACGAGCATGGCGAGGCTGCCTACAACTGATAATCTGGTATTGTTTCTTAATAAAGGCTTGCGTCTGGAAGTTTCGTTCCGGGCGCAAGTTTTTATATTGTCACGCCGAAGTCATTCTTGATCTCTTCCATCACGAAGGTCGATGTGATTGAACCGAGCATCGGAAGTTCGCCCAGCACGTTGAGGATGAACTCCTGATAATGGCGCATATCGGGTGCATGTACTTTTAATAAATAATCATACTGGCCTGAGATGTTATAGCATTCGGTCACTTCAGGTATGTTCAATATGGTGTCGCAGAATTCCTGTGCCACCTTTTTGTTCAGCGGGTTGAGCTTGACGCTGCAGAACACAACGAATCCCTTGTTCAGTTTCTCAGGATCGAGAATAGTTACGTATCGTTTGATATAACCGTCGCGTTCCAGGCGCTTCACGCGTTCGAAGGCAGGAGTCGAACTGAGGTTCACCAGCGATGCAATCTCCTTGTAGGTCAGTCGGGCGTTCGATTGCAGATTTCTGAGTATCTGGATATCGATGTCATCCAGTGTCTCAATGACTGTCTTTTGTGGCATTTTAGGTCGTTTGTTAGAATATTATTATTTTATGATGCGCAAAAATAGAATGTTTTTCTTATTTTACCAATTTTATTTGGAATGATTATGATTTGTGCCATACCTTTGCGGTGCGAAAAAACAAAAACGCAACGCACAATTTGCAATTCTTAATTACAGATTATTAATTAACAAATAAAATATTACAACTATGGCACAGAACAAACTTCACCTCGAGACTCTCGCACTCCACGTAGGACAGGAAACCCCAGATCCGGCATCCGATGCCCGTGCAGTGCCTATCTATCAGACCACATCGTACGTGTTCCATAACTCACAGCATGCAGCCGACCGTTTCGGTCTTCGCGATGCAGGCAATATCTATGGCCGACTGACCAATTCCACTCAGGGCGTATTCGAAGATCGTGTTGCAGCCCTCGAAGGTGGCGTGGCAGGTCTTGCTGTGGCTTCGGGTGCAGCTGCCGTTACCTATGCATTGCAGAATGTGCTTCAGAATGGCGATCACATCGTTGCAGCCGACAATCTTTATGGCGGTTCTTACAATCTCATTACCCACACGCTGACCACACAGGGTGTCGATTACACCATCGTCAACGTCAACGATCTTGCAGCTCTTGAGGCAGCCATCCGTCCTAACACCAAGGTTATTTATGCCGAGACTTTTGGCAATCCTAATTCCGATGTCACCAACCTCGATGCTATTGCCGAAGTTGCTCATCGTCACAATGTTCTCTTCATTGTCGATAATACTTTTGCCCCAATCCTGATTCGTCCTATCGAGCATGGTGCAGACATCGTGGTTCATTCTGCCACTAAGTTCATCGGCGGACACGGTTCAAGTCTCGGCGGTGTGATTGTCGATGCCGGTAAGTTCGACTTCAAGGCCAATGCCGACAAGTATCCAACCCTTGCCAAGCCAGATCCAAGCTACCATGGTGCTGTCTTTGCCGATGTGGCTGGAGCTGCAGCCTTCGTGACCCGCATCCGTGCCGTCATCCTTCGCGATACTGGCGCAACCATTTCTCCATTCAACGCCTGGATTCTGCTTCAGGGTGTCGAGTCGTTGCCGCTCCGCATCGAGCGTCATGTCGAGAATGCGCTGAAGGTTGTCGATTATCTCAGCAAGCATCCTAAGGTTAAGAGCGTCAGCCATCCGGCTCTTGCTTCGCATAAGGATCATGACCTCTATCAGAAGTACTTCCCAAAGGGCGGCGGTTCTATCTTCACATTCGAGGTCAACGGCACTCAGGAGGATACCTGGAAGTTCATCGACTCGCTCCAGCTGTTCTCGCTCCTTGCCAATGTTGCCGATGTCAAGTCGCTAGTCATTCATCCTTACACCACCACTCACAGCCAGTGTTCGCCTGAAGAACTTGCCGAGCAGCACATCACACCAACCACAGTACGTCTGTCAGTAGGTGTTGAGCACATCGACGACATCATTGCCGATCTCGATCAGGCATTCTCTCAGATTTGATAGGCTCTTTGCCTGCTGCTTCACAATATTTTAGCAATTCATCCGTTTTATTTTACAAACCAATTAACGAACAAAACTACTATGGCAATATACAACAAAATTACGGAGCTCATCGGCAAGACTCCGCTCGTCAGAATCAACAAGTTCGCCGAAAATCGTGAGGCAGCAAGCAACATCATCGCCAAGGTCGAATATTTCAATCCCGGCGGTTCGGTCAAGGATCGGGTTGCGCTGTCGATGATCGAGGATGCCGAGCAGAAAGGCATTCTGAAACCTGGTGGAACCATCATTGAGCCAACATCGGGCAATACTGGAATCGGTCTGTCGCTGGTTGGTGCTGTCAAGGGTTATCGCGTCATTCTGACCATGCCCGACACCATGAGCATCGAACGCCGCAAACTGGCTGCTGCCTACGGAACGGAGATTGTGCTCACCCCAGGCAGTGCAGGCATGAAGGGTGCCATAGCCAAGGCTGAGGAACTTCGTGATTCGATTGAGGGCGCTGTCATACTTCAGCAGTTCGAGAATCCTGCCAATCCTGCCATCCATGGCAAGACCACAGGCGAAGAGATCTGGGCAGATGCACAGGAATCTGGTATTACGGTCGATGTTTTTGTGGCTGGCGTAGGCACAGGTGGTACAGTGAGTGGCGTAGGCGCTGCATTGAAACGCCATAATCCTAATGCCTATATTGTTGCTGTCGAGCCTGCTTCGAGTGCGGTTCTTAGTGGCAACCCGAGCGGTCCACATAAGATTCAGGGCATTGGCGCCGGTTTCATACCTGGCAATTTCGATCGTTCCGTCATCGACGAAATCCTCCCTGTCAGCAACGATGATGCAATCGCCACAGGCAAGGCTCTGGCGCGTGAGGAAGGTCTGCTGGTCGGCATAAGCTCAGGTGCTGCTGCATACGCTGCGTCAGTCATTGCCCGTCGTCCCGAATGGGCTGGCAAGAACATCGTGGTTCTCCTGCCCGACACAGGTGAAAGGTATCTCAGCACCGACCTGTTCAACGATTGATAATCATTTGATTTGCTGTTGCCAGCTATGAACAAACAGATTTGCCTTTCTTTAATTGCTATTGCTACATGTTGCATAATGCAGTCATGCACCCAGACGAAGAAAACTGCCACCGGAACTGTTTCTGTTTCGATGGCAGATGCCTTATCCGATAGTGCAGAGATTGCCTCAGATACTCAAATTGAAGCACAAAAGAGCTATGTTGAAGGTTATATTTTCGTTCATAGCGCTATGTGCGATGAGAGTGATGATGGTCACGGATATGAGTGGATATCGGCAGATTATTTCTGTCTTGGCAACTACGAGTTCCCTACTACGGATTATTACAGCTGTCTTAGGGATTCGGGCAATCTGTTATATTATTGCCCTGGCACACAGGATCAATTGTATTTCCGTGGCTATCTGACCAAAGAGCGCTTTGCTCAGAGTACCCGTCCCGTAAAGGCGTGTGTCGATGCCCCTGATTCATGGCATATTGGACAGCCGTACGCATTCTGTTGCAGTGCTACAGGCGAGGTCATGCATGTGACGAAGATCCGGATAAATGATCCTGATGCTGTGTTGGTGCTGGATGAACAGGGAAAGACAGAATCACTCTATGGAAAATATGTTTATACCGTTGACAATGCCGGATATGAAAACATTTTCTATCGTGAAATCCTTGATGTATATACAGAGTCTTATGATCCGGATCTGACATTGAAAGTGAACAGCTCGGGTTATTTCAGCATTGTCAACAGCAAGACACATCAGGAGACTCCAACATCGTCTGTGCAGAGATATCCTGATCTGCCGGATTTCTCATATCTTTATTTCATTGACGATTCCACCATCACCATCGACCAGCTTGTCTATCATAAGGCGGAGGAGAAATGCGAAGTTATCTATGATATTGCCTCGCCGATGAAGGTGTGTGACGCTCCTTCGTCAGATGTGTTGGACAACATTTCCACCTGGTTGTCGAAAGGATCTTATTGCGCAACGAGCGGCGACGGACAATTCGAATATAACATTGAAGTCCTGGCAGATACTTGTGACGATGACGCTGATATCATCGATTATCATGCCGTAAAGATTTCTTGTGGCGATCGGGTGCAGGCTGTTGAGCTGGGAGAATTCCGTCTGTTCTACGATTATCGCCATGAGAATAAAGTTTATAATAGCTATCCATTCCACTCTGTCCAATTGGATAACACCTGCACGCTTTTGATTTTTGAAAAGGATGATCGCCCATGTCCGCCAATACTTTCTATTTTTGCTCTAAAGGACGGACATGTTTCGCACGTTTATGACCGAACGGGCTATATAAAAGGCCTGAATTCGAGACGCCAGCCTATATCAATCAAGTTACTCTCATCTTTAGAGCAAGCTGAATATGAAATTTGCGAAGGTGTGATGCATTTCACCCCTGCCACTTATTATTACCTCATCATTTCTGACGGCAAGCTTCTCAGGTTTGACTACAGATAATCCCTTACGCACATAATTTGCAGAATATGAATGTGTTGTAAAAGGCAAAACACGTTTTCCACCCGACTTTTTGGCAAATCTTACACATTTTCGCAATATCCGGGTTCGCGATGCAAAGATATGGAGTTTTTGTCATCCCAACAAATTTATCTGATGAAATTGTGTTTCCACTTGCGCTTTTTATTGATTTTAGAGGCTTTTTTGTGCTTCAAGGCGGGCAAATATGGAGGAAAATGAGTTTTTTTGAGGGTTTGGAGTGAGATTTTGGGGCAAAGTTGATGATTTTCGGAGATTTTTTTACTAACTTTGCACTGCAAAAGTATTCTGTTTTGAGACAGGATTACAGATAGAAGTGTTTTAATAACTACAAATTATGCTCTATATAACTCCTACATACGCAATCGGTGCGGAGGTCAGCTTCACTTCTGGCTCAACGAAGGGCAAGGATAGTGTTTTTGTGACTTCTGAGCCATTGATGCGCGTCATAGGGGGGGGTATACAAGCGGTTTAAATTCAAGCGATTACAGCGAGCTATATAGCCTACTACGGGCACTCTTTGTGAGTGCCGGTAGCAGGTTCTTTCGTGTTTATAACCTTTCAAATAATAATCACCAAATTTACTAATTTTACAACAAAATGAAGAAGTATCTACTTACATTCATCTTGTCGGTTGCAGGACTCAGCATAGCGAGTGCCGACGAACCCGTACAGGGCATTATTGCCACTTATGAAGGTTCGGAGACGAGCTATAAGCTGGAGGACATGCCTACCGTCAAGTATGAGACCGTAGAGGGTGTGCAGAACGCAGTCCTCTATTTGAAGGATCAGGCCGAGCCGGTCCTTAGTGTAGCACTTGCCGATGGCAAGAAGCTCACCATTGCCTATGGTGAGTATGTGCCAACTGGTATCAATGGCGTAGCCTTAGATAAGGCCGTCATCACCGAGAAGGGCGGCAAGAAGTTTATTAATGGTGGCAAACTCATCATCATCGGCAAGGATGGTAAGATGTACAATGCCGCAGGTGTTGAAATTATCAAGTAACAAACAAAAATAAAGAACATAAAATATGAAAAAGATATTATTCTCGCTCGTGGCACTTGTTGCCTCAATGAGCATGAACGCCCAGATCATGAAGGTTATGAAGGGCAATGAGGTTGTAGCAACCTATACTTCAGTGCAGGCTGACAACGTAGTGTTTGAGGAAGAAATTGTAGAAACATGGAACTACATTGGTGTAGGTGAGTGGGTAGAGACTTTACCAGAATTGTTTGGTGAGGAGGCTATGACTCTTAATGTAAATGTTTACGAGTCTGTTGAAAATCCAGGCAAATACAAGTTCAATGGACTTGGACTGCCGATGGCTAATTGGTTTTATGAGCAGGACATGACCGACTATGTGAATGAGTATTGGTATGATGCTTATTTGACCATTGATGCAACTGATCCGGACAATGTAATCATGCCTGTTCAGGAGATGGGCTTTAATGCAGGTAGTTCTTATGGTTGGCCAACTATCGGAAACTACGTTAATGACCAGCTTGTGGCTCCTGGTACGCTTAAAGATGGCGTAATAACATTTGCTATAAAGGGAATGGTTTGCGGCATGGGAACTAGTTATTATTACTATAACGGATCTGGTTTATGTCAGCTGACTCTTCCAACCGATGATGCGAAAATAGTCGCCAAGAAGAACTTGAGCACTAATAAGCAGATGAAGATGGGCTCTTTTCAGGAGTATAAGACAAACTCTGTTCGCTAAGCGTATAGCTGAGAACAGTTAGGAATTACCTTTTATTGCAAGAGTTTGGGCTAAAAACAATAAAGTTTAGCCCAAACTCTTACGTGTTTAAAGAAATGTTTTTCAAGCAACAATCACACTGAACGATTTGTATAAGTTTTGATTTCCAGAAGCTGTTGTCTATCGCACGCAGCGAAAAAGTTTGATTTGTCACTCCTAGTAAACTTGCGATGTAAAAAAACAAATTTTTGACACTCCTAGTAAACTTGCGATGTAAAAAATAAAATTTTTGACACTCCCGGTAAACTTGCGATGTAAAAAATAAATTTTTTGACACTCCTAGTAAACTTGCGATGTAAAAAATAAAATTTTTGACACTCCCAGTAAACTTGCGATGTAAAAAATAAAATTTTTGACACTCCCAGTATACTTGTGATGTAAAAAACAAAATTTTTGTCATTCCTGCTCTACCGGGAATGACAAAAACTGTTTTTTGAATATTTCGGAAATTAATATAGAGACTAAATCACAATGATGAGTGTTTTCTGTTTCTTTATTTACTCATCAAAAAGTCTTCTTTATCCTTTCAGCAGTTCTAACATCTCTTCGCGCGTCAACTTATGGCTTGCACCGGTTCCTGCAAGGAGTGAGTCGGCAAGAGATTTCTTTGTCGCATGCAGACGAATAATCTTTTCTTCGATGGTCTGTTGTGCAATGAGACGGTAGATGGTGACTGGACGTGTCTGACCTATGCGATAGGTGCGGTCACTTGCCTGATCTTCGATGGCGGGGTTCCACCAAGGATCCAGATGGAACACATAATCTGCTGCCGTCAGATTAAGGCCTGTTCCACCTGCCTTGAGCGAAATGAGGAACAGAGGTGCCGAACCCGTTTGGAATTCGTTGACCAGTTTTTCGCGTTCACGGGCAGTATTGCTGCCATCCAGATAAAGGTATTCTATCTTTTCACGGTCGAGAGCTTCGCGCACAAGGGCCAGATGGCTGGTAAACTGGCTGAAGATAAGGGCTCGATGACCATTGTTCAGCAGATTGTCAAGCATGGACAGCAGAGTGGTAAGCTTTGATGATTCGAGCTTGAGTTTGCCGTCAATCAGGCGCGCGTTACATGCCGCCTGACGCAATCGTGTGATCTCGGCAAGTGTCTGCATAGGTGATGATTCGCCGCTTTCAAGAGCTGTGACTGCCTGCCGACGGAGGTTCTCGTAAACGCCCATTTCCTCATCTGAAAGCTGTACATTTATAGTCACCTCGCTCTTTTCCGGCAATTCATCGAGTACTTCATTCTTGGTTCGGCGCAGGATGAAAGGTGTGACCATACGCTTCAGCTGGCGCATACGTTCCTTATCTTCATTCTTCTCGATAGGAATGATGAACTTTTCCTGGAACTGAGCATTTGAGCCAAGCAGACCCGGATTGCTGAACTGGAACAGATTCCACAGTTCGCCAAGATGATTCTGCACAGGTGTGCCGGTAAGCAGCAGGCGGAAATCACCTTGAAGCTGCATGGCTGCATGTGACATCTTGGTTTCCTTGTTTTTGATGGTGTGAGCTTCATCGAGCACTATCATATTCCATTTGCGTGAGCATAGCAGTTCCTCTTCCGTGACAAGAAGGCCGTAAGTGGTGACGATGACATCGCCTTTACCTGCTTCGGCAATCATCTTCTGGCGGTCGCATAGAGGTGTGTTCATGAGCAGGACGTGAAGCTGAGGCGCAAAACGCTCAATCTCGTTACGCCAGTTGTGGGTTACCGACGTTGGCACAACAACGAGCGAAGGACCCTCTTTCTGACGTGACAGCATTAGCGTGATGGCCTGAAGAGTCTTGCCAAGACCCATATCATCGGCCAGACATGCACCGGCTCCCCATGCAGCCAGACGGTTCATCCAACGCACGCCTTCCTTCTGATAGTCACGCAAATCGGCCTGTAATCCCTTCGGCATTGTAAATTTCACATTGGCCGAAGCCATCACTTTGTCAATGAACTTCGTATAAGTCTTGTCGCCTTCTACACTGACTCCGGCTTCTTTCAGCCCTTCGATGGCAGATGTTGAGAACTGTGACACCTGAATCTTCTTGCGTTGGATTGATGCCATAGATTCGAGTTGGGAAAGCTGGCGGCGCAACTGGTCGCTGAGGGCAATGAACTCTGTGTCGCCAATCTGGATGAAGCGGCCATTGCCATTATGCAGACGTTCCAGCAGTTCGGCAATCCTGAGTATCTTTGTCTCGCTGACTTTGAGTTCGCCATCCAGCTCAAACCACGACTTTGCACCCTTGACGGTCAATGTCATATCTTTGGCTTCAATCATCTTGGCAATACGCCAGCGTTCGCCTTCCGGCCATTCCAACCGGCAATGTTCCTGCTGTCTATACAGGGTTTCGAGCAGTTCGAGGCTGGTGGTGATGGAATTGCAATGGAATTGCAGGTCGGACGATGTCTCATCTGTGTGTTCATACATCAGCGGACGAACTGCCTCAAGATGCCTGGCTTCAAATTTGAGGTCACGTTTTGTCTGCAGGCTTTTGCCGCCAACTATGGCAGCAATGACCTCGGTGCCATGAGCCGGATGGAAACAGGGTCCATCGCTGCCGAAAGGACGCACCATCAGATCAGCCTGAAGTCCATCGCCTGACTGACGTAAGCGTACTGTGATCAGCGAATCAGGTTCTACCTGCTGAGCGTTGGTCTTGGCATCCTGAAGCATATCGCTAAGTATGGTTGTGCTGTGGCTAAGGTTGCCAAGGAATTTTGCCAGTTTCGGTTCTGCCTCCTTCGGGAAAGATGTGACGTCGCTGAGAGCTTTGAGCAAATCGCGCTGCTGGGATGTAATCTTGATAATCTTGAATGTGTATCTGCCATCGCGCACCACATTGGTTAAGCCCATCGACTCGCTCACGGCAATATTTGGCTTGATGACAAACCCTCCAGGTTGGCGTTCGACGGCAATCTGCAAGCCTTCTTCCGTAATGGATACAGGGGTCATGGGATCTTCTTCCAGATATACATTCGGGTGTCCGACAAGCAGTTCGAGCACAGATTTTCCGCCAAGCTCGTATGTGGTTTGTCCGTACCATCCGGAGTAGGCCTTCACTTGGCGTGATATCTTATAGTCAATTTCTGCCAAACCTTCCTTGGCAGTTCCGAATGTCTTGAGCGCTATGTTGCGACCGCCTGTCCAGTTCACACCATCAGCCGATTTCTGCAGGCGTGGGGTGAACGAAAACTGTGAGCAGTCATTGTTTGCCCACATATTATATATTACGCGCGACAACTTTTCAGCCTTAGCTTTTGCAGCCGCTGCCGATGCTGTTGGCTTTGTCTGCTCGGTCAGTTCGTCAAGTATGCGTTCCCATTTCGGCACGAATACAAAACCATCGCGCAACGGCGACTTAATGCCTGTCTGTTGGCAGAAATTGTCGAACATGAACTTGCGTTCCGGCATGGTGTGATCAAGCTCGGCGCACAGTAGTTTATAAGGACTTTCGCGCAGTTTTTTCTCGGCATTCGCCAATGTCCAATATGCGGCCTCTTCATATCCGTAATAGAATCTCAGTACGATGGACAGTATTGCCGCATTCATTGGCACTATGGTGGTCTGTATGATTTTATCAAGTGCTTTATCCGCAATCTTGTTTTCGTTCAGAGCCTTGTCGGCAATCAGCAGCATCCACTTGCAGTTGGAATCCTTGAATGTCTTTTTGAAGTGCTTGAACCTGCTGGCAATGGCTTTCCGACCTGTTTCGTCAGTCAAGGCAAGCGAATTCTTCAGGCAGACAGCATAGATGAACAGGTAGAAAGGCTCGTGATAGCAGAACATATCCGACTCAATGTCGCCGCCACTCCAGGCCTCTTCGAAACAAAGCACGGCTCCCAGCGAATCGCCATCGTATGCAATGGCCAGAGCCAGAGAGAGTTTCTCGATGTAATCGGCAGAAGCCTTATCCACATTCCGAGCTGCTGTCAGGTCACCTTTCAGCACATCAAGCATAGCGTTGAAACCGTAGAAACGCCTTGTAGTGTCATTGCGCTCAAAACCCTTTCCACTTTGGAAATAGTTCGAGAAGATGAATGAATCCGGTTCGTTAAGATTGACGTATTGTGCAAGGACATTACGCGTATAGAACGGCACTGGATCAATGTTCACCATCGTCTTCATAAACGGCATCCATTTTTCTCTCCGCATAGCGCAGCACAGCAAATCAAGTAATGGAAGAAGCGAATAATCCCAAAAATGCGAAAATCTGCGCATTAATTCGTCCTTTTCCTGCAGGTAAGGCTTGCCTTGCAGGAAACACACCATCTGTTTGAGCAGCCATTCCACATCGGTCATCTCCAGTTCATCATCGAACAAAGATTCGCTTCTGAATTTCTTGCAATCGGCATTCCACAAAGCTTCATCGGCATAACCCTCTATCAGGTCGAGATGAAAATCTACAGGAAGCCTGTAACACATGCTGTTTTTGTAGTTGACCTGTTCGACAAAGTGATAATTCATCCAATCGATGAGACTTCGGGTTGCTATGGATTTATTGCCATATCTTGAGGTGGCGGGAGCAATATCCAGTATCTTTGAAAGTGACAGCGGCATCATCGTGAATGCCATCTGCCTGAATGACTCTATTGATTTGTCCAAGATGCTTTTCTGCTGTGCTTTTGAGACGCTCATCCTACTTCCTGTTTTGGTGGTTTATAGGTGCAAAGATACTCTCTTTGCCGAAAATCTCACATTTTTCAGATGTTTTGCCGAAAATCTCACATTTTTATGACTGCTCCATATCTGTGGTCAGACGACTTCTCTGTCATGAAACTGAGGAAATCCTTATCCTCAATTATATCGCCAAACGCATCGGTGATGCGCCAATGGGTGATATTGCGATACTCGCTTGCTATGCAAACTCCGCACTTAGTCACTTTGCGACTATCAGCCTCATAAGGTATGGCATATCCCTTGCTGTCAATCTGCGCCAATGCATTCTCGACAGAGTCATCTACCTTCAGTTCAAGAACGTAGATGTCCGTCTTGGTCTTGATAACCACATCAGCACGGCCAAGGATGCTCTTGACCTCGGTATCAATCTTGCTATTGAGCATGGAGAAGATGACGTAGATAAGCAGCTTGTAGAACGCCTCGCGCTTCTTCTT
>JAGHUA010000044.1 GCA_018065085.1 Candidatus Liminaster caballi | reverse complement strand
AAGTTAAACCTTGTAACGCCGATGGTACTGCCAAAGCGGGAGAGTAGGAAGCGGCCACCTTACAGAGAGGCTCGACCAGAGATGGTCGAGCCTCTTTTTTTTATGATTGGGCTAATAAGGCTTATTGGACTAATTAGTCTAATTGGTCCAATAGGATCAATAAACCTTATAGAGAATTATAGAAGAAATAGAATCAACATATAAATATTGTCTATTTGGTCTATTAAGCCTAATTAGATCATTTTGAGCCTTTTTCCCTTCTCATTTTGATACTTACAGAAGTCATTTTCTTTTGATTTTATTGATTGTTGTTTTCATTTGATGGTTTTAATTGAGATTTGTTTTGCTATTATCATAATTATTAGTATCTTTGCGACCGTCTATGGCCACTAAAGGCCGGACTTAATTAAACTATATGTCTAACAATTTAAAGAACACAGCCGTTGAAGACTTCGATTGGGAAGCTTACGAGAACGGCGAGACTCTTGGTAGCAAGAGCGTAGAGGAGCAGACCGCCAGCTACGAAAAAACATTGAATGCGGTTAATAACAACGAGGTAGTCAAAGGTACAGTTACCAGCATTAACAAGCGCGAGGTAATTGTTAACGTTGGTTACAAGAGCGAAGGCGTTATCTCTTCATCTGAGTTCCGTTACAACCCAGATCTGAAGGTCGGCGACGAGGTAGAAGTTTACATCGAGAGCCAGGAGAACCGTCAGGGCCAGCTCGTTCTTTCACACAAGAAGGCACGTGCCACAACATCTTGGAGCCGCGTAAATGAGGCTCTTGAGAACAGCGAGGTTATCACAGGCTTCGTTAAGTGCCGCACTAAGGGTGGTATGATCGTTGATGTATTCGGCATCGAGGCATTCCTCCCAGGTTCACAGATCGACGTTAAGCCAATCCGTGACTATGACGTATTCGTCAACAAGACAATGGAGTTCAAGGTAGTTAAGATCAACACCGAGTTCCGCAACGTAGTTGTTTCTCACAAGGTGCTCATCGAGGCTGAACTTGAAGAGAAGAAGAAGGAGATCATGTCACAGCTCCAGAAGGGTCAGGTTATTGAGGGTACCGTTAAGAACATCACTTCTTACGGTGTATTCATCGACCTCGGTGGTGTTGACGGTCTCATTCATATCACAGACCTCAGCTGGGGCCGCGTAAGCGATCCTAAGGAGGTTGTTGCTCTCGACCAGAAGATCAACGTTGTTATTCTCGACTTCGATGACGAGAAGAAGCGTATCGCTCTCGGTCTCAAGCAGCTTACCCCACATCCATGGGATGCTCTTGACGCTAACCTCCAGGTTGGCGACAAGGTAACTGGTAAGGTTGTTGTTATGGCTGACTACGGTGCATTCGTTGAGATTGCTCCTGGCGTAGAAGGTCTCATCCACGTTTCTGAGATGAGCTGGAGCCAGCACGTTCGTAGCGCTAACGACCTTCTCAAGGTTGGTGACGAGGTTGAGGCTCAGATCCTCACACTCGATCGCGCAGAGCGTAAGATGTCTCTCGGTCTCAAGCAGCTTAAGGCTGATCCATGGGCTGACATCGAGGTTCGTTTCCCTGTTGGTTCTACACACACAGCTAAGGTTCGCAACTTCACCAACTTTGGTGTATTTGTTGAGATTGAGGATGGCGTTGAAGGTCTTATCCACATCAGCGACCTCTCTTGGACCAAGAAGATCAAGCACCCATCAGAGTTCACACAGGTTGGCGCTCCTATCGAGGTTCAGGTTCTTGAGATCGACAAGGAGAACCGTCGTCTCAGCCTTGGTCACAAGCAGCTCGAGGAGAATCCTTGGGATGCAATCGAGGCTAACTACACTGTAGGTTCAGTTCACAAGGGCACTATTGCCGAGATGATCGACAAGGGCGCTGTTATCTCACTTGAGGAAGGCGTAGAGGGCTTTGCTACTCCTAAGCACCTCCAGAAGCAGGATGGCTCACAGCCAGTTGCTGGTGAGGAGCTCGAGTTCAAGGTAATCGAGTTCAACAAGGACAGCCGCCGCATCATCCTCAGCCACAGCCGCATCTTCGAGGATGCTGCAAAGGCAGAGGCTCGCAAGGAGCAGCAGGCAGCTCGTAAGGCAGCTAAGAAGGCAGCCGCTGAGGCAGCTTCTGAGCCAGCTGTACAGATGCCAACCATCGAGAAGACAACTCTCGGTGACATCGATGCTCTCGCAGCTCTCCGTGACAAGCTCGCTGGCAAGTAATTGTCAGAAAGACTCACAATATAAGGCGTGCTGATGGGCGAATGCCCTCGAAATGTCACGCTACACCATTAGAGCAGGCTTTCAAAAGAAGTCTGCTCTTTTTTTTGCATTTTTTTTGCCGCAGCTATTGCATGTATGAAAAAAACTTGTTATCTTTGCGTCGCAGTTTTTCAAAATTATAAATAATCCGTTTAATACCTAATTTGCTATGGCAATACTATGCTCTGTGAAGATTGCTGGGAACTATGCGTTAGTTCAGTCGGAGACAAGACTGGATCACAGTTTGCGATTTGATCTGTCGAAGACCTACTGCCGTTGCTACGAGAACACAAGGGAACAGACCAAAGAGTACCTTGAAGAGATTGTCAGATGGTGTGGCGAAAAGCCGCAGAATTTAGACATTGTGCTCAAGAGCCTGATGATGGATCTATTCACCAGAAGGCGTCGTATGGGTCTTACCGCGTAAGCAATAAGATAGTTGCGTGTGGCAATCTTATTAGTTTTAGAAGGAAAATTCGGTTAAAGCATCACTTTTTCATTCAAAAAGGTGATGCTTTTAACTTTTTTATTTATATTTGCACGCGTATATTTTAAATATGTAGCATAAAAACGTATCATTTGATAATAATAAAACGATAATAAACAGAGATGAACAAGAACACATTGATTGGAACCGTGCTCCTTTTTGTCCTCTTTATGGGCATGACATGGTGGAACGGCAAGAATGCGACAGAACGTGAAAGAGAGCGTCGTGCACAGGCATTGATCGAGGCAGCCGAGCGTGAGGCACAGCAGCAGAAGGATCTCGAATTGCAAGCCCTGGCAGACTCTCTGACACAGGAACAGAAGGATAGCGTACTGCTTGTGCAGGCTCAACGAGACAGCCTGAATTTTGCTGTGCAGTATGGTCCTCTTGTTTCTGCAGTATATGGTGAGGAGCAGATTATTACGCTCGAAAACGAAGTGCTGAAAGTCACTGTCAATACGCATGGCGGTATGATTGAGAGCGCTACGCTCAAGAATCACATCAACAATCTCGACTCGACACAGCTTACACTTTTCAACAAGGAGAACAACTCAATGTCGTTCACTTTTGAAGGCCGTGGTTCGATGCGTGATGATATCAACACAGCTAATCTCTATTTTACTCCTGTCAATGTGACTGATTCGAGCGTAGTGATGCGACTCAGCACAGCCGATGGCGGTGTGCTCGATTTTGCATATTCGCTTTCGCCAGAGAGCTATGTTGTCGGCTTTGACATCTGCACCAAGAACCTCAACCTCATCGCACATGACAACCGCATGAACTTCAAGTGGAATCACCGCTTGCTGCGCACAGAGGTGGGCCGTGATTTCGAGGAGCGTTACAGCAGCCTTTACTATCGATTTGCAGGTGAGGAGCCGGATGATGACGATCTGGAGTCATCGACCAAGAACGGACAGAAGACAATCAGCGGTCCGCTCACATGGTTCAACTTCAAGAACCAGTTCTTCTCATCAATGCTCATCAGCCGCAACCTGTTCCGTGACGGTGAGTTGCGTACAGCTTTGATCAATGAGGAAGACGTGCTTGGTGCAACCTATCTCAAGGACTACTCAGCAAATCTTTTCTTCGATCTGGAGCAGGATGTAGAGCATCTCTGTTTCTATTTCGGTCCTAACAATTATCCGTTGCTCAATGATCTCAGCGAAGAGATTGCCGCACGTGTGGGTCTTGGCGAAGAGGATATCGAGTTGGAGCATACCATCTATCTTGGTTGGCCAATCGTAAGCTGGGTTAACCGCTTCATCGTACTTCCGTTCTTCCATTGGCTCGACGGCTATAAGCTCAACTATGGTCTCATCATCCTGCTCATGACCCTTCTGATCAAGGGCATTACCTACCCATTCCAGCGCAAGTCCTTTGTGTCTTCTGCCAAGATGCGCATCGCACAGCGACTTCCTGAGGTTCAGAAGATCAACGAAAAGTATCCAAACCAGGAGGATGCAATGCAGAAGCAGCAGGAACTGATGGCTCTTTATGGACGCATGGGTGTCAGCCAGATGGGCGGTTGTGTTCCGATGCTCTTCCAGTGGCCTGTGCTTCTGGCCCTGTTCTATTTCTTCCCGACCAGCATCGAGCTGCGTGGTCAGGGCTTCCTCTGGGCCGACGATTTGTCAACCTACGATGCCATCGTCACATGGAACAGCTACATTCCGATTGTTGACTGGATCTTCCATCAGCACATCTCGCTCTTCTGTATTCTCATGACAGTGACCAACATCTTCTACACATGGCTCATGCAGAAGCAGAACCCAGCGCAGCAGAGCATGCCAGGCATGAAGGCAATGATGTATGTCATGCCACTCATGTTCCTCGCCATCTTGAACAACTATTCAGCCGGTCTTTCATACTACTACTTCCTCTCTACACTCTTCAGCATTGCCGTGACCTACATCATCCGTGCATCGATGAACGAGAACAAGATCCTTGAGGAACTCAAGTATAACCTCGCACATCCAAAGAAGAAGAGCGAGATGTCTGGCTGCGCCGGTCTTGCAGCACGTGCTCAGGAGGCGCAGAAGCAGCAGAAGGCAGAGATGCGCAAGCAGGCTCGCAAACAGATGCGCTAATGTATGGCAATTGAAAATCGATATTTGACAATTGATAACCGAATAAATATTATGGCAGATCAGAATCAGAGATATATGATGCGTGGCGTGTCGGCTAGCAAGGCGGCCGTACACAACGCAATCAAGAACATCGACAAAGGCCTTTATCCACAGGCATTCTGCAAAATCATTCCTGATATTCTGGGCGGCGACCCTGAGTATTGCAACATCATGCATGCCGACGGAGCAGGCACCAAGACCTCTCTTGCCTACATGTATTGGAAGGAGACTGGCGACCTTTCTGTCTGGAAGGGTATCGCACAGGACTCTCTCATCATGAACATCGACGACCTCATCTGTGTCGGCGCTGTCGATAACATCCTTGTCAGCAGCACAATCGGCCGCAACAAGATGCTTATCCCTGGCGAAGTCATCTCAGCCATCATCAATGGCAATGACGAACTCATGGCAGAGCTTCGTGAGATGGGCATCGGTGTATATGGCACAGGCGGCGAGACTGCTGACGTAGGCGACCTTGCCCGCACCATCATCGTCGATAGCACGGTCACATGCCGCATGAAGCGTTCGGACGTAATCAACAATGCCAACATACAGGCTGGCGATGTGATTGTGGGTCTGGCATCTTACGGTCAGGCTACATACGAGAAGGAGTATAACGGCGGCATGGGCAGCAACGGTCTCACATCTGCCCGTCACGACGTCTTCGCAAAGTATCTTGCCGAGAAATATCCTGAGAGCTACGATCATGCGGTGCCTGAGGATCTCGTCTATAGCGGAGGTCTTAAGCTGACCGATGCCGTGGAAGGCAGTCCGCTCGATGCAGGCAAGCTTGTACTGTCGCCGACACGCACATACGCTCCTGTCGTTAAGAAGATGCTCGATGCGATGCGCCACGATATCCATGGCATGGTTCACTGTTCCGGCGGAGCTCAGACCAAGGTCCTTCATTTCATCAAAGATCTCCATGTGATCAAGGACAATCTGTTCCCAATCCCACCACTCTTCCGTACAATCCATGAGCAGAGCGGCACCGATTGGTCGGAGATGTATAAGGTGTTCAACATGGGCCATCGTCTTGAGGTTTACCTGCCAGCCGAGAAGGCTCAGGAGGTCATCGAGATCTCGAAGTCGTTTGGCATCGATGCCCAGATCATTGGACGTGTCGAGGCAAGCGATCACGCACATGTGACACTCCACACCGAAAACGGCGTCTTCGAGTATTAATTTTCGCGATAGATTTTTATTCGTTTAATCCGATTTGTATGTTTAAGGATTTCTTTAAGGTATCAGTTATCCTTGCTTTGTGTACGACGGCATTTGTTCTCACTTCGTGTGATAAGGACGACGATTCGAAGACTGAAGTCTGTCCTTACAACAGTCTGGAGGGGCAGTACGTCGGTCATGAGCAGATTTTGGGCGAATGGAATGGCACTCAGGTGCTTGATGCTCCAATAGAGAACGCACAGTTCCTGATTCTGGCCGATGAGAAGAAAAATACTCTGTCGGTAGTCGTGCCTGAGATCAAGGACCTCGTCATTGAACAGAAGAACTTCACTATCAATATGCCGAGCTTCACCATCGAGGGCTTGGAAACATATTATTCCGAGGATTCTTGGATGTCAATCGTCTTCGGCTGTGACTACGAGATTGCAGAAGTGGAGTGCGACTTAGGCCGTGGCACAGGCAAATATCCATGCTCTGGTCATGCTGCAATTCGCGTCAAGGATTTCAATCCGCAGAGCGGAGTGGAACTTGAATACACTTTCAAGCTTGGCAGCATGCCTTTCTCGCTTAAAGCCGATGTCTTTGGCGTTAAGAAGGAAAATAAATAATTGTATTTTCCCAAGCATTAGGGCTTAGGGCTACAGACAAGGTGCAGATAAGAAAGTTTTTCGCTTCATATATGATATACATGCTGGGAATGTCCCTGATGGCATTCTCAGCATGTTCCGGTATGTTCGAGAATCTCTACGATCAGTATCCGGCGCAGACAGATGACTTGAATGCCAGGCTCCTTGTCGATGCCACCACCTATGACACCTGGACCTACATCGACCTGCATGCCATAGCCGATGCCATTGTGTCGGGCAGTAACGAATCGATTGCAGAGGCGCATAATTTCTGTGTGATGCAGATACCGCAGACGCTGACCGGCGAGTGGGACGGAGTGACTGCCTACACGCGTCAGGAGATCAAGCTTGGCACGACCACCGAACTCAGCAGCACGCCCACCGACACGCAGCCCGAACCTGCGTCTTGGGACATTGCCATCCATCATTTCGACATCCGCACGAACCGTGGCTCAGCGTTCGAGACTCAGTTCTCATCGCTCAGTCAGCTTCCGGGCTCACTCTCCGAACTTGGTCCCATCGACTGGCAGCCGGACGTACTGACCACGGACCGCGTCTGGGTCGATCTGTCACGTTCCCTGTCGTTCGACATCGGTTGCCAGACCATCGCCATCAGCCTGCCGCTTTCCAGCATGGCATCGATGGACGTTTCCAATCCTCCGCCCATCTATCAGGTGTCCGGCAAAGTCTGCCTGCTCCGCATGTCCGATGGCACGGTTGCCGCTCTGTTCCTCGACAATTACATAAACGATAAAGGTTTCAAGGGTCACCTCACCATAAGTTACATCTATCCTTATCAATGAACCTTCGCGCGCGTAAATATAAAATATGTGTAGCCGTTGCTACTTTCGTGGCAATGGCGGGTTCGTTGTGCGCTAATACCTTGGACGAAACCACAGAAGCATCTTTCGCAAGTCCTTCCGATACGCTCTATAGCGATTGGGAGAACACGGGCATTGACCTTGATCAGGTGGTGGTTACAGCCACCCGTACGCCAAAGCTCCTTAGCGAAGCGCCAATCCAGACCATGCTCATAACGGGCAAAGACATCCAGCGCCTCGATGTGGCCAATGTCGAGGATGTCTTGAAGCAGGAACTGCCAGGAGTGGAATTCTCCTATTCCATGAACATGCAGGTCAACATGAACATGGCTGGCTTTGCGGGTCAGTCGGTTCTGTTTCTTGTCGATGGCGAACGTCTGGCAGGCGAGACCAACGATAATGTCGATTTTGAGCGTCTCGTTACTTCCGACATCGATCATATTGAGATCGTTAAAGGCGCAGTCTCTGTCCTTTATGGCAGTAGTGCCAATGGCGGAGTCATCAACATCATCACCAAGGATGTGTCGCGTCTGCCGTCTTGGCGCCTCAATGCTTATGGTCGTGTTGGCAGTCATGGCGAGCAGCGTTATGGCCTCGATCTGGGTGTGCGAAAGCGACGGTTTGCCAATACGCTCAGCCTCGTTCATAACTCTACAGACTGTTTCCGAGTCTATAACAAAGACAATTCTCCCGTGCCTTTGCTCATCGACTTCGTGCCGGGTCAGAGCTCACTGAATGTCAAGGACAAAGCCATCCTTCATGCCTCTGACCGACTTCGCCTCACAGGTCGTTTGGGCTATTATTCGCGTGAAATGGTGCGTTTCGCTCACGAAGCCGAGCATTCGCGCTATTATGACTACAGCGCAGGTGTCAAGGCCGACTATGAGGCTTCGGTCACTGATCATCTTGAACTGAGCTACAGCTTCGATCAGTATGACAAGACGCGCTATTATGCCCAGTCGTCAATGCTCCTTTCCGGACTTAATGTGCGCGAATACAGCAACGTGCAGAATAGCCTGAGGGCATTGTGGAACCATACTCTGCCTTGCGGTATCCTTACCTTCGGCGCAGATTACATGCACGATTACCTTGCCAACACCAAGCTTGCCGATGCCGATTACATCCAGTCATCGGCCGATGCTTTTGCCCAGTTCGACTGGAATCTGACATCGCATTTCGAGCTTGTCGGTGCCTTGAGATATGATTATTTTCAGATAGGGCATAACAGTCAGGTCACCCCGAAGATCTCTGCAGCGTGGCACAAGGGCCGTTTCAATCTGCGAGGCGGCTATGGCATGGGATTCCGTGCCCCGACGCTCAAGGAACTTTATTATGACTTTGAGGCCATGTCCGGTTGGATTATTACAGGCAACAGCGATCTCAAACCGGAGCAGAGCCATAATTTCAATCTGTCGGCCGATTATACGCACAGCTGCTATAACTACACCGTCATAGGCTATTTCAACCACATTCGCAACCGTATCACAACTGGTGTGCCGCAGAGCGTCGATGCCACCGCCTACTTGCCTTACATCAATCTGCCTGAGGCCGAAGTAATGGGTTTCGAAGCCACTGCACAGGCCCGCTGGCACAATGGCCTTGGTGCAAAGTTATCTTATGGCTATACTTACGAGCATAAGCCAGATCAGGCACCAAACCAGTTTATGCCTGCCCGTCCGCACTCGTTCACCTATCGCATAGACTATGACCGTCAGTTCACGCGAAACTATGGTCTGACGGTGGCTCTCAATGGCCGATGGCTTTCTCAGGTCAACAATCGTGAATACCGTTCGCCGCAGCAACCGTCAGAGGGCATTCTTTGCGTCCGCTATCCACAGTATCATCTTCACAAGGTTCAGCTCATCCAGCGCTGGCGTGACATTGCCACGCTATCGCTTTCCGTCGATAACCTCCTGAACTATAAGCCTGAAAACTATTTTTACAATGCTCCTCTGACCACAGGCCGAACCTATTCCGTTTCCCTTTCGCTCAACCTTGAGCGTCAGTAATCATGGAATGTTTGGCGGTTAGATTTAAGACTTATTGATTAAAGGGCTTCCGTTGCTTTCTCTTTAAGAGTGATGCAAAGGCCATACATGTACATTGCCTTGGCGCATTCCATCACCTTGTTATGACTGTCGGCATGCTTGTCGCATTCCAGAAGAAGGAGGTAGGCGGCACGCTGAACGTGCTGATGAAGAACCTCCACATCCTCACTGCCATATTTATTGCCAGCCATAGCTGCCACCTCACGGTAGAACAGGTCCGGCCCTGATTTCTTAAGCAGCTTTTGGAACACACCTTGCGTTATGAGGTGCGAATACTTCACCTTGGCTAGAATGGCAGAACCCATTGATATATAGAAAGTATTGACAACCGTGAGCATGTTCAGCAGCTTCTCGTCGGGCATCTGGTTCTGCTTGCCATAGTATTTCAGAATCTCCTCATGGAGTTTGATGACCTGGTTGCGAATCGACGACATCAAAGCGTTGCCCTTATGTCTTTCCACATCGGCATTAAGGTCGAAACCTGCAGCTCGTCCATATTGCTGCAAGGCGATGAGCACATTCTCGCTCGTCAGCTCCGAAGGCGCCACGAACTTAACATCGGCCTTTGCAGACAGCGTGTTCCCGTTAGCCCTCAGAATGTCGTCGTCAGTGACAAACCAGCTCATTATCTTGTCTAAAATTCCCATTTTATAATCAGGCGATTGATATCAGTTCTATTTCGAAAATCAGGGTAGAGTAGGCAGGAATAGGACCGTTGTTGCGAGTGCCATATCCCTGATCGTAAGGAATATACACCTCCCAGCGATCGCCCACCTTCATGTGGAGCAATGCCAGAGTAAAGCCCGCGATTAGGTCACGGCAGCGGAATGCCTCGGGACAACCGCGCTCGTACGAATTATCGAACACCTTGCCCGTCACCAGGCTTCCCTTGTAGTGGCACGTCACCACCGAGAACTGCTGGGGAGAATGGTCGCCGTTGCCCGTAGCCAGCACCTTATAGTAAACGCCTGCGCCCAGATTTCTTGCCTCAGGGTCTTGGCTGATCTTATTCATGAACTCGGCATTTTGCTGTCGCCATGGGCCGATAGATTTCTGTTTTGCCATAATTCGTTTTCAATTTGATGCGCAAATGTACGTATTTCGTACCGATTGAGCAAATAATTCGAGCGAAAAATGTTTCAGAGGATTAAAAACAATGCTGATTTGTGCCAAATGACTAATATTTTAACTTATTTTCTTTCTTTATTTAATTTTTTTAAATTATTCGTTCGTTTTTTAGAAAAAATGTTATATCTTTGTGCCCGTTTATTAAATAATGTGAATAGGCAAAAGTCCATTCATATTGAATGTACTTACGCAAAGTTCTGCTTAGAATTTGTTTGTGGTATATTATGAACATGCAGCGAGAAAACGATGATGTTCAGAAGCTAAGAGGTAGCGGCATAGTTCCTCCCTGCGCTGGGGTTACTCCCAACGTCCTCCCCGAAGTTCAAACTCTCACAGAGGAAGAGAACTCACAAACAGGGGTGTCCACCGGAAATGTGCCTCTTAAAACCATAAAGCGCGAACCTAAGCCAGAGACCATTCCTCATTGGTATGTCATCAGATGCACTTGCGGAAGAGAGCAAAAAGCATACGAACTGTTCTTAAAGAATGGAATTGAAGCCTTTTATCCTACTATTACCCGAACTAAGACCATCGACGGCAAAATAGAAACAGTCGTGGAAAGCCGTCTTCCAAACATCCTTTTTGCATACGGCAGTTTCAATCAGCTGAAGGAATTCGTCTATCAAAACGGTGCAGATACGAAATATCTTCGTTTCTACTACAATATCCACCATAACAAGACAAAAGAGCCTCTTGTCATTCCGCAGTGGCAAATGAATACTCTCATGAAGATTTGCGATGCAGAAGCAGAAGATAAGCAGCTCGAGCCATTCGTGGTCGAGAAATTCAAAGAGGGTCAGCTGGTCAGAGTCAAAGACGGACCTTTTGCCGGCGTGGAAGGCATCGTAAAGCGATATAAAGGTCAGCAGCGCATCGGCATAGTTGTGGAAGGATTATTCACCATCACAACTGCCTATGTTGCAAAAGACAAGCTTGAGCTTGTTAATGAGAAACCAGATAATGCAGAATACTGATTATTTTGTTTTCAAATTTGATTATTGAAGGCATTGCTTATGATGTTTCTTCAAGATGAGAAACATTGAAAGCAAATCCCTCTTATCATAGATCTGATAGAAAATATAGATTTCTCGATTCTATAAAAGAAAACAGTTATGATTGAGTTACAATACATCGTTGCCCCACTTTTGGGCGGTGTTATAGGTTATATCACTAATGATATTGCCATTCTTATGCTATTCCGACCACATACAGCCAAGTATATATGTGGCTTCCATATTCCTTTCACACCAGGTATTATACCTAAAGAGAAGGGTCGAATTGCAGAAGCTATTGGTGGGGTAATTAGTGAGAATCTGATGAATCAGGAAGTACTGCAACGCTATCTTATGTCAGACGAAATGCTTTTGAAGATTCGGTCTGCTGTTGAGGAATTCTTTGAGAAACAGAAAAGCAATGATGAAACTGTGGAAAAGTTTCTGCGTCACTACCTTTCGCAGGACGAAATCAACAATATAGTTACAAATGCAAACTCTAATATCACAGGCCAAGTTCGTGAGAAGTTGCAGGATCCCGCAATTGGTGACCAAATTGCACATTTGGCTATGGATCATGTTGCAGACAAACTCGGTAGCAACGGAGCGCAGGAACTTCTTGCAGGTATTGGTGGAGCATTCGGAGGGTTAGGTGGAGCTGCTGCGGCATTGTTTGGTGGCAATATTGTCGGACGATTCCTCGGTATGTTCAGGGAACCAACAGAAAAGTTTTTGGCAAGCAACATCAATTCAATGATGCGAAACAACGGGGCAACAATAGTTTCCAATATGATTTCAGATGAAACAAACAAGTTGTTCGACACTCCTGTGTCAACGCTGTTAAAGGAGAAGGATGATCAAATTGCTCAGGTTGTTTCTACAATAGAGTCTATCTACAAGACTACTATCAATGACCATTTACCAAAGATTCTTCAGTCCATAGACATTTCTAAGATTGTTCGTGAACGTATCAACGAAATGGACGTGAATGAAACTGAGAAACTCATATTCATGGTAATGGATAAAGAACTGAAAGCGATAGTTTGGCTAGGTGCTTTGCTTGGTATGATTATGGGAAGTGTTAATTGTTTAATTTCTTAAAAAGTTTATGGCAACAAATTCTTTTTTCTGTCCGATTTGTAATAAGAACACACGTCATTTCGAAATAGGTTTAGCTGAAGCAGGTGCAGCTTCTGGCGCAGGTAGATTTTTTAGAGTGGTAAACGCAATTAATGATCTTACTGGCGCGAATAAATTAATGCAATTTGCAACAGGCCATAGATGCTGGAAGTGTGCGGAATGTACTAGTATTTACCTGCGAAACACAGCAGGAGATATTCAAGAGGTTCTTAAACAAGGGACTCCTAACTATAGCCAAGTGCCGCAAACCGTTGAAAAGGTATTTATACCTCAAACTGTTCTAAATGTGATCGATAATAGCATCACGATCAATCACAACACAATAACGATTCACAACAATTATGGACACCAACAACCATTGCAATATCCATGGCTTCATAAGCATGATGGTTATATTGGTTCCGCATTAGATCTTTATTCTATAGAATTTCATTCTGAAAGTGTGCCATCAGGTGAATTGAGAGATTTCTGTAAATTTCTTGTTTCTATAGGTATAGATAAACGAGAAAAGATAGAGTGGGAATTAAGTTGCAACCGCGGAATACTACTACGTGATAAACTCGAATTGGCAGATGTAGAAAAAATATACCATCAACTTATTGGAACGAAGTGGATTAATCATGTAATCATAAAATAACAAGATCATGCCAAATATTAACGACCAAATACAGCAGATAATCACAACTCGTAAAGAGACACGTCTGCCACAGATAGAGAAGGAAATAACATTCCTTCAGGAGGTAAAGATCAAGGTTGCAAATCTTGACTCAGTAATAAATACCGTCAATCATCAGATTGCTGAGAAGCATGGTCCATACTATGCAATGCTGCAATCTGACCCAAGTATGGAAACACGCTTTATGGCTGTTTCTACAGGACAAGTCAAGAAGTTGATTGACGAGCAACTGGAACGTCTGGAGATTCTTCGCAAGAGATTCTCACGTGATGCTGTGCAGATTGCATTTATCGGTTATGAGCGTCAGGGAAAAAGTTGCTTCTTGCAGTCGATTTCAGGTCTGAGCAACAAAGTGATACCGGCATATAGCGGTACAAGTTGTACCGGAGCAGTTTCTGTCATTCACAATGTCCCAAAAGATCTCGAAGTCCATATTGAGTTCTATGACTTGAAGTCATTCCTGAATATCGTGAAGGAGAAACTCCACAATTTCTTCCCAACCAATCATTTCACATTGAACAGTCTCGATGACCTCTCAACGATAGACCTTAGTGAATTCACCACAGATGATACTGAGGTTTCCTTGGAGTTCAACAAGTTCAAGGATGCATTCTTTGGCCATTTGAACGTTTATGAATCGTTGATTGGACATGCAAAGATTGTAACATCTGATGAGAATCAGATTATCCAGCATGTATCTCAGTATGAAGAGTTCGATACAATACCCGAAGGTGATGATGCAAGCCTTTACACAAAGAAGAAAAAGCAGGATGCCAATGGCAACGAAGTAGAGGTTTGGCAAAAGAATTACTATAAGTATATCGCTGTAAAGTCAGTCAACATCTACACCCAGTTCGTAGATCCTCGCATTGGAGACTCTAAGATAGTTTTGGTTGATACCATTGGTATGGGAGATGCGTCAAATGCAGAACGAATCGAAGATGAGATGTTCCGTGTTCTCAGTGAAGATTGTGATGCTGCCGTTGACGTGTTCAAACCACAGGCTAATGGTGACTCTTTCAATAAACAACAAAATGAGGTTCTGAAGAAGATTGGAAGGCGTCTTGCAGATAGAGAACCATACCGCTGGATCTTCTACGTTCTTAATCGTGTAGAAGGAGGAAAGGGCTACAATGTGGAAGTTGTGCCTCCTATCATGGAGCAGATTAAGACAAGTTTTGCAAGCATGAAGACAAAACCTGTTGCCGATGTTCTTGAAATCAACGCAATCAACACAGAAGAAGTCAATCAGCGACTGGTTAGTCCACTTCTTGATTTGATTACAGAGAACCTCGATGACATTGATGCCAAGTTGATTGTAGAGACGAACAAGTCAAATGACACACTCTACCAAGAATACAAGATGTTGGCGGATGCTGTTGCTGCTGTCGTTTCTGGCAGTATGATACAAAACACTAACGAAGGCAAACTATTCGATAAACTCTTCAAGGGTCTCTCATATTCGAAGAATTTGCGTGACCTCGATGATTACGGCTATGCCAAAACCAAGGACGAGCCATGTGTCCAGGTACGTGAACGTATCGACATGGTGATAAATGATCTCGTGGAACTAGTGCCAGATGCAGAAGACTGTATCTATCCAGATGTTGAAAGTGGCGACAAGGATACAAACGGTATTTTCGTAAAACACCTCAACGCTTTCCGCAATACTATTTTCGAAGCATTTGAAGAAGTTAATACAGAAGTTCTTATTCCATTGCAGGAAAAGGTCAAGGACGACTTGATTAAAATCTTGTTTAACGAGGCCAAGATGGGCAACATCCCACTTCAGAATTATTCAATTGAAGATGGAGCATCACAGGCTTGGCTGAAGGCACTGGTTGAAGAAAAGGTGGACAAGAGTGTATATCCAAGGTTCCATGATATGCTGATGTTCATTCTAAACTACAATCTCAATATCGAAGGTTTGATTGAGTATAATGTTGCAAAATGCCTGAACACCATTGACCCACTGAGTGAGGAATGTCCTCCTATGCATCCTCTTACTTCTTCATTGGAGGAGCAGGCAGAAGAAATCTGGGCAGAAATCGTCAATCGCATTACCCCTATACAGAACAAGCTTCGTTTATGGCGAAACGATTTTGCTTTGATTCCGAGTCACTCGTTCTATGCACGTGTACACAAGTTCCGCGACAAGATGGTTTTCGGTGACGAAGAAACCAAGGATAATATCCGTGATTTCTATCGCGACAACCGTCTGTCTATTTGGCGTGACGATTTTGCCGACATGGCTGTGCAGGATCAAGCATTCGGAGCGTGGAATAAAGAGAGCAAGGCAATCACAGATATGTGTGTAAAGAATAAGTTCTACATCAATCTGAACAACTAAATATAACAAGTATGCCATTATTCAATATCCCAATACCAGATTTTCTGAAGCCGAAACCTTCGGAAACTCCTGTCCTCAACGTCTGCATGATGGGACCTCGATCTGTTGGTAAAACTACCGTATTGACATCTATCTTCTTTGAAACCCAGGACAGCGTTTGTGGTTCAAAGCTTTACATGAAAGCATTGGACACTAATACGGAGAAGTTGATAAATTACCATACCATGCTTGTCGATGCCGTGGAAAAAGGGAATGCGGCAAATCTTCCAGCGTCCAATACCGAATCTAACTTTAAGTTCGGATTGGGGTTGAAAGGACAGCAACCTACACTCCATCTTAACGTTCAGGACTTCCCTGGAGAGTATTTAATCTCAAAGAGATCAGAGGTGAATGACTATATGGCAAAGGCAACCGTAGTGTTGATTGCCATTGACACCCCATATATGATGGAGGAGAATGGATATTACAATGTACAGAAGAACAAGGTGGACATTGTGACCAAGTATCTAAAAGACAATCCGTCAAGCATCAAGGATAAACTTGTATTGTTCGTGCCTCTAAAGTGTGAATTGTATGCTCATGAAGGGAGAATAGAATCTGTAACAGAGAAGGTCAAGGAAACTTATTCGGATTTAATTGAATATTTCAAGCAGAACAATATCGCCAGTTTTGTTACTCCAATACATACCCTTGGCGGTATGGAGTTTGATAAGATGGTGGACAATACCTCAGGAATCGGCGATGTGGAGAAGATTGCAACCTATCGACCCTACATAGCAAAACCCAAGTATGCCCCATTATTCTGTCCTCAGCCCTTGTATTATCTTTTGACCTATGTCACCAACTACTATCAGTGGCAGAAGACCCAAAAGAAAGACGGATTCCTGTCAGGCATCATGGACTCAATCTATTCATTTTTCATGCATGATGAAGTATTTTTTGAGGAGGTGCAGAAAATATGTAAATACATTATATATAATAAGAATGGTTTTTCTGCTGTAACAGGAAATTCCATATTACGTTTAAACTAATAAAAGTATAAAGTCATGGCAGAACAGAAACCTTTGAAGATATTGATGATGGGAGGTCGTCGTTGTGGTAAAACTTCGGCACTTGCCAGTTTGTTTGAACAGATGGTTAATGGACCTGTGAAGAACTATTTCACTGTGTCTGATCAAACCGTTTTGGAGACCAAAGATGGCGAAACGCAGGATTCGCTCAATGGAAAGTTTTTGGAACTAAAGCAAATGCTTGGCAAACCACACACAAAGACTTTCCTCGTAGATAAGGGACCTACCAACAATTTTTGGAATTATAGCCTAAAACTGCAGATTCCAGGAACAGATAAGTCTATGTTCTTGGAATTCCGTGATTCTGCAGGTGAGTTCTTCGAAGCTGGTGGCGCACATTCAAGGGAAACAAACGATTATGTTTCCGAATGTGATGTTTTCGTCATTATTGTGGATACTCCATACCTTATGGGATGTAACGAAGAAGAGAGCAAAGAACTATGTACCGAAGCTATCAATCTTGGTACAAACAGAATCAATGACATACATGGATTCCTGACCAACATTAACGATAATGATGGTCAAGATGCAAAGATGGTTGTATTCGTACCGTTAAAATGTGAAAAGTGGGCAAAAGAAGGTCGTATTGATGAAGTAACGGCTCGCGTCAAAACGGTTTATGAGAAGACAATAAAAGCTCTCTCAGCATACAAAAAAATGACAATTGGGATTATTCCTATTGAAACTGCGGGCAATATTCTATTCGCTGAATTTAAGGATGCTTATACTATTACTGGCAAAATAGGTGGTACAAAACGTTGCTGCAAGATCAGCGAAACAATAGTCAGGTTAGAAGACGGCACTCCTAAAAAAATCAAAGACACGGACATCATCAACGAAGACGATAAGGCCGTTATTTCCGGAACAAGCTTGATGCGTCCTTACGCTTGGTATAATATCAATCCAAACGATCCATCATACTCACCCAAGAATTGTGAGCAGTTGCCTTTGCACATTCTTCACTTCATGTTTGGCAAATACAAGGAGATAGAGAATAGAAAAGAAAAGGGAGGTTTCTTTTCTTTCTTGAAAGGCTTATGGGATCGCATCTGTGCAGTCTTCGGCAAAATAAAGATTGACGAGTTGGATAAGATTCTCACTAAGATGCGTACGGATGGAGTCATAAAGAACTCCGGCGATGGTATTGAATACATCCAGAAGTGCTATTAATCGTACCACATATAAAATGCTTAGACTATGTTGAGATATTATTCATATTATTCCGTTGGAGGCTATAAAGACTTTTACCTGGGTTCTAATGCTGACCAGTTTGAAGCTTCATATTATTTATCTCTACTTCCTGTATGGGAAAAAAGAGCAAAGGAAAAAGATGATACTGAGCTCCAGAAGAAAGTAGATGAGTTAAAGACGTTACCATCAATCAAAGTAATGGATGAAAAACAGAGTTATGGAATGCCCAAGGCAGGAAATTCTTTGTTTTCACATGGAGGCTATAAACTAATTTATGAACATCTGGAAGGTGACAATTATGCTCTGGCTGTTAGAGATATTCCAAGTTCAAGCAAGGATGAGTCAGGGCGTGAAACCCCATTCTTATTTATAATAACATCCGACAATCAAGAAGACACAAAGAAACTGAATGTTTTAGCAGCTTATACAGCAACTAATATGGCAACATTCAGTAATATGATTTCGTCAACTCTTGGATATGACGTACAGAAAAATGGTCTTCGCTTTGATGTGGCGGCTTTGAACATATGGGTTGACAAAATTATCAAAACCCAAAAGTCCACCGAGGTTTACACTATTGAGAAGGACTTGAATATCTCTGCGCGAAAGGGTGCTGTTTCTTTGCTTCTCATTCCTGACGGAGTTCCATCTCAAACAGCCATTAACGAACAAGGTTTTGTCGGTAGAAGTGTTGTTACAGCCCACACCTCCGACATTCTCCCTTTGGATAATCCTCAAAAGCTTATTTCTCTATTAAGAAAACACTATGCAAAGCAACTTCATGATAGAGAAAAGGCTATGTCCGATAAGCGTATTAAGGAACTTGCAATTGCTGCTGGCGGTGGTGCAATATTTGGATTGTTTATTGCAAAAATGTTTAATTGATATAAAAACGTGGCTGAAACATTAAAAGTTCTGATGATGGGTGGTCGAAGAGCAGGAAAAACTTCTGTTCTTGCAGGTCTTGTCAATACTATGGTTAATGGCGGCATAAAGAACCTATTAACCATAAATGACGTGACTGTTCTTATGCCTGGTCAGGAATCTCTTACTGATAAGATTGAGCATCTAAAGGAATCTGTTAAGAGCCTCTCTGGAAAGACCTTTCTCGTAGACGATTCGAAAACGAACTCCTTTACCACGCATAGACTTCAATTTGAGATTCCTGGAACCTGTAACAACATGACCATAGAATTCAAGGACGCAAACGGAGAGTTCTATGAATCGAGAGCAAGTTATGATACCTATGGCGGAGCCCCTATCAGCAAAGAGCAAATCATCAATGCCGTCAAAGAAGCAGATGTTTACGTCATAGCTATTGACACACCATACTTGATGGAAGCCGTTAATCCGGAAAATGAACTATGCGACGAATCCATTAATATGGCATACAATCATGTAGATGACATACACAGTTATCTAACATATATTGATGACAAGGATGGAGCCGATGCTAAGCTAGTTCTATTTGTACCAATAAAATGCGAGAAATGGGTACACAGAGGCGAGGCAGATAAAGTGACTCAACGCATAAAGGATGTATATAAGACAGTGTTTAAAGCTCTTGACGACTATAAGAATCTGCAAGTCGATATTATTCCTGTAGAAACTGTTGGTGCAATAGAGTTCAAGGAACATCAGACGGCAATGATATGTTCAAATAATGACTTTGTCGCTCGAAAGTGCTGTGTGCTGAATGACGAAACGGAGGTGCGTTTTGGCGATGGAACCAGTCGAAGAATCATGGATGGTGATATAATAGCCGATGATCCAGAATCCAGAATATCTGAGTTTCACTCCATAATACGTCCATATTCGTGGTACCATGTAACAGGAAATGAATATGCACCACATAATTGTGAGCAGCTTGCATACTCCATTCTCCAGTTTGTCCTGGCAAAGTACCTTTTCCTTAAGAATCTTGAAGCAGAGAAAAAAGAACAAGAACGTAAAAAGAAAAAGTGGTGGAAGTACGCAAAAATTGTACTGATTGCATGGTTTAGTATTCCTTTTGCCATAATATATTGGGCTGCTGGAAAACTGATTGAGAAAATGGGAAGCATCTCATACGAAGAATTGAACGCACTTGTAAACTCTATTGAAAGCAGAGGTCTCATCAAACACAATACCGAAGGTATTTGCAACGTAAAAAAATCCAAACTAGGAATATAAGGAGGTTCAAATGATACACATCTATTCATATTACAACCATGGCGGCTTCAAGGATTTGTACTTAGGTACACTCGAAGACGATATAGAAACGAATTACTTTATACCCTTATATAAAGTATATGAAAAAAGGTTGACTGAAAATCCGAACGATAAGAAGTCTGCGGATAAAATTGCTTTGTGGTCATCTCTTGTGCAGATAAAAGAACTTAATGAGAATTCCCCGGAAGCATATCCTCAGGATGCGTCAATAGTCATTTCTCATTCCGGCTATAAGATAATACTCAAACAACTGCAAAATGGAACCACTTTGTTAGCTGTTCGTGACATCCCAGGACATGCAGATGAGTTTAACAGACCCTCTCCTTTTACTGTCATGCTAATTGGGGACAGCAAACAAGATTATACGCAGTTATGTATATTAGCAGATTATCTTAAGAATAAAGAGAACTTGTCATTGTTTGAAACGTTTTGTTCTGGAGTATTTGAACATGACATTAAGGTGAATGCCCTTCAATTCCATTTCAGGAAATTTGTGTCAGAAGTAAAGGATATTATCTCAAAACACAAGATAAAAGAAGAAAAGTTTATCAGTGATCGAAAGGTCAAGCTTATTGTTGTTCCAGAAACACTAAAAGCGATCGATGCAATTAGAGAGCAGGGGTTGACACCATATGATATTGAGTTGCTATATGACACGTCAGGGAAGAAATATCCTACACACGACGATAATCCTACAAGGCATCATGTGGCATATTCAAACACCACTAATAAAGAAAGCTGCAAAAACGAAAAAGATATTTGGGCTTACGCACGTTCACTGGAAGAGATGATCCAAAAACTTGAAGCCAGGATACGTGTTTTGGAAAGAAGCAGTAATACTAACGATAAAATCTATACAAAAATATGGCACAAAGATTAATAAATCTACAGACAAGAGATTATGAGCATCCGTTTGATCGTGAAGCTCTTTCAAAAGTAAAAGCTATTCCCTTGTTGCCACAGGCTATCAATTTCTTAATGAATTGGGCAACGATTAAGTGGAATATCGTAAGCTTGTGCGGAAACAGCTATCACATCACAGACAATGCCTGTCCTGAACTTTACAAAGTTGCTCGTGAGGTCTTCACTAATCTAGATCTTGATACATTTCCAGACATATACAGTCAACAAGACTATTATATAAATGCTTATACCACAGGACATCAGAAGGATGCCTACATGGTACTATCTTCGGGTGCAGTTGACCGATTAAATGATACTGAACTTCAGTTTGTTATAGGCCACGAGGCAGGCCACATAAAATCAGGCCACGTCCTGTACCATGTACTATGTGCGTATCTGTCACAGGTTCTGGCAAATATTCCAGGATCAAGTGCACTTCTTCAGCCTGCGCTTTGGTATTGGAATCGAATGTCAGAATTCACAGCAGATCGTGCCGGTTTGTTGGCTTGCCAGGACCTAAAAGCTGCACTATCGGCAATAATGAAGATGTCTGGAGTTCCTCAGCGTTTCTATAATTCCGCTTCTGTTGATGGATTCATGCTGCAGGCTCGTGAGTTTGAGGAGAAGTATGGAGGATCTACGGACAAACTAATAAAGTTGCTTGAAGTTTTCGATGAAGATCATCCTTGGACTGTTGTTAGAGCCGCCGAGTTAATAAGATGGGTTGACAGTGGCGAATACGAACGCATATTGACCAAAACTGCAGGCAAAGTTTGTCCATCATGTAATAATTCTGTTGAAGAAGGAACAAAACAATGTCCATTCTGTGGACATAACTTCAAATAACGTATGGGGAAAAAAAAGGAAATAATGCTCCTCATAACATATAGTTGCAATCTAAATTGCGTATATTGTTATGAACCCAAGACTGAGCATTATAAGATGACGTCTGATCAGGCAATCTCATACATAAGGGAGGTTGTTGACAATCTGGATGAGACATATTCTGAATTCGAAGTCCAGTTTATGGGAGGAGAACCTTTGCTCCAATACAATTTAATAAAATCAGTATCAACCTGGTTGTGGGAACAAACCTTTAAGGTGAAGCTATCCCAAGTTTTTATTGTTACCAATGGTACTTTATTAAATGATGAAATGAAGGCTTGGTTCTCTGCACATAAGGAGAGTATTTGCCTTGGTCTTAGCTTTGATGGGAATCGCTTAATGCAGAATATGAATCGCTCAGAATCTGCTCCATTGGTAGATCTATCGTATTTTGTCGATAACTGGCCCATTCAACATGTAAAGATGACGGTATCACCTGATACTATAAGTAATCTATACGATGGCGTAATTTATCTTATTGAACAAGGATTCACATACATAACAACAGACTTAGCAATGGGGGATCGTATCTTCTGGGAAGATTGCCATCTAAAAGTGTTTGCAGAGCAATTAGAGAAACTGTCAGCCTTTTACATTGCAAATCCTGATACCCCTCTCTTTTCAATGTTTAATGTAGATATATTATCTGTCGTTTCAACTGAATTAGACATACAAAAGCATTGTGGTTGCGGAGAAGATTTGGTCTGCATTGATACTGATGGAAAACATTACGCATGTCACTTGTTCTCTCCGATTGCATTGCCAAAGAGTAAAGTCGTTGTATCAAATGAATACGATTTCTCTGATTATGCGTGTTTTGCAATAGAAGAGTGCAAAGACTGTGCAATCAGGAATTTCTGTCCACATTGCTATGGAATGAACTTTCTATGCACTGGTGACATAAAGAAACAATCTGCATTTACTTGTAAGAGTGCTAAGATTCAATTCGCGTATGCTTGTAAATGCCAATTAGGTAGAGCATTAAAGTGTGGCGATGAAAAATTGTATACAAATTTAAATAATGTTATAAATAGTATCACATTATGAACATATTAGATAATATCATAGAACATATTTTGGGAACCCCATTACAGGTTTCTCCATTAGTAATGACGCTGGATGGCACAACAAAAGACGATGCTGTGTCGTATTATAAGTCATGCGCATGCAAGACAACATGCGGAGGAAACTTTAATAGTGGTGACTATTGTACTTGTAGAGGAATTTGTGGATCTAATTATCAAAAAAGCGGCAGATGCTCTTGTGTAAATTCATGCGGTAGTTCAAGATAATACGAATTGTCAGTATTCCTTTGATATAAGTTCGTTGTTTCTTATTTCTATGCTATTAGAATCCATTAACTTTTGACCTTATGAAAGCAGAATTATCATATCGGGAAATCGAGAAACTGATCCGGGACAAAGCAGAAAAGAATGTCAGAGTGTCCTATGAGAACAGTAAGACCATAAAGGTGTCTTACGACATAGACATGTTCTTTACCACTAAGACCGTTGAAGTCTATTTGGAGGTTCGTCAGGTAAGTCCGGCAAGTATTAAACTGAGATATTATTCTTACGGTTTCGCTATAGAAACCATCGTTTCTGGTATTTTGAATATGATGGATTCCGATATCTATTCAAAGGGGGATGAGAATATGGTTACTGTTTACCTTGAAAATATCGAAGGGTTGGAGTCCGCTTTCAAAACCATCTCATTAATTGACATCGCTTTCACTAGTAATGGCGCAAGTGTAGTAATGCGAATCAAATAATAATAATAATGGCTTTAATAACTTCGTGTATGAAGAGCATAACCAGGTTGCAAACCTCACCAGCACACACGATTCAAGCGTTGAGGTTACACCATGTCGCTTCATAATCCCAATAATTCATAACGAGCAATATGACAAAAATGCAATAGACTAGATATCCGGCATTTATTTTGTGTCGCAAGATTAGCGAATCTATAGTTTTCAAACAGAACCAATAATATATATTTATGCAAAAAAATACAAGAAATGATTTTCTAAGAAACTTGTCTATACATATGACCCGTTTCTTGGAGAGAATTAACCCTTCATCATTGGACGATACTGAGAAAATTATTGTCTCTATGGCAAGAACTCAAGATGAAAAGGAACAGCTAGAAGCTATGTGTGAAGATAACAGAAAGTCAAGACAGCGCCTTGAAGAACTACGTGAATCCCGGAAGTCTGGTCTGGGACATGGCGAATGGTTGGAAAACATGGTAGACAAAGAACTCTATGATGTATATCCTGAAATATCAGAACATGAAAAGCAGGATGTAAAACAATTCTTGATAGATAGGTTCTATGAGGATATTGAGGCAAATGCAGATGCATTAAATGAAGAGCTCGATCAAACAACTGAAATAGCGAAAGGAGGCAGCCATGATTGTTAAAAAAGAATTCGAATTCGATGATTGCGTAGCAGTAGATGCCGGATTGAAAAATTTGCGTCGATATAACCAAGCTATGTATATATCTTTAGATCAAGAATATATAGATTCATCTCTTGTAGAAAAGTATTTTAGAGCGGAAGAAGGTTCAGTAGAGGAAGCTGTGTATGAAGATGCGCTTAGTGCTGCTGCTATATGTTGCTGTAATGATGATCCGGATATACCTCAAAAATATAAGAAAAAGGTCGGCGATAGAATGCACAGAGAGTATATAGCATCGTTAAGAGCTTCAAAGGTTGATTTCTTGTTCCACTCTGGGGAGTTGGGCATGCCGACAACAAGAGAGGCGGAGCATGAAAGAGAGGCAAGACATAAAGATATTGCTATCGTTCAAAAAGCTCATTATCTCGACAAAGTAACCAAAACTATACGAAAACGAGGAACAAGAATAGTTCAGAAAGAAGGAATAAAGACTGTACTAGAAGTTGTTACAGACAATGAACCTACTATAAAATGGACTACTAGAATCTTGATGTGCGCAACAAGTTTAATCCCGCAAAAGGTTAAAGAAAAGACAAAAGAAACGGCAAATAAAGCCTATGAGTATGTAGCGAATACTGTAAGTTATCATGCTTCCAGACTTGCCAATACTACAGTCGGGCAAAAGGTTCTGGATGTTTATGAGAAGAAAGTAGAACCTGTCTTGAAAAAAGGATACGAAGTTGTATCCAAAACATGCTCAACGATTGCACAGGGGGTAAAGTCTATGTGGAAAAGACTAAAAAGCATTTTTGCATAATCACATTTATTAATTCATTACTACAGTATGTATAAGCAATTCCAAACGCAGTTAGTTACGGGAATATTGAGTTGTCCCATTATTTATATCCCTCACTTTGACAATAATCTTATCGATGATACACTTACTCATATTATGAGCAGTGCTGACAAGCATTCGTTTCTTCCAATAACAGTTGATTCTATTGGTGAATATGATTTGTCGAAAGGTTTTGTTGATTTTAAGACAAAACAGATTGATAAAAATCTGACCGCATATTCGAAATTTACTACTCTGCTCGAAGATATTATTGATAAGAAAGACTTTCTTAATCGTCAAATCCTTCTTTTGAAAAATTGCACAGAAGTTTTAAAAACATTTGATGCCCAAATTGCATTTCAGACTTTTGCCTCAAAATACGAACGTGAAGATTATGATCCATTGACAACTATTATCTTGGTTTCTCCAGAACCAGTAAGCTCTTTGCCTCAGCAATTGGAGAAGCTTGTAACTGTAATAGAAGTTGAAACTCCAACAACGGATGAAATATTGCAGTATATTGTTGGCCTGCCAGGTGTAGATTATTCTAATGTTCGTCAAAAAAAGAGCATTGATGATATGGTGCGCACACTTCAGGGACTGCAGATGTATGAGGTGAAGCAGACGTTGAAAACGGTCTTGTCGCTATCGAATGGTCGTATCACGCCCCGTTCTATCACGATTGCTTTGGAAGAAAAGAAGCGAATCGTCAAGAAGTCTGGCATTATAGAGGTGATTGATACCGATGTCCGATTTGATCAGGTTGGCGGTTTGCAGAAACTTCGGGACGATCTTACTGTCAAGAGTGCAATCTATAGTAATCTTGGTGATGCTGAGAAATATAATGTTCCAATTCCGAAAGGAATCTTGATTATCGGTATGCCAGGTTGTGGCAAGAGTATGATAGCCAAGGCAACAGCAAATATGTTTAACGTTTCATTGCTCCGCCTTGATGTGAGCAGACTGATGGGAAAGTACGTTGGAGAGAGCGAAGCCAACCTTCGTCTTGCGCTTGCAACAGCTGAAGCAGCTCATCCTTGCGTACTTTGGATTGATGAGATAGAGAAGGCTTTTGCCGGTGGCAACAGCAAGAATGGCGATAACGACATGTTGGTGATGCGAATGATGGGACATTTCCTGACTTGGATGCAAGAGCGAAAGACACCTGTTTATATTGTTGCCACGGCCAATGACGTCATGCGCCCTGAATTCATGCGAAAAGGTCGTTTTGATGAAGTGTACTATGTTGATTTTCCAAACGAGGTAGAGCGTGCTCAAATCCTTGATGTGAAAATCAAGAGATATCGTGAGATGAGAGATTCCATCTTCGATTTCTCTGAGATTGGCGACTGCAAGGATGTAGTTAAGGATATGAAGGGTGAGTATGGAGGTTTCTCAGGCTCCGAGATTGAGTGCGTGCTCAATATGGTTGTGGAAAAAAGATTCCAAGATTATCTTGCACAGAAAAGTGCAGCCAACAACCAGGATTTTGTTCCTCAGACAATCAAAATAAAGAAGGACGACTTCAAGGAGGCCATCAAGCAGATAAAGGATTCTGTAATGGCCAATCAGAAGAGTAAAGAGAAAAACGAGAAGGAATATCTGCGAGAAAAGACTTCCATCGAGAGAATCCGGGAAATGCAGGAAACCTATCAATTCGTAAAAGCATCAAAATAATAACAATGAGACTTTACATTAACAACGAGCATTGCTCAACGGTTGAGCAGCTCAAAGGATATTTCAAATTAGATCTTACTCCCGACAGTGATATCTATGCCGACCTGCTGGATTATGGCAGGCATGGTGATATTGCCGAATGGCTTCGTGAGATGGATGAAGCTGAGTTGGCATCCAAAGTTGAATCTATCTC
>JAGHUA010000004.1 GCA_018065085.1 Candidatus Liminaster caballi | reverse complement strand
AAAAAGAGCCCGGGCTTCACCGCCTGGGCTCTTTTCTCGTTTTTATCCTGATACCCGAGGGACGCAGGACAAAAACGCGAAAATCAAAGCGTTAAAAAAAGCGCCTCGTTGTCCCACATCGCCGACTGGATCACAGACCGCGCGATCTCGTTCTTTTCTTCCATCGTGAACTCGTCAAAGTTCTCCAGCAGGTGCTGGATCTCCACGCGCTTCGCCTGGGCTCCTCTGAGTCTTGCCTGCTGCCTTCTCGTCTCAACCGACTGCTCCGCGAGCTTGCGGTTCAGCTCTATCTGCTCGACGTCCAGCTTCTCGATCTGGGCGATGATATACTTCGCCGCTGAGCTGCTGCCATTTTCCGCCAGTGTGGCCGTGAGTCGGTCGATTTTTTGGCCATTTTCGAGGATCTGCTTCCTGAGGGCGTCGGTGGATCCGGCGGGCTTCTTTTCCTCCTGCTTCATATACTGGCGGATCACATCCGGATCGTGCTCGATCTGTCTGAAGATCTCCAGCACCTTCTCATCCAGGAGCTCTGCCTTGATCGCTCTGCAGTCACAGCTGGCCACACCTTCGCGCTCTCTTCGTGGGCAGTGGTACCAGGTGGAGACGGATCCGTCTGCCTTCGGTTTTCTGGCCAGACTCATGAGGCGGCCACACTTGCAACGCAGCACACCCTTGAGCAGAGTGGTCTCGTGCCTCATTTTCTTGTCGAATTTTTTCTGGCCGAAGTGGTTCATGATCTGGAAGTACAGATCCGGCTCCATGGTCGGCTCATGCACTCCGATGGAGATCCTCCACTTATCGACTGGCGCCTTCACGTGGCGCTTTTTCCCGTTCACTCGCTTCTCAGTGGTTCGGCCGTAGACGATGATGCCGTTCTTGCCGTCCCACTTCTCTCGTGGACTGCCTTCGTCCATCATACAGCCCAGGCTCTCGAAGTAGTCGTACATGGCCACAGTATCGGCCACACACATCGGAGAGCTGAGGATCTGATGCAGCTGAGTGGTGGAGAGGAAGCCGCCCTTGTTATAGCTCCGGATCCCTTGCTGTCTGCAGTAGGTCTCCATCTGCTGAAGGCTGAAGCGGTTCTCCAGCAGGATCTCGATGAGCATGTTCTTGTATTCCAGAGCAGGCTGATCAGGGACGAGAGTCTTGTGGCTCTTCTTGCCGGTGCTGATCTCCTGGATCTTATAGCCGAGGGGTGGCTGTCCACCACACCAGAAGCCAGCGGCTGCCAGGTGGTTCATATTGTCAGTGATGCGGAGCGTGTCGTTCGAGATCTCAATGCCTGAGAAGATCACGGCGAGGTACATCATGGCCTCACCGATCGGCGTGGTCGTGTCGATGCCATCCTTCACAGTGATGAACTTGATCTCGCGCTCCTTCAGGAAGGTGTAGAAGGTGCAGAAGTCCATCATGTTGCTGCAGACTCTGTCTATCCTATAAATAACGACGCAGTCGATCAGGCCGTCAGCTACGTCCTGGCGCAGCTGGTTCATGGCCGGGCGGTCGATGTCGCTGCGGATGTAGCCGTCGTCCTCGTATGGCGTGATCGTGGCCACATCATCGAAGGATCTGTCTATATAATCACGGCAGGCGTCGACCTGCATCTTCGTGCTCTCAGACGTGTCTGAGTAATATGATTTTCTTGAATAAATTGCAAAATTCATGCTATAATCTCCTTGTGTTTGATCGCCGACCGAGTCGGTGTTCTGCAGGCTCAGTCGTTCCCGCGGCTGGGCCTCTTCTTTTATTCTCCACGCTTCAGGTCCATGGATCTGCAGACCATGTCCTTCTCCAGTTCGGAAAGTTTTCTATAATATGCGATCAGTCTCTGCTCCTCAGGACTTAACTGGTCCATATAGGCAGCAGTGCCATCAGATCCGGCCAGCTCACCAGCAGACAGACCGAAAACCTGCGCGAACTTCATGATCATGCTCTGAGGCAGATCTATCTCTCCGCGTTCTATTCTTGATATAGTGGAGCGGTCTCCATAGCCCACTTTTTTGGCCAGCTCTTCCTGGGTCCACTCGTTCATTTTTCTATATTTTTTGATATTCTCATAAAGCTCTAACATGCTGATCTCCTCCTTTTTTTCTCATTATATTCCAAAATGTTCATAAAAATCAACAAAAATGTGCTTGACAAGGTACAAAATGACTGATAAAATTCAAAATGTGATTGAAAATCACGCAGGACGAAACCGACAAACACACAAGGAGATCAAACACATGAAAATCTACGACTCAAGCATTATCATCAAGAACTCGCTCGAGTTCACAAACGTAGACCAGGACCTTCTGGATCTACTCGACGGCATGCTCACCGAGTACGCGGTGGAGCACTGCTTCAAACTTCCAAGCCCTGAAGCAATAGACAAGGCAGACGACGAGATGAAGGAAGCGATCGTCGAGCTCTGCTACATGGAGAAGGACAAGGACACCTTCGCGCTGGTGTATATGCTCTGGATGGTTCACAACAGAGGAGCGGATCACAAGAAGCTCATGAAGGCGATGGCCAAGTTCATCGAGAAAGGGGTGTAGAATATGGAAGACAAGAACCTCATCTGCGAGGAGCTGGCCAAGCTCCTCAAGCTAACAAGAAACCAGAGCGACCTGAAGGCTCTCAGGTATGAGATCCTCGACAATGGCGAAGAGATCGTCACAGTCGAGTGGGAGGGCGGCGGCCGCAAGGTGATCGGCGTCAGTATGGACTCCGGCACCGCTATGATCCGCGACATCATGCGCGCCATTGACTAAGGAGGTGCAACATGATCCGCTTAATACTTTACACGGTAACGCCCGAAGATCCGGACCTCGCGCCTCAGACCTTCGGCAGTTATACAGAAGCGCAGGAGTGGGCGGACGGCCTCTGCTGCAGCTATACCATTGAGGAAATCTAAGGAGGACAAAATGACAAACACAGAGCTATTGAAGGAAATCATCGACAAGAGCGGCGTGACCATCACGCACATCGCTGAAGAGATGCACTGCAGCCGCAACCGTGTCTACGCTATCGTGAACGGCACTGGCGGAGAGTGTACTGCGTCAGAGATCGCAGGCTTCGCTCGCATCCTTCACATGACCAGAGAGGTCCGCGATCTTATTTTTTTACCCGACGACGTGAGTGTCACTCACGCA
>JAGHUA010000046.1 GCA_018065085.1 Candidatus Liminaster caballi | reverse complement strand
GGTGCAACTCCAACACATGTACGTTCTGGGATGCGGGTGCTGTGTGTGACTTGTAGGCTTATTGAAGTAAAGCCGTAACTCTTTCAACCTCTTATCCTCGTTGATAATAGTTTGCTGGGGAAAGGGCCGGGTGTGCCCTGTGCTCAAAAATGGCACTTTGAAGTGCGGAAAGTTCAGTCATTGCTGATAGTTCATGATAATCTTAAAAATTGCAGCTTAGAAATTTGGAATTTTGTTTCAAAACCTCTATCTTTGCACATTAGAATCACAATGCATCATGGCGTATTAGATGTCATACATTAATAACAAAGAACATGAGAAGAATTATTATCGCACTCAGTGTAACATTGCTTTCGGTGGCAGGACTTAACGCTCAGACCATCAAAATCTATTTGAAGGATAGTGACCCCAAAATCTTTGAGATAGCACAGATTGATAGCATCGTCTTTTCGAACGACACGATAGAGAACGTGGTGGGTGAGGAGATTTATTCGGATGATTATAACGAAGCAAACATCCAGGCTTACATTAGCGGATTGTATCTCAACCTGATCAAGTTTGAGACCGCGCAGCTTTATCTTGAAGCATTGCGTACTGGCAGATTGAATGACGAAGTCATGGCATACGAAGAAATCTCGCCAGATTGCAATGCTATCCGTGAGACTTGGATTGCGGGTTATTCGACCGTCAACAGATGCAATGCCCTAATAACCATGCTCCCGAACCTCGGTCTTTCTTACGACTATAAGAAATATATGTATGAAGCTATGATCATCAGAGCATTTGTCTATTATAACATGACTCAGCTCTGGGGCGATATTCCGCTGATTGTTGACACTCATATTGACCCAAATATCTCAAGACAGGAGCGAAGTGCTGTGTTGGGCTTTGTCTGCAATGACTTGCAATATATTGCCGACAATGTGCCTGAGTCGGAATTTAGCAACGACCTGTTCCATTTCCGCAAGGATGCCGTGAGAATGCTTCTTGCCGAGGCTCAGATGCTGCTTGGAAATAATAGTCAGGCCAATGAGACCCTGCAATCGCTAAGCCATTATTCGCCAATCTTCGAGCTCAACCTGAACTATGTCGGAGAGGAGAATATCTTCTGGGGCTATCAGTACTATATGAGAGAAGACAGGAACAATATCGAGATATACACCACTAATATGGCCGATCTGCTTCTGCGCGAGGCTAATGAATACACTGAGAATCTCGTCGGCCTATGGAATGAAAACTGCGACGTATTCCATTCTGTCTATGGCTATTGGGCTGCATTGAAGCGTCTTGGCAAGGCAGAAGAAATTACAGGTTGCCAGCCTTACATGCTCCTTATGCCTATTCCGTCGCAAGAGATAATGATGAACCCACACATAACCCAGAACCCAGGTTGGGGAACAAGATAGGATCCGCTTGATTATTATTCGTGTGGCAAAAACGAAGCGGAGCGCATGTTGACTGCGTTCCGCTTTAGTATTCGATTTTTGTATTCAGATTTCTGTCTTTGATAAAACAATCTGAATCAGAATGTAATGTTGTCTTACTTCACTTTGACAATGAGTGGGGTAGCGATAGATGCTGCTGTCTGACGTGTGGCATTGAACCATTCATCGTCTGTAGCGTAGTCGCGCTTGCTCCAGCCGCCGCCGAAGTAATATGTTACAGTCTGGCCCATCTCATAGTTCTTGACCGCATATTCAGTAGCGCCAGCGACGCCTGTAGCTTCTGCTCCTGGAACAATGACAGCGACATAATTGCGTCCGAAGTCAAGAGTGGTAGCGTCGATGCCCATCTGCTCGTGCACACGATAGATGCCTTTGTCGGATGTGGCTGGTTCGGCGCAGGCGATAATCTGATAGTCATTAACCTTCTCAGAGAGATCTACGCTTGGATCGTCGTGATGGAAGTATGCACCGCCAATCATTGCGCCTTCTACAGGTTCGCCTGTGAAGCATACCTCAGCCTTATTAACCTGAGCACCGGCATTGACCGTGATGGTGATAACCTCGTTCCAAACCTTGTCGGCAACCTGAACGCTGTCGTAGGTAAGACGGAAGATGGTCTGCAGAGGTCCTTCCTGAAGAATCTCCCATGTCTTGAACGGACCGCCCGGCCAGATCTGTCCGTCGGCAGTATAGATGGCAACACCGCCACAGCCGGCAGCATGTCCAACCTTGTAAGAGTCGATGCCCAAACCGTAGTCAACGTGATAAGGCTTGCCGCCTTCCTCCTGACGGTACATTGCATCGGCTGCGAGCTGCGAAGAGTGCTTGAGCCACAGATCCACGCCGCTCGAAGGGTTCTCGGGCAGCAGGGCAGGACCGTACATACGATAGGCAGCCTTGTCGTTCTCCCAGCAGAAATCGTCCTTGCGACGGTCACCAAGGAAGAAGGCCGTGGTCAATGGTTCAACCTCAGAGGCCGGCTCTGACGCGAGCATTGTGTAGGTTGCAGTAGAAACGGCAGGAACCGAGGCCTGGAAAAGAATCTCATCGCCCTTGACCTGATAGGCAACCTCGTTGCCATCGGCATCGACAAGCTTACCGAGATTAGCACTTGAAACAGGAGCAGATACCAACTCAGCGTTGCGATCGAATGGGAGAGGGTTGACTACTTCGATCGAAGTGTTCTTAGGCGAACAAGCAGCGAGCATAAGACCCGCTGCTGTATAAAGCATGATTTTGTTCATAAATTCGAATGAGGAATTATGAAGATGGAATTCTGAATTAAAGATTCTGAATTAAGAATCATCAATTACTGAGGCTGCTTGCCGATATAAGCAAGGATACCGCCATCGACGTAGAGAACGTGACCGTTGACAGCATCAGATGCATGAGAAGCAAGGAACACTGCTGGACCGCCGAGTTCCTCTGGGTCGAGCCAGCGACCGGCAGGAGTCTTTGCGCAGATGAATGAGTCGAATGGGTGACGTGAGCCATCGGCCTGCTTCTCGCGGAGAGGAGCTGTCTGTGGAGTAGCGATGTAGCCAGGGCCAATGCCATTGCACTGGATGTTGTATTCACCGTACTCAGAGCAGATGTTGCGAGTCAGCATCTTCAAGCCACCCTTGGCAGCAGCGTAGGCAGAAACGGTCTCGCGGCCAAGCTCAGACATCATAGAGCAGATGTTGATGATCTTGCCTTCGCGACGCTCCATCATCTCTGGCAGAACAGCCGAGCTTACGATGAAAGGAGCAACGAGGTCGATGTCGATAACCTGCTGGAACTCCGAGCGCTTCATCTCGTGCATTGGGATGCGCTTGATGATGCCTGCGTTGTTCACGAGGATGTCGATCTGACCAACCTCAGCGTGGATCTTCTCAACGAGAGCCTTTACGCCAGCCTCGTCGGTAACGTCACAAACATAGCCGTGTACGTTGGTGATTCCCTCAGCCTTATAGTTGTCGAGACCACGCTGGAGAGCAGCCTCATTGATATCGTTGAAGATGATGTTCTTTACACCGGCAGCAACGAATGCCTTTGCAATGTTGAAACCGATTCCGTAAGATGCACCTGTGATCCATGCGTTCTTACCTTCGAGTGAGAAATCTTTAAGAGAAGTCATAAATCTTGTAATTTTGTTATGGTATAAGAGTCGGATAATTGAAGTCCCGAAAAACTTCAATTATCCAATATCAATTACATGCCCTTAGGATTTGCACCCCACTTGTTATTACCTGGCTGGCTGTCGCAAATATAGAAATAAATCAGAACGAGACCACCAACGATAGGGATGAGGCAGAGGAGAAGCCACCAACCGCTACGACCTGTGTCATGAAGACGACGAACGCAAACGCCAAGACCTGGGAGAAGGAGAGCAAGACTGGCAATGAAACCGATGAGTGGAATCATGCCACAAATAAATGAAGCAAGGGCGAACCACCAGTACTCAGAGCGACGTGCACGACCTTCAAAGCAGCAATACTTCTGCATTACGCATGTTTTAACAGCTGTAACAAAATCCATAGTTGTAAAGTTTAATTTGTTAATGATTAAAAAAATTGGTTTTCTTTAGTATTATACTTCCTTCCCTGCGGAGGGGTTGGGGGAGGGTCTTTACTTCAGATCAGTCTCCTTGAACCAGTCCTGATCAGAGTAGTCGAGGTTCTCGCCGCCCATGCCCCAGATGAAAGTGTAGTTGTGGGTAGCTGCAGCAGAGTGGATTGACCATTCAGGAGAGAGCACTGCCTGATCCTTCTTCATCCAGAGGACGCGAGTCTCTGTCGGTTCGCCCATGAAATGGCATACGGCCTGATCCTCAGGAAGGTCGAAATAGAAGTATGCCTCCATGCGGCGTGAGTGGGTGTGGGCTGGCATTGTGTTCCAAACAGAACCAGGAGCGAGCTCGGTCATACCCATCTGTAGCTGACAGGTTGGGAGTACCTGATTGACGAGCATACGGTTGATGCGGCGATCGTTGGAACCTTCGAGCGAACCGAGTTTCAAAACCGCACCGGCAGCCTCGGCATCGGCCTTTGTAACCTTCTTGGTCGGGTAGGCAGTGTGGGCAGTGAGCGAGTTGAAATAGAACTTGGCAGGCTTCTGTGGATCGAGGCTGCGGAATGTGACGTTGCGATCGCCACGGCCGATATAGAGAGCCTCCTTCACGTCGAGCTCGATGGCACCCTCGCCTTCGATTTCGACAACACCACGACCTTCGCCGACATTGAAGATGCCGATCTCGCGACGTGTGAGGAAGTAAGGAGCCTTGAGCGGATCGATGGCCTCAAGGAGAAGAGCCTCATTGACAGGCATTGCACCGCCAACAACCATACGGTCGTACATTGAATATACCATGTTGACCTCATCAGCCGAGAATACTGTCTCGATGAGGAATTCCTTACGGTTGCGAGTGGTGTCATAGTGCTTGGCATCTTCTGGATGAGATGCATAGCGGAGTTCGTAGTTTGTTTTCATTGTGAATATGTTTTGTTGTGAGATATGCTATAAGAAGGATTAGATGGAACTGTCGCGCAGGATAAGCTCATGCTTGACGATGATGTGAGATGGCTGTTCGAGTTCCTGATTGTCGTCATCGCCCTTGATGCGGGAGATGAGAATGCTGGCTGTCATCTCGCCGATCTGATGGCGATGGAGGTTGAACGATGACAGTGGAGTGGCAAGATAGGCATCGAGCGGTTCGTTGGCCACGCCGATGATGGCGATGTCGCGCGGAATGCTGAGACCCTTCTTCATAAATGTGTCCATGGCTGTGATGGCCGAGAAATCACCGGCTGAGAAGATTCCGTCAGGACGTTCGTTCATCTGAAGGATGCGCAGGGCTGCGTCATAACCCGTAGCCTCGGTGATGCCAGGGATAATCCATTCCTGATGATAGTCGAGGTGAAGGTCTTCGAGAGCCTTGCGGAAACCACGGTAGCGATCGATGTATGAACGCTGGGTCATAGGACCGGAGAAATGTCCGATTTTGCGACAACCGCGCTTATACAACTGAAGGACTGCATCGTATCCAATCTGGAAGTTGTCGTTGGTCACTGTGTCATAATTCTGGAAATCGGAAGGCGTACGATCGAAGAATACAATAGGGATGTTGTGAGCCGAACAGAGTTCCGGGTAATCGACATTCTGCGAGTTGACCGACAGAGAGATGGCGATGCCATCGACTTTCTTCTGGACCAGGGCACGAACGGCTGCTGCCTCCTCGTCGGCATTCTCATTGCTTTGAGCGATGATAAGCTGATAGCCGGACTTCTGAGCCACTGCCTGAAAGGCGCTGATGATGGTGGCAAAGAAGTTACGGTCGATACGAGGTACCACGATGCCAAGAACATTGCCCTTGCCTGTGCGCAGGTGGTGGGCAATAGGATCAGGGATATAGTTGAGTTCGCGGGCCAGTTGCTTGACTGCCTCGCGAGTCTTCAGGCTGATGCGCGGATTGTCTTGCAGGGCTCGCGAAACAGTGGATGCTGTTGTGCCGAGCTTTTGCGCAAGATCATAGATGGTTACTTTTGATTTTTCGCCCATTTTTCAGATATAAGATGTCGTTTGCGTTTTCGATTTCGCTGCAAATGTAGCATGTTTTTTCGATATCTCCAAATCTTTGTGCAACTTTTTGTGAAATTATTGCACATTTGGCACGATTTTCGCGACAGTTTTATATTTTTGAGCGCTTATTGCCTGTAAAATTGGGTGAATGCCTTGATGCAGAAGATGTGGTCGTCGCAGTTGCCTGTCTCTCTGACAGAGTGCATTGCCCAGATCGGATTGCCCATATCTACGCCACGCAGAGGGAGTGAGCCTGTGAGGATATTGCCGAGTGTGCTGCCGCCAGCGACATCGCTGTTGTTGACAAACTTCTGGCATGGCACACCTGCGAGACGGCAGATCTCGATGAACACGGAAGCCGAGTCGGCATCGCTGGCATATTTCTGTGCGGCATTGAACTTGACGACAGGTCCGCCACCCATCACAGGATGATTTGTCGGGTCATACTTCGACGAATAGTTAGGATGCCAAGCGTGGGCATTGTCAGCACTGACCATGAAACTGCGTTCCACACAGCGGAAGAAATCTTCCTTCGTGCCGCCCTGCATCATTACGAGACGTTCGATAAGGCTCTGGAGGAAAGGACTGCCAGCACCCTGTTTTGTGCCGCTGCCGGTCTCCTCGTTGTCGAAGATGGCAAGCACCTGGGTCGAACCAATAGTGTCATCCTTGGCATTGAGCAATGCCTCAAGACCGGCATGCACCATGCTGAGGTCATCGAGGCGACCGCTCTGGACAAACTCACCGTGCAGGCCGATGACCTGAGCCGGAGTGGTGTCATAGAGATAGAGGTCGAAGTCGAGAATCTCGTCGCAGGTGACGTTTAGTTCGCGTGCTATAATATTTAATAATGTATGGTCTTTCTCCAACTGATCATTGACGATGCCGAGGATTGGCAGCATGTCCTGCTGCTTGCTGAGCTTAACGCCATCGTTGACCTGACGGTTGAAGTGGATGGCGAGATTAGGAATGGTCAGTATCGGACGGTCGATGCGGAGCAGGCGGGTGAGCGGATGAATCGGATCGTCGGTGCGGAGAAGTACGCGACCGGCAAGGGACAGCGGACGGTCGAACCATGTAGATAGGATTGCGCCGCCGTATGTCTCGGTGTTGAGACGAACGATGCCTCCGTCGCCACGCATCTCAGGATTGGGCTTGACGCGGAACGTAGGCGAGTCGCAGTGTGCGCAAATCATTCGTACGCCATTGTCAGCCATAGGCTTGCTGCCAATTCTGAAGGCATAGAGCGAAGAGTCGTTCTTAGTGAAATAGACAGTGTCGCCAGCCTTGAGCTGAGGAATGCGATCGGCAGCATCAAGCTTGCGGAATCCAGCGGCAGAAAGACGTTCTTCGAGAGTGGCTACGGCATAGTAGTTGACTGGCGAAGCATCGAGAAATGAAAGGAGAGAGTTGATCATAGGGTATGTTGTTTTAAGAATTATCGATGTAAAAGGATTATTGATAATGAGGAGGTTGGGACGATTATCTTTGAATGTCGGCGACGGGTCGGATACCGATGCCCGGGAGGTCGTTGAGCGTAATACGGCCACCGACAATCTTCATGCCTTCAAACGGATCGTTGGCGATGAGCAGGTTGCCGTCGAGATCGGCAAAATCAGCGAGTGGAGAGAGCTGGGCTGCCGCACTCACGGCACACGAAGTCTCGGTCATGCAGCCAAGCATCACTTTCATGCCCAGACGACGTGCCTCGTTGACCATCTGACGAGCTTCGTAGAGACCCGTACACTTCATGAGCTTGATGTTGATGCCGCTGAACGAATCGGCAAGGCGAGGCAGGTCGGAGAGACGTTGCACCGACTCGTCGGCAATAATCGGGAGAGGCGATCGGGCAGTGAGCCAGGCAATGTCGGCAAGCTGGGTCTTTGGCAACGGCTGTTCGACCATGATACAACCCTCTGAGGCAAGCCAGTTGATCTCGTCGAGAGCCTTCTCGCGATCGGTCCAACCCTGATTGGCATCGACCGTGAGTGGCAGATCGGTGACGCTGCGTATGGCTTTGACCAACTCATGGTCGCCAGGCACTCCAACCTTAATCTTAAGACGTCCGAACAGTCCTTCCACCTCGCGCACCTTCTCACGAACGACATCCTCGGTGTCGATGCCGATGGTATAGGTGGTGAGAGGCGTTGCCGACCGATCGAGACCCCATGTCTGATAAAGTGGCTGACCGACGATTTTTCCCTGAAGGTCATGAAGGGCAATATCTACCGCAGCTTTTGCGGCACAGTTACCCGGTGCGATGCCGTCAACATACCGGAGAATCTCCTCGGTCTGCATCGGGTCGCTAAAACCCGACAGATCGACCTTGCTGAGAAATGCCGTCACGCTCTCGATCGATTCGCCAAGATATGGGGGCATCGATGCCTCGCCATAACCGACCAATCCGTCATGATGAAGTTCGAGAAGGACGTCGGGCGTAGTGGAACGCGAAAAGGAAGCAACCGTGAAGACATGCTTCAGACTAAGTGGGTATGGACGGAAAAAAATCTTCATAAATATCGAATTATCGGGTGCAAATATAAATATTCCGATTGAAAAATGCAAAAATCCGTCTGAAAATTTGTTATATTTAAATAAAGAATGTAAATTCGCACCCGAAAATAAAGATTATAGCATGACAGAATTCCTCAAGACGGTAGCGCAACATTACTTCGACCCATTGCCAACGAAAAGCGATGGGACGGTCGATTATCTCAAGATAGCCGACCATCTGTTTGTGTTCCCTAACCGTCGTGCAGGGCTCTTCTTCGGCCAGTATATCGTCGATCTGAATGGCGGCAAGCCTCTCTTTTCGCCTCAGATGATTACGATCGGAGATTTGTTCTCGCTGTTCTCTCATGTGAAGGTTGCCGATCGCACCACGCTTCTTTTCCGTCTCTATAAAATCTATTCAGAAGTTAATCGCCGTAACAATCCCGCCTATCAGCAGGAACCGTTCGATTCGTTTATCTTCTGGGGTGAGATGCTGCTGCGTGACTTTGACGATGTGGATCGCTATCTGGCAGATGCAGAGAAGGTGTTCTTCAATGTTCGTGACCTGAAGGAAATCGAACAGCGTTTCGGAGGTTTGCCGCCGGAGGTCATTGATGTGATTAAGCGTTTCTGGAAGAATGTCAATATTTCTGATCTGACCGATCAGCCGGCCAAGACCTCGTTTGCGCAGACCTGGGCAATCCTGGCAGATGTTTATGCCGAGTTCAACGCATCGCTGCTTGCCGACGGACTGGCATACGAGGGTATGCGTCAGCGAATGGTGGTCAGAGAGATTGCCAACGGTGGATGTGTTGAAGAACTGAAGCGATTGCCAGGCAAAGTTGTGCTGGTGGGCATCACTGCCATTGACGAAGCCGAGCGAAGCCTATTGAAATGGCTGAAGAAGAACGGTCGCGTGGAGTTCTGCTGGGATTACGGCGACGAACGTCTGCGCGATAAACGCCAGCATGCGTCATATTTCTTTATCCCAAACACACAGGATTTCCCGAACGCATTGACAGACGACGAACAGCGTGCAGGTGTGATCAGCGACACAAAGCGCCGTATGAGAAGCATCGCCGTGCCGTCGGGTGTCGGCCAGACTGCCGAAGCATCGGCAATACTGAAGCAATGGGGAACGGAAGACTCCAAACACACGGCTGTGGTGTTGGCCGACGAGAAGCTGCTCAATTCGATGCTCTATTCGATGCCGGAGGAGTTTGACAACTTCAATGTGACGATGGGCTACGGACTTAAATCGACCACCATCTACTCGCTGGCCGATTCGATCTGCCAGTTGCAGAAGAACACACAGGTCACCGCCGCAACCGGAGCATTGACGTTCTATTATAAGACGGTTCTGCCCATTCTCGGCCATCCTTTCGTCACAGGCATAGATCCGGATGTGTCATTCCGACTGCGCGAGAAGATTTCAAGGAATGCAATCTATCAGGTGCCGGTTTCGGAGTTGTGTGTCACAGAGTTCCTGTCGTTGATCTTCAAGCCAGTGCGCACTGTCGAAGAAACATATAAATATCTTTCAGGCATTTTCCTATACCTCATTGACCGATATAAGGGCGATGAGATTCACCGACTCGACCGAGAGACGGTTATCGCCTATCAGCAATTGCTCGATTCGCTTATTGCCGAAGTCCATGAGTCGGGCATAAAGGATCTCGGTCCGCAGACGGTGATGTATCTGATGCAGAAACTTGCCGTCGGTCAGAGTCTCAGCTTCTCGGGCGAACCTTTGTCCGGTCTGCAGGTTATGGGCGTACTTGAGACGCGTGCCCTCGACTTCCGCCGCATCGTATTCCTTTCGATGAACGAAGGCGTTGTCCCAGCCAAACCGACACACGGATCATTCATCCCCAATTCGTTGCGAAGTGCTTTCGGTCTGCCGACGCAGCGTCATCGCGACTCAATCTTTGCCTACCATTTCTACCGACTGCTCAGTAGGGCAGAGGATGTGGTGTTTATCTATGACAACCGAACGGACGGCACTTCGACAGGCGAACCAAGCCGCTATCTGCTGCAGCTTGAGATGCTTGCCGACAATCAGGACGTCAAAATCGAGAAGATGCCTGCATCATTGCCTGTGACGACTGAGGACTCCATGCCAGTCAGGATTGAGAAGACTGAGGCGGTCATGGCCAAGATCAATGAACTGCGTGCCGGTGGCAAGCGACGCATCTCGGCTTCGAGCTTCAAATCTTATATTTCGTGTCCGATGGAATACTATCTGTCGTCGGTGCTCGGCCTGCATGAGTCAGACGAACTGGACGACGAGATGGAAGACTCGCAGTTCGGTACGATCTTCCATGATTCGATGCAGATGTTCTATCAGCCGATGAAAGGCAAGATGGTTACAAAGGAACGTCTGGAGAATGTGGAGGACTTCCAGCTCAAACAGATAATCTCTGCGGCATATCAGAAGAATATGGGCACGGCTCCGCTAACCGGTTACTCACGTCTGATATGTGAGATGGTATGCGAATATATGAAGTGCGTGATCGAGCACGATAAGAAATGCGCACCATTCCAGATGCTTGCACTCGAAGCACCTATTGAAATGCCTTACAAGGTCGATGAATCGCTTACGGTCAATCTCAAGGCAATTCTCGACCGAGTGGATATAATTGAACGCGAAGGTAGGCCGGATTCGTTGCGCATCATCGACTATAAGACAGGCAGTCCGAGCAAGAAACTGGATGTCAAATCCATTAGCGGACTGTTTGACGGAGAATGGAAGACCGGTTCGAGAGAGGCGTTCCAGGTGATGCTCTATTGTCTGGTGCTGTGTAATGCCGACAAGACTGTGCTTGAGAATGCCGGACTTGCCTATATTGCTGGTCGGAATCCAATGATCGAGCCGCATCTGTTCTTCACTCGCGACCTTGCCAAAGATCGAGACAATGACGATGTGAAGACAATCGTATCTGTGGCAACCGACGATGGAGGCAAGGCAACGCCTGTCCATGATTTTAATGAATTAAGGACGGAATATGAGACTCTTTTCCGTCAGAAGGTCATGGAACTCTTTGACCCGCAGACAGCAATCTGTCAGACCGTGACGGACGACAACTGCATGTTCTGTGTGTTCAAGAGTCTGTGCCATAAGGAAAGTGATAAAAAAGACAAATGACAGAATAAAAATATATGAGTGTGACAGTAAACGATAAACAGGCAGACGAACAGAAACTGATTGCCGACCTGAAGAACCCTGATACCCGACGGGCAGCATATACGCGACTTGTGACGGCATATCAGGAACAGCTGTACTGGCAGATTCGTAAGCTTGTGATAAACCACGACGACACGGCAGATGTGCTGCAGAACACGCTGCTAAAGGTCTGGCAGAACCTCGACAGCTTCAGGGGCGACTCAAAGCTGGCCACATGGATGTACACCATCGCCCATAACGAGGCTCTGAACTTCCTGACCAAGATGCAGGCCGAACGCGAACTGACGCTCGACGATCCAGAAGGCTATATGCAGAATCAGATTGAGGGCGATAAGTATTTCGATGGCGACGAGACTCAGAAGCGTCTGCTGCAGGCCATCGCAACACTCCCGGCCAAGCAGCGACAGGTGTTCAATATGAGATATTATGATGAGATGCCCTATGAGGATATTTCGTCAATACTCGGCACTTCGGTAGGAGCTCTCAAAGCCTCATACCATTTTGCAGTTGAGAAGATTACGGCCTACTTCAAGAGGTTTGAGGACTGAGAATCGGTTAGGCAAAATAACGGTATGATTGACACGTCTGAAATAAAATGTAAAAAAAATTCATTTTCTTTTTAAACATTTTGGGCAAAGTCAAGTCATACAACTGAAATTAAAAAAATATTGTATGAAGAATATAGAAGACATTAAGTTCGATGGCAAGAAGCGATCACAGGCAGGAATGACTGTTCCTGAGGGTTTCTTCGAGCAGTTCCAACTCAATCTTGAGGCCGAAATCGACCGTCTTGAGGCTCAGAAATCGCCTCAGATCGGCAAGCGTCAGGAAGAGGCCTCTCAGCCTATGATCGGCCAGAAGAAGTCCAATGCCCACCGTTGGGCAATAGCTGCGAGTGTGGCCCTGCTCATTGGCGTCGGCCTTTCGCTCTATAAGTATGACGGACAGACAACGGCTGCACCTGAGGAAAACTTCGCGTCCTACGATGAGGAAATCGTCACTGATACCGACCAGATGCTGCTCGGTTCGCTGAGCGAATATGACCTTTACGAGATGTATTGCGAGAGTTTCTGATTAACTGATGAAAAAATAATCAATTATAAAATTGGAAAATATGAAAAAATCAATTCTGCTATTCTGTATGATGGTGCTGACATTCGGCTTGGCAATGGCTCAGGGCAACGGCCAGCCACGTCGGGACATGCAGCATGGATCACGTCCTTCCATTGAGGATTTTATGGCTGAGAAGACACGTTTCATGCTCAAGGAAATGCATTTGTCGGCTGCTGATTCTGCCAAGTTCGTACCGTTGTTCACCGAACTCCAGAAGGAGAAGGCCGATTTGATCCGTAAATATGGTAGCGGAATGCGCGAGGTGTCGATGAAGCTGCGCCGAAACGAGGCGGTTGCTGACTCGATGTATGTCAAGATTGTGATGAACGAAGCTGAGATGCAGGTTGCCGACGCAATGGTCGAGAAGAAGTATCTTGAGATGTTCCAGACAATCCTTACTCCACAGCAGCTCTTCAACTATCAGAACGCCGCACGTAAGTTCAAGAGCAACATGATGAACCGTCCGCAGCAGCGTCGTCCACAGGGCGCAAACAGATAACGTCGTGAAATAACAAACTAACTTTAAATAAATCTTTACAAATATGGTTCTCGATTCACTTCAGAACAGCGCAAAGTACGAGTCTTTGCATCCAGCTTTCAAGCAGGCTTTCGATTTCATCAAGTCAACAGATTTCTCAAAGCTCGAACCTGGTAAGATCATGCTCAATGGCAAGGATCTTTTTGTCAATTATGCACAGTGTTCGACCAAGACTCCTGAGACAGCCAAGATGGAGACACACAATGACTACATCGACATTCAGGTGGCTCTTGAGAAAGAGGAGATTATGGGCTACACCCCAACTTGCGAACTCACACAGCCACGTGATGCCTACAATCCAGAGAAGGATATCACATTCTTCTTCGATCAGGCTCAGAACTTCATTCATGTGAAGCCAGGTCAGTTCTGCATCTTCTGGCCGGAAGACGGACATCAGCCAGGCATCGCAGAAGGCGAGTGGCGCAAGGTCATCGTAAAAGTAAAGATCTGAAATACCCAATACCATGAGACAGATAAAGAAAAAGACATTTGCTCCTTATCCGTCGGCAGCAGCTGAAGTGCTTGCCACAAAGGATGAAGGGACAATCCAGAAATGGATGGATTCGTTGCGTCCTGATTCGATGCGAATCATACGCAATGATGAATATCTTAAACCATACAGTGACGCCATTCTTGGCCGCTACAAGTACCAGCTGTGGAAGGAACACATGTTGACCTCCCAGATGGGAAGCCTGAGCAAAATGGCCTCAGGCTATACTTTTTTTGGCTTGCATCGCGGTTCCGATGGCTTCTGGTATTTCCGCGAATGGGCTCCTAATGCCACACGCATCGTGCTCGTTGGTACATTCAACGACTGGCAGGAACTGCCTGAGTTCGAGATGACCCGTAAGGATGAAAGCGGCGTGTGGGAGATTGTCCTGCCGCTCGACAAGATTCATCACCTTGACCTCTATAAGCTCAAGATCTATTGGGATGGCGGCGAAGGTGAGCGTATTCCTGCATGGGCCGACCGTGTTGTCCAGGATGAGAACACCAAGATTTTCAATGCCCAGGTTTGGGATCCTGCTCATCCATACCGTTTCCGTAACAGGATTTTCAAGCCTCAGGTCGATCCGCTCATGATCTATGAGTGCCACATCGGCATGGGTACGAGCGAGGAGAAAGTCGGCACTTACGAGGAGTTCCGTGTCAATGTTCTCCCGCGCGTATATAAATTAGGATATACGGCCATTCAGATTATGGCCATTCAGGAGCATCCATATTACGGTTCGTTCGGATATCATGTGTCTAATTTCTTTGCTGCCTCAAGCCGATTCGGTACGCCCGACGAGTTGAAGCATCTCATTGACGACGCTCATGGCATGGGCATTGCCGTCATCATGGACATTGTTCACAGCCATGCTGTCAAGAACGAATTGGAGGGTCTTGGCAACTTCTGCGGTATGCCTGACCAGTATTTCTATGCAGGCGACCGTCGCGAGCATCCGGCATGGGACAGTCTCTGCTTCAACTATGCGTCGAACGATGTTCTCCATTTCCTGCTGAGCAACTGCAAGTACTGGCTTGACGTCTATAACTTCGACGGATTCCGTTTCGATGGTGTTACGTCGATGCTCTACTGCAACCACGGTCTCGGTCAGGACTTCACAGGATATGCTGATTATTACAATGGCAATCAGGATGGCGATGCAATCTGCTATCTCACCCTTGCCAACAAGCTTATCCATGAGTTCAAGCCAAATGCCATCACTATTGCCGAGGAGATGTCTGGCATGCCTGGCCTTGCCTGTCCTGTCGAGGACGGCGGTATGGGCTTTGACTATCGTCTTGCCATGGGTATTCCTGACTATTGGATTAAGCTCCTCAAGGAAAAGCGTGATGAGGATTGGAATACCACAGACATTTACTGGACTCTTACCAACCGTCGCAAGGACGAGAAGACCATTTCCTATGTCGAGAGCCATGACCAGGCACTTGTGGGCGATAAGACCGTCATCTTCCGTCTCATCGACTCGGATATGTACTGGCACTTTAAGATTGGCGACGAGAACCTGAACGTTCATCGCGGCATAGCCCTCCATAAGATGATCCGTCTCATCACCATGTCAACCATCAATGGCGGTTATCTCAACTTCATGGGCAATGAGTTCGGCCATCCAGAGTGGATCGACTTCCCTCGCGAGGGCAACGGCTGGAGCCATAAGTATGCCCGCCGCCAGTGGGATCTCGTCGATCGTGACGACCTCAACTTCAAGTACCTCAACGCATGGGATCGCGATGCCGTCCACACTATCGAGAGTGTGCTGCGATTCAGCGATGCTCCGATAATCCCAATCTGGGATAACCGTGGCGACCATGTCATTGCCTTTGAGCGTCGCCGTCTGCTCTTCGTATTCAATTTCGATGGCGAACGTTCATATACTGACTACGGATTCCTCTGCAAGAATGGCGAATATTCGCTCATTCTCAACAGCGACGATCCGAAGTATGGCGGATTCGGCAATGTCAAGGCCAATGCTCCATACCATACACAGCGAGACCCGATGTACGACATCGACGATAAGGGCTGGCTCAAGCTCTATATCCCAGCTCGCAGTGTGCTCGTGTTCAAGCGTAATATGGCATCGAAGTAAGTCGGCAAGTTATTAACAAACATCCATTTGTGATATCAAATAGATAAACACTCAAACTCCAAAACAAAATGAATTTAAGCGGAAGACGCGAGAGTAATAATGTCGATGACCGTCGCGGTCAGCGCAATGTTGGAGGTATGTCAGGAGGTTCAGGCGGAGGCTTGAATCTCCTCTCTGTGCTTTTCCAGTTGTTTATGAGCAGTAAGGGAAGCGGCTCTGGCGGTGGCAAAAAGGGTAGTGGCTGCCTCATACTGCTTGTAGTGGTTGGCGTGCTTGCCTTCAGTTATTGCGGAGGCGGTTCGCTGATTCCGTCGGCAGGTCTGAGCGATGAATCGGGCTATCAGCAGGAACAGTATCAGGGAAGTGATCAGGAAGAGGAACTTGCCAAGTTCTCGAAGCAGATTCTTGCCGGCACCGAGGATGTCTGGACTAAGCTCTTTGCTCAGATGGGACGTACTTACGAACCTCCGAGGCTTGTCCTTTTCACCGATATGGTCCAGTCGGGCTGTGGCGGTGCTACATCGAGCAGCGGTCCTTTCTATTGTTCTGCCGATCAGACAGTCTATATCGACCTTTCGTTCTTCATCAATATGAAGCGACAGATTGGAGCTGACGGCGATTTTGCCTATGCCTATGTCATTGCCCATGAGGTTGGTCATCATGTCCAGTATCTCCTCGGTGATCTCAATAAGGTTCATAGCCAGATGAGCCGAGTGTCAAAGACCGAGAGCAACCAGCTCAGCGTGCGTCTTGAGCTCCAGGCCGATTTCTATGCCGGCATCTGGGCATATTATGACAATAAGATGTTCCGTTCGCTCGAAGACGGAGATATCGACGAGGGTCTTGATGCCGCACGCAAGATTGGCGACGATTACCTGCAGCGTCAGGCACAGGGATATACCGTTCCTGAGTCATTCAACCACGGAACGTCTGCCCAGCGAAGCAAGTGGCTCAAGCTTGGCGCCACAACTGGCAACATCCGCCTCGGTGACACATTCTCGCCGTCATACAACGAACTCTGATCCTGCATCGGAAATCTGTCCAACAACAACCATAATCCCAAAACTCCTATCAACAGATGATCAAGTCATTACAGGGAATAGAGCCACGCATCGGAGCCAACACATTCATTGCCGAGACGGCTGCCGTCATTGGCAATGTCGAGATGGGCGAGGGCTGCAGCATCTGGTACAGTGCCGTGTTGCGTGGCGATGTCAACCGCATTCGTCTTGGCAACCGTGTCAACGTTCAGGACTGTTCCTGCCTTCACACCTCGCTTGGCGATGCCGATATTCAGATTGCTGACGATGTTACCATTGGTCATAATGCCTGTGTGCATGGCGCCCACATTGACAGTCATGTGCTCATTGGCATGGGCGCCACAGTGCTCGACAATGTCCATATCTCATCCGGTTCGGTTGTGGCAGCCGGCGCTTTGGTGCTGAGCAAGACAGAGATCGGTCCCAACGAATTGTGGGGTGGCGTTCCTGCTAAGTTCATCAAGAAGCTTACGCCAGAAGCCGTCGATCGCATAATCACCGAAGGTCTGAAGCACTATGACTATTGGCGCGATGAATATCTGAAAGAAGAAAAATGAAGTTGAACCTCACTCAAAGCAGATAAAAATGAGTAAATTCAGATATCCTGTAGATACTGACCAGTTCCAGAAAATAAGAGAACAGGGAATGTTGTATGTTGACAAGACGGACATGATGTTCGATCTTGCCAACAAATACAGTTATGTCTTCCTTGCTCGTCCTCGTAGATTTGGCAAGTCTCTGCTTTGCAACACTTTCAAGGCTTACTTCAATGGACAGAAAGAACTATTCGAGGGGCTGAAGGTGATGGAGCTGGAGAAAGATTGGAAAAATTATCCAGTGCTGCATTTTGACATGAGCGAGATGCGTAACTGTACCACGCTTGAGGGTATGCGTGAAGTCTTGTCTGCCATGCTCGAAAAATACGAGACACTATATGGTACAACAAAGCGTATCAATGAATTCAGCTCACGCTTTGATCAGCTGATTCGTCATGTCCATGACTCATTGAACAATAAAGTAGTGGTCATCATTGATGAATATGATACTCCACTGATGCGCAACTTGTATAATGATGGCATGCTTGAGGATATCCGTACCATGCTTCGTGGTTTCTATCAGACTGTAAAACTCGATGGTGCTTACCTCCGCTTTGTATTCATCACAGGTGTAACTAAGTTCTCGCAACTCAGCATCTTCTCAGAGTTGAATAATCTCTATCAGATTTCAATGATTGATGATTATTCGGGTATCTGTGGCATCACACAGGAGGAGTTGGATACTGTATTGCGTCCATGCGTCGAAGAATATGCTGAGGGAATGAACATCACTGTAGAAGAAGCCTACGCTCTGCTGAAAAAGAATTACGACGGTTATCATTTCTCGAAAAACAGCAAGGATGTCTATGCGCCATTCAGCTTGCTTCGTGCTCTAAATGAAAAAACTACAGATCACTATTGGTTTGAGTCTGCCACTATGACAGGTCTGATAGAGCATCTGAAGCATCACCCCAAATTCAATCCATTGGATTTTGATGGTGCAGAATTATCTCTCGGTGCTTTCAATGCTCCTTGCGAATCTGCCGATACTCCAATACCATTGTTGTATCAGAGTGGATATCTGACTATCGAGTCATACGATGACGTTCTGAAGTCATACCGGCTTCATTTCCCGAATTATGAAGTGAGAAATGGAATGGTTGAAGGACTGACTAAATATTTGATGGATACTGATGACCTGGAGAGAGATGATGCCATCTATAATATGGCAAAGTCTATCATTGGCGGAGATCTTTCCGCTGCGCTCACCTCGCTTCGTTCATGGATTGCCAGCCTTCCATACGACATCATCACGAAGAAGGAATGGATGCGCAAAAAGAAACGCGAGTCTTTCTACAAGCTCATTCTATATACTACCTTCTCGCTGCTCAACAGCAAGATAGATACCGAGGTCAAGAGCATCCTTGGTCGTGCTGACGTGGTGATCAAGACTAAGACTGACATCTTTGTGCTCGAATTGAAGGTTGATGACTCCGTCGAGAATGCCTTGTCTCAGATTGACAGCAAGGGGTATGCAATTCCTTACGAAGCAGATGGCCGAAATGTAACAAAGTGCGGTGTCTGCATTTCAAGCGAACAGCGAAACATCACCCATTGGCGCATTACCGATGCAGATGGTAATGTTATTGATGAGCAGGATTTTACTCATTAAAGAATAATTTTTCATCGAAGTAAAAAATTTATTATCTTTGCGCCCATAAATAGAGATTTTGCGAATCCGTAAGATAAAACACATTAAAATAATAAAAATGAAAGAACTCGAATTGAAGTACGGCTGCAACCCAAATCAGAAGCCGTCACGAATTTTCATGGAGGGCAATGCCGAACTCCCTATCACAGTGCTCAATGGCCGTCCTGGCTACATCAACCTGCTCGATGCCTTCAACTCATGGCAGCTTGTCCGCGAACTGAAGCGCGCCACAGGTCTGCCTGCTGCCACATCGTTCAAGCACGTATCGCCAGCAGGTGCAGCTGTAGGTCTTCCACTCAGCGACACACTCAAGCACATCTATTTCACTGATGATTACGAACTCACACCTCTTGCCTGTGCCTATGTCCGTGCCCGTGGTGCTGACCGTATGTCATCTTTCGGTGATTTCATCGCCCTGTCAGACGAGTGCGATGCAGCCACTGCCAAGCTCATCAACCGTGAGGTCAGCGACGGCGTGATTGCTCCTGGTTTCAGCGCTGAGGCACTTGAGATTCTCCGCAGCAAGCGCAAAGGCACATACTGCGTTATCCAGATCGATCCTGAGTATAAGCCAGAGCCTGTAGAGCGTAAGATGGTCTTCGGCGTTACCTTCGAACAGGGCCGCAACGAGATCGATCTCAACGATGACGCCCTCTTCGCTAACATTCCTACCCAGAACAAGAACATCCCAGCAGAGGCTCGCCGTGACCTTGTCATCGCCCTTATCACGCTCAAATACACACAGTCAAACTCGGTTTGCTACGTCAAGGACGGTCAGGCCATAGGTATCGGTGCAGGTCAGCAGAGCCGCATCCACTGTACACGTCTTGCCGGCAACAAGGCCGACATCTGGTGGCTGCGTCAGCATCCAAAGGTAATGAACCTCCCATTCAAGGAGGGCATCAAGCGTGCTGACCGTGACAATACCATCGACGTTTACATCTCTGAGGAGGAGCATGATGACGTTCTTCGCGAGGGTACATGGCAGAACTTCTTCACCGAGCGTCCTGAGGTTCTCACACTTGAGGAGAAACACGAGTGGCTCAAGCAGCTCAAGGGTGTTTCGCTCGGTTCGGATGCCTTCTTCCCATTTGGCGACAACATTGAGCGTGCACACAAGAGTGGCGTAGAGTATGTAGCTGAGGCCGGTGGTTCGGTGCGCGATGACAATGTTATTGCCACAGCCGACAAGTATGGCATGGCCATGTGCTTCACAGGCGTTCGTCTGTTCCATCACTAATTCCGATCGATGAGGCAGATTATCAGCAAACTTCTACAACGGGTCGCTGACTGGTACTGGAGTCTCAGTGCCGGTCCGCGACACATTGTCGGCTGGTCTGCATTGATCATAAGTCTGTTGCTTGCATTGCTGCTCATTGTCGGAGCGTGTACGGCTGTCTATCGTGGCGGAGTATGGGTCTGCGAGACTGTCTGTGAGATGTTCGATGGTTCGTCCGATGTTTCCGATTCCTCTGATCCCGAACAGGGCAGGGTTGCCAGCAGCAATTATTACTCAGGGAACTATCGTCACCGTCTCTTTCCGTGCGGTGAACTGAACAAAAAGCGGCAGATTAATCTCAACCGTGCGTTCAATGATCTCAATGACACACATCTGACGGCTGCACGACGCCTTGGCATCAGACCTTTGGCAAGTCGTGATGAACTCTCGAATGTCAAGGACAAGCTGGTGCATCTTAGCGATACGCGTTTTTATAAGCTCGATCCTATGCAGCAGTCTGTGCCTTATCTCGTGCCCGATGCTGCCGATTTCCTTACGGCTCTGGGTCAGCGATGGCAGGAGTATCACGGCACCAACAGCCGTTACATCATCACGTCATGCCTGCGCACCGAGAGCGATGTCAAGTCGCTCAAACGCCGTAATGTCAATGCCACGAAGGACAGTGCCCACCGTTACGGCACGACGATCGATATCACCTATGTCCGCTTTGACCGTCGCGGACGCACTCATGACGGCAAACTTAAGGCAGATCTTGCCCGTGCCCTGCGCGATATGCAGGAGGCCGGCTATTGCTACGTTAAGTACGAATTCAAACAGAGTTGTTTCCATATCACTGTGCGACCTAAAAAATAAACTGTTATGAAAAAGAATCTTTCGGCACTTGCCCTTATCCTGGTTCTGGGCATTGTCTTTGCTCAGGCTGTCCTGGCTCAGAAAAACAAAACGAACGTTGTGCCGTTCAATGGCATGGTTACCGATATCGTGGGCCAGCCGCTGAAGGGTGTCAAGGTCTATTCTGTTGACAAGAACTTCGTGGCCAAAACCGACAAGCAGGGTCGTTTCGGCCTGTCAAATGTCTCGCCGACAGATACCATTCATGTACTCTACAAGGGCGAACACTATGACATCCCTGTTGCGGGTCGCAAGAGTCTGCGCATACGTCTTGGCGATCAGGTTCTTAAGTCTGCCGACGAGGATGTCGAGATGGCAGATCTCGGCTATGGCTTTGTGAAGCGCCGTGAGGTTATCCAGGCCACCAATGGCATCTCGGGCGAAGTGCTACGCCGCACAGGACGCACCAATGTGCTCGATGCCCTCCAGGGACTCGTTCCCGGCCTTACTGTCCGCAATAACTCCGAATTTGGCAACAATGCGACGGTCTCAATGCGCGGTGTCAACTCGATTAACTCACCCATCACGCCGCTCTTTTTTGTCGATGGGGTAGAGGTCTCATCGCTCGACTTTGTGAATATCTATGACGTCGAGAGTGTTGAGGTTATGAAAGAAGCCTCTATCTACGGTTCACGTGGTGCCAACGGTGCCATTTTGGTCAAGACTAAGCATTAATAACTAAAGTTTCGCAAGCTCCTCTTGATTCGGAAGTTAAAGAATTTAAGGAAGTTAAAGGAGTTAAAGACGTTACTTTCAATACTGGTATAGTCTTTAACTTCCCAAAGCGACGAAGGAGCTAACTTCTTTAACTACTTTAACTCCCCACAAGTAAGCAAGTCGAGGACTTGCGAAACTTGAATTAATAATCTTCAATAACATCTTATTATATGAAACACACATTTCTCTTTCTTGCATCTCTTGCAGCTCTCTCTGCATGCAACTCATCGCCCAAAGAAGAAGGACCGGACGTTGTGTTCGATCCGAACGTGCGTTATTCGCAGCGTATCATCGATTCGCGCATCAATGATTTCTATTGCAACACCAAGCAGGTGGGCCTCAGCGTGTTCGATCAGGAAGGCAATCTGCTCAAGGAAGGCGCCTGTCCTGACAATCTGAAGTTCGACTATGTCGTCGGACTTGTCACCAAGGCCGTCATCGAGGCTGCCGACTATTATCACGACCAGCCTTTTGCCCGTCCTTGGTTCTACACTGTCCAGGACTATGCCAACCGTTTCGCTGAGTCTGTCCCAACCGTTGGCAAGAGTCTCGACGATCTCAATGCATCAAAGATGTATGCGACGATCTATGACCTGACTGCACCAGGCGCTGCCTTTGCCGATATTGCTGACTCTGCTACCCACACTCTCGCATACGAAGCAATGCAGAAGGCTGCCATCGGTCTTGCCGACGTCAATACATCGTTCAGCATCAAGCCAGAGGTCAGCAAGGAGCTTGCCGGCGGATGGTATCATAAGGGCAGCTATCCTAACCAGATGTGGTGCGATGGTCAGTACATGGGTCCGGCTCTTCTTGCCCAGCTGAAGCGATATGGTTTCGGCATCGACGGCAGAGAGGACTATTTCAACATCACCCGCCAGTTCGACCTCACTTGGCATAAGCTTTGGAATGCCGATGAGCAGCTTCTCCTACATGCCTTCTCAGCCGATCCGAAGGGCGAAAAGGCTCAATGCTGGGCCGACCCGGAGACAGGTGTTTCTGCAGAATACTGGGGACGTGCCTGCGGCTGGTATTTCCTTGCTTTGGTCGATGTCATCGAGAATATGCCTACTGACATGCGTCGTCCTTCTACCGTCAGCACCATTGCCGATGGAGTCGAGGATCAGCGCACCCGTCTCAAGCTCTATCTCGAAGCTCTTGCACGCGGACTTGCTGCCCGTCAGGATGCCGAGACCGGTTGCTGGTATCAGCTCCTTGCTCATGACGGTTCGTTTACTGCCGACACATACAAGGGCGAGAAGTATGAACCTCTCAGCAACTATCTCGAATCCTCTGCCACAGCCATTTTCACTGCTGCCTATCTCAAGGCAATCCGTCTCGGCCTTCTTGACAAGGAGACCTACATGCCTGTTGCCGAACGGGCATATCAGGGATTCGTCAATCGCTTCGTAAAGCGTCTGCCCGACGGATCGCTTACTCTCATCGACTGCTGCGCGTCTGCCGGTCTTGGCAATAAGACGGATCGCGACGGTTCTGCCGAATACTATCTTCTCGGTGAGGATGTGACTCGTGTCACCACCTATACCGAAGGAAAAGTCCTTGGTGCATTCATCCTCGCTGCTGTCGAGTACGAGCGCAGTCACTAAAATTTTCACCTATTATATTACGATAATTCGTGAAGAATCTTTCGATTGGTACGATTAAAGCCTACATAAAAGAAAATTTATGAAATAATTCGCGGATAATACACGGTAATTCGCCTTAAAAATAATGAATGCCTATGGCGTAACGTAAATGCCCGTAAATTACCCGTAAATTTAATCGAAAATTCTTTACCGTATAATTCAAAATATTTCGGCAGCATTTCCCAACTCTTAGGAAGTGCTGCCGAAAGTTTCATTTGGACTTCCCAGCTCTTGGGAAATGCTGCCAAAAGTTTTATTTGGACTTCCCAGCTCTTGGGAAATGCTGCCGAAAGTTTTATTTGGACTTCCAAGGTCTTGGGAAATGCTGCCAAAAGTTTTATTTGGACTTCCAAGGTCTTGGGAAATGCTGCCGAAACTTTCATTTGGACTTCCCAAGTCTTAGGAAATGCTGGAGAAAGTTTGTTTTGGATTTCTAGGTTTCTGGAAATGTTGAGAACAATGTTCTGACGACTTCCAGGTTTCTGGAAATGCTGGGAACAATGTTCTGAGGACTTCCAAGGTTTTAGGAAATGCTGGGAACATTGTTCTGGCGACTTCCAGGTTTCTGGAAATGCTGGGAACAATGTTCTGAGGACTTCCTAAGTCTTAGGAAATGCTCGGAACCGATTTTTTGGTCTTTCTAAGTCTTGGGAAGAGGTTTTGCTTGGTATTTTATCATTTTTTGCGTCAACTGGAGTCAACTGGAGTCAAAAGGAGTCAATCACACCTTTCGGATTTCGTATCTTTGCGGCACGAGGAGAAGTCTGTTTTCTCTTTTATTAAAGTACTCGTACTGTACTATTTTTTTATTCTCGTGAAGTAAATAAAGATATTGAAGTTGACTTTATTGACTTCGTTGACTTCATGAGATATAAAGAGAATGTACTATTTTATATTCTCTTGAAGTAAATAAAGATATTGAAGTTTACTATATTGACTTCGTTGACTTCACGAGATATAAAGAGAATGTACTATTTTTTATTCTCGTGAAGTAAATAAAGA
>JAGHUA010000018.1 GCA_018065085.1 Candidatus Liminaster caballi | reverse complement strand
GCGCGTGACATGGCAAGAACGATAGCGTCACGCTCCAAGTTATCTGTGTCAAGCAAATAATTAGACAATCCAGATACCATTCCCTGACGAACCTCATAGTTCGGGAAGTGAAGATTATACACTTCATCTTCCTTGTTATAGCTTTGGATAGTCAGATATCCACTCTGATACAGCAAAGGTATCGGAGTTTCCGCAGATTCGCATGGAGTATTGAAAGCGCCAAGCGACAATTCTGCCCCGTCAAAATCCAATGGATTGAACTCAGGGTGATGCTGAAGATGTTCGATTAGTGACTTAGTTGTACCAGATTCGAACCAATAAGGAGTTGTTTTGTTATCATTAAGAGCATTCAACAAACTATATGGAGCATACACATCCTTACTATTCTCTGAGAAATGATAACCATCGTAATTCTTTTTTAGCAGAGAATATGCTTCTTCTGTTGTGATGTCAAGAGCTTCAGCATACTCTTCAATACAAGGTCGGAGTGTCGTTTCTAATTCTTCTTGCGTAATTCCACACAATCCGGAATATTCGTCAAGCATTGAAATCTGATAGAGATTATTCAACTCTGAGAATATGCTGAGCTGAGAGAATTTGGTAACACCAGTGATGAACACAAAACGGAGGTATTCGCCATCGAGCTTGACTGTCTGGTAGAAACCACGAAGCATAGTGCGCAAACTTTCAAGTATCTCATCATTATAGAGATTGCGCATCATGGGCGTATCATACTCGTCAATGATGACCACAGTTTTCTTGCCCTGCGAGTCATGGATGTGGCGAAGCAGCTGATGGAAACGTGTCCCAAACTCTTCAGCCTCCTTGACTGTGCCATACTGCTTTTCATATTTGGCAAGCATGTCGGAAAGTGCCTCTCGATAGCCATCCAATTTGCTGCAGTTGCGCATAATGCTCATGTCGAAATGCAACACAGGGAATTTCTTCCACTGCTTCTCCAACTCCATCACCTTCAGCCCCTCAAACAATTCCTTCTGACCCTGAAAGTAGGCCTTGAAGGTGTTGCAAAGCAGAGACTTGCCAAAACGGCGAGGACGAGCAAGAAAAATGTACTTATACTTGTTGGCAAGATCATACATCATGTCAGTCTTGTCAACATACAGTAGTCCCTGTTCCCTTATTTCTTGGAACTGATCATTGTCAATCGGGTATCTGAATTTGCTCATTTTTATCTGCTGTTTTGTGGCTTTCAATGTCCTATTAGCCGACATCTGTCGGCAAAGATATGATTTTCTCTTCAAACAACAATCTATTTTATATTGTTTTGTGCAATCTTTAACATATTTTAGGCTGATATGTGTATTATTGTGCAACTAACATTTCAGCAAATGCTAAATTATCTCTCTTAAGAGTATAGCCTAATAAAACTTCAGAAGCAAATATTCGAGGACTATACCCAAATGTCAACATCTGTAAATTTCTTTTACAAAAATAGTTTTCGGTCACTTAAAGGCGCCGTAGAGTGACTGCGAAAAGATTTGAGTCACTCCAAGGCGCCGTGGAGTGACTGCGAAAAGATTTGAGTCACTCAAGGGCGCCGTAGAGTGACTGCGAAAAGATTTGAGTCATTCAAGGGCGCCGTGGAGTGACTGCGAAAGGATTTGAGTCATTCAAGGGCGCCGTGGAGTGACTGCGAAAAGATTTGAGTCACTCCAAGGCGACGTAGAGTGACTGCGAAAAGATTTGAGTCATTCAAGGGTGCCGTAGAGTGACTAATGCTTATTCGCCAGCGTTTCCGAAGAGTTGGGAAATGCTGGCGAAAGATTTTTTACTGTATTAAAGATTATTTGTACTTCTTGCGATAAATATTTGCACACGCATCGAAGTTGAAGTAAATGCCCTCGATATTCTCTGCGTTCTCTTTGACGCGAAGATATTCCACGTTGTTGCCGATGAGAGAGTCCTTTTCAAGTTCGAGACCGAGGCGGTTGAGAACCTCATACTCGTGCTCGACGCTGATGACGTGGAAGGCTGTGCGTGCTGTTTCTCCGTCGCCAGATGAACTGATAGCATCGAGCAGACCCTGTTGCTTGATGTCCCACAGATGGTAGCTGAGCGTGTCGCCGAGCTGCAGATAGGCAATAGAGATGACTGCGATGGCAGGAATGTCGAACGGATTGTCATCGAGTACTGCCTGTGCAACCTTGATTGCCTCAGGGCAGACCGAAGGGTCTCCGTGGGTCTCAACTATCTTACGCCTGGCATCGAAAAGCGTCTGCTTCTCCATCTGATATGGCACGAAGTCCTCGCGTAGGGTGAATCCGTAATAGAGGTTGCGATAGTCCTCGAGCGATAAGGTGGAATCGCTCTGCACATATCGCTCCATAAGTCGGGGATAGTAGCTCGGCAGTTTACTGTTGCTGATCTGACTGCGGATCTGCTTATAGTCAGGAGCATCGATCTCCTGGGCGCAGATACGTGGTGCGGCGAAAGCGAGTATGCCTATGAGGAGAGCAAGAATTTTGTTGACGCGCATAGCTTATGGGTATGTGTTAGTGTTTAGAATGGAACGTCATTGCCAGGAGACTGGTTGAGGAACGGGTCTTCGGCCATTGGGGCAGAAGGCGCGACGAAATCGTTCATGCGTGAACCGAGTTCCTGCGAGCCTTGCTGCTGAGGATAATGGGTGAGGGTGGAGGTGATGCTCGAGTCCTCGTCGCGGTTTTGGAAACGCACGAACTCGCCACGGAAGCGCAGTTTGACATCGCCCACGGCACCGCTACGATGCTTTGCAATGATAATCTCGGCCAGACCACGCAGGTCGTTGCCCTTCTCGTCCTCGTAAATCTTATAATACTCCGGACGATGGATGAAGCAAACCATATCTGCATCCTGCTCGATGGCTCCTGACTCACGGAGGTCAGACAACTGTGGGCGCTGGGCACCGCCCTGACGGTTCTCTACGCCACGGTTGAGCTGTGAGAGGGCGATGATCGGGATGTTGAGTTCCTTGGCAAGACCTTTGAGCGAACGCGAGATGTTGGAAACCTCCTGCTCGCGGCTGCCGAACTGCATGCCCGAGGCGTTCATCAGCTGGAGGTAGTCGATCATGATGATTTTGACACCATGTTCGCGCACGAGACGACGAGCCTTGGTGCGCAACTCGAAGACGGATAGCGACGGAGTGTCATCGACGTAGATTGGTGCACCCTGAAGGTCCTTGATCTTGGTGGTGAGCTGCATCCATTCGTCCTGCGTGAGGCGTCCGCTCTTGACCTTCTCGCCGGTAATCTCGCAGACGTTCTGCAACAGACGGTTAACGAGCTGGAGGTTGCTCATCTCAAGCGAGAACATGCCGATAGGGATGTTGTAGTTAACCGCCATGTTCTTGACCATTGAGAGAGCAAAGGCGGTCTTACCCATGGCTGGACGGGCTGCGATGATGATAAGGTCTGTGTTCTGCCAGCCTGATGTCATGTTGTCGAGTTCGGTGAAACCCGTCGGCAGTCCTGACAGACCCTCCGCGCGGTTGGCAGCCTGCTCGATCTTCTTCAGAGCCTCAGAAATGATAGGATCGATCTGCTGGGTATCCTTCTTGATGTTGTGCTGCGAGAGCTGGAAAAGATTGCCTTCTGCCTCCTGCATGAGTTGCTCGATGTCGGTAGTCTCGTCGAATGCCTGTGAGGTGATGCGGCTTGAATACTCGATGAGTTGACGGGCGAGGGCCTTCTTGGCAAGAACTTTGGCATGGTATTCGATGTGGGATGCCGAGCCGACGTTCTCAGTGAGTGTGGCAATACGGAAGGCACCGCCTACCTGTTCGAGATTGCCATCCTGCTCAAGACGGTTCTTGACCGTAAGCATATCGATAGGCTCCTGATTGAGTGCAAGAGTCTGGATGGCCTGATAGATAAGCTGGTTCTTGTGGTCGTAGAACGTCTCAGGCTTGAGGATATCACTGATGACCGAATAGGCATCCTTCTCAAGCATGAGAGCTCCGAGAACAGCTTCCTCAAAGTCTATAGCCTGAGGCAGCAGTTTACCCTGAGGAGGGACAACTGCTGCTTTCTGTGAATTGCCTTGTCTGCGTGACGTTTGTGTCTGCTGAGGGGGCATGGGGGAGTGTCGCGATTATTGATTATACATTGGCAAGAATGCCCTTGCGACGACGGCGCATCTCGTTCTCGTTGGCAAGTTCCTCGTCGATGAGGATACGGCCGCAGTACTCGCAGACCATGATCTTCTTACGCATCTTGACATCGATCTGGCGCTGAGGAGTGATGCGGTTGAAGCAGCCGCCGCACGATTCGCGCTCGATGGCTACGATGGCAAGACCGTTGTGAGTCTTTTTGTGAATGCGCTTGAATGTGGTGAGCAGACGGGTCTCGATTGTGTTCTCGATCTTCTTTGCCTTTTCGCGGAGGGTCTCCTCCTCGCTGCGTGTCTCGGCGATGATCTCGTCGAGCTCGCCACGCTTGATGTCGAGATCAGCCTGACGCTCATCGATCTCGGCAGAAGTGGCATCGAGGCGGCGCTTGAGGCCTTCGATAGTCTCGAGGTTCTCGTGAATGCGCTTGTTGCTGAGCTCAATGTCGAGCTGCTGATATTCAATCTCCTTTGAGAGGAATTCGTACTGACGGTTGTTCTGCACATCGTCCTGCTGCTTTGTGTACTTCTTAATCTGAGCCGTTGCCTCTTCAATCTTGCCCTGAAGGACGTTGATCTTTGCCTCGGCCTCGGCGATAGCGTTCTGGTCGTTGGTGAGACGGTTGTTGAGACCTTCGATTGCAGCCTCCATGTCGGCTACCTCCTGAGGAAGCTCACCGCGCAGGTTCTTAATGCGGTCGATTTCGGATACGAGCAACTGGAGCTTGTAGAGGTTGGCAAGCTTCTCTTCTACGGTGTACTCTTTTTCAGTCTTTGGCATAATAATTGAATGTATTTTAGGATTAATAATTGCGTTTTTTGTGGGCAATACAGCCGTTGTGGTTTAAAGACAAAAATAGTTATATATCATCGGGGCGATGGGTTGAAACAGACGCTAATGTCCCTTCAGAAAGCCCATCCAAAACAACAGTCACCGAGTGAATCAAGCAGGCTGTGCCGATGTTATATAACCTATTTTCGGTTGCAAATATAGTGTAAGAATCTGAGACTGCCAAATTTCCGGGCGAAAAAATGAGCAGTTTGTCACTCTTCGCTCTCTGCTTCGTCCAAATTAACAAGTCCGACTGGCAAATTCATGATGATTGTGCGGTTGTCATCGTCAATCGAGTCAATAAGTTCGTCGGCAGCGGGAACGAGCAGTTCCGTGCCGTTGTGATCGATGATAAAGAGAACATTGGCTGTCTGATCGTTGATGTCGGTGATAGGGCCGAGGGGGCCGGCGGTGACGTCAGATACCATATAGCCGATGAGACCCTGTTCTTCTTCGGCCTCGGCGTCATAGGCTTCTTCCTCTTTGCGTGTGAAGCATTTGCGGTCGAAATAGATGGTCAGACCGCAGAACTGACCCGCCTTCACGACGTCGTTGATGCCATCGAGCATGAGCAGGATTGAGGCATTGCCTTTCCATCGGTAGGATTCGATGTAGAAAGGCACGAAGATGCCGTCGATGCAGCAGACGATGTATGGGCAACGGCTGACCTCGTCGAACACCGGATTGCTGATGTTGACATTCATTTCGCCACGCAGTCCGTGGACTTTCGTGATTACGCCGATTTCTATGAGCTGGTCTTCCTTAATCATTCTTGCGTGTGATTTTTGCGCCGAGCGCGTTGAGACGTCCGTCAATATTCTCGTAGCCGCGGTCGATCTGTCCGATGTTGTTTATGACGCTGGTTCCTTCGGCACTCATGGCCGCAATAAGAAGGGCGATGCCGGCGCGTATGTCGGGCGAGGTAAGTGTGGCACGCTTGAGCTTGAAGCGGTTGTCGAGGCCGATGACTGTGGCGCGGTGAGGATCGCAGAGAATAATCTGAGCGCCCATGTTGATGAGATTATCGACAAAGAAAAGGCGGCTCTCAAACATCTTCTGATGGATGAGCACAGCGCCCTTGGCTTGGGTTGCCGTCACGAGGAGGACGCTGAGTAGGTCTGGCGTAAGACCAGGCCATGGCGCGTCGGAGATGTTCATGATGGAACCGTCGATGAACGATTCGATGGAATAGTGTTCCTGAGCAGGGATGTGCAGGTCATCGCCCTGCTGTTCGACGATGATGCCGAGATGTCGGAAGGCATCGGGGATGATGCCAAGGTCTGGGATAGATACGTTCTTTATAAGGATGTCGCTCTGGGTCATGGCGGCCATTCCGATGAAACTGCCTACCTCGATCATGTCGGGCAAGAGTGTGTGGTTTGTGCCGTGAAGGCTACCGACGCCAGTGATGTTGAGCAGGTTTGAGCCTATGCCCTCGATCTTGGCACCCATGCGCACCAGCATGCGGCACAACTGTTGGATGTATGGCTCGCATGCAGCATTGTAGATTGTGGTGAGACCTTTGGCAAGAACCGCTGCCATAACGATGTTGGCTGTGCCCGTGACAGACGCTTCGTCGAGCAGCATGTAGCAGCCTTGCAAGCCTTCGTCGGGTGCGATGGCCTGATAGATGTGGCGGTCGCCATCGTATGTGAATGAGGCGCCAAGACGCTGCAGTCCGATGAAATGGGTGTCCAGTCGGCGGCGTCCGATCTTATCACCGCCAGGCTGTGGCAACTGGGCGTGGCCGAACCTTGCTACGAGAGGACCAAGCATCATGACCGAGCCTCGGAGCGAAGCCGAACGGCGCTGATAGTCCTCGCTGAGCATATAGTCCTCATCGAGATGTGCGGCGCAGAATGAGAATGTGCCTTTAGCCGGATGTCCAACCGCAACACCCATGCGACGCATGAGTTCGATGAGATTGATGACGTCAAGGATTTCTGGGATGTTGCTGATGGTGACTGTGTCAGTGGTGAGAAGCGTAGCGCAGATCACCTCAAGAGCTTCGTTCTTTGCACCCTGCGGCGTGATTTCTCCGTTGAGACGATGACCGCCTTCTATGATAAAGCTTGGCATAGTTTACTCATCTTTGGTAAGGTCGAGTTTGAAGTCGTCGCGTCCCTTAGGTATCCATTGCTTTTCGAGCGGATGATGGGTGGCGTGACGGGTGTTCTCGCGGTTGCGCCAGATGTCGATGGCGGCATACAGAGCCTCGCGCAGAGGAGTCTCGTCTGCTGTGCCCCTGCCTGCTTCTTCGTGAGAGACAGGAACGAGAGGATAGGAGAGAACCAATGGCAGGCCGGCAACATAACCGATTGTCTTGGTGGCATCGAGCGAATCAATAAGAGCATGGCGAGCCTCTTCCTCCTCAAGGAACAGGACGGCATCGTAGTGGCGGTGGTTTCCTGCCTCGATGAATGACTTGGCATCGAAAGGACCGAAGATGACCAAACCGTGTTCGCGCAACTCTGTGATGTCGGCACCGAGTTTCTGGTTCTGCGATAGTACGGCGATTCGCGGACGGATGTAGCCGAAGTCTTCGCGCAGCTGGTGGTTGATGGCGGTGATGTCGTTCATGAACGCTTCGATGGCCATGCCCTCGCCAAGTTCGGTGGTGAAGGCAATGGAATGGAGCAGGAGCATGCGCAGGTCGCCGTTGACAATCCAGTCGAACTCATTCTTCGGTTCGCCCAATGCCTGACGGATGAAGTCGCTGAGTGAGTGGCTGTCGAAATCATTGTCGAGCTGACCTGGGCAGCAGACAAGCAGGTCGATCAGGTTGTTCTTATATGCTTCGATGGCAGCGTTGAGCGAATTGGCCTCTGCCTTGAGACTCTGTTCGGTCTGTGCGCCCCATTCCACGTTTACAGGTTCGTTGCACACGTTGACAAGGTTCACACGACCGTTGATGATATCGTTGGCCGAACGAACTGTGTCGAAGTCAAGAGGGTTTTCGAGGTCAATGGTCTGAATGGTCTGACGCAGAACATTCTGATCGCTGAAAATCACAGGAGTGCACAGTTCGAGCATCTCTGGACATGCCAGAGTCTTGATGAGCATCTCAAGACCGATGCCGTTTATGTCGCCGTTGGTAAAACCTACGCGTAGTAATTTCATTCTGTATTGGTTGTATTTATTCCATTGTAATCTCAATCTCGCTCATCATATTGTCAGAAGGGAGCTTGAGGGTATAGAGAGTGGCTTCGAGGTTGCGAATCAGCTTGCGTTTGCCATCATGAGGGGCATAGCAGAATCCTTCGGCAAAGACAACACGCTTGTTCAGTTCGTCGAGACGCATGTGGCATACGAACGGACCGGCCATCAGACCGTTCTCCATGCGCCACATTCCGCGCAGTTCGCCAACATACTTGCCGTTGAGATTGAGGGCTTTGTATTCTGGCAGGATGATGCGCTTGTTGGTGGTCATGTAGCTGTCAGGATCGCCTCCCTCGATGTTGGCTTTCATTACAGAGTCGCGCACGGCAACAGCGCCTTCGAGTGAGAAGATGTTGGCATCGGTGTATGGTACGCTATAGACCACGATGTGGCTCTGCTTGTCCATATAGTCGTCTGTAACCCAGAAGAAGTTTTTGTCGGTCTTGCCTACACCTGGCTTCTTGATGGCATAAGGAATGAGCAGCGAAACGTTCTGGAGCTTCATCAGACGTTCGTTCTGGAGCAGGGCATTGTCCTTCTCCAGCTTTTCGACCGCACGCTTAATCTCGGCCTTGACAAAGATATTGCGCAGGCCTTCCTGAAGGGTCATGATATGGTCGGCAAGACTCTGTGCATTCTGTCCGTGCATCTTGACGATGACCTGCTGACGGGCATACTTGTCACGCTCAATGGATACGTATGGCTCGGACGCATTCTGGCTGTCAACGTCAACCATCACGATGTTGCCCAGCGTGCGGATGGAACGTGTGAAGTTGCTGGGCGAGATGGTGCTGACATAGAAATACTCGTCACCGTTGGGCGTACATTCCATCGGATACTCGAAGATGGCATGAAGCGAATCGTTGAGCGGAGTTTCCTTGAGGTCGTCGGCCATGACGAGATAGACGTCGTATGGGGCTCCTGTGGAGAGTGGCATCAATGCTTCCTGTGCGTTCTTTGAGCACGATGTGAGCATGGCCAGCGCTATCAGGCAGAGTGCATAAAGTTTGTTCATAGCAGATTGTGTATTTTGAAATCTAATCGGATATCGGCGCAAAGATAATGACAAAATGTGAATTGTCCAAAAAAATGGTGTCTTTTTTGCTTTCTTAATATAATATTATAGAACGCGCGCGAAGAAAGAGAAATGTACGGCACCGTAATTGCGCATTTCGATGAAGCCTGGAACGGCAGAGAAGTCATTGTCTTTGCCATGTTCGAGGATGAAGAGTCCGTCGCCCTTCAGCAGGTTGCCATCGAGTATCAGTCCTGGCAGGGAAGGCAGGTCGGGCAGCGCGTACGGCGGATCGGCAAAGATGAAATCAAATATGCCATCGGCGTTGACGGCCGTCTGGGACTTGATGTAACGGAACACGTCGCCACGCACGAGTTGCAACTCGTGGCCGATATGGAGTTCGGTCGCGGTCTTGAGGATAAACTGCTGTTGCTGACGGCCGAGCTCGACACAGGTGACATGGTTGGCGCCGCGGCTGAGGAGTTCGAAACTGATTGAGCCTGTACCGCCAAAGAGGTCGAGGGCACGGATGCCTTCAAAGTCCATGCGGTTGTTGAGAATGTTGAACAGTCCTTCCTTGGCAATGTCGGTCGTTGGACGTGCCTGAAGGTTGCGCGGAGCCTCAAATCGTCGGCCACCGTATTGTCCGCTGATTATTCGCATTGTTTGATATATTTGCTTATTGTCTGACGCAGTTCGTCGGGCGCAGTCACGAAATGCAGGCGGTCATCGAGCACATCGAGCTGACATTGCGTCCATACGTTCATCACATAGAAAAGGGCATTGTCTGTGCTGGCGGTCTGGAATCGGTTGGCCAGATACAGTTGACGTGCCTTATACACCGCAATGTTGATCCATCGGCCATCAGCCTCGACTATCATGCAGTTGCCATCATCAGCAATGTCCACGCTGAGATTATGCAGGGCGATGATAGGATGCGTGAATGTCACATCGCCATAGTTGCGCCGCAGGAAATTATATGTGCGTGTGGAGAGTGCAAAAGTGGCGGTTATCTGAAGGTCGTCGGATGTCTGATGGATGAGGGTCTCTTCTGTGTCGCTCTCGGGCATGGTCAGATGGAACATGCTCTCAGCCTGATCCTGTCCGATATTGGTTGGCGAGAGGCAGAAGCGTGTGGTCTCGACCGAACAGACTGTGTCGTCAGCCTCCGTATCGGTGAGGGCATCGATGAGGGCTTCCTCAAGCCTTTGGTCGAAGTCTGCACCAGGGGCGATCAGACAGTCTTGTCCGAATAAAGAAAATCCATCCGGCAGTAACCGGATGGATATTTGTTTGACGTTATTGGTCATGAGTTTTGATTACTCCCAGTTACCAGCGTTGTTGTTGGCCTGCTCAGCGTCACCAACCTGGAGACCTGGGAACTTGTCCATTTCCTTGCGCTCGTTGATCTTGTTGGTAAGCTCGCTTTCGTCGAGACCCTGGAGGTAAACAGCATACTCAGTACGAGCCTGGAAGAGAGCCATGGCATAGCCTGAAGCTGTGGTTACAGAACCGACTGTGAGTTCGAATGTGTCCTTGTTCTGAGCGAATGGAACATACTGAATCTCATCAATCCACTCCCATACCTTACGTGCGATGAGAGAAGAGTCGTTGTCAAGAATGTTAACCTTGGTGGTGTCACGGCTGAAAGTAGCCTTGTCAAGACCGAACTTCTGGATTTCCTTTGCATACTTCTTAGGATTGCAGAGGTACTCCCAAGCTTTCTTCTCGTTCAAGCCATCCTCAAGCTGCTTGTCGGTAAGTGTACCTACCTTTACACAAATCTTAACTGAGTCAGTCTTGGCAAACTGGATAAGTTCTGCCCAACTGCTGCAGTATGTCTGATAGAGATCGCGATGCTGCTCCTGGATAGTACGGATGTCCTTGAGGCGCTGGATAACTACTTCGTCGCGCTTTGCGGCATCTTCCTTGAACTGTACAGGAATCTGGATACTCTCATAGCACATCCATGCGAGCAGCACAGCTGCAGCAACAAGGATTACATTTAGAACGGTTTTCATGATGATGTGAATTATTTTATGTTATTTTTTTATATTTTCTGAGCGCAAATATACGAACTTTTTTGAAAAATACATATCTTTGTGCCGAAAAAAATTAAAAATATGCAAATATTTAGTGTTTTTGCTCAAAAAATAGCCGAAAAACTGAGTTTTGTTGCTAATAATGCTCAGTTGACCACAATTGGAATGCTGTCTGAGTTCGTCCTTTCCCCTGACAGCTCCGATCGCATATTTGTGCTGCGCGGCTATGCTGGTACAGGCAAGACATCCATTGTCGGAGCGCTTGTCAAAGCCATGGATGAGGTCAGGATGCGTACCGTGCTCATGGCTCCGACAGGGCGTGCCGCCAAGGTCTTTGCAGCCATGGCTGGCAAACCGGCGTACACCATTCATAAGAGCATATATCGTCAGCATAAGTTCAATGTCGAGATGGACGGATTTCAGCTGATGGACAACAGGCAGACGGGCGCATTGTTCATTTGCGATGAGGCCTCGATGATCTCCACCTTGAATGAGGGCAGTCCGTTCGGAACCGGCAATCTGCTCGATGATCTTATCGAATATGTCTATAGTGCTGCCGACTGCCGTCTGCTGCTGGTGGGCGATGATGCACAGCTGCCGCCGGTCGGTCAGTTGCGTAGTCCGGCGCTTGACGAGCAGAATCTACGAGGGTATGGACTCCAGGTGACAAGTGTGCAGCTTACCGAGGTGGCCCGTCAGCAACTCGACTCAGGCATACTGCTCAATGCCACTATGCTCCGACAGCAGTTGTGCGATGGCAATGTTGATTACCTTCCGCGCGTAAAATATAAGATGTATAATGACGTCCGCAGGATTGATGGATATGAACTGTTGGAGTGCCTTGAGAACTCATATCGGCACAAAGGTCTGGATGATACCATCATCATCACCCGATCGAACGCCCGGGCCAATAAGTTCAACATGGGTGTGCGTAATCAGATTCTTGGACGCGAGGAGGAACTCTCGCCAGGCGACCGTCTTCTTGTGGTGAAGAACAATTATTATTGGGGCAAGGACTTCGACCAGCTGCCATTTATCGCCAATGGCGATGTGATAGAGGTGAGACGCGCCCGTAACGAGCGTGAGCTTTATGGCTTCCGCTTTGCCGATGTTGAGATTTATCTGCCTGATTATGATATAGAAACTGAGGTTATTGTCATGCTCGATACACTTTTGGCCGATGGTCCGAACCTTCCTCAGTCGAGACAGCAGGAACTGTTCAATCAGGTGGCGCAGGATTACCCCGAGATACGCAATCAGCGAGACCTTTACAAAGCCATAAAAGAGAACCCTTACTTCAATGCCCTACAGGTCAAGTACGGCTATTGTGTGACGTGCCATAAGAGCCAGGGCGGACAGTGGAGCGACGTCTATCTCGATGTCGGTTACATCAATCCTGAACACCTTGGCATCGACTTCTACCGCTGGATATATACAGCCTTCACACGTGCAAGGCAGACGCTTTATTTGGTCAATCCGAGTGACGATATGCTTGAATAATGCCTGATTTTATGTTATAAAACATATTTTTTTGCCTGATTTCTTGGTAAATTGGGTAAATCAATGTATTTTTGCGCACGGAATTTGAATATTATTAAAACAGAGAATAAATGAAAGTATTGAAATTTGGTGGTACCTCGGTTGGTTCAGCAGAGCGTATCCAGAATGTGGCAAAGCTTATCGTCGAGGACGGTCAGTCAAAGGTTGTTGTACTCTCGGCCATGTCGGGTACAACCAATTCCCTTCTCGAAATCTCGGGCTATTACCGTTTGCAGAATGCCGTGGGCGCTGCCGATGTCATCAACCGTCTGCAGCAGAAGTATGCTGACACCATCAATCAGCTCTACAGCAACGAGCAGAGCAAGGTGGATGCCACAAAAATCATCGGCGAGATCTTTGACTATATCCGCTCGTTTGCCAATCATCCGTTCACTATCTTTGAGGAGCGTTGCATCGTTGCTCAGGGCGAGCTCATGAGCACCAACCTCATGAACATCTATCTCAAGGAAATCGGTGTGGAGGTTGCCCTTCTGCCAGCCCTTGAGTATATGCGCATCGACAAGAATGCCGAGCCGGATTTCAAATACATCGAGGAACATCTTAAGCAGCAGCTTGAGGCTAATCCAGGTAAGCTCATATATGTCACACAGGGTTTCATCTGCCGTAATGCATACGGAGAGATCGACAACCTGCAGCGCGGCGGATCGGACTACAGCGCTTCGATCGTAGGTGCTGCCGTACGTGCCGAGGAGATTCAGATCTGGACCGATATCGACGGCATGCACAATAATGACCCACGTTTCGTTGAGGGCACAAAGCCTGTGCGCAACCTCAACTTCGATGAGGCTGCCGAGCTTGCATATTTCGGCGCTAAGATCCTTCACCCGACATGCATCACACCTGCCCGCATGTATAACATCCCTGTTCGACTGCTCAATACCATGCAGCCATCAGCTCCTGGTACGATGATCAGCAACCAGACCGAGGCCGGCAAGATCAAGGCTGTCGCAGCAAAGGACGGCATCACATCTATCCGCATCAAGTCGAGCCGTATGCTCCTTGCCTACGGATTCATGAGCCAGGTGTTCGAGGTGTTCGACCGTTACAAGACTTCTGTCGATCTCGTTACTACCAGTGAGGTCGGCGTGTCATTGACCATCGACAACCCAAAGAAGCTCGATGAGATTGTCAACGACCTCAAGAAGTTCGGCAGTGTCACCGTCGATGATGACATGGTGATTATCGCCGTAGTAGGTGACATGAAGTGGGATAACCTCGGTTTCGAGAGCCGTGTCATCGAAGCAATGGCCGACGTGCCTGTGCGTATGATCTCTTATGGCGGTTCGAACTACAACATCTCGATGCTCGTCAAGAAGGAAGACAAGATCAAGGCTCTGCAGAACCTGAGCAAGAATCTTTTCTGATTAACCTATAGCTCCATCTCTGTCTGAGGGCAGGGATGGAGCGTTTGTGTTATTATTTATTTGGTATTGCATTATTATCTCTGGTATTTGTATTTTTGTGTTATGTTCCCAATCAATCAATTTGAAAACATTCAGACTCCATTCTATTACTATGACCGACAGCTGCTCCAGCAGACTCTCGATGTCATAAACCGCGAGGCGGCAAAGCATCCCGGCTTCTGTGTCCATTATGCGGTCAAGGCCAACGTAGATCCAACCGTTCTTGATATTATCCGCCAGAGCGGCCTTGGTTGTGACTGTGTCAGCGGAGGTGAGGTCGATACATGTCTCAAGGTCGGTTTCGAAGCCAGTAAGATTGTCTTTGCCGGCGTTGGCAAGGCCGATTGGGAAATCAATCTTGCTCTTGATGCCGACATCCTGTGCTTCAATGTCGAGTCATTGCCCGAACTTGAAGTCATCAGCCAGTTGGCAGCAGCCAAGGGCCGTACGGCACGCGTTGCCATCCGTGTCAACCCTAATGTCGATGCCCACACACATAAATACATCACCACAGGCTTGTCTGAGAATAAGTTCGGCATTTCGATGGAGATGCTCGACGATGTTCTTGCCAAAGCCTCAGCAATGCCTAACATCGAACTCGTAGGCCTCCACTTCCACATCGGCAGCCAGTTGCTCGAACTGCAGCCATTCGAGATGCTCTGCAATCGCATCAACGAGTTGCAGGATAAGATCGAAGCCAAGGGCATCCGTCTCAAGTCAATCAACGTAGGTGGCGGTCTCGGTTGCGACTATGAAGACCCGGATAAGAATCCTATTCCTGATTTCGCGTCATACTTTGACTGCTATGCACGTCATCTTCAGCTGCGTCCTGGTCAGGAGTTGCATTTCGAGCTTGGCCGTTCGGTTGTTTGCCAGATGGGCAGCCTCATCACACGGGTGCTCTATGTGAAGCATGGCATCAACAAGAAGTTTGTCATCCTCGATGCAGGTATGAGCGACCTTATCCGTCCGGCTCTCTATCAGGCTCACCACAGACTCGACAATATCTCGGCTGACGCTGCGTCGCAGCAGACCGATACGTACGATGTGGTTGGTCCTATCTGCGAGAGCAGCGACTGTTTTGGCACAGACGAACAGCTCCCTGTCACCAAGCGCGGCGACCTGTTTGCCATCCGCAGCGCCGGTGCTTACGGCCAGATTATGGCTTCGCAGTATAATTGCCGTCGCATACCTTCATCATTGGTACTTTAATCCCGTAGTCAATCAATCCGCTATGAAGTTCCGTATTGCATTAGTATATATGCTTTCTGTCATGGTCAGCCTGCCTCTATTCGCAACGCAGGCTGTTGCCGCAGACCAAGTGCTGTCAGACAGCATTAAGCCACAGAATGCCGATAGCCTTATTGCCGATACTATTAATGCCGTGCCGTTGCTCAGTAGCTGGCGTGGTGCATTCCCTTTTGCCGAGACCCCTTCTGTCGGAGAGGTTCCTGACAGCATTGTAGCTATGAGCGACAGCGCTGTTGTCCAGCTCCTCTGCAGCCTTGACAGCATGGAGTTCGATACATCTGTGCTTTATGCCCAGAACGATCTGCGCATACCCGTTATACTCGATGGCTATCTGCCTGAGACTGGCGCTTCGTCATCGTCGTTAGGCCTTTTTGCTCAGAACAGTCTCGCGTCGGCCAATGTAATGGGACTTACATTCAGCAACCCTTATCTTGACAAGATGTCATTCGCATCGGTTCGCCGTAATGCTGTCTATGGACATTCGCTCAAGAACCTGAATGGTGTCAACATGTTCCGTTCTGGCAGCTACGACCTGCCTACCGATCGCAAACAGCTCGACCGAATCGAACTCAGCGGAGGCGAACAGGTAGCCACGGATATGGGACTTCTTCTCGGTTCTGAGTCGCTCGATATTGAGAGTGTCACTTTCCATGCCGACAAATGGCATCGCCGTGGCACAAGTACATTCCAGATGGCACATACAGCCTTTAGCGAGAACTGGTATCAGGGCGGCGAAAACAATCTCACCATCTCGACGGACAACAAGCTCGTCTTCAGTCGTTATGACGAGGACAAGATTACTACGTTCGACATTACGCTCGATCTGCGTCTCTCGGGTTATTACACCAAGTCCGACACACTTCATCCGATGCGTGTCAATGACAATCTCTTCCGTGCCGATACCAAGTATGGTTATAAGGCATGGCGTAACTGGTACTACAGTACGTCGGTCTATCTCACCACGCCGCTCCTTGATTTCTATAGCGCCAACAGCCGTACGGTCAAGAGCACGTTCCTGTCTCCGCTCGAACTTAATGTCAGCGTCGGTATGGACCTGAAGCTCACCAAGAACAAGCGCTGCCAGTATTCCCTTCTCATCGCTCCGTTGTCATACAACCTGAAGTATGTCAATGACCATCGCGTCAACGAGACTTCCTATGGCATCGATCCTGGACATCGCTCAAAGAATCAGTTCGGTGCCACGGTCACAAGCAAGCTGGAGTGGAAGATCACCGACTATCTGAGCTGGTCGAACCGAACATACTACTTCACCAGCTATCACAACGTGCAGATTGAATTCGAGAATACATTCAACGTTGCCATCGGACGCTATTGCTCGGCACGTCTCTACATGTATCCACGATTCGATGACAGCCGCGACAGCGAGATTCAGACAAAGGAAATGCTGACTTTCGGCCTTTCGTTCGTCTGGTAAACATACGACAGAAAAGACAAAATATATATAATTGATCTCTATTTATCAGAATATTTTATGACAGAACAGGAATTGGCCAAGGGCCTGAAGGATATCTGGGATTTGCTGACCGAACCGCAGCAGCAGGCCGTTGTGGCCAACATGGTTTCGTTGCCATGCAGCAAGGGTGACTATATTTATCATAACGAAGAAGAATCGGTCTATCTCTATTGTATGATTCGTGGCTGTGCAAAGCTCGAAAAGTTTGGCATTGGCGGACGCAATCAGATCATGCGCATGTTCCAGCCAGGCGATATCTTCGGTTTCCGCAGCTATTTCGCCCTGCAGGAACACACCACCGAGGTTGTGGCAATTGAAAATTCCCTGCTTGCCTGCATTCCAATGACCCTCATCGAGCGTCTCTGTTTTGTCAATGCCGATCTTGCCATGTACTTTGTGCGCAGTCTTGCCGTCGAGCTTGGCAATAGCGACCAGCGTACGGTCGATCTCACACAGAAGCATATCCGAGCACGTCTGGCCGACAGTCTTATCTTCCTTTCAGATAAGTATGGCTATGAGTCGGACGGCATCACACTCAATATTTATCTTTCGCGCGAGGAGCTTGCCTCACTCTCCAACATGACCACAAGCAACGCCATCCGTACGCTTGCCAGTTTCTGCACGGAGGGCATCATCTCTACAGACGGACGTCGCATCAAGGTGCTCGACCTAATGCGTCTGAAGCACATCAATGCGCAAGGCTGATACAGTCTTGATTGCGTCGATAAGCAAGTACGTAAAGCGCGTTATTCCACTTCCAGATCACCCTTTTTAGGCAGCTGTTTCCATCCGGCGCCGAATGTGTCGTATGCGTCGGTCACCACAACGAAGGCATGTGGGTCGGCCTGTCGTATGCATTCCTTGATGCCCGGCACCTCCTTGTTGCGCACCACGATGAAAAGCATTTCCTTCTCCTCGTCCGTATAGAGTCCGTTGCTCTTGATCTTCGTTGCCGTACGGTCCAGATTCACCAGAATGTAATGATGCAGTTCGTCGATAGGCTTGCTGCTGATGATGAACAGCAGTTTGTCGTCCTTCGTGCCGCTGATGGTGCGGGCGATGACGCGCGAGATGAGCCATATCGAGATAAGCGAATAGAAGGAGAGCAGACAGCCTTCATGGCTTGAGCCGTTGTCGGTAAACAGGCCGAGGCCGATAACCATAAAGCCGAAAGCCACCACCATGCCGTCCACCATCAGGATGGCATTCGAGAATCTTATTTTCAGATACTTCTGCATGATCATGGCGATGATGTCCGATCCGCCGGTCGTGGCCTGACATCGCACCACAATGCCACAGCCAAGGCCAATCATGACCGAGCCGATCAGACACGTGAGCATAAGGTGCTGGCGCATGTCCAACGCTCCGCCGATGAGTTGTGCGGGATCCAGGGCTTCGAGAGCCGCTTCGGTAGGGTAGGCCAGATATGAGATGAAGTTCATGATGGCAGGTGTCATCATCGAGGCAGCCAGCGTGCGTGACCCAAGCTTTGCTCCGAGCAGTATGGCAGAGAGAATGAGCAATGGTATGTCGAACATATAGCCGAACGTACCCACCTGAATGTTGGGCATGAGATTGTGAAGTACGATCGACGTACCGTAAACTCCGCCTGGCACGATGTTATATGGGTTGATGAAAAACACGTAGCCTGCGGCCATGATAACACACCCGACAACGATGCCGAGCCAGTCCTTGCATGTGTCTAACGCCTTTCTCATATCATGTTCGTTTTGTGTCTCTATGTTCAGAATTGCGGTGCAAAGATATAAAGATATTGTATATTTACCAAATTTTTATGCAAAAATAGTATTTTTTGACCAGCTTTTCGTGTCTGTTCCCCAAAAAAATAGTATCTTTGCCACACTAATCACAACTATTTGACTATGGGATACGCAAAATGGATTGGAGGTCTGCTTGGTGCCTTTGCCGGAGGACCGATCGGCGCAATTGCCGGCTATGCTCTCGGTTCGCTGTATGACAAGATTAAGGAGGGCGTCACAATAGTGTCAGACGAAACCACATACGGAGAAGGGGTCGATGCCGGTCAGCGCAACGGATTCCTCTTTTCTCTGTTATTGCTCGCAGCTCACATCATACAGGCCGATGGCAAGATCATGCACTCCGAGATGGAGTATGTGCGACGCATGCTGCGCGAGTCCTACGGCACAGCGGCAGAGGCTCAGGGCAACGATATTCTGAAAAAGCTATTCGATCGTCGCAAGACCATTGGCGAGAGCGAATGGAACCGTCAGATGATGGCATGCTGCACTCAGATGCGTCAGGCGATGACCCAGGAACAGCGTCTGCAGCTTCTCGCATTCCTTTGCGAGATAGCCAAGGCCGATTCGACAGTCGATCAGAATGAGGTCAGCCAACTCCGCCTTGTGGCAGGCTATCTCGGCATTCCGTCTGAAAGCATTGACCAGCTGCTTAACCTTGGCGGCAACACGCTTGAAGAGGCATACAAAGTGCTTGGTGTTCCGGCCGATGCCAGCGATGAGGATGTACGCAAGGCATACCGTAAACTGGCGTTGCAGTATCACCCTGACAAGGTTGCATCGCTTGGCGAGGACGTCCGTGCGGCAGCAGAGAAGAAGTTCAAGGAGATCGGCGCAGCCAAAGATCTCATCTGGCAGGCGCGCGGGCTCTGAAAATAATTTGCTTACACTATTTGCACATGAGTCATGCTATCCACGCAACTTCGGACGACACCAATCCCTCGTTGCATGCTCTCCCGGCAGATTGCCCGCAGACCAATGACATGGTGGATGCTTTCGAAAGGTTCCGCCGCGAACAGATCGCACAGTTTGAGGACGATATAACTGAAGGCCGTTGTTTTCCCGAGATGCCGGAGGGTCAGTTCGTAAGAAGTAAATAATGACATTTGCCTTTCACTTGCAAAAACTTTGTCGTACCTTTGCGGCCGATAATTATACAAAGTAAGATATGCAAGAGATTATCAATCTGGTAAACGAAATGTCGCCCTACCTTCTGTTGGGCTTTTTGCTGGCAGGCCTGATGCACGCCTTTGTTCCTGGCATGGTCTATCAGCACTATCTCGGAGGCAAAGGCTTCCGTTCGGTGTTCTATGGAGCGTTGTTCGGTGTGCCGCTTCCGTTGTGTTCGTGTGGTGTGATTCCTACTGCCATGTCGCTCAGGAAAGAGGGCGCGTCAAAGGGTGCCACCACAGCCTTTCTCATCGCAACGCCCGAAACCGGCATCGACAGCATCATTGCCACATATTCACTTCTTGGACTCCCATTCGCCATCCTGCGTCCTATTGCTGCATTCTGCAACGCTCTCCTTGGCGGTTGGCTCATCAATCGCTTTGACCATGATGACAAGGCCGTTGAGATTGAAGAGTCGGAAACGAAATGCTGTTGCGGCTGTGACGACGATGATGACGACGACGATGATGAGAAGTCAGGCTCGTTCGTCGGGAAGCTGCTCGGCGCCTTAAAGTTCGGCTATATTGAGATGATGCAGGACATTGGCAAATGGCTTATCATTGGCCTTATTGTGGCAGGCTTGATCACTGTCTTTGTGCCAGACGATTTCTTTGCCATGTTCCGTGGCAACACACAGCTGAGCATGCTTCTTGTGCTTTGCATTGCCATTCCGATGTATATCTGTGCCACGGGTTCAATCCCAATTGCCGTTGCGCTGATGTTGAAGGGCCTTACACCTGGTGCCGCCCTTGTGCTGCTGATGGCCGGACCTGCGTGCAACATGGCGTCCATCCTTGTCATCAATAAGGTCATGGGCCGTCGCTCGCTCATTCTCTATCTTGCCTCGATCTTCACGATGGCGATCTTCTGGGGACACGTGGTCGATTATGTCCTGCCTGCCGAGTGGTTCCGCACCGGAGTGCTTGAGGCTGCGTGCTGTCATGAGGCAGGCATCTCATGGTTCAACACGGCATGCACCATCGTCCTTATCGTTCTCCTTTTCAATGCCTTGGTCATCAGCAAGGCCCATCATCACCACGAGTAACTCAGTTCTATTGGTTGAAATCCCTGATTGCATTGGCAATTTCGTACAAAGAAAGGTTAAATATTCATAGTTTCATTCATTTTGTTGTCGAAATGTTTGTAGCTATGAATATTTCTTTATATCTTCGCACGCGATTATTATCATCATTTGCAAGAAAGAACCATCGCTTTATGAAAAACTTCATTACAACCTTATTCTTCTTTTGCCTAGCCTTCGCTTCGTTTACGGCCAGTGCCTACGAGTCCCTGATTCAGGCCCGTCATGATTCGATACTCAAAGTGATAACCGGAGCTCCTGCCATCGAGAGCCAGCCGCAGAAACTGCTGACTGCATTCGGCGCAAAGGGAGACGGTCGCAAGGACTGCAAGCCGGCGTTCGACAAAGCTATGCGTGCCGCAGCCAAGTCAAAGGACGGACTTCGTGTTGTGGTCCCTTCGGGCGAGTGGCTGGTGTGCGGCCCTATCCATCTGGTGAGCAATGTCACCATCGAGCTGCAGGAGGGCGCTCATCTCATGTTCTCGCCCCAGCCTGAGTGTTACCTGCCTGCCGTGCGTACGTCGTGGGAGGGTTCGTTCTGTCAGAATCTCTCGCCTATGATCTATGGTTTCGGCCTTGAAAATGTGGCAATCGTTGGCAGCGGTGTCATCGACGGCAACTGTCCTGAGACGTTCCCTCTCTGGCGCAAGGACCAGAAGCCTGCCCAGCAGAAGCTGAGGGCTCAGGATCACGACGATGTGCCTGTGACCGAGCGAAACTATGGCATTGACGACAAGCTGCGTCCGCATCTGTTGCAGCTCTTCGGCTGCCGCAACATCACTCTTCAGGGCGTGATGATCACCAATTCGCCTTTCTGGTGCGTGCATCTGCTCAAGTGTGAGAACATCATCTGCCGTGGCCTTCGCTACGACGCCAAACTGGTGAACAATGACGGCATCGACCCGGAGATGTCGCGCAACATATTGATCGAGGAGATCGAATTCAACAACGGAGATGACAACGTGGCAATCAAGGCCGGACGCGACAATGACGGCTGGCGCAACTGCGGCAATGGTGCCGACGCCCAGATGTACGAGCCTTGTCCGTCGGAGAATATCATCATTCGCAACTGCCGCTTCAAGGGGCTTCACGGCCTTGTGGTCGGATCGGAGATGAGTGCCGGCGTGCGCAATGTGTTTGTCGAGGATTGCACCACCGGCGGCTACTGCAAGCGTGCGCTCTATATCAAGTCCAATCCTAACCGTGGCGGATTTGTCCATGACATCTATTTCCAGAACTGCCGCTTTGGCGAGGTTGAGGATATGTTCTATATCACCTCGATGTATGCCGGCGAGGGCATGGACGACAATCACTTCACGTCGATCCACGATATCCACGTCAAGGATGTGACTGCCGAGAAGGCGCGCAATGCAGCCATCGTCCTGCAGGGCACAGCCGCCATGCCGCTTCACAATATCAGCTTCGACAACTTTTCTGTCGAAGAGTCGAAGATCGGTTTCTCGTCGATGAATACGCTCGACGTCGTGTTGCGCAACTGTAATCTCGGCGGACGTGTCGATGGCGCTCCGTCGCAGGTCACTCACAAGGATGGCCTGTTCGACAAGGACAAAAAGTAATCAAATACCCGAGCCGTTTCCTTCGCGAGATCAAGCGCAACGTCTATTGTCAAATCTCAATTATAAACCAACCCCATGAAACACTCTTTATTCTTGGTTCTTGCCCTGATCACGTTCACGCTGACGGCTCAGCACCGCCGCGAGATACCTGTCCGCGAGAATGTGCCTACCGACCAGATTCGCCTCAGCGATCCGTTTGTCCTTGCCGACACCGCCACACACATGTATTATATGACCGGAACCGGTGGCATGATGTGGAAGAGCTCTGACCTGGAGACGTGGTCGGGTCCGTATCGTGTGGCAGAGACCGATCCGCAGTCGTGGATGGGTCCGCGTCCGATGATATGGGCTGCAGAGTTGCATCAGTATGAGGGCAAATACTATTATTTCGCCACATTCACCAACCAGGCGGTGATGATCGACACCGTGCGTAATAACGCCATCGAACGCCGTGCCAGCCATGTGCTTGTCAGCGATAGGGCAGAGGGTCCTTACCGTCCGATGAAGGATGAGACTTACCTGCCAGCCGACCGTCCGACGCTCGACGGCACGTTCTGGGTCGATCGCGATGGCAAACCTTATATGATCTATTGCTGGGAATGGCTCCAGAACTGGGACGGAACCATCGAGAAGATTGAGCTGAAGCCTGATTTGAGCGGCAGCGTTGGCGAGGGTAAGATACTGTTCCGTGCCAGCGATTCGCCGTGGAGCCGCGAACGTGATGAACATGGCAACATCCGTCCGAACAAGGTCACTGACGGCCCGTTCCTTTTCCGCACCTCTACAGGTCGTCTCGGAATGCTTTGGACGAGCTGGGTCTATGATGTCTATACTCAGGGTGTGGCATATTCAGAGAGCGGCACGCTCGACGGTCCCTGGATTCAGGAGCCGGAGCCTATTACACCTCCGAACTATGGACATGGAATGCTGTTCCGCACCTTCGACGGAGAATTGCTGCTTTCCTGCCACAGTCATAAGAAGGATGCTCAGGGGCGCACCGTCCGCATTCCTCATTTCTTCAAGGCAAGTCTCGACGGTGATCGCCTTTCGGTCATGAACGATGCCGTTGAGGTCGGACCATATACCGTCGAGGAGATTGGCCAGGACATTTACCATATTCAGGACTTCAACCACATCAATCCATCGGGCGAGACTTTTGCTGCCGACGGTTCGCTGACCCATTTCAACAACTGTTCGGACATGTATCTGCTCGTCGGTTCGACTGATGCCCTGCTCATCGACCTCTCAAACTATGTGACATGGGATTCGACTGCCGTCAGCTCGCTCCGTAGTCTTGTCGCTGAGCGCATCGGCAATCGTCCGCTTACCATCACCTTCACCCACAATCATGGCGACCACACAGGCATGCTCCCGGCCTATGTCAATGACACTTCCGTCAGCTTCGCCCTTCCTCGCATCGACTTCAAGCCGTTGAAAAAGAACTTCCCGAAGGTGCGCTACTCGTTCTATGACGAAGGCAAGACTTTCGACCTCGGAGGCATCCGTGTCAACACGGTTCTCGTTCCTGGCCACACCCACGGCTCGATGGTCTTCTTTGTTGAGGGCAGGAATATGGTCTTCACGGGCGATGCCATCGGTTCTGGTCACGGCGTATGGATTTTCAACACCAAGGGATTTGAGGAATATACCGAGGCTGTGCCTCATCTGATTGACTACATCAGCAATCCTGCCCACGGTATCGCCACTGATAAACTCACCGTCTGGGGTGGTCATTACTGGCAGAAGGACTGGTTCCGCACAAAGCCTGTGAAGACCATCGACTGGCATTATATCTGTGACATGCAGACGCTTATCACCCAGATACGTTCTGGCAAGGCCTACTCGGAGCCGTCGAACCTTAACTTCCGCAATCTTGACACTTACTTCAAGCTCGGCAATGCCACTATCGTCTGGAATAAAGCTGAGGCAGAAGCTCTTGCCAACAAAAAGCGTTGACTTTTTTAGTTCCCGCTTTTGCTGAATACCCCAAAATCTTTCGTCGGCATTTCCCAACTCTTAGGAAACGCCGGCGAAACTTTCATTTGGACTTCCCAAGTGTTGGGAAATGCCGGAGAAACTTTCATTTGGACTTCCCGGGTCTTAGGAAATGCCAGAGAAAGTTTCGTTCGGACTTCCCAGGTCTTAGGAAATGCCAGAGAAACTTTCATTTGGACTTCCCAATAGTTCGGAATGCCAGAGAAAGTTATTTGGACTTCCCAGGTCTTAGGAAATGCCAAAGAAAGTTTCGTTCGGACTTCCCAGGTCTTAGGAAATGCTGCCGAAACTTTCATTTGGACTTCCCAAGTCTTAGGAAATGCCAGAGAAAGTTTCATTTGGACTTCTAGGTTTCTGGAAATGCTGGGAACAATGTTCTGGCGACTTCCAAGGTCTTAGGAAATGCTCGGAACAATGTTCTGAGGACTTCCCAACTCTTAGGAAATGCTCGGAACCGATTTTTTGCTCTTCCGAAGTCTTGGGAAGAGGTTTTGCTTTGTTTTTTAGGTGCTTTCTTCCAGATTTCTGACCCATTCTTTAATTTTACAGTATCATTATAAAGTTTTTGCCTCAAAAAATTGGTAAATTCGTTATTTGTATGTACCTTTGCAACCGAACTGCTATGAACTATCTCCACTGCAAGTATGAAGACATTCAACACAGCGGGCACTTGTCGCCCTAACGAACATTATATGGTGGACATCACCGAGCGTCTGGAAATCATTCGTAAGATGATTGCCAAGGGTGACTATTTCTGTATCAACCGAGGCCGACAGTATGGCAAGACAACCACATTGGAAGCTATCAGCACCCAGTTCACTGACGAGTATTGCATCTTTCCAATCAGCTTCGAAATTGTTTCTGACACAACCTTTGCTGATGAAGAGAAACTCTACTCTACGTTTGTATGGCTCTTGGCTCAACAATTCAAATGGATGCCATTAAAAGGACTTGACGAGGAGGTCGGTAATGAAATAAAGTCTTTTTCTGACACACATAAAGAAAAGTGTTCAGAAACCGAATTGTCTGAATTTATCAGCACAATCTGCCACCGCAACAAGAAGCCTATTGTGCTTCTTATCGACGAGGTTGATCAGGCAGGAAACAACGTCTCTTTTTTGAAGTTCTTGGGATTGCTGCGTGGAATGTACTTAAGAAGAAATGTTATTCCTACCTTCCAATCCATTATCCTTGCTGGCGTCTATGACATCAAGAATCTGAAGTTGAAGATGCGTCCAGAGGATCAACATCAATACAATAGTCCATGGAATATCGCCGTTCCTTTCGATGTCGATATGAGTCTCTCAGCTGAAGGCATCGCCAATATGCTGGCCGAATACAAGACCGATCACAGGTTGGACTTTGACGAGAAGGCTATCGCTCAGATGATCCGTGACTATACAGCTGGCTATCCATTCCTCGTGAGCCGCATCTGCCAGATTATCGATGCAGAACAGTGGACATGGGATAAAGACGGTGTGTTGAAGACGGTAAATAAAATACTGACCGAGGGTAGTACTCTGTTTGATGACATTGCCAAGAAGCTTGATGAGTTCCCAGAATTGGAGCGTACTATCAGGGGCGTGCTTTTCAATGGTTATCGCTATTCTTTCAATTACTACGACAAGGCTACCAATCTCGCCCTGATGTTCAACTTTGTCAAGCAGCAGGATGGCGCATTTGCCGTTGCATGCCGCATGTTTGAGATTTGGTTTTACGAATACTTTATCTCACAGGATAAGAATTCGGCAGACTTCATTCAGGGCATGAACGATAAGAATCAGTTTATCCACGATGGCATTCTCGATATCCCACGTATCTTTGAGCGTTTCGTTGTTCACATGAACCAGACCTACAAGATGGATCATGACAACGAGTTCATTGAGAACGATGCACGCAAGGTATTTCTTACCTACCTGCGTCCTGTCATCAATGGTGTGGGCAGTTACCACATTGAAGAGCAGACACGCGACCACGACCGTATGGACGTAGTCATCGACTACCTCGGAATGCAGTACGTCGTCGAACTGAAGATCTGGCGAGGCAATGCTTACAATGAGCGTGGCGAGGAACAGCTCTGCCGTTATCTTGAATATTTCGACCTGCAAGAAGGTTATCTCATCAGTTTCTGCTTTAACAAGACTAAGCAATCAGGACTGCAGCCTCCTGTAGTGTTGAATGGCCGAACTTTGATAGAGGCGGTTGTGTAATTCCGTACATTTGGACTTCCTATGAGATCGGAAGTGTCAGAGATACTATTCGTTCAATGACTTAATCTTCGAAACTTTCGTTTGGATTTCCCGGGTCTTCGGAAATGCTGCCGAAACTTTATTTTGGATTTCCAGCTTTCTGGAAATGCTTGGGAACAACGTTCTGACGGCTTCCCAAGTCTTAGGAAATGCTGAGAACAATGTTCTGGCGACTTCCCAAGACTTAGGAAATGCTCGGAACCGATTTTTTGGTCTTCCGAAGTCTTTGGAAGAGGTTTTGCTTGGTATTTTATCATTTTTTGCGTCAACTGGAGTCAAAAGGAGTCAATCACACCTTTCTGATGTTGTATCTTTGCGGCATGAGGAGAAGTCTGTTTTCTCTTTTATTAAAGTACTCGTACTGTACTATTTTTTTGCTCGTGAAGTAAATAAAGATATTGAAGTTGACTTTGTTGACTTCGTTGACTTCACGAGATATAAAGAGAATGTACTATTTTTTATGCTCGTGAAGTAAATAAAGATATTGAAGTTGACTTTATTGACTTCGTTGACTTCATGAGATATAAAGAGCATGTACTATTTTACATTCTCGTGAAGTAAATAAAGATATTGAAGTTTACTATATTGACTTCGTTGACTTCACGAGATATAAAGAGAATGTACTATTTTTTATTCTCGTGAAGTAAATAAAGA
>JAGHUA010000019.1 GCA_018065085.1 Candidatus Liminaster caballi | reverse complement strand
TTTGCCTTATTCAAGAACGTCTCGTTGTCCCACAAGCGACATTCATCTTCACGATGTGGATAGAGTTCAACAAATTTCGTGCGAGCCAGACGGATAGCCCTGGGATCAAGATCGTCAATAGTGGCATCAGAGACTATCTCTGCTGACCAGTCATATACATTCAGTTTCTCATTGAGGATAGCATCCAGACGTGAGTCCGTAATCTCCACGAGTGAATCATCCAGACGCTGCCATGCCTTATTGTGGGCATATACAGGACGGCGCATCATGTGACGGGCAACGTGAATCACCCATACTGTCTTGTGCGTATCATCGGTGATAAACTCTTCTACACAAAGTCCCTCGGATGGTAGATTGGCACATTGGCTCACTAACCGAAGACGTGCTTTCTCAAGGTCATAGTTGTAGGTATCAGTACCCACTATTTCAAGTGTCTTGTCCACCACACCTATGACCAGATGACCGCCCTCCATATTAGCAAGAGCCGAGACGTAACTTATCACGTCGTCCTTCTCCTTACCATTGAAGTCGTTCTTCAGGTTCTTGAATTCCTTCCACTCGCAGCCCTCGTTCTCCTTGGGGTAGTTGAAAAGCAGGTATTGTTGAAGTTCGTTTTCTGTCATATCGTACTATGGAGGTTATATATTAAAGCCCAAGGCAAACATCACTTTTTCTGGACGTAAACATCATGCAAGGTGATGCTGAAGTCCATGCCGAGATACTGGGCAGTGTGTTTTAGGGTGAATACTTTTGCAGGGGTGCCATCTTCAAGTGTTTTGCTTTCTGATGAATACTCCACATTATGTGTCATCACCTTATCCCAAAAGTTGATAATCTGGCCGTCAATATAGAGAAAACGGTCGTAGAAACTCATCATTGAAGAAAGATCTCTACGGTAGGTTTCTGGATTACTGGTACCTTTTTGGTAAGCTTTAAAAACATCTCTAAAGTACCAACCTTCCTTGGGGCTTTCTGGATTAAAGTATTCTCCTTCCCCCATAAGCTCGTATGTTTCGAGCTTTTCACCAAATGGAAAATCTTCACTTTCGCCATGTTTTCCCAAATCAACAAACTCTGTGGCTTCAGGATTTGTAACAGCAACGGTGTCAACCTTAATCATTTGCATATAATCACCATAAATGAGTGTTCCATATTTATCATCAATGGTACAATCACCTTCCATTGCGGCGCACAGGCCACTTGTGAACGTGTCGGTAACAGTTTCACCATTAGAGTATATTCTATCACGATAAACTACATAGCGGGTAGCAAGTGGGAAATTGTGATGAGGTTCCTCTATGATAAAATCTTTTCTGTACTGCACATCAACAAGGTCGGGCAGCTCGCGGGAGCTTTCAACGATAGCAAGGAAATTCACCTCGAAGGCCAGGTTCTGCTTCTGTGTGCTTGAGGTATTCACACTCTCCACATCGAGGTTGAACTTCACATTGACATCATAGGCTGTGTTTTCCGTAACTACAATACCACGGGTGGCATTATGCGGACGTATTGACATACCCGCAACACTTGCAATGGCTTTCTGCCCAGCTCTTGTGCTGACTTCACTGGAAGAGGCTTTGCCGTACTGGGCGTTGTTCAGCTTGACGTATGGCATCTCCTTCTTTACACCTTTAGAGTTCACATAGTTGAAGATTTCGTAAGCCAGATCAAAGGTGACATCCTTGCCACCGATGCAGAATGTCTGCACGGTGGAGTGTGTTACAGGGTCTGTTCCCGTGCTGGTGGTCCTCAAGTTTGGTTCTGACACTGTGGTCAGTTCCTTCAGGTCTTTTGCATAAAGGGTGTCAGCCGATGTGTGCAGTGCGATAGTGGCTTTAGGCTCGAATGTATGAATGCTTCCGTCAGTGTCTTTGTAGGTGCTTTTCTGGCTGATGGTCATATTCAGCGTATCACCCTGCTCCACGGTGGCAGGCGAGTTGTATGTTCCTGCTCCTGTGCCACCATCGGTGACATCAACGGAGAACGTGACTTCACCAGTAGTGTCCTGTGCGGGAGGAGTGATGGGGTCTTCTTCCTCATTGCCACATGCCGTCATCATGCATATCATAGCGGTAAGCATGCCCATGAGTGTCATGCTGTGGAAAAAGTTGATTTTCTTCATATTTGGTGTTTTTGTTGCGAAAAGTTACGGGTAGCACTTTAGGCTACATGCATCATCACTCGATGGAAGATTGTTCCATTGTAGAAACCCTCGCCCGCAAGCTTCAGGAAGTTATCGCGATGCTGAGGTGTCAAAAGTATCCGGTTAGCCGGTTATTTCAACTGGATGCCGTCATCCATGATCTGGATTCGCTGCTGTTTGTAGAGCGCACCGACAGCTTTCTTGAAGTTCTTCTTCGACATCTGAAGTTCCTCGGCGATGATGTCCGGATCGGTTTTGTCGGTCAGAGGGAGGAAACCATCGTGCAGATGGAGGGCTTTGAGCACTTGGGCCTCAGCCGAGACGATGGCCTGACGATAGCCGAGCGGCTGGAGCGAAAGGTCGATCTTCTCATCGTCGCGCACAGACTTGACCCAAGCCTTGAGATGTTCGCCGATATGGACAGGCTGGAAGATCTGGTTCTTGTAGATCAAGCCCGTATGCTTATTCTCGATGATGACCTTATATCCGAGCGGCGTAGGCTTCCATACCAGCACGTCCACCTCCTCGTTCTGTTCGTAAGTGGCAGGCACATTGTCCAGATACTTATCCACACGCGCTGTGCCGGCAATACGACCTGAAACTTCATCCACATAAATATATATAATGTATCGGCGGCCCTCCTCCATTTCCTTCGGCTGTTCGCGATGCGGAATGAGCAGTTCCTTCGACGTACCCCAGTCGGCAAAAGCGCCCACATTGTTCACCGACTTGATCGGGAGCGACACAAATTCGCCCACCGTAGCGTATGGATGTTCGGTTGTGGCAATAAGACGCGCCTCACTGTCCTGATACACGAAGCAGCGCACACTGTCGCCCACCTTTGCGTCGGCAGGCACGTAGCGCGAAGGCATCAGGATCTCAACTCCCTCGCCATCGGTCACATACACACCGAACTCCACCTCACGTGCCACCTCCAGCACATTATATTTTCCAAGTTGTACCATTTCTTTACCCTTTACCCTTTTCTCTTTTCTCTCTAATCTTTACTCTCTACCCTTTACACTCTACTCTTTACACTCTACCCTTCACCACCACCAGCTTATCGCCCTTCAGTTCAGGCACGATGCCGATGATCGATTTACGAAGGCAATAGTTAAGATCCGAACGGAAACCATGTTCGATAAGACGCTTGGCATGTTCCGAACGCATCAGGAAACCCGAAAAATCCCTGTTTGCCTGATGCCAGAGAGCCACGGCGATGCGCGTACCGTCACTTGCCGATTCAAAGCCGTCCTCAGCAAGCAATGCACTTGCCAGCGCGCCGCTAAAAAGCGAGTCCTCAAGGCATATACGACCTCCCGAACCTGCACAGACGATAAGCACATCACGGTCGATGTCCTTGATACGCTGCACGAGAGCCTGCAGATTGACAAAAGCGCCTATCAGAAGTTTGTGACAGTTCTGTGCGCCCTTGATTGCCTTCGTACCGTTGCTTGTGGTCATCACGAGCATCTTGCCCGACACGCGTTGCACACTGTATTCGGCTGGAGAATTGCCAAAATCTGCGAACTCGCATCGTTCGGTAGCCTGTTCTGCGCCCACAAGGTATCCCATCGACTTATAGCTCAGCGCCTCGGCTTCGGTGGCTACAGGTATGATTGCCTGCACACCGTTGGCAAAAGCCGTACACATAGTGGTCGATGCGCGGAACACATCGGTCACCACCACTACGCTCTCCTCAAAGTCATATTGATCGAGCAAAGCCGGAGTAAAGCATATTTCAATCCTGTTCATTTTCGGTCAGTAATATATCAGATTGTTATTTGCGTTGCGCAAAGATAGGGCATTTTCCTGACAAAAGCAAATATTTCACACAAAAACTTTGCTTCTCTATAAAATTTCGTTATCTTTGCCGTGGAATAATAAACCATAAATCATATAATAAAATACTATGGCTTTACAAATCACTGATCAGAACGCTCCTGAACTCATGGCAGGCGACAAGCTCCTTGTCATTGACTTTTGGGCAACATGGTGCGGCCCATGCCAGCGTCTCACCCCTATCGTTGAGGCTTTGGCAGAAAAGTATGATGGCCGTGCAGTCATTGGCAAATACAATGTAGATGAAGGCGAAGACCTCACTGCACAGTTCCGTATCCGCAACATCCCTGTGCTGCTCTTCCTCAAGGGTGGCGAGGTAGTACACAAGTTCGTGGGTGCTGCCAGCCATGCCGAGATTGAGGCCAAGATTGAAGAGCTGATTTGAATTCAAGATTGAGGATTCACAACTCACGATTCATAATTTAGAATTTATAATTCATAATTGATAACCAAATAAAAATAACAAGAAACATGGAAATTAAGAACTATGATTTCGCTGGCAAGAAGGCAATCGTTCGTGTTGACTTCAATGTGCCACTGAAGGAAGGCAAGATTACTGACGACACTCGTATCCGCGGTGCAGTTCCTACTCTCAAGCTCATCCTTGAGAAGGGCGGCGCTCTCATCATCATGAGCCACATGGGCAAGCCAAAGGGCAAGGTTAAGCCAGAGCTTTCACTCAGCCAGATCAAGGACGCCGTTGCTGCTGCTCTTGGCGTATCTGAGGTTAAGTTTGCTGCCGATGCTGCCAACGCTGATGCTGAGGCTGCTGCTCTCAAGCCAGGTGAGGTGCTCATGCTCGAAAACCTCCGCTACCACGCTGAGGAAGAGGGCAAGCCAGTTGGCATCGACAAGGAGGATCCAGCATACGAGGCTGCAAAGAAGGAAATGAAGGGCAAGCAGAAGGATTTCGCCAAGAAGCTCGCTTCTTACGCTGACTGCTACGTTATGGATGCCTTCGGTACAGCTCACCGCAAGCACGCTTCTACAGCCGTTATCGCAGACTACTTCGCAGCTGATGACAAGATGCTCGGTCTCCTCATGGAGAAGGAGGTTGCTGCTGTTGACGCAGTTCTCTCTAACATCAAGCGTCCATTCGTTGCTGTAATGGGTGGCTCGAAGGTTTCTTCTAAGATCGGCATCATCGAGAACCTCCTCGGCAAGGTTGACAAGCTCATCCTCTGCGGCGGTATGACATACACATTCGCTAAGGCTCACGGTGGTGAGATCGGTACTTCAATCGTTGAGCTCGACAAGCTCGATGTAGCTCTCGGCGTTGAGGAACTCGCTAAGAAGAATAAAGTTGAGCTCGTTATGGCTCCAGATGCAATCTGCACCGACGGCCTCGACTTCGGCACAATGACCGTTAAGCCAGGTTCTACAATCGCTACATACCCATCGAACGCTATTCCTGCAGGTCTCGAAGGCGTTGATGCCGGTCCTGAGGCTCAGAAGGCATTTGCAGCTGCTCTCAAGGGTGCTAAGACCATCCTCTGGAACGGTCCTGCAGGTGTATTCGAGTGCGACGACTTCTGCGCAGGTTCAAAGGCAATCGGCGACGCTATCGCTGAGGCTACTGCTGAAGGCGCATTCTCACTCATCGGTGGTGGCGACTCTGTAGCATGCTGCACCAAGTTCGGTCTCACCGACAAGGTTTCTTACATCTCTACCGGCGGTGGCGCTCTTCTCGAAGCTATCGAGGGTAAGGTTCTCCCAGGCGTTGCTGCCATCAAGGGCGAGTAATCAGACCTTTACATACAGCACAATAAATAATGGCGACCGGATTTCTCTGGTCGCCATTACTTTATTTATATGGTCATTATCAGTTCGATGATCAATCTCACTCGATGACAAGCTCTACTGGACAGTGATCCGAACCGAAGATTTCGGTGTGGATGGCAGCAGAACGCAGACGAGGCGCGAGCGATTGGGAAATGAGGAAATAGTCGATGCGCCAGCCAGAGTTCTTCTGACGCGCCTGGAATCGGTAGGACCACCATGAATACACATCGCGCACATCGGGATTGAAAAAACGCCATGTGTCGATCATGCCAGAGCCAAGCAGAGTCGTCATCTTCTCACGCTCCTGATCTGTAAAGCCGGCATTCATGCGGTTGGTCTTCGGATTCTTAAGGTCAATCTCCTGATGAGCCACGTTAAGGTCACCGCACACGATGACAGGCTTTCCCTTAGCTTCGAGCGAAAGGAGATACTGACGGAAATCGTCCTCCCACTTCATGCGATAGTCAAGGCGACGCAGTTCGTCCTGCGAGTTTGGCGTATAACACGTCACAAGGAAGAAATCCTGCATTTCGAGCGTGATGACACGACCCTCGTGGTCATGTTCGTCGATGCCGATGCCATAGGTCACACCGACAGGCTGATGACGCGTGAATATTGCCGTACCCGAATAACCTTTCTTGTCGGCATAGTTCCAGTATGACTGATAACCATCGAATTGAAGGTCGAGCTGACCAGCCTGCATCTTGGTTTCCTGCAGGCAGAAGAAGTCGGCATCAAGCGATGCAAACGTTTCGCGAAAACCGCCTTTGTCACAGCAGGCGCGAAGACCATTGACGTTCCAGGATATGAGTTTCACTTGAGTAAGGAGTAAGGAGTAAAGAGTAAGGAGAAAAGTTAATATATCAAAGAGACAAAACTCTCGGCTGGCATGCTGACAGAGGCCTTGCCGTCAACGACAGGCACAGTCTGAGCCTCGGCATTCTGACCGATGTTGGTCACATAGACCACGGTCTCCTTGATGGATGTCGGAAGTCCTGTAATCTCAGCCACACACGATGCTCCGTTATTGACCACATGCACGGCACCCTCACCGCGGGCTGTGTTGGCAAATGCAGCCACGTTGACATTGTCCTTGTCAGCCTTGAACGGAACAGCCAGGGCATCGGCAGGAGTCATTGCAAGCTGACGGAGATTGAAGAAACGCTGGGTAGGACGCAAAGGACCGTTGTCAGCAAGTATTCCTTCGCCCTGAAGCAGCGAGTAGTCGGCCGTAAGCTGCCACTGCAGGATGCTGACAGGCTGGCAGATGGCACAGAGACGTGTGTAGAGGTTGATCTCATAGAGAGCGAACGTCGATTCCTTGAATATCGATGAATAACGGTGAGCAGCGGCGTCCGTACTGCCCTCGCCCACTATCAGCGGCACATTGATGCTACGAGCAGCGTCACGCCAACGGCGCAACGTCTCGTCGTCACAGCCGCGCCATGAATGGAATGAGACGGCACCGATATAGCGATGTGCGTCCTTATCTGCCAATGCCGGCTGGATAAAGTCGATGGTCGTGGCGTCCGAATTATCGCCGAGCAGCAGTTTGCAAGGCAGATTCATCGACGCAAGTTTGGCACCGAACTCCTTGATGAAGTCGCAATGCTGCTGAGGAGTATGAAGCACGTCAATGCCGATGTCCGACTCGTTGAACGAGAAGTAATCGGCCTCAACGCCGTAGTCATCCTTGAGGAACTGCAGGTAAGACGCCAGCGACTCATAGATACGATCGCTCTTTGACGGTTCGAGCTTCAATGCAGCCACACCGCCTCTGCCACGCTTCTGGCCTTCGATGAGAGCCCACTGAGGAGGGAACCAGCAGCTGACGATGACAGGCATACCGATTGACTTCAGACGAGCAGCCATGCGGGCACTTGCCAGAACCTTCGGATCGGTCTTGCCGCCCTTGTCCCACGATGACCAAGGCAACTCCACACGACCGAAAGCCACGCGCATATTGTCCAGACAGTAGTCGATGACCTTAGGGTCGTTGGCAGGATTCTGAATGCGGAAGTTACCGCCAAAACCAGCAAATCGCGAACCCGGATGAGCTGGGTCGAGGGCAATGTGAGCCACCTCATGATGACGGATGCCATCCACGGTGAGAGTGGCCTGAAGTTCGGCATGTCCGACCTTGACGAGTTTAGGAAGCAGAGTCACATAGAGCACCTTGCAACCATCCTCCTCGCGTATAGCAGTCTTCACCGAACGGCTGAACTTAAGTGTCAGCTGACGTTCAGGAGCCGA
>JAGHUA010000012.1 GCA_018065085.1 Candidatus Liminaster caballi | reverse complement strand
TACTGTTTCTTTGACAACAAGCCTGAGGCTCTTCAGGGATATGTCATTGAGGACACTAAGCAGCTCGTCCTTTTCTAATTCTTATCCCGAACTGGGGTAATCCTTCTCGCTCTCCAGCAGGGAGCGTTTGCGACTGATCATCTCACCGGAACGCTGGCCATGGAAGCCACCGATAGAGCCGTCGGACGCAATGACACGGTGACAGGGGACATCGGGGGCAAAGGGATTGCGACGCAAAGCCTGGCCGATGGCTTGGGCACAACGGCAGCCGATACGTTCGCCCAGCTGCTTATATGTAATTGTCTCGCCCCTCTTCACTTGGAGAAGGGCGAGATATACTTTTCGCTGGAACTCGGTGATGTCCCGTGAGTTGCGTACTTTATCTTCGATGTCAGACATCGGCTTAGAGTTTTCGAGAGAACATTTGCGGTTCTCGATAGATCATTTACAACTTTCGTGAGATCATCTCGCGTGTGGTGCTGGCAATCTCGTCGTATGTACTATCGGCTGTAGGCATGATAGGAGAGAGATACTCGACCTCTACCTTATGCGGACGAGGAAACTTGGAGTGCTTAGGCATAGCCTTGTATGCGCCCTTGATGCAGACTGGGACAACAGGAACGTTGAGTTCCTTGCTGAGGATGGCGAACATCTTCTTGAAGTCGCCAACAAGTCCGTCGTTCGTGCGTGTGCCTTCCGGGAAGATGATGACGTTCTTGCCCTGCTTCAGCACCTCGCCAAGCTTCTGGATGGATTTCTTGAGGTTGCTTGGTTCCATGACGATGATATTGTGGCGGCTTGCCATCCATTCCACGTATCCGCGATGCACATGGCTCTCCTTGGCATAGAAATATGTCTGAAGAATGGTCTTGCCAGGCAGGAAGCCCATGACGAACATGCCGTCGAGGAAGCTCTGGTGGTTAGGAGCAAGGATGAACGGACCGTGCTTAGGTACGTTTTCGAGTCCCTTCTGCGATATGCGGAAATAGACGCGGCAGATGAAGAGGAAGAACTTGGCAAGGAAGATGCCGTCACGCCAGCACTGTGGCAGTGTCAGGCTGTGGGTGTCCTCGTTGAGGATGCTGTGCCAGTCGGTCTTCTCCACCTCGATGCGAGTCTTATAGTCGGCCACATATTCTGCCATCTCGGTGATGTTGCGGAACTTAGAGATCTGATCGGCAGTGATGTCCATGCCGAACGACTGTTCGAGGAAGCCCTGCAGACCCACACGGTCGAGCGAGTCGAACGCAAGGTCGGTCTCGATATGGTCGGTAGGACGCACGACGCAGTGTTTCTCGGTGCGGATGTACTGCTTGATGACCTTATACTCAGGGAAAGCCGGTTCGACCAGCACATCCTCCTTCTCCGGAGCCTTATGTACGCCCGAGAGGACAAGCGAAGGCAGTTTGAAGCGCTGCAGCTTGTCGAGCTTGGTGCGTGGCAGGTCGCCGTGATAGACGAAGAGGTTCATGAGCTTCTTGTATGGAGCCACGGTCTGGTTGTAGGTCTCCAGAACCTCGTGCTTGAGGGTCTGTTCGATCTCCTCGTCGCTCTTGCCTTCTGCCCATGCCGGCTGAGGCACGATGATGGCACGCAGCATGTCGCAGTCCTGCATCACGCCCACCTCCTTGACGTATTCCGTATATTGCTCAATCTTGTATTCAATCTCGGAAGGGTTGATGTTCTTGCCGTTGCTCAGCACGATGATCTCCTTGCTTCGACCGGTGATATAGACACGTCCGTGATCGTCGAAATAGCCAAGGTCGCCCGAGTGGAGCCATCCGTCGGCGTCGATGACCTGTGCGGTCTCCTCCGGACGGTTGTAGTAGCCCTGCATTACGTTCGGACCCTTGCATACCAATTCGCCGTTGACGAACTTGACCTTCATGGTCGGTGTAGGCAGGCCTACGCAGCCCGGCTTGATGTCGTCGGGACGTGTGAAGGTGATGAGAGGAGCAGCCTCGCTCATGCCGTAGCCTTCGAGCACATCGAGGCCGAGAGTCTTGAGTCCGATGCCGATCTCCTTGTCAAGCGCAGCGCCGCCGCTGACGAGGTAGGTGAGGTGTCCGCCCAGCTTCTTTTGGACGGAACGGAATATGATGCGCGAAAGCCACTTCCACTGCAGAGAACGACACATTTTAAATATACCGCGCGTGATGGACTTCTCGTTGATGACCTTTATCACGCCGCTGTAGATGGTCTGCCAGAGACGCGGCACACCGATGATGATGCCCACCTCGCCATGCTTGAGGGTTTCCATGATTTCGGCAGGCTGCATCGACGGACTGATGGTGATGCCGCCGCCCGACATGAGAGGAGCGACAACAGTGCCCATGAGAGGCAGTACGTGATGGAGAGGCAGGAGCATGAGCGTACGCAGTTCGGGACGGAAGATGCGCACATCGATCATCACCGAATTGACCACGGCGATGATGTTGCGGAACGACAGCATGACGCCCTTGGGCGAGCCTGTGGTGCCGGAAGTGTAGATGATAAGGCAGGTCTTCTCCTGGTTAGGATCGATGACGGCAGGAGAGAGAGTCTTCGGCAGTTCGATGCGCTCGTAGTCGTCAATGCAGAATACAGGCAGTTCGACACCGGTCTCGGCCATTGCATCTTTCACCAGCTGGAGTTTTCCGGTTGATGCCCAGACGCAGGAAGGCTTGCAGTCGTTGAGGATATAGGCAACGTCATGGGCTGTGGATGTGGCATCGACAGGCACGGCTATGCCCTCGTTGTTCCAGATGGCATAGAGCGTATATACCCAACCTTCGCGGTTCTCGCTGATAAGGAGGCATTTCTCGCCCTTTTCGATATGGAAGAGAGTGCTGAAATGAGTGATGCGCAGCAACAGTTCAGAAAAGCTTACTCTGTGCTTGCCTGCAATGATGGCTGTCTTGCCGAAATCTTTGATCATCATACGGCTCTGAGTTTGTGTTGAGTCACCCTGAGGGGATGGCGGTTATTGAAACCTTAGGGGATGTCGGTTAGTAAAAGAAGACGAAACGGCAGATGCTCACGCACTTGCCGTTCCTGGATGATTTGGAATAGGAGAAAATGTTTTATCTTTATAATACGATAGACGTAAATTCGTAGATTGATTACTCCTGTGCAGAAGGAACTTCCTCAACGGCATCGGCAACGTCGGCTGCGTTCTCAGGAGTTGCCATAGCTGCTGGAACCTCTTTGTACTGGATTGCACTGCCCTTGCCTTCTGTGCCCTTGTGGTCGAAGAATACGGTGCAAACGATGCAGAGCACTGCGATGATACCCATCATCCACCATGTGGTCTTTTCAAGGAGGTCAGCGGTCTTTGGAGCGCCCATGATCTGGTTAGAAGACTGGAAACCGGCAGCGAGGCCACCGCCCTTAGACTTCTGGATAAGTACAATACCAATCAAACATACTGCAAGGAATACGATGATACTAACAAATAAAGTGTTCATTTTTATAAATTGATTTAATTATTATTTCAACCTTTTACCTGAGACTGCTTTTCCTTTTGATAGGCTATAACCTTCTCAAGGTATCTAATTTGGTCTGCAAAGTAAGTGTTTTTTTTCGAATATTTCAAGTTTAAAGTAGAAAAAATTGCTAAAGCCTGTTCAAATTTGTGCTGTTTGACATATAGTTTTGCCAAACTCTCGGTCAAAAATGCCTTTTCGCGTATGTTTTCGGGGTCGGCAACAGGCAGTTCGTCCTGCTTTTTCTGTGCCTTTGGTACAAAGAGCAGACCCTGTTCGTCGGCTTGGATAAACGAGTCTATGAGCGAATCGATATCGTCGCTTTTATTCTCCTCGTTTTGTACAATATCCATGTCGTCGTCAAAGTACGGTGCCGGGGCATTGCTGAGCTCTGAGATATCGTAGGCCGGCATCTGTGCCGATGTGCCCGACTGACCGCCGAGGGCATTCTGTTCGAGGTATTGATCGATGAGTGCGAAGTCGTCGATACTGTCCTGCACCGACCTCTGTCTGCGCAGCTGCTGCATGAGGCTGACCCATTCGTGTTCGCCGTTGTTGATGAGGGTGAAGAGCTTTGCGCGGTCGGGCATTGCGGTGGCTGTGAGAGGCAGCTGGCCTGTGAACTTGGTGGAATGCGTGTTGGCGAGGGCTATGGTGTAGAGCAGGCGATAGGCAGCGCAGTATGGGTATTGACCGATGAGCTGCGGAAGCATATCCACAGCCTCAGCGCCCATGCTCTCGGGCTTTTCCATCCATTGCCATATCTGTTCCATTATTCAGACGCTTGGTTTACCATTGTGCCACGGTGGCGTTGAAGATAGCTTCGACAAGTTCGTCGATCATCTCGTTGCAGAGATCGTCCTGCACGTCGGTGAGCAGTCGTGTGGCATCGAAATCGCGGTATGCCGAGAAGTCCTGTTCGAAGTTCTCAGCCTTGTTGTTCTTGTTGACGAACTTCACCTTCACCTTGATGGTCAGACGTGTCTGCGAGGCGTAGGCATCGCTCTTGACGGCGGTAGGAGAGAGCGAGTATCCGGTGATGGCGCCGGAAATCTGGAGGTCGCCGTCGGTTCGTACCTGTGACAGACGTGTCTGCGAGGCGTACTTTGACTGCAGCTCGTCGTTGAAGTTCACGGCCAATGGCGTATAGACCAGAGGAGCCTTGATTGGGAACTGCTCGAAACTGATGGTCTTGGTGGTAGTATAGTCGATGCTTGCGCCGTTGAGTTTGTAGCTCACGGTGCAGGCAGTCAGGCACATGGTGCAGACCAAAGCCACCAGTTGGAAAATCTTATAAAAGCCTTTCATACGCAGATGTCTGTGTTCGCTCGGTTTGTTGCTCAATACTTTTTGTCCAGGCCATACTCCTTGATCTTGCGGTGCATGGTTCGTTCGGAAATACCCACTTCCTCGGCAGCCTTGCGCTTGTTGCCGCCATGGTTGCGCAGAGCCTGTTCGATGGCATCGCGTTCCATGTCCTTCTTTTTGAGCGATGGCGGATTGACTGGAGTCATCGGAACCTCCTCGGCCTCCTGTTCGTCGATGTCGGCAGGTGTCTCAGGCGCTGTGAGCACGTGCGGAGTGTGTGGCTGAGCCTGTGTGTTGCGTGGAGCCATTCCGATATGCTGGCGCAGTTCCTCGATCTGCTGCTGCATGTTCATGATAAGGTTGTAGAGCATCTTCTTCTCGCCGGGACCGAAACCGTTCTCGCTTGAGTGAGGGTCGTCAGATACCGAGATGCGCGACTCGAAGGTTGGCAGGTGCTGCTTGAGGATGTCGGCAGTGATGACACGTTCCATCTGGACGATGCTGAGTTCCTCGACAAGGTGGAGCAGCTGTCGCACATTGCCCGGCCACTGATAGGCGAGGAGCATCAGACGCGCACTGTCGTCCACACTGATTGCCGGCACATTGTATCTGTATGACGCATCGCTGGCAAACTTGCGGAACAGCAGGTGGATGTCCTCCGGACGCTCGCGCAGGGCAGGAACCTTGATGGTGATGGTGGACAGGCGGTAGAAGAGGTCCTCGCGGAACTTACCGTCGGCAATGGCCTTGAGCAGATCACGGTTGGTGGCAGCCACGACACGGACGTCGGTCTTGCGCACCTCGTTAGAACCCATGCGCAGGTATTCGCCCGTTTCGAGCACACGCAGCAGGCGTGCCTGTGTGTCGAGCGGCAGTTCGCCCACCTCGTCGAGGAAGATCGTACCTCCATCGGCCTCCTCGAAGAAGCCCTTGCGGTCGGCAGTGGCGCCCGTAAATGCACCTTTGACGTGGCCGAACAGCTCGCTGTTGATCGTGCCGTCAGGCAGGGCGGCGCAGTTCACCGGGATGCACTTCTTCATGCGGCGTCGGCTGTAGTTGTGCAGGATCTTGTGGAACACCTCCTTGCCTGAGCCGTTTTCGCCCACTACAAGTACGTTCACATCGAACGGAGCCGCATTGATGGCGGCTGAGATGGCCTGTCCGAGCAACGGGCTTTTGCCCACGATGCCAAGGCTCTGCTGTACCTGTAATACCTCGCTGTTCATTGCAAAAAATCGGTGGTAATCAAAATATCGGGTGGCAAAGATAGTGTTTTTTTGGCAATACCAATAAAAAAAGAGGAAAAAAATATAATTATTAAACTTTTTTTGCTACCTTTGCCGAAAAATTAGTTCTATGGATGCTCAATTGTCACAGTTGTATGCCGAGAGTTTCGGCCATAATCCAGTGTCTGCCGAGGCTTTGTCTGGTTCGGCAAGTGACCGCCATTACTGTCGCATCACCGATGCCGACGGCACTACGGTCATAGGCGTGACCAGCAGCAACAGGGCAGAGGTGAGGGCTTTCTGCGAGCTCGATGAGTCAATGGCGGCTCAGGGCATACGTGTGCCTCGCATCATTGCCATGGCCGATGACTGCTATCTGCAGCAGGATCTCGGAACCACATCCCTCTATGACATGATTGCCCGTTGCCAAAAGTCGGGAGTGTGGGACGAAGAGACGGTCGCAGTGCTTCATCAGGTGATGCGCGATCTGGTCGATATCCAGTTCTCTGCGCTTAGGGGCTTTGACATCTCCCATTGCTGCCGTGAACAGAAATTCACGTCGGTCAATGTGCGCTGGGATCTGAACTATTTCAAATACTGTTTCCTAAAAGGCACGGGCGTGGAGATCGACGAGCTTCGCCTGCAGGCCGAGTTCGACCGTCTTGAGACAGCGCTGCTCAGTGTGCCTTGCCACGGCACATTCCTCTATCGCGACTTCCAGAGCCGCAATGTCATGGTGAGCGAAGGCAAGCCTTGGTATATCGACTTCCAGGCGGGATATGAGGGACCTGTCTATTACGATGTGGCATCGTTCCTATGGCAGGCACGTGCTGCCTATCCGGAAGACTTGCGTCAGTCGCTGCTCGCTACATATTTAAATAAATTGCGCACACGGGTGGAAGTGACCGACAGCGAGTTTGCCAACAGCCTCCGCCATTTCGTCTTCTTCCGCCTGCTGCAGGTACTTGGCGCATACGGTTTCCGTGGCATCTTCGAGCGTAAGGCAGCCTTCCTTTCGCCCATCGCCCAGGCCTTGGCAAGTATCTCACAGCTGGCTCATCCCGATTATCCATATATCAATGCTCTTATAGCCGATGTGGCAGCGACTCCACGCTTCCGTAACACCGACCCAGAGGGAGAACTGACCGTGCGAATAACCAGTTTCAGTTTCAAGAAGGGTATTCCCGACGATTATAGCGGCAACGGCGGAGGCTTTGTGTTCGACTGCCGTGCCCCTCACAATCCCGGACGCTATGCCGAATACAAGCGGCAGACCGGACTCGATCAGCCTGTCATTGACTTCCTTGAGGGACGCGATCCCGACCCTGCCCATCGTCCGATCGGCTGCGAGCTCACCATGCCTCAGTTCCTTGAGCATGTCTATGCCGTGGTCGATCCGGCTGTCGAGACCTATCTCACACGCGGCTTCACCAGTCTCATGGTCAGCTTCGGCTGTACGGGCGGACAGCATCGCAGCGTCTATGGAGCCCAGCATCTGGCCGAGCACCTCAAGCAGCTTCATCCCGGTTTGCGCATCATCCTCACACATCGCGAACAGAACATCCAACAGATTCTCTGACACACTATGATAAAGAATATCCGACTGCGCGTATTGCCTCAGGTGTGGGCCGATGCGCAGAAGCTCGAACAGGAGATTGCCCGCCAGAATGCCATCTCGCCGAAGAGCATCAAGGGCATACGCACCCTGCATCGCAGCATCGACGCACGCCAGCGACAGGTCATGATACAACTCGACATTGATGTCTATATCAACGAGATGCCTCCGCAGCAGCTGTTTGAACCCAAGCAGTACCGCGAGGTGAAGGGCGACCGTCAGGCCATAGTCGTGGGACTTGGTCCGGGCGGCCTCTTTGCAGCCCTCAAGCTTATCGAACTCGGCATCAAGCCTATCGTCATCGAACGCGGACGCAACGTGACCGACCGACGCCGTGACGTGGCTTTGATCACACGTACGCAACAGGTCGATCCCGAGAGCAACTTCTGTTTCGGTGAGGGCGGAGCCGGAGCGTTCAGTGACGGTAAGCTCTTCACTCGCAGCAAGAAGCGCGGCAATGTCCAGGGCGTGCTCGAACGTCTGTGCCAGTTCGGTGCTGACACTGGCATACTCAATGCAGCACATCCGCATATCGGTACCGACCGTCTGCCGGGAGTCATAGCAGCCATACGCGACGAGATCCTGCGATGCGGAGGCGAGATTCATTACGAGACCGTGGTCAACGAGCTCATCGTACGCGGTTCGTCGGTCATCACATCAGACGCCACAGAGGTCATCGGCGTACGAACAAACCGCGGACAGGAGTTCCTCGGCCCTGTGATTCTTGCCACTGGTCACAGCGCGCGCGACGTCTATCACATGCTCGATCGCCAGCGCATCCCAATCGAGACCAAGGGCATCGCCATCGGTGTACGACTCGAACATCCCCAGCAGCTCATCGACCAGATCCAGTACCACAGCCGTGATGGCAGGGGCAAGTATCTGCCAGCAGCCGAATACAGCTTCGTGACGCAGGCCGATGGACGTGGAGTCTATTCCTTCTGCATGTGTCCGGGTGGAGTGGTCGTACCGTCGGCTACGGGCCCAGAACAGGTGGTGGTCAATGGCATGTCGGCTTCAAGCCGTGGCTCTCGTTGGGCAAATTCGGCCATGGTGGTCGAGATTAGGCCTGACGACATACCTGTACTGCTCCATGACCTCGGAATCAAAGGCATGGATGCCTCGCCGCTTGCCGTGATGGCCATTCAGGAAGAGATCGAGCGTCAGGCATGGCTCAATGGCGGACGTACGCAGGTCGCTCCCGCTCAGCGTATGACCGATTTCGTGCATTCCCGCCTTTCTGACTCTCTGTCACCTTCGTCATACACTCCAGGCCTTGTCTCCTCGCCACTCCATTTCTGGATGCCGCGCTTCATCAGTTCACGCCTGCGGGCAGGTCTTGAGACCTTCGGACGCAATGCGCACGGCTTTATGACCGATCAGGCCACACTCATTGCAGCCGAGACCCGTACGTCGTCGCCTGTACGCATTCCTCGCGACCGCGAACAGTTCGTTCACCCTGCCGTGACCGGTCTCTATCCCTGTGGCGAAGGTGCCGGTTTTGCTGGTGGCATTGTCAGTGCTGCCATGGACGGCGAACGCTGTGCAGAGGCCCTTGCCGGGTGCTATCGTCAGTAATTCGTAATGCATTTTGCATAATTAATCATAATTCGTAATTCATAGTTCATAATTCATAAAGCACAATTCTAATTATGAAAAAGATCCTTACCCTTGCATCCGTTCTCCTCGCAATGAGTGCGGCCAATGCTGCCAATCCTTACCTGCCTCTTTGGGAGTTCATCCCTGATGGCGAACCGTACGTGTTTGAAGACCCCGACCAGCCCGGACAGTACCGAGTGTATGTCTATGGTTCGCATGATAACCTGATCCAGTATTATTGCGGACGTGATCAGGTGGTCTGGTCGGCTCCTGTCGATAATCTTCGGGACTGGCGCTATGACGGCACAATCTTCGAGAACCGCCGCAATGCCCTGGGCGAGTATCTTTTCCCTGACAGCGTTGGCGATGTGCTCTATGCCCCTGACGTAACGCTTGTCACCGCAGCCGACGGCACCAAGACCTATTATCTCTATCCGAACGTGCAGCATGACCTTCGTGGCGGACTTATCGCAAAGTCCAATCGCCCTGACGGACCGTTTGAGGTCTGCAACTGGGATCCAAAGAACCCGCTTCAGACCACTGGCATCCTGCGTTTCGATCCAGGTGTGTTCGTCGATGACGATGGTCGTGTCTATGGCTATTGGGGCTTCGAGCGATCGTATGCAGCCGAGCTTGATCCCGAGACAATGTGCACCGTAAAGCCTGGCACGAAGATCGTCGAGGATATGGTTTCTGGCCGATATCAGGAAGGCATCTACCATTTCTTCGAGGCATCGTCGATACGTAAGATCAAGGATAAATACGTCTTTATCTACAGCCGCTTTGCACCCGATGGCGAGTGGGGACTGCCAGAGACAAACTACACGCTCGCATACGCCTGGAGCAACAATCCTCTCGGCCCATGGACATACGGCGGAACCATCATCGACGGACGTGGTAAGGAACAGCAGGCCGATGGCTCATATCGCATCACAGCCACACCATCGGGCAACACACACGGCAGCATCTGTGAGATCAACGGCAAGTGGTGGGTGTTCTATCACCGACAGGCTGGCACAAACGAGTATTCGCGTCAGGCTATGGTGGCGCCTATCGAAGTCGATGTGAAGGAAGGGGCTGACGGATACGTGAGGATCAGCGAGGGCGAGTTCACCAGCGAAGGCTTCGAGACAGAAGGCCTCAATCCGCTCGAACGTCACGCTGCCGGCATTGCATGCTATTTCACAGGTCCGGAGCCTGCACATCAGGAATATCCGAACGTCATCTATCCGGGTTCGCACACCGAAATCCTGCGCATCGACTACGACGGCGAGACTCCTGCCTATGATCCGTCTATCGACCGTTGCTACATGGTCAATAACGTCGATGGGTCGGTTGTCGGCTATAAGTATTTCAATTTCAGTCAGACCTACGGCATGGAGCATCTCTCGCTGGCATTGACCTATGTCCCAGGCGGCATTGACGGCACAATGGAGATATGGGCTGGACGTCCGTCAGCCGAAGAGGGAGGCATGAAAGTAGGAGAGATGCGCCTGTCGTCCGAGCTCGGCCAGACCGAACGTACAGACTACATCCTGACCGAACCATTGTCACAGTTCGACGGCAAACATGCACTCTTCTTTGTATTCCGTTCGGATGTCAAGGGTCAGTCGCTCGCCACTCTGTGCGAATTCCGCTTCATCAAGCCAGTAACCAAGTCTCCGTCAATGCACTTCACCATCGTTGGCGTATGCCTTGTGCTCATCGTCATGACACTTCTTGCCCGTAAACGTAAAAAATAACGCATCATGAAAATTCTCGGTAATATAATATGGCTCATCTGTGGCGGTCTGGAGGCCGCCATCGGCTATTTCACGGCAAGTTTCAGCCTTGCCTGCACCATCATCGGCATTCCTGTGGCATTGCAGACCCTCAAGATCGGTCTGCTCTGCCTGTGGCCGTTCGGAGCAAAGGTGACCAAGGGTGACTGTCCTCCTGGCTGCATCCGCATCCCTCTCAATATCATCTGGATTATCTTCGGTGGTTTCTGGGCATGGCTCTGCCACATCTTCTTCGGCATTCTGCTCTGTATCACCGTCATCGGTCTTCCATGGGGCAAGCAGCACTTCAAGCTTGCTGCCCTCTCGCTCCGTCCGTTCGGCCGCAACGTAGAATTGGGCATCTGAGTAGATGGAGAGAAATCTTCGAGCTGTAAGGGAGGTGAAAAATATGACATAATCCTCGTCAGAGAAATGAAGAGGGCGACAAAAATCCCCTCCCGAGTCATGTGACAGGAGAGGGGATGATGCTTCGATATTTTGTTCTTTTCTTACATCTTACATCGTTGTTTATTTCACCAGAACTTTCTTGCCGTTGACGATGTAGAGACCGGAAGGGAGAGCATCGGTAGAAGTGGCAGGAAGACGGTGGCCATGGATGTCGAAGATCGAGGTTTCGGCTGAGTCATCGACTGTAGGAACGAGGTTGATGTCTGTTGGATCAGCGCCGAGACCCTTGGCATAGCCGGCATAGGCATGCTTGCGGTAGTAGTCGAGGGTCCAAAGGCCGACAGGAGTGTTGGCACGCCATCCGCTGTTGGCCGGAGAGTCGGTCGGACACCAATGGCAGATGCCCCACTGCTGGGCAGGCGGAACGATCTCGAAGAACTGCTTGAGGATCCACTCATAGTATTTCTCCATGTCGTGGTGCTGCTGCTCGGTCATATTGGCAGTCGCAACGTTGTTGCCGTTGGCATCGACATAGCCCATGTCGAACTCGCTGACACGCACATACTTGCCTGTGGCTGCCATGAGGCGGAACATATTGGTGATGGCGTTCTTCTTGCTGTTCTGGGTGTTGGTGTTGGCATAGTAAGAGATATGCATCTGAGTGCCGATGCCGTCGATGTGGGTAACGCCGTCAGCCTCCCATTTCTTGATCCAGTTGATGAGAGACTTGAGCTTCTTGTTGCCGTCCCAGTCGCTTTCAAGGTTATAGTCGTTGATAAAGAGGACAGCGTCCTCAGGTCCGTACTTGCGTGCGAGGCGGTGAGCCTGGCGTACATACTCAAGGTCGCCCATGAAGTCCTGCCAGTAGAAGGCATCGCCGCCGACGTCCCATGTGCCGTTAGGGTTGTAGCCCTGTGAGTGCTGGAGGGTGTAGTTGCCCTGTCCGTCATCGCCGCCGCCTGAGATTGCCTCGTTGACGAGATCCCATGCCTTGACCTTGCCGTTGCAGGCCTCCATCATGCCCTTGATCCATTTGTCCATAGCCCAGACAAGGGTGTCATGACGCTCTTCGGGTGAGAGTGGGATGGTGCTTGGGACATAGACATACGAAAGGCTGTCGATGAGGTTTGGAGAGGTGACGCCCTGACCGTATTCCTTCATGCGGAACGATGTGAGGTTGTCGCCATCGAGTGTGCCGTTCTGGATCTTCTCCACACCGTTGACCTTGAACGAGATATTGTCGAAGTAATAGTCGTTGGCATCGGCAAGCTCGTTGAGGTTGAAGGCTATGGACTTGCCCGACTTGCTCAGTGTGCCGGAAGCGGTGACGGTCTTCCACTCGGTCGTGAAGTTGATGTTGCCGAGGGCCTCATAGTGGACGTAGTTGCTCGGGTCGTTGTGGATCTGAGTTGATGCGGTGGCAGGCTTTGTGGCACGGACTTCGGCTGAGAACGTGTAGCTCGAACCGGCTACGAATGTGCCTGGCACGATCCAGAACTGGGTGTCATAGACCTCGCTGACCTTCTGGCTTGAGTGGACCACAAGGCAGCGGCGCTCCTCATTGACGGTCTTGCCCATCTTCTCTTCCTCGAACTTGATGTTCTTGATGTAGATGTCGCCCATATAGTCGCCACACTGGAGGAGCAGGAAGGCGTTGGATGTCGGACGGTTGTAGGTGACCTCGACGTCCTGCCATGTCGATGTGAACGGGATGTTGGCATTGGCGCCGCCGTTCCAGTCGCCCAGCTTGCTGTGGAGGGTGCCTGACTTGGAACCGCGCACGGTCATGGTCATCTTATACTTCTTGGTATTGTCGGTCGGGATGTCGCTCATGGCGATGAACTGCACGTCCCACGAGTTGGTGCAGATCTTTGTGGTGTGGACCTTCATGCCATCGGTGCCGGAGAAGGTAATGGTGAAGCCGTAGGTGTTCTTGTCGGATGTCCAGCCGACTGACTGATTGGTGCGGAAGTCTTTCGATGCCACCGGCACGGTTACGGTCACGTCGCCATCGGTGAGCTCAGGTGCAGGTTTGTCCTTGATGAGTCCGCGAAGCCATCCGTTAGGCTGCTGTGAGTGCCATGCCAGGGTGTGGCCATAGACATTGAGTCCAGCATTGGTGGCGGTGTTGACGTATGTCTTGACGGTCTGGAAGTTCATGTTGCCGTTGTTATCGACACAGCTCGACATCTTCATGGCGTTGCCGGCGACGGTCTCCGTAAAGTTATCATTGACCAGCCCCTTGAACACGGAATTGTTGAGGTACGTGTTGACCGTAGTGCCAATGCCAAGCTTGAAGTTAGGGTACTTTTCATAGTCGATGTACTGCTTGAGGGGCAGATAGTTCTTGAGATAGTCGTAGTTGGGATCGTTCGGGATGCCCATCTCGTACCTTTTCTGAGCATCGGCTGCCATCATGCTGCAAAGGGCGAGGGCGGCAATAATTAATCTCTTTACCATCATATTTTTGCTTTTAATGATTATTGATTTGCGGTGTCGTATCGGATATAGGCAACAAAAAAATTAGGACAATATCCGGCGCAAATATACATAATTTATTATTTGCTGCCAAATAATTGTCCTAAAATGTAGTTATTTTGCCGCCTTTGGCGGTTATTTGCTTATTTGCGGTAGATTTTACGGCCGTTTACGACATACAAGCCTGCAGGCAGAGAGGCATTTACTCTTTACTCTCTGCTTCCAACTCATTCGTTATCCAAATTCACCTCATTGAGCGTAAACTCTGACGAGCCATCGAAGCAATGAGTGCAGATCTGAGACTTGTCGAGGCCGATTGCAGCAATCAGGTCTTCGAGTTTGGTGAACTTGAGCGATGTGAGGTTGAAACGATCCTTGATGATTTCAACCATCTTCTTATACTCAGGGCTGTCGGTTGTGGCATAGACCTTGAGACGCTCTGGGTTCTGAGCTGCGTCCTCGCCTTCGAGTTCGGCAATGATGCGACGGGTGATGAGCTCCATGTCCGAACGTGAAGATGTGAAGTTGATGAACTTGCAACCATAGACGAGTGGTGGACATGCAATGCGCATGTGAACTTCCTTGGCGCCTGCTTCGTAGAGACATGCAGTATTGTCGCGCAACTGTGTGCCGCGGACAATCGAGTCATCGCAGAACAGCACACGCTTGTCCTTGAGGATGGCTCGGTTCTGGATGAGCTTCATCTTTGCCACAAGGTTACGCATCTCCTGGTTGGAAGGGGTGAATGAACGTGGCCATGTAGGTGTGTACTTCGAGATGGCACGCATGTATGGACACTTATGTCCGGCTGCATAGCCAACGGCCATGCCTACGCCCGAATCTGGAATACCGCAGGCGCAATCGACTTCTGTGTCGTCATCCTTGCCCATTGCCTCACCGCAGGCATTGCGAACCTCCTCGGTGTTGCGTCCCTCATAGTCGCTGATCGGGAATCCGTAATAAACCCAGAGGAAGGCGCAGATCTGCATGCGCTTGTTGGCCTTGCGCAATACCTCATAGCCATCGGCCTTGATCTTTACGATCTCGCCAGCTCCAACAAACTTCTCCGTCTCATAGCCGAGGTTAGGGAAAGCTGTGGTCTCGCTGGTGGCTGCGTATGCGCCGTCGCGATGACCGATGATGATCGGTGTGCGGCCCCATGAGTCGCGTGCAGCAATGATGCCGTCCTCGGTGAGAATGAGCATGCTGCATGAACCTTTCACCTTGCGGAATACGTTCTCAATGCCATCGACGAAATCATTGCCTTTGACGATGAGACAACCGACAACCTCGGTCGGATTGATGCGGCCTGACGAGAACTCTGTGAGATGCATGCCTTCTTCGAGCAACTGCTGGGCAATCTCCTCAAGGTTGAGGATCTTGGCAACGGTGCAGATGGCAAAGCGTCCGAGGTGGGAATTGAACAACTGTGGCTGTGCGTCGGTATCGCTGATGATGCCCATGCCGCTGTTGCCACGGAACTTTGGAAGCTCTTCTTCAAACTTTGAACGGAAATATGCGTTCTCCAGGCTGTGGATTGCACGCTTGAAACCAAGTTCAGGATCGTAGGTCACCATGCCGGCACGGCGTGTGCCAAGGTGGCTGTGATAGTCAGTGCCGTAGAAGACGTCAGCTACGCACGATGTTGTGGATATTGAACCAAAAAAACCAGCCATGATTATTTATACTTACAGTTAATATTTCTTTTAGACCAAATGACGGATAAGCTCCTCCTTGTCACCATAGAGCATGTCAATGACCGGAATCTCGATCATGGTGTATGCGCCTGGCTGCTGCTTCATGGCAGCGCGTGCCACATTGACAAGAACCTGAGCTGTGAGGGCTGGGTTATTGATTTTCATGTTGAATTCGAACATCTGGTTGTGGGTCTTGCCAGATACGCCCTTGCGTACGAGGTTCACGCCGTGACCGACATCGTTGAGATCGTCAACGCAGGGAACCTGCTGAACGTGTGTCTCGTCGTTCACAAAATATGGATCGGCCTTGATGGCTGCCTCGACGGTCTTGAAGTCGGCTCCGTCTTCGAGCTCAACATAGACCATGCGACGATGAATGCCAGTGCCTACTGGAATGGTCATCGAAAGGGCATCGCGGACACCTGCAATGGCGCGTACGGCTACCGAATGGCCCATCGAACGTCCAGGACCGAAGTTTGTATAGCTGACTCCCTTTGGAGCAAGACTCTCCATGAGCGAACGGACGATGGAGTCTGAACCCGGATCCCAGCCGGCAGAGATGACGCTCACGGCCTTGTGCTCTTTGGCAACGGCATCGAGCGAACGGCGGAGATCGACAATCTGTGTGTGGATGTCGAACGAGTCAACTGTGTTGATGCCGAGAGCAAGACACTTCTTGGCATACTCCTCAACCTTGCGGGTAGGAGTGGCGAGAATTGCTACGTCAACACCTTCAAGCTCGGTGATGTCCTTAACTACTGGGATGTCTGTCAGCTCGGAAGGTTTGTTGTCTGCACCATTGCGGCGCACAATGCCGACACACTCAAAATCTGGGGCTGCTTCGAGAGCCTCCAATGCATACTTGCCAATGTTGCCATAGCCAACAATGGCGGCGCGAATCTTTTTCATTGACGCTATTTCTATTTAATAATGGGCGCAAATTTAGCGGTTTTTGACGAAATAACAAAATTTTATTGTGAAAAAAGTTCGGGCAATTCTATTTTTTATTACTTTTGCACCCGTTAATTTGCATTTTACACATTTATTATATATATAATGATAAATCCTCGCGACATAAAAATCAGCTGCTACGACTACGAGCTGCCTGATCATCGCATTGCCAAATATCCGCTTGAAGTGAGAGATCAGTCAAAACTCCTGGTCTATGACTGCGGTGAGAAATCTATTGATGAACGTCATTTCTTTAATCTGCCTGAAATCGTGCCTGAGGGTTCGATGATGGTCTTCAACAACACAAAGGTCATTCAGGCCCGTCTGCATTTCCGTAAGCCTACGGGCGGTGTGGTCGAGGTGTTCTGCCTCGAACCTGAGTTGCCTAAGGATTACCAGCAGAATTTCGCCAGCGAGAAGGAATGCGTCTGGACATGCCTCGTGGGCAACAGCAAGAAGTGGAAGGAGGGAAGTTTGTCGCTGCCGATTGCGCTTGCAGACGGACGCACCACGACTCTTTATTGCGAGAGGGCAGGAGAACCCGGTCCGTCACAGAAGATACGTTTCTATTGGGAGGGAGGCATCGCTTTTGCACAGCTTCTCGACGCTATCGGTGAGTTGCCAATTCCTCCGTATCTTAATCGCGAAACCGAGGAGAAGGATAAAGACACATATCAGACGGTTTATTCGCGCATTAAGGGTAGTGTGGCTGCTCCGACTGCAGGCCTGCATTATACAGACCGCGTGCTCGATGCCCTGAAGGCAAAGGATATCAGTCTGCAGTATCTGACGTTGCATGTCGGCGCGGGTACATTCAAGCCAGTGAAGTCTGAGACTATCGAGGGGCATGATATGCACACGGAGTTTATCTCGGTACCTCTCGATGTGATACGCAATATTGCCTGTTTTATTGACACCCGCCGCCCAGGAGCCAAATTCGTAGCAACTGGCACTACGTCTGTACGCACGCTCGAAAGCCTTTATTATATCGGTGAGAAGATTGCAGCCAATCCGGAAGCACAGGCAGAGGAACTTGTCGTTCATCAATGGGAGCCGTACGACAGCCGGCATACGATGACCATTGGCGAGTCGCTCGGTCACATCATCGCCTATCTCGAACGCCATGGCCTTGACAGTCTTGTGACGGCAACACAGATACTTATCTCCCCAGGATTTGAGTATCGTCTGGTCGATGCCATCGTCACAAATTTCCACATGCCTCAGTCAACGCTCCTGCTCCTTGTAAGTGCGTTTGTCGATGATCCAGAAAAAGCATTGACGATCGATGCAAACTGGCGCAGAATCTACGGCTATGCACTCTCACACGATTTTCGTTTCCTGAGCTACGGAGACAGCAGTATTCTGCTCCGATAACATGGTTACAGAAGGTCGCAGTCGGCGTGAGTGGAGATTTTGCTGTGTTAAAATGAAAAGTCTATCTGTCAAAGAAACATTCTATCAGACATTTTTGTTTATAATGACAGGAGATTTTGCACGCCTTTAAATATAATTATGTATCTTTGCGGTGCATTTAAGAGAGGCGCAAGCTTCCCGTAAGGCAAAAGAATAGAAAAATTAAATACGTTTTTGTATTTTTATTAATAACAATCTAAAACATTAGTCAAATGACAAAAGTAGCTATTAATGGTTTCGGTCGTATCGGCCGTCTCGCATTCCGTCAGATGTTTGAGGCTGAGGGTTATGAGGTAGTTGCAATCAACGACCTTACCAGCCCAGCAATGCTCGCTCACCTTCTCAAGTATGATACCGCTCAGGGTGGTTTCTGTGGCA
>JAGHUA010000053.1 GCA_018065085.1 Candidatus Liminaster caballi | reverse complement strand
ACACTGTATCTTTATACAACTTGTAATCCATCTACTAAAAAAAGAATTTACGAAAAAATTCACGGACAATTTACGGGCATTTACGTTAGGCCGTAGGCATTGATATTTCAGTCACCGATTCGCGCCTTGAACGTGCAGCGGCGCTTATGGCAGACGGGATCGAAATAGCTCCACTGGCTCTGCACTTTCTGGTTGGTGGACAGTTCGGGATTGCTCTCCGCCCACTGGTAGCCGTTCTTATTCGCTTCGGGAATAAGCTCGGTGAAGAGAAACGCATTGACGCCCTTGCCCTGCATGTCGGGACGGACAGCCACAAGGAGAAGATCGAACGTGTCGGTGCCTCCCTTAAGGTACATCGCCTTGGCCATGTGTATCCAACCGAAAGGCCACATGCGGCCATTTGCCTTCTGCTGTGCGCGTGAAAGCGACGGACAGCTGATGCCGAAAGCCACGAGGTTGTCGTCCTTGTCGGCAACAAGCCTTATCATGTCCAGGCGTACCTGTGGCAGCCAAAGGTCGATGTAATACTTGATCTGGCGGTCGGTCAGCTCGGTATAGCCATAAAGCGGAGCATACGCCTCATTGAGCAGTCGGAAAATCTTCATTCCCCAGTCACGCACGATGCGCTTGCGATTGGTCTCGTGCACGACATGCAATCCCAAACGTGTGGCAACAATCTGCGAGATGCGCACATGCTTCTCGGGCACCTGCTCCGGCACCTTCATGCGATATTCGTTCCACACGGCATCCTGCTTGAGTCCGTATGCCTCGAAGTGGCGGCGATAATACGGATAGTTGTAGATGGTCATGCTGGTGGAGAGCTGGTCGAAACCTTCGATCAGACAGCCTTCATAATCGAGATCGGTAAGTCCGAGCGGACCGACCATCTCTTCCATCGCCTTGCTCCTGCCCCATTCTCTGACGGCATCAAGCAGGGCGCGACTGACCTCCTCGTCGTCAATGAAATCGACAAAACCAAAGCGGCACTGGCGTTCGTTGAACTTCCTGTTGGCTGCCGAATTGATGAATCCTGCTATGCGTCCGACGGGCCTGTCATCACGATAGGCCATGAAATAGACCGATTCGCAGAAATCGAAGGCGGGGTTGACGTCCGTGTCCATGATATCGACCTCCGACTCGATGATCGGCGGCACATAACAGTCGTTGCCACGATACAGATCGATGGCAAAACGGACGAACCGGCGCAGGGCTTTCCTGCCTTCTATCCTGCGAACCTCTATCATAAATTATTTTGCCGAATGTACGCGATGATGTACGTGTGGATGAGCGACAACCTCCTGGGCACGTGCCATCGCACCGTTGATATGATCAAAGATATTCTTCTCGCCGATAGCGCCGTGGAGCGTTGAGTGACGGATCACATTGAGCACCTCTGGACGCACGCCACTGAGCACGACATGGATGCCCTGCTGATGGCTGTTCTGAACGAACACCTCAAGGTTGTGAAGACCTGTGGCATCGACAAACGGAACCTTGCGCATACGGATGATACGTACCAGCGGCACATCGAGCATATTGGCAGAAAGTTCCTCGAACTTGTTGGCAATGCCGAAGAAGAACGGGCCGTCGATCTCATAGACCTGCACGCCGTCTGGAATCTGGAGGGCCTCGTCCTGCGATGTGGCTACGTCCGAATCGTTGTTGGCGCTGATCTCACCCTGCTGCAATGTGATGTGGCCGACATTGGCAACGCGGCGCAACAGCAGGAGACACGCAAGGATAAGACCGAACTCGATGGCTACGGTGAGATCGAAGATAATGGTCAGGAAGAAGGTGACGAGCAATACCGAGACGTCGCTCTTTGGATTATGGAGCATGGCTCGGAAGGTGCGCCAACCCGACATGTTGTATGACACAATGACCAGCACGCCGGCAAGGCATGCCATCGGAATATAGGCTGCAAGCGGCATGAGCACGAGCAGGATGATGAGCAGCACAATGGCGTGGATGATGCCTGCAACCGGAGTGCGGCCGCCATTGTTGATATTGGTCATGGTTCGGGCAATGGCGCCTGTGGCTGGAATGCCGCCAAAGAACGGCGAAACGACATTGGCAATGCCCTGACCGATAAGCTCGGTGTTAGAGTTATGGCGATCGCCAATGACACCGTCGGCCACAGCTGCACTCAGCAATGACTCGATGGCTCCAAGGATGGCAATGGTGAACGCAACAGGGAACATGGCACGGATGGAATCGTAGGAGAGATCAGGCGCTACGATCTTGAACGATGCCTCGATCTTGCCGAACTTCGAACCGATGGTCTCAATCTCACACTGGTTAGGCAGGAAATGATTGAGCACAAGGTAGATGACAGTGCCGAAGATAATGCCATAGAGCGAACCTGGAATCTTATTGAGACCTGGTACGCGCTTGAATGCCTTTGGCGAGAAGATGATGATGAGCAGCGTCAGGGCTGAGATGATGAATGCCCAGACATTGAACTTACCGATGTTCTCGGCATAGACTGCCCACTTGCCAAGGAAATCGCCAGGAGTCTTGACACCAAAACCGCAGATGTCGCCCACCTGTGTGGTGAAAATAGTCACGGCAATACCGGCTGTGAAACCGATGATGATCGGATAAGGGATAAACTTGATGACCGTGCCAAGCTTGAAGACACCCATCAGGATGAGCATAAGACCAGCAAGAATGGTTGCCGTCATCAGTCCGCCCATTCCATACTGTGCGATGATGCCATAGATTATGACAATGAACGCACCGGTCGGACCTCCGATCTGAACTTTCGAACCGCCAAGAAGCGAGATGATGAAGCCTGCAATGATAGCGGTGGTGATGCCTTCAACTGGCGACACACCACTGGCAATACCAAAGGCAATGGCCAATGGCAACGCTACAATACCGGTGATAAGGCCGGCAATGGCATCCTGTCCGAACTTCTGTGCATTATATCCTTTAATGCACTCAAAAAACTTCGGTTTAAAATCTAAAAAACTCATAACAAATACCTTAATTATATTTAACTTTATTAGCCCAATTAGGCTTATTAGACTTATTAGGCCTTATTGGCCCTATTGGTCTTATTGGCCTTATTGGCCTTATTAGCCTTATTAGCCTTATTTGCCCAATTAGCCTTATTTGCCCAATCTGCCAATTATCCTCACTCTTTCTCACCGAATGCGAGATCTCCGGCATCGCCCAGACCAGGCACAATATACTTGTGCTGGTTGAGATAGCTATCGACAGCACCTACCCAAACCTTGGTGTCGGCTGGCATGTTCTCCTCAAGATATTCAAGAGCCTCCTGAGATGCGATGACCGAAGCCACATAGACCTTGGCTGGTGTGCCCTTGGTCAGCAATGCCTCGTATGCCAACTGCATCGAACCGCCTGTGGCAAGCATCGGATCGCAGATGATCAGGGTCTTGCCATCGAGCGTTGGCGATGCGATATACTCAATGTGGATGTCGAAATTGTAATCTTCGTCATACTTGCGATAGGCCGAGACAAAGGCATTCTCTGCATCATCGAACACATCGGTGACGCCCTGGTGCAACGGCAGACCTGCACGGAGAATGGCGGCTACCACAATCTGTTCGCTCGGAAGGTTTACCTCTGCGATGCCGAGTGGTGTTGTCACATCCGACGACTCATATTCCAGTTCCTTACTAATTTCATAAGCCATCACCTGACCGATGCGCTCAATATTCTTGCGGAAACGCATTCTGTCGTTCTGAATGTTAACATCACGAAGTTCGGCAAGAAACTTGTTAACAATAGATTTTGACTTAGAGAAATCAATGACTTTCATAGCTATCTTATTATAACATTGTTGATATTTGTTGCAAAAATAGTGTTTTTATGCTTATCTCGAATAAAAAATAATGTTTTTTCTTGTTTTTCTCCAAATAAATCATCAACTTTGCACACGAATGTAATACACAATTTGTAATTTTTGTTAACAATCGACTAATAATTTGATACTAATCATGAAAAAGATTCTCTATATACACGGCTTCGCCTCGGCAGGATCGACAGGCACCGCTACTAACCTCCGCAACTATCTATACGAGAAAGACGTTCAGGTAATAAGTCCTGACGTCCCAACCAGCCCATTGGCAGCTGTCGAATTTCTCAAACAGACTGCGGCCGAAATCAACCCCGACCTCATCATCGGAACAAGTATGGGCGGCATGTACACAGAACTGCTGCGCGGCTACAAGCGCATCCTGGTCAACCCATCGTTCCACATGGCGCGACTTCTGACATTCCGCGGTCTCGGCAACCATCAGTTTCTCAACAAACGTCAGGATGGCGCTACTCAATTCAAAGTTGACAAACAGATGATCGCCGAATTCAAGGAAGTAGAGAAATTGTCATTCCAAGGACTCACCGACGAAGACAAAGCCAACGTCTATGGTCTGTTCGGCAGAAACGACCCGACAGTCCACACCCAAGATGACTTCAAAAATCATTACGGCTCAGATCATTTCCAAATCTTCGAAGGCGAGCATCGTCTCAATGACAAAATCGTCAAGCACGATGTTCTCCCCCTCATCTATCATATCCTTGACCTCAATGATTAAAAAAAGGGCATAAAAATTGGACCAATTAGCCCTATTAGACCAATTGGACCAATTAGCCTAATTAGCCTAATTAGCCTTATTAGCCCAATCATAAAAAAAAGAGGCTCGGCCATCTCTGGTCGAGCCTCTCTGTAAGGTGGCCGCTTCCTACTCTCCCGCTTTGGCAGTACCATCGGCGTTACAAGGTTTAACTTCTCTGTTCGGAATGGTAAGAGGTGGAGCCCTTGTGCT
>JAGHUA010000030.1 GCA_018065085.1 Candidatus Liminaster caballi | reverse complement strand
TGGCCAACTGAGCTAAAGAGGCAAAAGCGCTCCAAGATGGGCTTGAACCAACGACCCCATGATTAACAGTCATGTGCTCTAACCAACTGAGCTATTGGAGCATTAAAAAGTGACTCCCACGATTAATAGATAACCTTTGGTCGTCAAAAAGTGACTCCCACGATTGTTATGCAACCTTTGGTCGTCAAAAAGTGACTCCCACAGGATTCAAACCTGTAACCTTCTGATCCGTAGTCAGATGCTCTATTCAGTTGAGCTAGGGAGCCAAGTAATTAATTGCAATGTCTATCAAAGATCGTTGTAGGAATGATTTTCCTTTTGATTGTCGGGGTACCAGGATTCGAACCTGGGACCCCCTGCTCCCAAAGCAGGTGCGCTAACCGGACTGCGCTACACCCCGAACTAGGTTTGCTCGACTAAGGACTTATTCTTACTTTCTGTGAGTGTTAAGAACTCGTTCCTTTTGTTTTGCGGGTGCAAAGATAGGGGCTTTTTTTGACTCCTCCAAATTTTTTCATGACTTTTTTTCAAAAAAATGCATTTTAGGGCAAAAATGGGCCAAAAACGGGGGTAAATCAAGCGCCATTGACACTCACAGATGTCAAATTCAATACTTTCGATCGACAAAATAGTCAATTAAAGCCGATATCGTCTCCCTTGATTCGTTTTCAGGGAATGCAAAGAGCATCTGTTTTGCCTCAAAAGCGATATTTTTCATGCGTGCATAGGCATATTCGATGCCTCCCATGGCTTTTGCGAAGTCAACAAGCGTAGAAATATCGTCATCTTTGAGTTCTTTATCCGTCTGAAGGAGTGAAAGCATTTTTGATGAGAGTTCGGAAGGAGCATGTTGAAGCGCATAAAGAAGCGGCAGCGTTACCTTGCCTTCCATAATATCATGGCCGGTTGGTTTTCCGATTTCCGAATTTGTAGGATAGTAATCGAAGATATCGTCACGAATCTGGAAGATCAGGCCAATCTTTCGGCCGATTTCACCAAGACTTTCTACATCTTGGGAAGTCACGCCAGCAGTTATTCCGCCGATTTGCATACATGCGGAGAACAGAGAAGCCGTTTTTCCGTTGATCACGCTAAAGTAAGATGTCTCGCTGAGCTGATGCGACTTTGCGTTGGACATTTGTTCAAGTTCGCCCTCGGCGAGTTCGGTTACGATGGAACCGAGGATGCGAGAAACATCAAGAAGGCCGGTGGCGTTGCTGCTCATGAGACACTTTGCGAGAAAGAAATCGCCTGCAAGGACGGCAATACGGTTATCCCACAGCTGGTTTATGGTTGCAGCACCACGTCTCATCGGACTTTTGTCGATAACATCATCGTGCATAAGCGTAGCATTATGCAGCAGTTCGACAGCTGCAGCACCGTAAACCGTCTCATCTGGCACATTGCCCGACATCATTTTGGCAGTAAGCATAGTGAGCATCGGACGAACCTGCTTGCCGCGACGGTCAAGAAAATATCTGATCACATTGTCGGCCAATGGCACGCGAGTACGGAGCATCGACTCGAACGTATGTTCGAACTGTTCAATTTCTGATTCAATACAATCGAAGTTCATAATATATAATGTCTTTAACGCGCGCGTACATTATATATAATATATACGCGTACATTTTAATATAAATAGCGGTTGCAAAGATATGGAAAAAACAGCAAACATCAAAAAAAAACAATAAAAATATTGCATGAACAAAAAAAAGAGCGTATCTTTGCGGCAATCAAATTGAGAAAACAACCATAAAGTGTGCCAAAAACACTGAAAGAAAAAAACACCGAAAGGAAGGCACACGGTTGCGTGGGGTGCCAGACGGAAAGACCGTCAGGCTGAGATCAGACCCATAGAACCTGGACAGGTAATGCTGTCAAGGGAGTGAGAAAGCCCCACCGTTTTGTATTGTCAGAGTATTGGATTGCATTCAGGCGATCCATGCCGATTGTCGCATAACACCGTTATATCAACAATCCAAACCTAAGAAATATGGCAAAACGCATCGTCATCAACAATGAAGCACGAGAAACCGAGGCACAATTCATCCAGCAGTTGGCTGCCGAACTTGACCTACCCGAACGCGGAGTGGCATTGGCCGTCAACAACAAGATAGTACCGCGCGCCACATGGCCAGACACAGCTATCAGCGAGGGCGACAGCATCACCATCATCAAAGCCGCATTTGGCGGATAACAGAGTCAAGCCATGATACAGTTCATCACACACTACACACAGACGATCGGGTATCTTGACTCGGTGAAGATAGCACTCGAAGGCGGCTGCAAATGGGTACAGCTGCGCATGAAGAATGCGACAGAGGACGAGATCCGACCGTTAGCGCTCGAAGCCCAGAGACTGTGCAAGGAAGCGGGTGCCACATTTATCATCGATGACCACGTAATGCTGGTCAAAGAGATAGGAGCCGATGGCGTGCATCTCGGAAAGAACGACATGCCGATTGACGAAGCCAGACGCATATTGGGCAAAGACTACATCATAGGCGGCACGGCAAATACGTTCGAAGACGTCGTGATGCACTATCGCAACGGCGCCGACTACATCGGATGCGGACCGTTCAGGTTCACCACAACCAAAGAGAAGCTTTCGCCCGTACTCGGCATCGAAGGCTATGAAACCATCGTCAGGAAGATGAGAGAAGCCGACATCCAGCTGCCGATAGTAGCGATAGGCGGCATCAACCGCGAAGACATTCCCGACCTGATAAAGACAGGAATCACAGGCATAGCCCTCAGCGGCACGGTGCTCCGTTCGGACAATCCTGTCGAAGAAATGCGAAATCTAATAAAACTATTGAAAATATGAAGAAACTTGTCATTGCTGGACGTGAATTCAATTCACGACTGTTCCTCGGAACCGGCAAATTCAGCAACAACGAACTGATGGCAAAAGCCATCGAAGCCTCAGAGACAGAAATGGTGACAGTGGCCATGAAGCGCATCGAGCTTCAGGACAAGCAGGACGACCTGTTGCGCCACATCGTGCAGAACCCAAAGATCCAGCTCCTGCCCAACACATCGGGCGTACGCAATGCTGAGGAGGCAATCTTTGCCGCACAGATGTCACGCGAGGCATTCGGCACCAACTGGCTCAAGCTTGAGATCCATCCCGATCCACGCTACCTCCTGCCCGACAGCATCGAGACACTCAAGGCCACCGAAGAGCTCGTCAAGCTCGGTTTTGTGGTTCTCCCATACTGCCAGGCAGATCCGACACTCTGCAAGCACCTTGAGGAAGCCGGCGCAGCAACCGTGATGCCACTGGCCGCACCTATCGGCACAAACAAAGGCCTGCGCATGAAGGATTTCCTCCAGATTATCATCGAGCAGGCAGGCATCCCAGTTGTGGTCGATGCAGGCATCGGAGCTCCGAGTCATGCAGCCGAAGCCATGGAGATGGGCGCTGACTGCTGTCTGGTCAACACCGCCATTGCCGTGGCTGGCGATCCGGTAGAGATGGCCGTAGCCTTCAAGGAATCGGTTATTGCCGGCCGTCGCGCCTTCGAGGCAGGTCTTGGCGCCATCAGCGACTGTGCCGAGGCATCATCGCCACTGACGGCGTTCTTGAATTAAAGACAATAAACTAACAAAACTATGCCACAGGACAACAAAGCATACGCAAAGAGGGAAAAGGCTTACATGCAGGGGCGTCTTTTTCCTTTCATCAAGGTGGGTATGACCAAGGTCAACCTTACACCGACCGTCACCCGAGACAAGGACGGCATTCCTCACACCGAAGAGAATGCCCCAGTATTCATCTACGACACCAGCGGCCCGTTCAGCGATCCAAGCATCGAGGTCGATCTCAAGAAAGGCCTGCCACGCCTGCGTGAGCAGTGGATTCTCGACCGCAACGACACCGAGCAGCTTGCCGAGGTCACAAGCGACTATGGCAAGATGCGTCTGGCCGACAAGAGCCTCGACAAGCTCCGTTTTGAGCACATCCAGCTGCCACGCCGCGCACAGGCAGGCAAGCACATCACCCAGATGGCATACGCCAAGGCCGGTATCATCACGCCTGAGATGGAGTATGTGGCCATCCGCGAGAACATGAACTGCGAGGAGCTCGGCATCAAGAGCCACATCACTCCCGAGTTTGTGCGCGATGAGATTGCACGAGGCCGCGCCGTATTGCCAGCCAACATCAACCACCCGGAGGCCGAACCGATGATCATCGGCCGCAACTTCCTTGTCAAGATCAACACCAACATCGGCAACAGCGCCACCACATCGAGCATCGAAGAAGAGGTGGACAAGGCCGTATGGTCATGCAAGTGGGGCGGTGACACCCTGATGGATCTCTCGACAGGCGAGAACATCCACGAGACACGCGAGTGGATTGTGCGCAACTGTCCGGTTCCTGTAGGCACAGTGCCTATCTATCAGGCACTTGAGAAGGTCAACGGTCGCGTCGAGGATCTGACTTGGGAGGTATATAAAGACACGCTTATCGAACAGTGCGAGCAGGGCGTCGATTACTTCACCATCCATGCCGGCATCCGTCGCCACAACGTACATCTGGCCGACAGCCGTCTCTGCGGCATCGTGTCGCGCGGCGGTTCGATCATGAGCAAATGGTGTCTGATCCACGACCAGGAGTCATTCCTCTATGAGCACTTCGACGACATCTGCGACATCGTGGCACAGTATGACGTTGCGCTCTCGCTTGGCGATGGTCTCCGTCCCGGCTGTACTGCCGATGCCAACGATGCGGCACAGTTTGCCGAGCTCGACACCATGGGCGAACTCGTCACCCGTGCATGGGAGAAGAACGTACAGGCCTTCATCGAGGGACCTGGTCATGTGCCGATGCACAAGATCCGCGAAAACATGGAGCGTCAGCTCGACCACTGTCACGAGGCTCCGTTCTACACCCTTGGCCCTATCGTCACCGACATTGCTCCCGGCTACGACCACATTACCTCGGCCATCGGCGGCGCACAGATCGCATGGCTCGGCACGGCGATGCTCTGCTACGTCACACCAAAGGAACATCTTGCATTGCCTAATCGCGAGGACGTTCGCGTAGGCGTCATCACCTACAAGATTGCAGCCCATGCCGCCGACCTTGCCAAGGGACATCCAGGCGCAGCCATCCGCGACAATGCACTCTCGAAGGCCCGCTTCGACTTCCGCTGGCGCGACCAGTTCCATCTCTCGCTCGATCCTGAACGTGCGCTCCAGTATTTCGAGGAGGCAGGACACACCGACGGAGAGTATTGCACAATGTGCGGTCCGAACTTCTGTGCAGCCAAGCTGACACACGATCTCCGCAAACTCTGATCACGGACAGATGACTCCCGAACAGAAACGCAGATACAACCGGCACATCATCCTTGATGGCTTCGGCTCCGAGGGGCAGCAACGCCTCCTGGAGTCGAAAGTCCTCATCGTCGGTGCCGGAGGCCTGGGTTCGCCATGCGCCCTTTATCTAGCGGCAGCCGGAGTCGGAACCATCGGCATTGCCGACGCTGACACAGTTTCGATCAGCAACCTCCAGCGACAGGTCATCCATTTCAGCGAGGACGCCGGCACGCCGAAAGCCCTCTCGGCAAAGGATAAGATGCAGCGCATCAATCCGGACATCCGCGTCGAGGCTTATCCGACGTTCATCACTGCCGAAAACGCGCCAGACATCATCCGTCAGTATGATTTCATCATCGACTGCACAGACTCCTTTGCCTCCAAGTACCTGATCAACGATGCGTGCGTCATGCTTGGCAAGCCGTTCTGCATCGCCGGCATCGTGGCCTATAGCGGACAGATCATGACCCATGTACCCGGTTCAGCCTGCTACCGTTGCCTCTTCCCTGCTCCGCCGCCCGAAAATGAGGTTCAGACCTGTTCGATGGTCGGCGTATTGGGTAGCGCCGTCGGCACGGTCGGTACACTTCAGGCCACCGAGGCAATAAAGGTTCTGACCGGCATCGGCTCGCCATTGACCAATGCCATACTCACCTACGATGCCCTCACCGTGCAGTTCCAGCGTTTCGACATCCAGCCTAATCCCAACTGCATGCTGTGCGGCAGTCATCCATCAGTCACCGAACTGCAAGAATATTCATTCCAGCCTTGCAGAAAGAATACAAAAGAATAACAACAATGTTTAGCGATGAATTACTGAAAATCTCGTGGGACGAAACCACCGAGAAGATTAAGAACAAGACCGACATGGACGTACGTCGCGCCTTGGCCAAGAGCCATTGCGACGTGGAGGACTTCATGGCTCTCATCTCGCCTGCCGCCGAGCCCTATCTCGAACAGATGGCAAGACTCGCACAGAAATACACACGCGAGCGATTCGGCAAGACCATGTCGATGTTCATACCTCTCTATATCACCAACTCCTGCTCCAACAGCTGCATCTATTGCGGATTCCACCGCGAGAACCCGATGGCGCGCACCATCCTTACCATCGACCAGTGTGAGGACGAATACAAGGCCATCAAGCAGCTCGGTCCGTTTGAGAATCTCCTGATTGTGACGGGCGAGAATCCGGCCAAGGCTGGTCCGCAGTACATTGCCGATGCCCTCGACCGTGCCAAGCCTTATTTCTCCAATCTCAAGATCGAGGTCATGCCGCTCAAGACCGAGGACTATGAGATGCTGACCCACCACGGCCTCAACGGAGTCATCTGTTTCCAGGAGACCTACCATCGCGAGAACTACAAGCTCTATCATCCGCGCGGCATGAAGAGCATCTTCGAGTGGCGACTGGACGGTTTCGACCGCATGGGCATGGCAGGCGTTCATTCCATCGGCATGGGTGCGCTGCTCGGCCTCGAAAAGGAGTGGAAGACCGACGTCACCATGATGGCCTATCACCTGCGCTACCTTCAGAAGAAATACTGGCGCACGAAGTATTCCGTCAATTTCCCACGCATGCGTCCGGCACAGAACGAAGGTTTCCAGCCCAACTCATTCGTCAACGACCGTCAGCTGGCTCAGGTCACCTTTGCCATGCGCATCTTCGATCATGACGTTGACATTTCTTACTCTACGCGCGAACCGGCATACATCCGCAACAACATGTGTACGCTCGGCGTGACCACAATGAGTGCTGCCAGCCGTGTCAATCCGGGCGGATATTACACCTATCCAGAGGCTTTGGAGCAGTTCACGGTCAGCGACGAACGCACCGTCGAGCAGATTGCCCACGACCTCAAGGAGCGCGGCATCGAGCCTGTATGGAAGGACTGGGACGCATCGTTCGATGCAACACGATTTGCCAGCAAATTAGGATAAGTTATCTGACCGCACACACGCAGACCCCGATGTACATCGTCATCACACGCCCCCAATTCACAGCTGACGAGGCAGACGCCATCACCGCCAAGTTCCAATCCGGCCTGCAGCGTCTGCATCTGCGCAAACCTGACAGCAGCATCGATGATTACCGACGACTGCTGTCGGGCATTCCTGCGTGCTATCACAGCCGCATCGTCATCCACGAGCATTTCCAGCTGTTGGACGAGTTCTCACTCTGTGGCGTGCATCTCAACCGTCGCAATCCCGAGGCACCTGCCGGTTGGACGGGACACATCAGTTGCAGTTGCCATACGCTCGAAGAAGTCCGGGAGAAGAAGGCTCGTTTCGATTATGTCACCCTCTCCCCCATCTTCGACAGCATCTCCAAGCAGGGTTACGCCTCGCATTTCAGCATCGATCAGCTTGAGGAGGCTCACCGTCAGGGCATCATCGACGGCAAAGTCTGTGCGTTGGGCGGAGTCACACCCGGCAGGACTGAGATGCTCCACGGTCTCGGTTTCGGTCACATCATGGTGCTGGGCGATGCCTGGGTGCAGCCGGAATTGCCCGTCGTGCTGACCATAGCCGGCAGCGATCCGTGTGCAGGCGCCGGCATCCAGCAGGATCTCAAGACCATAACCCATTGCGGCGCGTACGGAGCGACGGTCATCACAGCGCTCACGTCACAGAACACGTTGGGCGTTCAGCATGTTATGCCCGTACCTGCCGAGGTCGTTGCCTCTCAGATCCGCTCTGTGTTCGATGATCTGCGTGTCGAGGCGGTGAAGATTGGCATGATCCCCAACGCGGAGGTGGCCCGTGTCATCATCGACGCCCTGAAGCAGGAACTCAGCAGGCGCAATCTCCCGATAGTGTGCGACCCGATAATGCTATCCACCAGCGGCACACGCCTCATGAGTCAGGACTGCATCAGCCTTATCGTGCGCGAACTGTTTCCGCTCTGCACGCTCGTTACGCCCAACCTCCCTGAGTACGAGTCGCTGCCTGCGCTCCACACCGACATCACCCTTCTTCCCTCGTCCATCCTTGTCAAAGGCGGGCATGCCGATGGCGACGAGATGACCGATACGCTCATGCTGCGCGATGAAGGCCGCACACAGACCTTCACATCGCCACGCATTCCTACCACCAACCTTCACGGCACCGGTTGCACCCTCTCGTCGGCCATTGCCTCACAGCTTGCCTTCGGCCGTTCGCTCATTCCTGCCATTGCCAATGCAAAACGACACATGGATTGCGCCATCTCCGGAGGCCGCAATCTCCACATCGGACACGGCAACGGCCCTTTGTGGTTCAACTGATTAATATACATCAACATCATGCGCAAAATCATAGGCATCGGAGAGACAGTCTTCGACATCATCTTCCGCAACGGCCAACCCACCGCAGGCGTTCCTGGCGGCAGTACGTTCAACGCTCTCATCTCCCTCGGACGCACCCTTGGTGTCCGCTACCCGGATCTTCCCATCCTTATGATTACCGAGACCGGCGACGATCACATCGGCGACGTCATCGTCGATTTCATGCGTCGCAATCATGTCTCGACCGCCGGTGTCACACGCAATGCCAACACGCAGAGCCACATCTCCCTGGCGTTCCTCAACGACAGGAACGATGCGCAGTATGAATTCTATAAGGATCACGCCAATGCCAGGCTCAATGCCGACAAGGTTGCCCGCATCGGCTTCGCGTCGGACGATGTCGTGCTTTTCGGTTCATTCTTTGCCATCAATCCTGCCATACGCGATTACACTCGCTCGCTTCTGACCGCTGCACACCAGGCAGGATCCATCCTTTATTACGACATCAATTTCCGTCAGTCGCATGTCAAGGACATTCCCGACGTCATGGACAATATCACCGAGAACTACCGTCTGAGCGACATCGTGCGCGGATCGGCCGAGGATTTCGGTTATCTCTATGGCACCACTGATGCCGCCGAGGTCTATGAGCGATACATCCGCAAGCATTGCCCGAACTTCATCTGCACCAACGGCGGTTCGTCCATCGAGGTGTTCTGCCCTGCCGGACATTTCTCGTTCAAGGTGCCTCGCGTCCGCACCGTCTCGACCATCGGTGCAGGCGACAACTTCAACGCTGGCATCGTCTTTGCCCTCGTCCGCTATTGCTTCTTCAAGAACGGCAGCCTGAAGCCAATCTCTCTCAACGAGGCCGCATGGAATCTGCTCGTCCAGCGCACCGCCAAGAAGTTCTCAGCCAATGTCTGTCGCAGCATCTATAACTATGTGGACGAAGATTTTGTGAATAAGCTGTAAAAATCCTTATCTTTGCACCCGAGAAAAAACATATAAGGATCGATAAAAGACTGAAGCCTGATACCCAATCCGATGAAAGATAATGCACTTGAAGTGGCCTCGCTGGCAGGACACATAATGCTTGAGAACGGAGCTGAGATAGCCCGCGTGGAGGAGGTGATGCAACGCATTGCCAATAAGTTCGGCGCTGACTCCAGCAATTTCTTCGTGCTGTCGAATGGTATTTTCACCACAGGACAAGGCTATGCCAACGTGGAGCATATCCCATTCCACGGAGCACAGCTCGACAAGGTGGTGGAGGTGAACCAGCTCTCGCGCGACGTAGAGTCCGGACTCTGTTCGTTGGACGAAGCGCACCATCGCCTGCTGACGATCCGAACCATGGCGCCGCATCCGAAGTGGGAACAGATCGTCGGTTCGGCCTTAGGCTCGGCAGGCTTCTGTGCAATCTTTGGCGGCAGTGTCACCGACTGCCTCATCTCGCTCTTCATCGGTTTGGTGCTGTGGCTGTTTGTCCTATACTGCAGCAGCAGGTATCTGTCGAAGATCACGGCCAATATCGCAGGAGGCGCATTGGTCACAGCCATCTGCATAGCGTTCTATCACCTCGGCATCTGCCATCTGGGCAATATTATCATAGGAGCCATCATCCCGCTTATTCCGGGCGTACCGTTCACTAACGGCATACGCGACCTGGCCGACGAGGATTACATTGCAGGCGCGACACGCCTCATGGACGCCCTGATGATCTTCCTCTGCATAGCGCTTGGCGTGAGCATTGCATTCCTGATCGACAGGCAGATTGAAGGCCGGATGATTCTGCTCGACGGGATGCAGACCGATCCGTTCACCACACAGTGGCTGTTCCAGCTGCCCGCATCCTTTGTCGGCACGTCCGCATTTGCCATACTCTTTGGCGTGCCCCGCCGCTATTATCTCGATTGCGGACTGTGCGGCGCCATCGGCTGGCTGGTCTATCTGACACTCATCCGCCTGGTCGGGGCATCGCCAGCCGAGGCCACACTTTTTGCCACGATGATGGTTGTAGGCGCGTCCTATTGGTTTGCCCATCGCCGAGGCTGTCCGGTCATTGTCTTCCTCGTGTGCGGCATCTTCCCACTGGTGCCTGGCGCCGGCGTCTTCTGGACGAGCTATAACATTGTGTCCGACCAGCTAAGCGCAGCTCTCGCAAGCGGTTTCCTTGCCGTCAAGCTCACCTTTGCCATCGTCTTTGGCATCATCATCTTCACAGAAGCAAGACGCCGCCTGCAGTTCAATAAATAATCAAAACAAACGTTTTTGAGGCTAAACTATTAAAATTCCAGCCCCAAATAGTCGATTCTAACCGGTTATTGATGCTATTTAAAATAATATTAGTATTTTTGCGTCCGGAATATAGCAAGAACAAACAAAGATTGACATAAATTCTGTCTAAAAAGACGATGAAAATACTGAAGAAGTACTTCGATTGCATCTCAAAAGAACTCTTTGCTGGCAATGACTGCGTTCTTAATGTTTATAGACGAGAATTTGTAGAGCAATTATTTGCTGAACATGATGTACATTTGACTAAGGATTTGAACTCAATATTTAAATTGGAATAGTCATCTCAATATATAATAATAAAATGATAGGAAATATTGACATATTGATTAAAGAACTCAGCAACCTGCCAAAGGAAGTTGGTTGGGTAGAGTTTAAGCATAATAATTGCGAACCGACTATGATTGGTGAGGACATAAGCGCACTTGCAAATAGTGCCACGTTGAATGATCGTGATTATGCTTATATGATATGGGGCGTGGATGATAATACACATGAGATTGTTGGTACAACGGTGCGTCTTCAGTTTGAAAAGAAGGGTGAACAGGAGTTGGAGAACTGGCTTCGCTATCTTCTGACGAAAAATGCAGACTTTGAGTTCTATGAGACAGAGATAGAAGGAAAGCATGTAGAGTTGATGCGTGTACATAAAGCACTAAATGAGCCTGTAGCATTTCAAAAGATAGACTACATTCGTAGTGGCAGTTATACAAAGAAATTGCATGAGTTTCCTGTATTTCGTGCTCAACTTTGGGATAAACTGCGACACAACCAGTTTGAGGATGTGAGGTCGATGGAAAATCTTCGTTATGCGGACATAATCAGATTGCTCTACATTGATTCATATTTCTCTTTGCTTAACATACCCCAACCAACAGACGAAGATGGAGTGATGCATTATTTGATCGAAGATGGAATAGTCATACGTCAAGATGATAGTTTGTATGCAATAACAAACTTAGGAGGTTTACTATTTGCAAAAGACCTCAATTCGTTCGCACGATTGGGGCGAAAAGCTCTCAGAGTGGTTCAATACCAGGGCATTAACCGGTTGTATATCCAAAAGGAAGAAACATTCAATAGTGGCTATGCGGTCGGTTTTGAAAATGTTGTGAGGTTCGTTAATGCTCTTCTTCCAAGTAGTGAAGACGTTAATTCTGTGCAGCTAAACACCAAGAGCAAATTCCCATTACCCGCTGTCAGAGAAAGTATAGCCAATAGTCTTATACACCAAGATCTTTATGTTACAGGAGCTGGTCCTGTGGTTGAGATCTTCGACAATAGGGTTGAAGTGACAAACCCTGGCACACCTTTGGTTGACATACTTCGAATCATAGACAACCCACCAAAATCTCGTAACGAAAAACTTGCCTCAATGATGCGAAGACTGAAGATGTGCGAGGAGCTTGGACGCGGTTGGGACAGAATGGTGCTGGCATGTGAAGCCCAATCTATTCCTGCGCCAAGAATAGAAATATTTCAAGATTCGACCAAGGTGACACTCTTCTCGGAAATAGAATTTACAAATATTCCAATGGAGGATAAACTCTGGTCTTGTTACCTTCATGCCTGCCTGATGTATATACAAGGTGATGCTTTAACCAATAGCTCTTTGAGAGAAAGATTTTCTGTGAAGGAGTCGAGTGCAGGAAGCATCTCTCGCCTTATCAAAGAGTCTGTTGAATCAGGTAGGATAAAGGCTCTTGATCCTACAACAGCTCGTAGATATATGAAATACATTCCATCCTGGGCATAGAATGTTTAATTTGCCAGCAATTTGCCAAAGGCAGGAAACGCCATAGGCACAGAAAGCGTAATTCACTATCAATCAAGCACAAGTCATTATCAGTTTAATTTGCTGCTAATTTGACAAGAGAAGTATATTACACTTATAAGACATGTATTTCGGTAAGAATATAATAATCTGAGATGCAGTCGATGAAGAATAAATCTGTCTAATAATCGACAAGCACTGACAAAAGAAAGGAAACAAAGGACTGACTCCACCAAAGGAATCAGTCCTATTATTCTGCATTTTCGAATTAGTATCCTTTCGAATATTAATAGTTCAAAAGTATTGTACAACAGAAAGGAATTAGTATCCAGGATTCTGCAGGCAATAGTCATTGCGGCGCAGCTCCATGATTGGGATTGGGAAGAGCAGTTTATTGCGATCGAAAATGAAGGTGCGATCTGTCCAAGGGTAGTCCTTGTCAATAGAATTATTGTATGCCCTTGGATAGTTATGCTCGATGTGATCCTCCAGGTAGCCCGAACGCTCCATGTCAGGACGCAGGCACCATTCAGAGTTGAACTCCTTGCGACGCTCCTCGTTGACAGCCACCTTCCATACAGGCGAGTCGAAATGCTTCTGTTCCTTCAGCGCAGTGTAATAGGTCTCGGCATCCGGCACCGCCACTGTCTCTTGGTTGAGAGGCATTGGGTATGAGTCATGCTGGAAGCCATACCAGTCAGCCGCGAAGATGCGGTTGATCTCAGGCAGGTACTTATCAGCGATCTCCTGCTCCTTGCCCACCTCAAGGTTACCGAAGGCACGGTTGCGCAGCTGGTTGATGATTTCCCAGGCCTTGCTCTCGTCGCCCAGGTTGAACAGACACTCAGCATAGTCGAGCATCACATTCGGGAGGCGCTTCCAATAGATATTTGTAGCGCAGAAGAAACTGCTTGACCATCCATTATTGGCGCTTGCGTTGCGCCAAAGCTTCATAGACCAGATGGCAGGAGCAATCTCGCCCGAGCCATACTTGAAATGACTAACCTCATCGATAAAGTATCCATCATCAAGAGGCTCCTTCAGATAAGGGTTCACGCCATAGGTTACCTGTGAACGCTCAAGGCCGAAGGCAGCCATCTGCTCAGCAGGCACGTACGACGTTACGCACGAAGCATCGCGACGCTTGTCGCCCTTCTCGTAGGCCGAATACCACTCCCACGACAGGAAGAGCGCACCCCATCCGCCATTCGATGGAGGAGCTGCATAGAATTTGGCGAAGAGCGACGGCACATCCTCGCTCCAGTTGGATGTATCCTCCAGAATCTGCACATAGATAGCCTCGGGGTTGAAGAGATAGTCAGCGCCGCGAGGGATAGCATCCCAGAGCGTTGTGAACGAGTCATTCAGGCGGTATGGGCCGTCGTTGATCACCTGGCCGAGGGCATCAGCTGCACGCTTATAGCATTCACTGGCCAGCTCAGGGCATCGGTAGGCCTTCCACATGTAGGCATCACCAAGATAAGTGAGGGCAATACCCTTGTTCATCGTACCATTGTTGCCGAGCGAACGTGCAGTCTGACGCGGAGTCCAGTCGAGCACCTCAGACGCCAGGATGAAGTCCTCGATGATATAATCCCACATCTCGGCATAGCTGCCAGGACACACGCGGTTCGTACCGGCAGAAGCGTGATCCTCGCCAATGGTGAAGACAGGCACACGTCCGAATGTCGAGGCAAGCTGGATATAGAAAAAACCGCGTATGGTGCGAGCCTCGGCAATCAGCACCTTGGCCGTATCCCAACTGACAGCAGAGGTCGATGCAAGCGCCTGGATGGTCATGTTGCAGCGGAATACGCCGCGATAGCATGCGCTCCATAAATCGTTCAAATCGGCATTATTCATGTCATAACTCTGTTTGCGGAAGTCAGCGTCCCATCCGGTGGCCTGTGTGTCGAGCGTAGGATGTGAGTTGGTCAGACGGTTATAGAAGCCCCAATTGCCGTTGTACATATCAGAATAGGCGTTCATCGAGCGATAGAGCTGGTTCATCTGAGCCTGCACCTCGTCGGCAGTGGTCAGTGAGCAAGAGAAATCGCCCAAGCCCGGATCGATATAGTCATGCCATACGACACTGTCGATCTCCGAACTGAAAAAGTCATTGCCGTTGATGCGGATACCGCTCTGGCCTTTATACTGCTCCTCCCCGCCATCGTAATTGCTGAAGAGTTCGATCGAGCTGATATCATCGAGATAGAAAGTCGACACATAAGAATAATCATACTGCGTGGTGTAGTGAACATCCACCACGATATGAGCCATTACAGCGGTGCAAGCCAGAGCACCTGCGGTCAAAAGTATCTGCTTTTTCATCGCTTCATGATTTTATAGGTTGACACTCCGTTGCTGATCACGTATGCACCTGGGGCGAGGTCACCGAGCAGGTAGGTAGCCTGCTGACCGTCAGCCTTGATGCGGCGCACCTCGCTGCCGTCCAGCGTGCAGATCACGATGTCGCCCGGAGTCTTGGCGGCCGACACACGTTCCAGCGCGCTTTCATCCTCCACCTCATTCTGATTGATGCTCTCGATGCTCTCCAGGTCATACTCGGCCGTGAAGTTGGCGCGTGTGAACACAACAGTCTTATCTCCGAAGGTCATGGTGACCTTCTCGTCGAGCAGGAAGGTGATGGCGGAACCGTCTTTCAGATTCAGCTCCAGCTCATACATCTTCTTCTCAATGGCGAAGCCCGCTACGGTGATCGCCATCAGCATGAATAAAAGTAAGTATTTCTTCATAGTTTATAAAATTGAGTGTTTTCTTTGTGCGAAAGTTTTCCTGTGCAAAAAAGTTTTTTCTGTGTGCAAAGGTATGAATTATCTTTTATTCCTGCAAGTTTTCTCGCAGCGAAATGCATTCACTGTATTTATTTTCCACTTTTTTCGGCAGAAATTACAACAGACAATGAAAAAAACTCAATCACACCAACTCGAACCTGTCATCGACAGTGCGGACGCGGCGTTGATGGCGTTCACGATAGGCGAAGAAGGTGTCATTCACGCAGCGGGTGAAATGGTTGTACATGCTTTTCTCACTACGATAACCTGCACGACGGGCAACATCCTCGGGCGAGAGATTGGTGCAACGAACAAGTTCGAGCAACAGACGCTGCTGGTAAGCCTCTATAAGTTCGTTCAAGTTGCAGCCGAACATCACGGAAATACAGACAGAGAGTTTCTTGGAAGGAACACCAACCAGACGAGACACCTCATCAACGCGGAAACGGCGTGAGCGCATCAAGGCTCTGGCAAGCTCGTCCATCAACAGACATTGTGTCTTGGGAGATGGCACGGCGAGCAAGTCTGCATCGTTCATCACTTCATAGAGTCCGTTGCCGAGAGGCCTCAGCGGACTTACATAAATATCATCGAGCGTAAGATGAGATTTGTACATACATTACTGTTTTAGGAATTGTTGAAACAAGATGCTATAGTCACTCTACGGCGCACTCGGGTGACCGAAAAAGTTTCGCAGTCACTCTACGGCGCACTCGGGTGACTAAAATAGTTTCGCAGTCACTCCACGGCGCACTGGAGTGACTAAAATAGTTTCGCAGTCACTCTACGGCGCGCTGGAGTGACTAAAATAGTTTCGCAGTCACTCAACGGCGCGCTGCAGTGACTGAGAAAAGTCCATAGTCACTTGACGTCGCCGTCAAGTGACTGGAACTGTTTTTTGACTGTTATCAAAGCTGTGCGAATCACTCACTGACAGCCTTGGCAGACATCAGGATGTCGGCGAGAGGCTTGTCCTTATAGTCGTGGGCATTCTGATCCCAGAAGCCGAAGTCGGCATCGTAGCACCATGTGGTCCATGCGACGTTGAACTCGTCGAAAACCGAGAGAACGTCCTTTGTCCAGGCGTAGGCAAGCTCACGATCGACCGGCTCATAGACACCCCACTCGCCGCAGAAGAGCTGGAGGTCGTACTTGGCAGCCACCTCGATGGCGTCCTTCATCTGGCTGTAGATAAGGTCGCGTGTCCACTCTGTGGTGGTGTATTGCTCGATCTCCGGCTTGAGGTCATCAGGCACGGCAGCGAAATCCTCGGCCGACACGAGTACGCCAGGATAGTTGACATTGCCCTGATAGCGGCCGACAGGAGTCCAAGGAGCGCCATAGTGGGTAAGGAGCATCGGGTTGTAGTAGTGGAAGCTGAGGATGATGTTCTTATCGCCCTCTGGCACACGCAGATACTTCATGGTCTCATGACCCTGCCAGCGGTTTGAACCGATGACGAGCGTGCGGTTAGGCTCACGTTCGCGCAGAGCCTTATGCACCTTTGCGACAAGCTGGTTCCACTGCTCATGCTCGTCGGCCACGGGCTCGTTCATAAACTCGTAGGCCACCCAGTCGGTGCTGTAGTCCTTGAGCACGTCTGAGAGCTGGTACCACAGGTTGATGAGTCCCTGCTGAGCCTCCTCGCTGGTGAAGAGGGTGTTGACCTCGCCCTCGTTGACGGCATTGAAATTGTGTGCACGGATGACGTGCAGATCGACGATGGCGCGGATGTTGTACTTGCGGGCGAGGTCGAGGCCGTTGAGAAGCAGCTCCCAAGCCTCGGACAGCTTGTTGCCGTCCTCATCCCAGAACTGCTCTTCGTCGATAGGGATGCGCACGTGGTCGAAACCGAGTTCGGCAAGGCGTGCGAAATCGTCTTCCTGGATGTGGTTGCGACGCTCCTCTCCGCGCACACGGCTCTGCGAGAGCCAGTGGCTGAGGTTCGTGCCACGCTTGATGACGAAGCCGTTGGCCTGGCCATCTGTCTGTTCACTCTTCTTGCATGATGTGCAGAGCATCATGCCCACGACAGCGATGGTGCAGAGCATCCATGCTGCGATTCTGTTTGGTTTTCTCATGAGATTTTTATTTTTGTTAGAGGAGTTAAAGGAGTTAGAGGAGTTAGAGGAGTTAGAGGAGTTAAAGGAGTTAAGGGAGTTAAGGAAGTTAAGGGAGTTAAGGACGAATGTATTTGCTTCGACAGGCGGTGGTATCGTCTTTATCTTCTTTATCTTCTTTATCTTCTTTAACTCCTTTCATCTTCTTTATCTTCCTTATCTTCTTTAACTCCTTTCATCTTCCTTATCTTCCTTATCTTCTTTATCTTCCTTACACTCTACACACACGTCAGAACATCATCGGCCCGCCGAAGCCGCCGCGCATGCCGCCTGAGCGTTCCTTCATCTGGCTGGAGCCCTTGTAGTTGGCAATCTTATAGCTGAAGGTCAGCATGAAATAGCGTGGCATGTAGTTGGTGTAGCTCTGGGTGATGCTGGTGTCGCCCACGGAGCGCGAGAAGCCCTTGCGGGTGTTGAGCACGTCGTAGATCTGGAGTTTGAGCTCGGCCTTGTTCTGCTTGAGGAACTTCTTGCCGAACGACATGTTCCATATCCACTCGCTCTCGGCCGTCGGCATCGACTTGCCGCCAAAGTAGCTGTAATCGACACTCTGCTCGGTGGTGAAGTTCTTCCAGAAGGTCCAGTTGAGCTTGGCGGAAGCGGTCTGGTTGAAATACTCGTAGTTGTTGGCCTCGTTGTCGGTGTCCACAACCTTCTGGAACGTAGGCGCATAGCGCACGGTGAAGTCGAGATCCTGCGAGATGTTGCTCGTGATGCTGATGTTTGGCGACAGCGAGAGGTTGCGCACCTTGGTGTCGAGCTTCAGCACGTCGGTGAGGTCGGCGGCATTGCTATAGAAGAGCTGCTGTGAGGGCGAGACGCTATAGTTGCCGAACAGCGAGATGTTGACATTGGAATAGAGAGGATCGAACGGGAAGCCATAGACCATGCCGAGCATTGCCGAACGCGAGCCTTCCATGTTGACAGGACGTGTGAAGCGCGCACCCGGACGCAGCTCAAGGTTTTCGTACTGCTGGCGATCCTTTTCGCTGAGCGACGACACCCAACCCAGGCCGCTCAGAGGCATCGAGGCGTCGGAATTGTTGGTAATATACTGGTTGCCAATGGAGTGTTGGGTCAGGCCGAAATTGCCGAACACCATGAAGTTGGTGGCCATCTCCATGTTGGAATAGATGTAGCGCACGCTGACGTTGTGCGAGATGCTCTCGTCGAGATCCTTGTTACCGGTCGAGTAGCTAAGCTCGTTGGCGGTATTGACCGACTGCTGGAGGTTGCCGATGCTCGGAGCCTGGGCACGTGCGCGATAGTCGATATTGACCGACGAGCCCTTCTTTGGCTTCCACTCGAAACGCACGTTGGGCAGGGCTGAGAAGAAGGTCTTGGAGGTGGTGTAGTCAGGACGTGGAGCCTTCATCGCGGAGGCATCCCAGAAGATGTATTTCTGCTCGCCATCGAGGATCGATGCCTCAAGGTTAAGGCCTGCGGTGAGGTTGACCGTCTCGGTGTGGAGACGGTAGGCCAGTTCACCGCCATGACGCAGGTTGCGTGAGATGTACTGCGAGGAGTTGGCTGCATCGACCGAATCGAGGCGTGTGTGCCAGGCGTGCATGAGCTGTTCGAAGGTCGCGCCCTCGGCCTCATTATAGTCTTTGGCGAAACCCACCTGACGGTCGTTGTCCGACTGGTTGTAGTTGACGTTATAGCGCACCGAGAGCTGTTGCCTTTCGCCCAGAGGTTCGGTGTATTGGAGGTTTCCGCCAAGGCTGTAGTTGTCCTGATCGGAAAGGGAGTTCTGATAGGTTTCGGCCAATGGCAGGGTCTTGCCGAGGCGGATGTCGTTGGTCTCACTCTCCGAGCCGGAGATGCGTCCCTGCACCTCGGAAGAGAGCGTACGGCCCTGCTTGGCGAACTTATGTCGCCAGACGAGCGAGCCGCCGGCATTCCACGATGTGTTGTCGCTGCGCGATGAGCTGTTGGTGAAGTTCTGCATCAGCGTAACGTCCTGACGCTGAAGGAGTGACATGGCAAGGATGCTGTCGAGAGGCGAACGCCAGGTGTATTGTGTGCTCCAACCGTTGCGGTCGCTCTTCTGGAGGTTGAGCGACGGGCGGAACATAAGCTCGTTGTTGTCGTTGGGCTTATAGGTGATGCGCATGTCCAGGCGGTGAGAGTAGTTGTGGCTCAGGCGCTGGCTCTGGCTGAGGCTCGAACGCGGGGTGTTAATAAAGTCCTGCTGGCTCTCGTTCTCGTAATACGTGCGCGTATTATTAAAGAAGTATGAACCCTGCACCTCAAGTTTGTCGTCGAGGTAGGAGTCGTTGAAGTTAAGACCGAAGGCATTGGCTCGGCTCACGCCAGCCTGACCGCCCGTACGGAAGGCCATCGGACCGCCGCCTCGACCGGGACGTCCGCCGCCCATGCCGCCCGACTGCATCAGGTCGTCGAAGGTGAAGTCCTGCTGATTGACGTTGTTGGTCATGCCCAGCACCGAGATGCGGCGCGTGCCGTTGAAGCTGTTGAGGTTGAAACCGGCATTCCAATAGAGGTGGTCGAGGTCGAAGTTGTCGCCTATCGAACCATAGACCCTGCCGAACACACCATTGCGGCGGTACGACTTGGTGGTCAGATCCATGGCCTTGACCGTGTTGCCGTCATCGAAACCCGTGAACTCTGCCTGATCGGACTTCTTATCGAACACCGAGACACTCTGAACGACCTCGGCAGGCAGTGTGCGCAGCGCAAGCTTCGGGTCGTTCTCGAAGAACGCCTTGCCATCGACCGTGATCTTCTCCACGGTCTCGCCCTGAGCCTTCACGCCCTCGTTGGTCACCTCGATGCCCGGCATCTTGGCCACAAGGTCCTCGGCCGTTGCTCCGTCCTGCACCTTATACGCGTCCGCGTTATAGACTATTGTGTCGCCCACCTGCTTGACGCGCTGATTGCGGGCCACGGTCTCCACTTCGCGCAGGTAGGTCGGATCCTCCTCCATCTTGAACGTGCCGAGCTTTGCGCCTCGACCCGGGAAGATTCCCACTTCCTTGGTCAGCGGCTTATAGCCGACGAAACTCAGTTCGAGGGTATATTTGCCCGGACGCTCGACGGTGAACGTAAAGACGCCAAGCGTGTCGGTGATGCCGAAGGTTCCCGTGCCGCCATCGGCACTTGTCACCTTGACCGTTGCGGCATAGAGCGGCTCCTGGGTTTTGCTGTCAACGATTGTGCCGCTGGCGTCAATCTTGAAACGAGGCTGGGCCAGACACACATTTCCAATAAGAACGACAAAGAGCAACACGAACATGCGTGCTGCACCTTCCTTTACAGATCTGATTATGTATTCCATCTTTTGTTATTTATTTCCGAATAATAGGATTCATTGCCCTCGATTTAGTTTAATCGGGGGCAATATTTTTTAGGTTCTTTAATAAAAGGCTCTCTGTTTTGTTAAAAACATTTAAATATCGGCAACTTTTCGCCCAAATATTTGGAGGTTTCAGGAAATCCCCATACTTTTGCACTGTTCTATTTGACTAATACACTAAAACTATAAAACATTAAACAAATGATCAAGACAACCAACCTAACCTATGGATACACCAAATCGTATCCCATTCTGAAAGGCATAGACCTTTCGTTGGAGAAGGGACACATCTACGGACTGTTTGGCAAGAACGGCGTAGGCAAATCGACCCTGCTCAAAGTGCTGACCGGTGCCCTGCTCGGACAGGGTGAGTATGAGGTGGGAGGCCTCGACCCGCGCCATCGCGAGGCTGAGTTCCTGCAGAGCTTCCGCATGGTGCCCGAGAACGAGGCTATCTTCAATCTGACCATCGAGGAGCTTGCCAAGGTGACCCGTCCGCTCTACCCTACCTTCAGCCAGCAGATTCTGGACGAGGCGCTGAAGGAATTTGACGTTCCGACCCAGCAGAAGCTGACACATCTGTCGCTCGGACAGCAGAAGAAGGCCCTGATCTCGCTGACCCTGGCATGCAACACACCCTACATCTTCATGGACGAGCCTACCAACGGCATGGACATCCCATCAAAGCGCTCGTTCCGCAAGCTGGTGGCAGGCATGGCCGACGAGAACCGCACCATAGTCATCTCGACCCATCAGGTGGACGACCTCGAAGGTCTCATCGACTGCGTAATCTTCCTTGAGAATGATGGCGTGCGCCTCTCGGCTTCGATCGAGGAGATGGGACAGCAGTTCGGCACAGAGGACATCAAGGAGGTGTTCTGCCAGGTGATCAGCGGACAAGAGTAAGCAACACGTAAAAAAAGTAAAACAATGAAAACAAGCATATTCAACATCAACCGCGTAGCCGCATTGCTCCGCTACGACTGGATGCTCAACAAACGCATGATGGGCATGACAGCCCTTGTCATCACATCGATCTTCGCATTCATCGCCCTCATCTACTTCGTGATCCACAGCCAGCTGCCGACGATGGGCGGCGAGGCCCTGCCAGGATTGGTTGCCACATTCACTTATTCATTCTTCAGCTATGCCAACGTCGCAATGGTTCTGGTGGTGACCACCATCCTTAGCAAGAAATTCTGCGAGCCACGCACATCTACCAGCTACCTGACCCTGCCAGGCACATCGCTCGAGAAATATACGGTCATGCTGCTCGACTATCTCTTCGGATGGCTCGGCGTCTGGACTCTCTATCTCGTGCTGTTCTATATCACCATGTTCCTCTGCTCGCTCAGCAGTCCTGAGTATGACTGGACATGCAATCCGTTTGTATTCTTTGACGCGCAGAGAGGCCTCGACTTTATGAGCGCGTACCTCGACGGTCCGTCAATCTCTGAGATCGGTCAGCAAATGAACAGCATGGAGCTTGGATTAGGCGACGCTGAAACCGACTTCATCTTGTTGGCTACTCGCATGGCTCCTATCACGGCACTGATCAGTTTCGGTTTCTATATCGTGCTCAACATGCTGTTTACCAACAACACACAGATCAAGAGCATCGTCTGCTACTACCTGACAGGCTTCGTGCTGGTTGTCATCGCCATCGTCTTCGGCATCTGCTGGGTAGTAAGCATCGTCTCTTCGACTGACGCTATGAGCGATCAGGTTGCAGCAGAATTCCTGAACACAGCATTCAGCATCGCAAACTACGTGTTGTACGCCCTGCCCGTTCTTGTTGTAGCGCTGTTCTTTATCTTCTATCGTCAAATCTGCCGCAAGCAGGCAAAATAGCCAAAACCTATGGAATTTCAGACTAACGCCCAACCTATCTTCCTGCAGATCTACGATCTAATCTGCGACCGTGTGCTGTCGGGCCAGATCAAGGCTGACGACCAGATTCCGTCGGTCAGAGAACTGTCGGTCGAACTGGAAGTGAACCCTAACACGGTGATGCGCACCATCGAACGCCTTATGCAGCAGGAAATCATCTACAGCAAGCGCGGCAAGGGTAACTACCTCTCGGAAAATGCCGAAAACATCATCCGCGAGGTGCGAACCAAACGCCTGCTCGAAGAAAAGCTCCCTGCCCTCGCTGCCGAGATGAAACTCCTCCACTTCTCGACCGATGACCTCATCAAGGCCCTCCAATCAGAATGCTAACCGCGTGTCTGTAACCACAGACTCCGCCCCGCATAATTAATAATGTTGTTTAAAAGAAGCAGTGAATGACCCATTCAGATCATTCACTGCTTTTTTGTATATCACGAAAATTCGAGCAATCGGATTATGTTTTCTCGACTTTCGAGTTATCGGATTATCGAAACCCGAGTTATCGAGTTTTCAATCTATCAGAAGTTGTTCTGCTGGAGCTGGAAGTATGCCTGTGGGTGTGAGCATACAGGGCAGAGCTCTGGTGCTGTCTTGCCGAAGTGGAGGTGACCGCAGTTGCGGCACTGCCATACAACATCGCCATCAGCGCTGAACACGATGCCCTTCTCGATGTTGGCAAGAAGCTTCTTGTAACGCTCCTCATGAGCCTTCTCGACCTGAGCTACGAGCTCGAAGAGCTTAGCGATGTCGTCGAAGCCTTCCTCCTTAGCCTCCTTGGCCATGGTTGGATACATATCTGTCCACTCATCGTTCTCGCCCTCAGCAGCAGCCTTCAGATTCTCCTTGGTGTCGCCGATGCCATGAACGAGCTTGAACCACATCTTAGCGTGCTCCTTCTCCTGGGCTGCAGTCTCCTCAAAGATTGCTGCTACCTGCTCGAAGCCGTCCTTCTTTGCCTTAGATGCATAATATGTGTACTTGTTGCGAGCCTGTGACTCACCTGCGAAAGCCTTCCAAAGGTTGGCTTCAGTCTTTGTTCCTTTCAATTCCTTTGCCATAGTAGTTAATAATTTAATGGTTAATAAAATGTGTTACAAGAATTGTTCTCTCTTAGCAATGCTTGTTGCCAGGCATAAGGTCAGAGAAGGCCTTTGCTCGACGGCAGTTCGAAGTGATGTATATCGCGTTCCTTGGCCATCTTCAAAGCACGGGCAAGTGCCTTGAAAATGCCTTCAATCTTGTGGTGTTCGTTGTCACCCTCAGCCTTGATGTTCAGATTAATGCGTGCGGCATCGCTGAACGACTTGAAGAAGTGGAGGAACATCTCGGTGGGCATCTCACCAATCTTCTCACGATGGAACTCTGCGTCCCAAACGAGCCATGCGCGTCCGCCAAAATCCAAAGCCACCTGACACAGACAGTCGTCCATCGGCAGACAGAAACCATAGCGTCCGATGCCTCGCTTGTCGCCCAATGCCTTGGCAATACATTCGCCAAGGGCAATGCCTGTGTCCTCGATGGTATGATGCTCATCGACATGAAGGTCACCCTTTACCTCAATGGTAAGATCCATCTGTCCGTGCTTGGCAATCTGTTCGAGCATGTGATCGAAGAAGCCCAAGCCGGTATGAATCTCCGAACGTCCGGTGCCATCGAGATCGACCTCGATGCGGATGTCAGTCTCTTTAGTAGTGCGCTTGACCTCAGCGCGGCGATCGCCGGCAAAGAGGAAGGCAGCAACGGCGTCCCAATCCTCGGCAATGAGCGCACAGTCGTTGATCAATGCACGTCCGTCGCTGTTATGCTGTTCCCAAAGCCACTCACGGCAGTCGTCAACCGAACCATTCTGAGCCAGAAGAATGCCCTTGCAGCCGAGGTTGTGTGCCAGCTGGATGTCAGTCAGACGATCACCGATGACATAGCTGCCGGCAAGATCGTACTCAGTGCCGTTGCCCTCGATGAACTTACGGAGCATACCTGTACCCGGCTTGCGGTTAGGATGATTGTCGGCAGGCGTATGCTCGTCGAAGTACATCTCATCGAAATCGACGCCCTCGGTATGGAACACACGCATCACCAGGTCGTTGATGGCCGTGAAACGATCCATGGGATTGTCAGGAGTGCCAAGTCCGTCCTGGTTTGACACAATCACGAAGTCATAGTCCAGCTTCTTGCGGATAAAGGCAAGGTTCTGGATGACACGAGGCAGAAATTCAACCTGCTCGAACGAATCGACCTGTTCGGTTACTGGCGGCTCGACGATGAGAGTGCCGTCACGGTCGATAAACAGACATTTCTTCATAGCGGTCAGAGTTTAGCGGGTATAGGTTTTGAGTTCATTAAAGAGGGTGGCATTCTCTTCGGGCGTGCCGACGGTGATGCGCAGGCATCCGGCACAGAGCTGAACGCTGTTGCGATTACGCACAATGACGCCCTGCTGCTGCAGATACATGTAGATGGCATTGGCATCGGACACACGCACCAGAAGGAAGTTGGCATCACTCGGATAGACACACTCGACGCAAGGCAACGAGAGAAGAAGCTGCCGGAGTACATCGCGCTGAGCCAGGACTTCCTCAATCTGATCACGCACCTTGTCAACATCATCGGTGAGCATGCGCACGGCCTCACGCTGGGTCAGCTCGCTGACATTATACGGATACTTGACCTTATTGAAGAGCGAGATAATCTCCCTGGACGCCATGGCAATGCCAAGACGCATGGCTGCATGACCCCATGCCTTTGAGAAGGTCTGGAGCACGATGAGATTGGGATAGCGGTCGAGGAGCGAAGTCATCGACGGCTGTGAGGAGAAGTCGATATAAGCCTCATCGACCACAATGATCTTGTTAGGATAGCGTGAAGCAAAGAACTCGATGTCGGCCTGAGGGAACGCATTGCCCGTAGGATTGTTGGGCGAACAGATCCAAATCACCTTTGTGCGGAGAGTGACTCGGCCTGCCAGCGCCTTGCGGTCGATCTGAAAATCAGCAGTCAATGGCACGGCATGATAGAGCACATCATTGACATCGGCACAAACCTTATACATGCCATACGACGGACTGATGGCCACAACATTGTCTGAATGTGGCTGACAGAAAATGCGATAGATGAGGTCGATGGCCTCGTCAGAACCATTGCCAAGGAAGATCTGGTCTTCGTGAACACCCTTCAATGGAGCAAGCAGACGCTTGACCTCGGATTGAAGAGGATCAGGATAACGGTTCAGACCGTTGTTGTACGGACTCTCGTTTGCATCGAGAAAGACGCTGGCCTCACCCTTGAATTCATCGCGGGCGCAACTGTATGGCTCAAGGGCCAGGATATTCGGACGTACTACTGATGACAGTTCCATTGGCTTAGGATTTTAGATTCTGAAGACGCACGGTGACTGCATTCTTATGGGCATCGAGCTGCTCATTGGCTGCCATCACCTCAATGACAGGGCCTAAGGTGCGGAGACCATCGGCTGTGAGATGCTGGAACGTGACCTTGCGCATGTATGAATCGAGATTCACTCCGTTATATGACTTGGCATAACCGTTGGTCGGCAGCGTGTGGTTGGTGCCCGACGCATAGTCACCGGCACTCTCAGGACTGTAAGGACCGAGGAACACCGATCCGGCATTGCGAACCTTCTCGGCAAGTTCCATATAAGCGCGCGTATTTATAATAAGGTGTTCGGGAGCATACTCGTTGACCAGCTCCATGACATCGTCCATGTTGCGGAGCACGATGACCTTGGAATGCACAAGAGACTTGCGTGTCAGTTCCTGACGCTTGAGCAACTCAAGCTGTGCAGCCATCACCTCTTCAAACTTCGCGGCCAACGACTCGCTGTCGGTGATGAGTATGGCCTGGCTGTCGGCTCCATGTTCGGCTTGCGAAAGGAAGTCGCTTGCCACATAATCAGGATCGGCATCAGCATCGGCCACCACACAGACCTCGGACGGTCCGGCAGGCATGTCGATGGCAACATCGCGCAACGATACGAGCTGCTTGGCCATCTGTACGAACTGATTGCCAGGACCAAAGATCTTATAGACCTTCGGCACAGACTCGGTGCCATAGGCCAGGGCTCCGATGGCCTGAACGCCGCCAACCTTGAAGACCTTTGTCACGCCTGCAACAGTGGCGGCATAGAGAATGGCTGGGTTGACTTTGCCCTCAGCATTAGGAGGTGTGCAGAGTACGATCTCACCGCAACCTGCAATCTTGGCAGGAATGGCAAGCATCAGCACGGTGGAGAACAACGGAGCCGTGCCGCCTGGAATGTAAAGGCCGACCTTGTCGATAGGAATGGACTTCTGCCAGCATGTCACACCCGGCTGAGTCTCAACCGCCTTGCCCACAAAACGCTGTGAGGCATGGAAAGCCTCGATGTTGCGAGCGGCATTGCTGATGGCATCGGCAAGTTCAGGAGCCACGATATTCCTTGCCTCGTCAAACTCTGCCTCACTTACGGCAAGCGAATCAAGTTCACAATGATCAAACTTCGCCTCAAGTTCGCGCAACACCTTATCGCCGCCCTCCCTAATTTGAGCGAGCAGGCCACTCACGAGGTCGCGCAATTGAGAATTGTCGAACGTTGGTCGCTCGACAATCTCTGCCCATTGGCTTTTATCTGGATATAAATAGGTCGTCATCTTTCTTCTTTACCCTTTACTCATTACTCTCTACCCAATTCTCTCTACTCATTACCCTTTATTCTCTTTGCTCATCACATCACCATTTTCTCAATATTGAGCGCAAGGATTCCTTCTGCACCGGCGGCCTTCAGTTTGCCGACCAACTCCCAGAAAGTCTTTTCCTTGATCACGGTGTGGATGCTGTGCCAGCCCTGGGTGGCGAGAGGAATCACGGTTGGTGCCTTAGTGGCAGGGAGAAGGGCAAGTACGGCCTCGATGGAAGAGTCAGGAACGTTCATCATCACGTACTTCTTGTCCTCAGCCGAGCGTACAGCCTCAAAACGGAAGAGCAGTTCGTCAAGAATCTCCTGCTTTTCGGCATCGAGATTATTGTTGGCAATCAGGACGGCCTGGCTTTCGACCACAACCTCGACTTCCTTCAGACGGTTGCTCACGAGGGTAGAACCTGAAGATACAATATCGAAGATGGCATCGCCAAGACCGATGTTAGGCGAGATCTCGACCGAACCAGTGATCACATGGATATCGGCCTTGATATTGTTGGCATCGAGCCACTCGCGGAGAATGACCGGATAGGAAGTGGCAATCTTCTTGCCATTGAACCACTCAACGCCAGGATAGTCAATGAGCTGTGGGATGGCAAGCGAAAGACGGCACTTTGAGAAACCGAGTTCCTTGACAATACGAGCATCCTTCTGACGCTCCTTGAACTCGTTAAGGCCAACGATGCCGACATCGGCCACGCCATTGGCAACACACTCAGGAATATCGTCATCGCGCAGATAAAGCACCTCAACAGGGAAATTGCTCGATGGGATGAGGAGCGTGCGCTTGGCATTACTCAATTTGATGCCTGCCTCTTTCAGCAGGTCCATGCAATCTTCAAACAGTCGGCCTTTCGACTGGATAGCAATACGCAACATAAGTCAGATAAATAAAAGTGAATACAAATATCAGTAATGACCAGATCAGTCATTTCGGTTGGCCACATTGCGTGGCATAGGCTGTGGTTTCTCAAGACCCTGAAGGATGAGCGATGCCAGTTCAGCCTTGGCACGTGCCTCCATGTCCTTAGGATTGTAGCGGCGAGCCATCTGATAGTTCTGCTGAGCCTCTTTGTACTGGTCCATAACCTCCTTGGTCTTCTTCTTATTGCCCTGCAGGTACTTGTTATAGCCGATTGCCCACAAGCAGTTGCCTACATACTTGTAACAGTAAGCGAGGTCGAGGTTATGACGGTGTTCCTCGGTCTGATGGTCATTGAGCACCATGTCGAGGATCTTCCTATCGTATTCGAGCGCCTTCTCAAGATTGCCCGATGAATAGTAGAGGGAAGCGATGTTGAAGTTGATGTTCTGGAAAGCAATGATATTGGTGTTTGGGGCAATCCGCTCCATCTCGTTCAATGCTTCCTCGGCAAGCATATAGACCTGATAGGCCTCGTCATACTGACCCTGCTGAACAAGGGCAAGACCGCGCAGACGCATCGAACTGAATGTGAACTGCAACTGCTGATAACGGTTGCCCTCGAACATCCAGCTACCAAGCGCCTCGACCTTACGATAGCATTTATCGGCGAACTCATAATCTTTGAGGTCGGTGGCAAGCATACCCATCGAATAGTAGGCACGTACACGTTCTGTGAGATTGGCAATGCCGTTCTGGCCAGCCGACATCTCATAGAGGTCAAAGCTCTTGTAAAGATTTGCAAGACTTGATTCATATTCGTCAAGGCGGTTGGCAATTTCACCCTGGACACGGAAGGCACGGGCACGGTTCAAAGCCTCAAAGCCCGGATCCTTGCTTGCTGTGGCAAGGCTGTCATAGAGCGACACGGCATGAGCTGCCATACGCAGAGCCTCATTTGGCTTGCTTCGGCGCATACAGGCCTCGGCACGCAGAGCGAAAACCTGAGCCACGTCAGCCGGTTTACCCGACGAACGGCGGTAATAGACATTGAAATAATTGTCGGCAACAGAATACTGACGCAGATCAATGGCCAGGGTAATCAGCGTATTCATGCTGCGGAGTGTGGTTGTATCGGTATCGGCAACCTTGGTGATGGTGGTCAATCCCTTGATGGCATTCTGACGGATGCCCGACAACTCAAGCAGCATCACATAACGTTCGATGCTCGGATAGAGATCAGCGCCCGACTCAAACTCGCCCAAAAGATTGCGACGTTCGTAACGGGCAATGGCATTGGCATACTGACCCGTCTTGACCATATCAATGATTGGCAACTCCCAAGACGGAACAGAAGAGAGATCCTGATTGGCAAAATAATCAATATAAGAACCGGCAGCGGACAGCATGTTACTCAGTTCCTTTGACTGTCCGGCATAGCGCTCGCCATAATATACCTGAGCTCCATTCTTAAACTCACGGTGCAATGCGCGCATCTCGGTCAACGCGAGGGTATCCGTCTGACCGAACATCTGTGATGAAAATCCAACGACACAACAAAGAAAAGATAAAAACAAACGCTTCATTATGCAAGAAATACTATATGTACAACAAATGCTTTTTAGTAATTTACAAGGTGCAAATTTAATAATTTGACCGAAAACAAACGAAAAGTTTAGACAAAAAAGTTTAAAACAATACATTTTTTCACTCTTTTGCCGCTTTTTTTCAACTAAATATTACATTGATAGAGCAGTATAAGCACCTTTGGGCATTCTCGCCATGCCCCTTAGGCATTCTCGCGACCAACAATCAGGCAATGATAATACGCTCGCCGAGTTCCTTTTCGATGGCCTTCTTTGTCTCGGTTTTCTCGGTCAGCAGGCGCATGATCTCGGTCACATCGGCACCCTGAACACGGAGCTGCATACGCAAATCCTTGATCTGGTTTCTCAGGATCACCTCCTTCAGTTCGAGCAGACAGCGAGGTATGAGCACGTCAAGATCCTCGACATTCTCCACAATTCCCAAAGCGTCGTATCGGTCTTCGAGCAGCCTGTTGACCTCAAGCATCACATTCTGATCGTTGATTCCGGTGAAGAAGCGCACGCTGTCGAACTCGACCTGCGGATCGGCCGTTGCATCGATGGCAAGCTGGAGCATCTGAGCATACAAAGGCGACTCAAAGACAATGTTATCCTGATAGAGATCGTAGCCGATGTAGTCGATCACGCGCCAAACCTCCGACTGGTCTTTGCCGTCGGTGTCTTTCCACTTCAGGTTGATAGACTTGCCTCCTGACCTGACCACATAACGCACGATGTTCTGTTCGCACCGTGTACGCTCGGATATTCGATTCTCACTCAAGGCACTCGGTTCGGGTTTCGGCACGAATGGCTGTGGCGCAGCTGGCAACGGCTGAGGTTCGGAAGACGGCGGTGTGTCGGAAGACGGTGCCTGTTCCCTCGGCGTTTCCTCGGCCTGCTGGCTGGCAAGATATTCCGCACGGCGAGCTTCGATCTCCATGCGTCGCAACTCGTCGGCATAGTTAGTGTTTCGCTGTTCATTGAGGGCGGCAAGCACAGCTGCTTCGCTCACTGAAATCATCTGTGCCGTCTGACGCACATAAAGCGAGGTGACAATCGGATCTTCAATCAGGGCGATGCTCTTGACAATGCTGTTCACCACCTTGCTATTCTGCAGCGGATCGGCCGACGTCTCCTCCAGCATCATCTGGGTCTTGTAGGTGATGAAATCCTGCTCGTTGGCATCGAAGAAACGCTGCACCTCCTCTGTGGTATGCTTACGGCAGAAGCTGTCCGGATCATCGCCATCAGGCAATAGCAACAGCTTCACCTTCATGCCTTCAAGCAGAAGCAGGTCGATGGTCTTGAGCGATGCCCTGATGCCAGCCGCATCTCCATCGAACATCAGAGTGACATTCGACGTGAATCGCTTGATCATGCGGATCTGGTTGGTGGTCAATGCCGTACCCGCCGAAGCTACGACGTTGACGAATCCCGCCTGCGACATGGACAGGACATCCACGTTGCCCTCGACAATATAGCATTTGTCGCGCCTTGCAATCTCGCCCTTGGCTTGGAAAATGCCGTAGAGGAAATTGCTCTTGTGATAGATCATCGACTCAGGCGAGTTTACATATTTCTTGAATGCGTGGTCAACACGTTCGAGGATTCGACCGCTGAACGCAATCGGTTTGCCCGACAGTGAGTGGAATGGAAAGATGACTCGTCCTGCAAATCGGCATACCGGCATCTTGGCTGGATCGTCGCCATAGCACAAGCCAACGCCCACCTTTCTCGTCTCAGTAGGATCAAGCAGATACTCGCGCTTATGGCCCTGTTTTAATGCCCGCGTGGAGAAATCGGTTTTACCGCTAACCGCATAACCGAGATTGAAACGCTTGATGGTCTCATCCTGCAAACCTCGCTCATAGAAATACGTAAGGCCAATGTTCTTGCCCTCCTGTGTGCCATAGAGATCCTCCTCAAAGGTCTTCATTGCGAACTCATTAAGTCGCAACATTCCCTCTCGGTCGTTCTGCGCCTCGCGTTCCTCCTTGGTTTGCTCGCGTTCGTGCAGTTCTATGCTATACTTCTTTGCCAGCTGACGGATGGCCTCCATGTAGGAAATCTGTTCATGCTTCATCAGGAAGTGGATCGGGTCGCCGCCCTCTCCGCACGAGAAGCACTTACAGAAATTCTTTGCCGGCGACACATAGAACGACGGTGTCTTGTCGGCATGGAACGGACAGAGACCCAGATAGTTCTGTCCCCTGCGGCGCAGGGAAACGTATTCACCCACCACATCAAGGATCTGTGCGGTGTCTCGAATCTTATCTATGGTCAGCTGATCAATCATTATGCGTTTGTTCTCAATCTTACGGTCAGGTCAATGAATTCCTGTACGCTCACCTGCTCGGCTCTCTTGTCGAAGAACGGTTCGCTGAGTATCTCGGCAGCCGTTGCCGGACACCACTCACCGATGAGCTGTCGGAGGCAGTTGCGCAACGTCTTGCGTCGCATGCCAAAAGCGTTCTTTACCAGCGTGCGGAAGTCCTTCTCGGCACATGGCAGCTCCTTCACGCCGTTGCGCACCATGCGAATCACTGCGCTCTGTACCTTCGGCGGCGGGTTGAACACATGATTGCCCACCGTAAAACAGTATTCCACATCATACCAGGCCTGTGTAAGGACGGACAGAATGCCGTAGGCCTTCGAACCGGGAACGGCAGCCATGCGCTCGGCCACTTCCTTCTGTATCATGCCCGAGCAGCAGGGTATCTGATCTCGGTAGTCGATGACCTTGAAGAAAATCTGGCTTGAGATGTTATACGGATAATTGCCTATCAGGCAAAACGATTCGCTGCCGAAAACCTCCGGCGAACTGAGATCCAGCTTGAGGAAATCGGCCTCAATGATGCGATGCTCGAGCGTTGACGGATAGTGCAGACGAAGGTACGAAACCGACTCGCCATCCAGCTCCACGACCTTTAGGTTGTAACCTTTCTCAATCAGGAACTGGGTAAGCACGCCCATGCCAGGACCCACCTCCAGACAAGGCAGATCATGATATTCGTTGAGCGTGTCGGCAATGCGTTCGGCTATCGACAGATCGGTCAGGAAATGCTGGCCAAGGTTTTTCTTTGCCTTGACCTTGTCCCCGAACTCGATGTGGACCTCCGTACTATGCTTTGCCCTCTGTGTGTATTTTGCCTTATTATTCATGCTTAATAAACCTCCAGACATTCGTCCAATGCCTGTGCAATGGTTTTCTTGTCCATGCGCTGGCCGATGAATACGAGTTTCTGCATACGGTCGCCGTATGTCTCGTCCCAATCACGTCGCAAAACAGCGTCCTGAGCAAGCATAGCATCGAGTTCCGGCTGAGGCATCGTGGCGTACCACTTGCCTGCATTGCGCAGCGAAACCTGCGTACCTGCCTGTTCGAAGACCATGCAATCGTCACGCTCGTCACTGAAATAGCACATACCCTTGCAACGGATCACGCTCTTTGGCCAATGACGGGCCACGAACTCATCGAATCGACCGATGTTCAATGGCTGGCGACGGCAATAGACGAAAGTGCCAATGCCATACTCCTCTGCCTCGCCCTCATCGTCGTGATGGTGGTGGTGATGATGATGATGGCAGGTGCAATGCTCGTGATCATGATGGCACTCCGGACACTCGTCGTCATCATCATGGTCATGGTCATCATCATGGTCGTGATGATGGTGGTGGTCATGATCATCATCATGGTCGTGATGATGGTGATCGTGATGATGTTCATGCTCATGCTCGTCATCGTCATCATCGTCATCGTCATCAAAATGCGACGGGCCCTCTACCTCCTGAATCCAGGCGGCAGACGTTGCCACCTTGTCGAAGTCGAACATTCCGGTGTTGATTATCCTGTCGAGCTCCACCTCACAGAAGTCACACTCCACGATCTCGGCCTTTGGCTGAATGGTGCTGATCACCTTCTTGATGCGGCCAAGTTCGTCCGGCTCGACCTCCGACGCCTTGTTGAGCAGGATGATGTTACAGAACTCTATCTGCTGGATCACAAGGTTTTCGAGATCCTCTTCCTGAAGGTTTGGACGCAGCAGATCGTTGCCGCCGCAGAACTCATCCTTCAGACGCAACGCATCGACTACGGTCACGATGCTGTCAATCACCGGCACTATGCCATTGATGAGTTTTTCAGGAGCAATGCTCGGTATCGAACAGATTGTCTGGGCAATAGGACCCGGTTCACAGATGCCTGATGCCTCGATGACGATGTAGTCGAACTTACCCTGAGAGGTGATGTCGGCAAGCTGCTCCACCAAATCCATCTTGAGCGTACAGCAGATACAGCCGTTCTGCAAAGCCACAAGGCTGTCGTCCTTCTGACCCACAATACCGCCCTTCTGGATTAGCTCGGCATCGATGTTAACCTCGCCGATATCGTTGACGATGACTGCGAACTTTATGCCGCGTTTGTTCTGTAATATCTTGTTCACCAATGTTGTCTTACCACTGCCCAGATAACCGGTCAGGAGCAGAACTGGAATCTCTTGTGTCTGCATATTGTATCTCATTTTATATTTTCGCGCACAAAGATGGTACTTTTTTCACAAAAATGCAAGTTTTTCACAAAATAATTTGGAAATATCGCACAAAAAACGTACCTTTGCGCCCGATTTACGTTCATTTCCCGTATTTCTGTTGGTCGAGTAGCTCAGTTGGATAGAGCAAAAGCCTTCTAAGCTGTGGGTCTTGGGTTCGAATCCCAACTCGATCACCTATGACAATCAAATCGCGTTTACAGGTATCTGTAGGCGCGATTTTTAGTTAATTTTCTCATTTTACTTCAAAATGGGGGCGGTTGTGATCCATTTAGAATTCGAACCAAATGAGTCTTAGTCATTAAAACAGCATTATATTCTAATTGTTTTATAGAGATTTATACTATTTTAATCCTCAGCTTTTATCTCTGAACCTTTTTTCTTCATTTAAGCAAATAAGAGCACTGCAGCTTCGTTATTTTTAAGACTTTTCATTAATAAACATTTTCTGCAAGAAATGTGTAGATATTGGAAAATCATTAATCATTATTTATCTCTTATTAATACATCAAAGAAATGAAGAATCAACATGTCACATTTGTCTTTGATCGAGCCAAAAGGCTTGAGAAAGACGGGTTCAGTTCGGCGGAGGTTCGAATCCAAATTGGATCACACATCTCCAAATTTATCAGGTTGGGAGACTTCAATTTGGAAGACTTCAACGCTTTTAAACGTAGTTACTATGCACTTCAGACAATTCGCTTTTATGAAGAGATAATTGAACTAATGAAACGCAATGGAGAAAAAATGACAATTGATAATCTTGATGATTATATCTTGTCATTCAGTGGCAACTCAATTGATACAAATAGAGATATTCATATCCAAAGGCAATCCTCATCTTCTGGATTTATTGATTTTATCATGGACTGTCTGGCAAAAGAGAAAATTAACGAAGGAACCAGGAAACACATTATCGCAACAGTCTCAGCCGTAAAACTATTTGGCAAACTTAGCAGTTTTGTTGATTTGACGCCTCAACATATTAAAGAGTTTGATGAGAAACTACGGACAGAGCGCCTAATTAATGGCAGGTTTAGAACAGAAACCACTGTTTACAATTACCATAAGATTCTTAAGAAATATACAAAACGGGCACTTGAGCATAAATACATTCAAGAAGATCCATATAAGCATGAATTATGTCAGTTCAAAAGAGGTCGAACTAAATATAGATTACCACTAACCCAAGAAGAACTGAAAACATTAATTGAATTCCAATTTGACAGAAAAAAACTGGAGATTGCGAGAGACATCTTTATATTTTGCGCATACACAGGCTTATCTTACGCTGATTCGCAAAATTTCAGTTTCGAAACGATGGCAGAAGAGATAAATGGTGATTATTATGTTAATGGGGAAAGAATGAAAACAAAGCAGCCCTTCTTTACTCCTATCCTAAAACCAGCCATGGATGTACTCATTAAGTACGGCTATAATTTGCCCAAAATATCAAATCAGAAACTTAATGATCATTTGCATCTGGTTGAAATAATCTCAAACATTCATAAACCATTAACGAGTCATATAGCAAGGCATTCATTCGCTTCTTTTGTAATAAACGAAGATGTGCCAATTGACAAACTGGCAAGAATGCTTGGTCATTCCAATACAAACATTACTCAAGTTTACGGCAAGGTTTCAACAGGTTCAATTGTAAAACATGCCAAAAGACTAGCTCGAGTTCTTCAAAAAAAAAGGAGAAAACTCACGATAAAGAGCAAATAATGGTATAATAAAGACAAAAAAAATTAATTTTTCACTCAAATCGAACAAAATAGTTCAAAATATTTTGTTATTTGTGATAAAAGCGCTATCTTTGCACCCAGAACATTGGAGTTCTCCAATAATGGACTGGGGTGTCCCCGGTTGGAAAGGGTTGCTGGTTCGGCAATCCTTTTTTCTTTTTTCTATTCTTTCGGAAACAGAATCAACCCAAGTAGTTTTTCTCCTTGATGGTAAATATTTTTTTCAATGATATTATATGCCAGATTGACTTCATCTGGGTTCAATATATGACGAGTTATAGGGTATGCTACTAAATCTGCCACCTGTAATCCAACGATATTGGCTTTCTTCGGAATAAAAACAAAGTCTTTCGCATAATTCTTGAAACGAGCTGAAGAAACCCAATAGGTACCAGTATCTATCATTTGGTTATAATATGCTTGCAGATTCCGATCTTCTTTCTTTCCACGCTGCTCAACTATAGTATGAAGTTCTACCGGACCTTCCTGCTCATCCAAATAGAATACAACCCTTTCAAGCAAAAAACTTAATGACTGCGCATAAACGTCATTAAACTTGCCATAATGCCGGATATATGGTTCTTTTAAGATACATGTGCATACTATAGTGTAAATACCCTCCTGACCAAGAATATGATTGATTCCTTCATAGAATTTCTTCTTAACATCAAGATCAAACAGAATTTCAAAGCCTTTTTGGCACTTTCTTATATCACGAGAATGAAGAATAATTCCAGTTGTACCCCAAAGAGACATCTTTAGTTCATCTATCTGTTCTCGAATTATAGCATCTTTATCCTCTCGAACCAAAACGCCACACAATGAAAACACGGGAAATGTTGGTTCATAGTTGGCCAAATTTTGGTCTCCACATTCATCTATGTATAGGTAGTATTTCATCGTTTTGTAGAATTTGAGTGCAAAGATAGATATTTATTTAAAACATTACAAATATGGATCGAACAATCACATTTATTTGCTTATTAATATGTCAAATTTTCGACATAGAGTATAAAAATTATAAAGATTTTTGCATTTTTTATGGTTAAACCGAGGATATTTGAAAATTTATAAGTACCTTTGCAAAGTCGTAAGGGTACTCGGTAAATCTTCCGACATTGTGTCTATAGGCAAAGTTACTCAACCTATGGGACAAAAAAAGGGTCATAGCCCCAAAAAAATCCGAAAAAGAACAAAAAAGTTCAATTTCGGATATATGTGGACAAAAATCCCTTGAATAAGTACTCTCGATCCTAAAATGGCTTACAATTTGGCTTACACGTTCTCATTAATAACTTTTTGAGATTTTGGGGTAAATACATGTCAAAGTTGGGCTGTTCTTTAGGTACTCGGTATAAAAACCAAGTACCCGAAAAAGGATAAAAAAACGACTTTGCTCTACAAAATTGCTCTACATGCGATTTTGAACGGTAAAAAACAAGCTCTAAACACCGCAACAATTCGACGAAGAACTAAATCGAATAATTGCAGCCTATAAGGTGCCAGAGAGGGGAAAATCCCAATTTGAAGGGCTTGGAATTGTACTTAGAGATAGCTCAAACAAGGTTTCGAGCGCGTGTATCCCCGTCGAATCACTACGATTCCAGCCGGATCACGAAGATCCCATCCGGATCACTTTTTGAATACCGGCCGGATCACTTTGAGTTAATTCCAACTCGATCACCTATGACAATCAAATCGCGCTTACAGGTTTATGTAGGCGCGATTTTCAGTTTTTGCCGATCCTTGGCTCACCTTCTTGAACGATAGAGCGAGATGTAATAGATCAGGGTGGCAAGGCTGGAGAGAGCTGCTATGACATAGGTGTAGGCAGCTGACTTGAGAGCATCGACAGCCATCGGATGATTATAACTATTGGTAATGCCAGCGCTCTGAAGCCATTTCGTGGCTCTTCTTGAGGCATCAATCTCGACCGGCAGGGTCACGAAACTGAACAATGTGGTCAGGGCAAACATAAGTATGCCAATGAGCAGCAGTGCCGGGAAAACATTAATCAGGAGAACTCCGGCAAGCAGCACCCATGAGATGATATTGCTCGAAAACTGAACCGCAGGCACAAGAGCCGAACGAAGCTGGAGGAATGAATACGCCGTGGCATGCTGGACGGCATGACCACATTCGTGTGCGGCAACGGCAGCCGATGCCACCGATCGAGAATAAAACACATCATGCGAGAGGTTTACGGTCTTGGAGGATGGGTCATAATGATCGCTCAGCCAACCTTCATGCGGCTGAACCTTAACGTCATAGATTCCATTGTCGCGCAGCATCTTCTGTGCGACCTCTGCTCCCGTCATTCCCGAATCAAGCGGGGTTGCCGAATACTTCTCAAACTTATTTTTCAGATTCTGCTGTACAAGGTAGCTGATAAGGGCAATGGCCAACATTAATATTATCATAGCTTGTCATCATTTAAGTTGAACGAATGTTTCTATCGAATACATAAAAGGTCAAAAATCTTTTTTTTGGACTTCCCGACTGTTGGGAAATGCCAAAGAAAGTTTTGTTTGGACTTCCTGACTCTTGGGAAATGTCAAAGAAAGTTTTGTTTGGACTTCCTAACTCTTGGGAAATGCCAAAGAAAGTTTTGTTTGGACTTCCTAACTCTTAGGAAACGCCAACGAAAGTTTTGCTGGGACTTCCCGACTCTTGGGAAACGCCAAAGAAAGTTTTGTTTGGACTTCCCGACTCTTGGGAAACGCAAACGAAAGTTTTGCTGGGACTTCCAAGGTCTTAGAGAACGATTTTGCTTAGTCAGTTACTTCTTTATCTGTTCGAGCAACCACGAGCATTGCTGCCGGTTGGTAGCGTCAGACGTCCAGTGTTCGTTGACAGGAGTCACAAGCTTCTCCTTGGGGCATGTAAGCGTATTCCACACAGCGTAGCTTGTTGTCGGCGGACATGTATTGTCATTATAACCCCATGTCATGTAGGTCTTTGCGGTGACGTGACGGGCAAAGTTCACCACGTCATAGTATGCCATGGTTTGGAGACGTTCGGGGGTGAGCATACCATCGTCGGCCGAGAAATGAGGATAGCCACTGACGCCACCCAGCACGGCAAGAGCCATGTCCGACAGAGCCGGATGATTAGCCACGACAAGATTCACTCGCTTGTCAAGACCTGCTGCAACGAGCGACAAAGCTCCGCCCTGACTGCCACCCTGCACGATGACGTTCTTGCCGTCCCACTCGGGCATCGAGGTAAGAAAATCGATACACTTCACAAGTCCCTCATAGACATGACGCATATAATAGTTGTCTCGGTTGTCAAGATTCTGGTAGAGATAACCCTTTGTTTTGCCATCGAAGGCGGCTCGGATATCATCGAACACCGACTCTGGCAGACGCGGATCCAAGCCGTGGATCTCAGTGATGAGACGTATAAAACCACTCTCCGGATAATAGTTGCGACTGTTTGGTTCCTTGATGGTTTTGACGCCCGCACCAGGAGGACAGAGTATCACCGGATGCTTGCCTCTCTCCATATTCTTCGGACAGGTCAGATAGCCATAAACGCTCTGGTGCTGCTTGTTTACCTCGATCTTCACAATATAGCAATCGACCGTCTCCGTGCAGTAAGGCTCGTATAGTTCCTTTGTATATTTGAGCGGATATTTCTGGTTTTCAGCGATATTCTTCGCCCACCATTGCACGAAGTCGGCAGGTTCCTGTGTGTAAGGCTTGATCATGTCGGGCGAGAACGCCAGTTTGATATGATGCTGATATTTCACGCCATTGAGCGTCGTCTGCATCTGCACATCGCGGAAACCGGGTTTATCGCTCGTGACACCAGTGATGATTGCCTTGCCGTTGCGCAGGGTCACATGAAGGGTCTTTTCGCCTGTAGTTCCCTCATCGACTATGGCATAGTCAACGGTTACGTCCTGCGGCATTCCATAGAGCAGGAACATTACTTCGACCGATGCCTCCTCACCCACCTTGTAGTTCCAGTCGGCATGGTCAGGCACGGTGTACCACAGATAGTCGCTGCGGTATGGATAGTTCTCAGCAATGGCTGACAGTGTCAGGCAAAGCATAACCAATGGGAAAAGAAATCGCTTCATCGCAATGTCGGGTATTTCGATAGTCATAAGATTTGTCCGTGCAAAGATATTATTTTTTCAGGAACGAGCATCACGAACGCTTAACAATCATGCAAGTTTACCTTATTCGTTCACTTTTACCGTCAATAGATTTGGAATAATAGAGCAAATTCGTTACATTTGCCGCGATTTACACATTATTTTAATCTATCGTATGAAACACAATCTTATTCTGAACATTTCGACTGCACTGGCTTTTGCCGCTGTCAGTTGCTCTCCCAAGGCCGACAAAACCGCCAATGTCCTTCATAACCCGCTCATGGATCACGAAGAGCAGATCACGGAAATCATCGCCAGCATGACGCTGGATGAGAAGGTGGAGATGCTGCACGGCAAGCACATGTTCTCGTCGGCAGGCATCGAACGACTCGGCATTGCCGACATCGAGTATGCTGACGGTCCTTTCGGCATCCGCGAGGAGATGGAACCACACTCTTGGAACTCGATCAACCTCGGCACAGATTCTGCCACATTCTTCCCGACAGGTTCGGCGCTGGCTGCAACATGGAGCAAGGAACTGGCATACGCCTACGGCAAGGGAATGGCCACTGAGGCACGTCTCAGGGGCAAGGACATGATCCTCGGCCCTGCCATCAACATACAGCGACTGCCTACCGGTGGCCGCACATACGAATATCTGAGCGAGGATCCGTTGCTTTCTGGCGAACTCGCGGTGGGATACACCCAGGGCGTGCAGGACAATGACGCTGCCGTATGCCTCAAACATTACGCATTGAACAATCAGGAGAACATGCGCGGCTTCGTAAGTTCGAATGCAAGCGAGAGAGTGATGCGAGAGATCTATCTGGCTCCGTTCGAAGCCGCCGTGCGCAAGGCCAATGCATACGGCGTGATGGCTGCCTACAATAAAGTGGACGGGGTATGGTGTTCGGAAAACGATCTGCTGCAGAACAAAATCCTGCGCGATGAATGGGGTTTCCGAGGCATCATCATCAGCGACTGGGGCGGCACACATTCGACCGTCGGCGCCGCATACGGAGGCCTTGACGTCGAGATGCCAGGACAGACATACATGGGTCAGGCGCTGATTGATTCGGTCAATGCCGGTGCCGTAAGCATGGACGTGATCGATGCCAAGGTGCGCAACCTGCTGAGAGTGCGCCTGACAATTCCTGCCGTACCTGCCGACAAGGCCAATCAGGTAATGACTTCACAACCCGAACAGCAGCAGATTGCCTACGACGTGGCTTCGAAAAGCGTGGTATTGCTGAAGAACGAACCGGCTTCCGACGATGCCGGCAAACTCCTGCCTCTTGACCTCAGCAAGATCCGAACCATTGCCGTGATTGGCGACAATGCCACTAAGACAATGGCTCAGGGCGGAGTAGGCGCAGGTGTAAAGACTCTCTATGAAATTACGCCACTCGAAGGTCTTAAGAATGCACTTGAAGGATCAGACGTGAAGATCATCTATGCTCAAGGCTATGCTTCAAGACCGCAGCAATGGGGCGGCAAACCTGTCATCGACGAGAAAGCCGAAGCCCGCAAGGCTGTCCAGTTGCGCAAAGAGGCCCTCGACATTGCCCGCAATGCTGATGTTGTGATCTTCGTGGGTGGCGACAACAGAATCGTTGAAACAGAAGGTTCTGACCGTCAGAACATGGATCTGCCTTTCGGCCAGAATGCTCTCATTGAGGATTTGGCCAAGGTCAACCCGAACATCGTGACCGTGATGGTGGCTGGCGCGCCTCTTGACCTTCGCCGCGTTGAGCAGGCAAGTCCCGCGTTGGTTTATTCTTGGTTCAATGGTTCGGAAGGCGGACATGCTTTGGCTGACATCATTACCGGCAAGATCTCTCCATCGGGTCGTCTGCCATTCACACTTCCTGTCAAACTTGAGGATTCTCCGGCCTATGCCCTCGGCGTTTATCCACAGAAGGAAGAAGCCGCTGACGATGTATTCGTTGACCTCGTGAACAAAGACCGTTTCAAGGCTCAGCGCAAAGCCGATGCCGATTATTCCGAAGGTCTGCTGGTTGGCTATCGTTGGTTCACCACCAAGGGCGTCGCCACTCTCTATCCATTTGGACACGGTCTCACCTATGGCGAGTTCGTATATTCTGATCTGAATGTATCGGACAAGGGTGATGACATCACCATCAACTTCACTTTGACCAATACAGGCAAGGCCGATGCTGAGGAAGTTGCCCAGGTTTATGTTTCGCGTCCTGAATCGAACATCGAGCGTCCTGTCCGTGAGCTCAAAGGTTTCTGTCGCGTTGCCCTCAAGGCTGGCGAGAGCCGTTCTGTCTCTATGACCATTAGCCGCGACGAGCTCCGTCATTGGGATGAGACATTACACTCTTGGGCCGTTGAGCCTGGCAAGGCTGTGTTTATGGCCGGTTCTTCGTCCGAAGTTCTGCCATTGGAGGCCGCCGTCACAATCTGAACGAGCCTTACCTTACTCTCTAACTCAGGTCACAACGCATCAAGCGCTTGTGGCCTGAGTTTATTTCCACCGCAACTGTTCGAAGAGTTCGGGTCTGTCAAGGTTTATGATATCAACATCAAAATTGAGAGCCTTGCTGTAGTCCTCGAGATTTTCGCCCTGAGCGCCGACCATCACCTGGATGTTGTGACGGTGGCAATAATCGACATATTCGTCAGTAAGGGCATCGGCATGCACCTCGACGTAGGCAGGCGCGCAGACAGTCATCCAATATTGAAGTCGCGTGGTATCGTTGGCATTGACCTTGATCTTCAGGTCGGGAGCCAAACGGACGAACTCGCGCAGCATCTCCTCCTGCTTGAACCAGAAGAAGGACTTGTCGCCATCAAAGCCAGTCTCACGCACCAGGGCGATGAGATCAGCCACATTACCGTTCTTGACGTCAAAGAAAACTCTGGTACGACCCTTCAGGCCTTCGAGCATCTCACGCATGGTAGGGACATGAAGTCCTCGGTATTCTTCCGAAAACCAGGCTCCGCAATCGAGGCCGGCAATATACTCAGACGTACTCTCTGACAGCAAACCTTTGCCATCGGTCGTGCGTTCCAGTTCGTCATCGTGCAGGTTGAACATCACACCGTCCCGCGTCGTGCGCACATCCACCTCGATCCAATCCGCGCCATGCACAAGCGCCGAATCGGCCGAAGCCATAGTGTTCTCAGGAGCCAGGGCATTGGCGCCACGGTGGACAAGCACCTGTATGCGTCCGTTGGTTCGCTCCCAACTATCGACTGCAAAAACCTGATCTCCAGCCTGATTGACATTCTCGAAACAGTAGCCTCGCACATCATCGAGCACAAAAGCAGGACGGAAATCGCTGTCTGCCAGATGGACATTGACATTACGCATCCAAAGGTTGCGAACATGGCGCAGATAGAATGCCCACGAAGGCAGTTCGCCATACATCGAGAATTCGGGATACTCCCTTTCCGCCTCACTCACCTCCTTGACACGATAGAGACCCACGTAGGCCATTCCCTTGGTAGCGCGGCCTGGATATTCGACATCAATATTCTCAAGCGTGACATTCTCAATATACTGGCCCGGCAAACCAGCGATGCTCGAAGGCCAGGGATTGTGGAAATAGTTGACTTCGGGGCCGCGCAGATCATACGCCTCATCGGGGCGGGAGAATGGAACCTGAGCCTTGACGTTGCGAATCACGATATTGCGAGCCTTGCCATACTCCCCATCACCAGGACCAGAGACGTGGCGTTTGTGTCGGCCTCCCAAACAAACGAAGATCGGATTGCCCGTGTTGACGGCACAGATACCATCCACCACGATGTCGTCAATCACGCCACCATCAACCGTCTCAAGCGCGATGGCCGATCGGAAGGTATCATACACATATATATTATTTATGCGCACACGCGAGAATCCGCCGTATGATGAAGAACCGAACTTTACGGCATTGGCACTGGATGCTATACGGTTGTCATGGATAAAGATATCCTCACAGCCGCGGTCTGCCTCATCGCTCTTGAGACAGATGCCATCGTCAGCCGCGTTGATGTCACAATGATGGATCTCTGCATGCGTGCAGTCATTCAGATCGATGCCATCGTTGTTCCAGTAGGCGCGGTTATGGATCGTGAGATAGCAGAGCTCAATATGCTGGCTACGATCGACGGAAAGTCCCCAGCCGGCACTATTGCGAAGGGTCAGACCTTCCACCTGAATGCTGTCACAATGGTCAAGGAAGAAGAGTTTGGGACGCGTCGTGGGGCGCTTTCTCTTGACATTGTAGGCAGGATCGATGCGTTCTCCTGTGTGATGAAGGCTGTCTATTGCCAAAGCCAGGGCCAATCCTTGCCCATCGATCACACCTCGGCCACGCACAGCGACATTCACACACGAATCTGCGACGATCAGACCCACATGAACATCTTCATCGCCACGCGCACCTACGCCACGGGGCTGATCGTAATCATAAGGGTTGGTTGATCCGAGCAAAGTAGCACCTTCGTCAAGCCACAATTCCACATTGCTCTTCATCGTAAGCATGCCCGACAGATAAGTGCCCTTCGTGAGACGCAGGCATCCTCCTCCAATGGACGAAAGGGAATCTATGCCTCGTTGCAGCTGTTGGGTACAGAGAGTCTCTCCATCGCTCACAACCCCAAGGTCGGAAGCACAAAGCGTGAACAAACTGGAATCCGGACAGATCTCAGAGGCTCCTACCAAAGGAGACGGAAACGAGGCATCCGCAGAAGAATCCTCTGTATGCGACTGGCAAGCGAGGAACACGAATACAGCAACCAAAGAGATGACAGCAAAGGAGAATGATTTCATTGGGAAAGATGTGAGCTTATGTGGGTTTAAGATTAAGAAGGCCGCCCCTCACAGGGAGCGACCTTCTTATTATTATAGGGTTCCTAAAGTAAATGGACTAAAGGAAGAACTGACAATCAATAGCCAGGGTTCTGAGACCAAGTTGGATTAACATCGAGGTCGCCCTTCTTGATTGGGAAGATACGACGGGTCTTATCGAAGTTTGCAAACTCAGCAAATACGCCGGTGTTATAGTGAGGGAACCAGTTGTCCTCATAATGACCGAAACGGATCATATCGTTACGACGCCAGAGCTCATCGAAGAACTCACGACCACGCTCCATGTAAACATCATCGAGAGTAGCCTCAGCTGTGAGGAGATCAGTTGTACCAGCATAGCTGCGAATCTCGTTAACGAGGTCCTTAGCGCCACTCTTATTGCTGCGTACGAGAGCCTCAGCCTTGGTGAGGAGGATGTCAGCATAGCGGAAGAAAGGAACGTCATTTGACTGACGGCGGCCATTAGAGAAGTCATTGTTGCAAATGAACCACTTTGCAGAGCGATAGCCCTGACGCCATCCTTCAGTATCATCACCGACGTCAACAGAAGCCTTCTCGCCAGTAACATTGATATCCTTTGTATAAACGAGAGGATTACCCTCACGATCGATAACCTTCTCATCAGTTGGGAGAAGGGTCACAGGATCGTAAACATATACCTGACCATTAGCAGGGTTGTGATCCTTATCCTCAAGACCGATGATCATCCAGTTACGCTGGTCGTTCTTAAGAGTGAAGCGTTCAGAGCACTCTGGGGTGAGGGTGATATAAGCACCGCCCGAGTTGTTGAGGAACTCACCGAACATAGATGGGTTGAGTTTCTTAACATCCTTGTAAACGTGCGAACGACCCCACTGCATGCTGTTGTCACCATCCATATTGGTATCATAGGCCATAACATAGATGAAATCCTTGATAGTACCAGCCTTTACACGCTCTGAATTGTCGTGGTTAAACTTGAAACGGTACTCATCTGGACCGAGTGCGAAGACATTCGCATTAATGATGTCGTCACAAAGCTTGATGCAGTCCTCAAGTTTCTCGTTTGTTGCTGTAGCAGCATCGTAGAGGTCAACAGACTCAGCTGTGTAAACAGGCCAGTTGATGTAAAGCTTGGCAAGAAGAGCCTGAGCCATGTACTTGGTTGGCTTGCCATAATTCTCTCCGAACACGTCAGTTGGAAGAAGGTCGATGATGTCAAGCAACTCGCTCTCGATATACTTTGCAACCTCTGGACGAGGCACGCGGTTGTCATCTGGGAGGTTGTGTTCCTGAAGATAGACGAAGTCTGCAACTGGCACATCGCCCCACATATCCATCATAAGGAAGGTGTGGAATGCACGCATCACACGAGCAAGAGCCTTAACCTCATCAGTAGCATCAGAGTTGGCAATATCCTGTGCAGCAACGTTGGCTGCACCAAGATTCTCCATCCAGTCAAGAACTGCGTCCTCCTCGCTATAGTTGTGGAATGCTGAGTGTGCATAGGTGTAGCTATCAACCCAGTTACCAGAGTATGCCAAGGATGTATATTCGTCCGAAGATAGACATGTAGCCTCCATATAGCGACGGCCGAGAGTACCCTTAAATCGAACGTAAAGGTCGTTCATTGTTGCGTTGCTTGCAGCTGGCGAACCAGGCAGTGAGGTGTACTGAGAATCAACGGCAACATCCAAATCCGTACAGCTGGCAAGAGCCAAAGCAAGAATACCAGCTGAAAGAATCATTTTATTTGTTTTCATATTCGCGGAAATCAAATTAGAAGTTAATCTTAGCACCAATCATAGTAGTGCGTGTGTGAGGATAAACCTTCCAACGGTAGTCAACGCCTGGATCAATACCGCCAAGGTTAACCTCAGGATCAAGACCCTTATAGTTGGTAATGGTGAATACATTGTTCATTGTAGCATAGAGCTGTACGCTCTGCAACCAGCCATTGAAGTTCTTGAATGTATAGCCGATTGAGAGACTCTGGAGACGGATGTAGTTACCGCTCTCAATGAACTTGTCAGAAGGAACATTTGAACCAGTATCCTTTGGATCGCGATCTGTGATGAACTCTTTGAGGACGTTCTTACCACCTGCGAAGAAGTCTGGAGCTGTGTAGTGAGCGCGGAGGCCATTGTAAACATCATGTCCGAATACACCGGTGAGGAACATAGAAGCATTCCAATTCTTGTATGTGAATGTGTTGTTCCAACCGAGGTTCAACTTAGGCTGTGCGCAACCGGTGATGGTGCGATCCTTGAAATCAGGAGAAGTAGTAGTGCCACCATCGCGATTGCCGTTCTCATCACGGGTATAGTAAACAGAGATTCCTTCATCGTTCACGCCTGCCCACTCGTATGTATAGAATGTACCGAGAGGCTCACCTTCGATGATACGCTGTGTCCAACCGTTAGCAGATACACCGGCAACCATTGGATCGCCCTGTGAGAATGTAGAAGTCTTATACTTGTCGTTAGAAAGACAATCTACAGTATTCTCGTTGTGAGAAAGGTTGATTGTTGTGTTCCAAGTGAAATCCCTGGTCTGTACAGGAGTTGCATTGAGAGTGAACTCGACACCGACATTGGTAATCTCACCTACGTTAGCTGAGATAGAACCGAATGGGTATGCATAAGAAGATACAGGATAATCCCAGATGAGGTCCTTGGTCTTCTTGTTATAGAATTCAACGCTACCAGAAAGACGACCCTGGAGGAAGCCATAGTCAATACCTACGTTGAACATGCCGGTTGACTCCCACTTGAGGTCAGGGTTAGCAAGCTTGGTTGCGTTAAGGGTTACATAGCCATCCATGATGTTGCCAGATGCACCGTATGTAGATACTGGAGTATATGCGCCGAAGCCCATTGCGTTACCAGAAACACCGTAACCGAGACGAAGCTTCAAGTTGTCGAGTACGTTCTGGTTCTTCATCCACTCTTCCTCAGTGATATTCCATGCAACAGATACCGATGGGAATGTACCCCACTGGTGACCGTCACCGAATACTGAAGAACCATCACGACGTACAGTTGCCTGCAACATGTAGCGGCTGTTGAAAGAGTAGCTTACACGACCATAGAACGAGATATTGCGGATAGTCTCGATTGAACCTGACTCAACCCACTTCATACCGTTCTTCATCTCGCCTGCATAGGTAAGGTTGTTCCAGCCGAGGACATCATCGAAGAAGTTGTTGACACGAAGGCCAAAACCGTCATTGTTGACGTTCTCCTCCCAAGAGTAACCAACCATCAAACCAATCTTGTGCTTATCGAATGTTGCATCATAGTTGCCATAGGTCTCAAATGTCTGGCCATGGCCGAAGTATGTGCTACGATGAGCAACGCCATTGAACTGTGGGCTACAGAGACCGTTCTTGTCAGTGATCTGAGTGTTGTGAGAATCATAGCCGCTGAATGTACGCTGGTAGTTGTTGTAAGAGTAGTTGGCATTCCATGTAAGGCCATCGATGATATTTACAGTAGCCTTGCCGATAAACTGGAGACGCTTCCACTCTGTCTGTGACTTATCCTCATTGATAAGTGAAAGTGGATTGTAGTTGTTAGAACCATCGCCATGTGACCAGTCGCCATCCTCCTGCTTGATAGGAAGAGTTGGGTTGAAGTAGTTCATAGCATCGAGAACAGAAGCACCTTCATCGCCCATTGGCACTCCGACGTTCTTGCCTGTCATACCGTTGATACCAGCACTGATTTCGAGACGATCCTTGAGGATCTTTGTGCTGATGAGAGAACGGACGTTAGCACGCTGGTTGCTTGAACCAACGACAACACCTTCGCGGTTGGAAAGGTTCATTGAAGCCATGTATGTAGTCTTCTGCGAACCGCCGTTGATAGAGATGTTGTGATTGTGGCTCACTGCTGTGCGGAGAACCTCGCTCTGCCAGTCTGTGTTGCTGCCACCATCATACATATAATTATAATCTGGATTTTCAGCCTTACGCTTTGCCACATATCCACGGATATCCTCAGCAGAAGCAACGTCAAGAGTCTTAAGAGCAGCATCGAAAGCCACATAGCCAGAGTATGTTACATTTACGCGCTCCTGATCCTTCTTGCCCTTCTTGGTTGTAACGATGATCACACCATTGGCAGCCTTTGAACCGTAGATGGCTGTAGCGGTAGCATCGCGAAGAACGTCGATTGACTCGATATCGTCTGGAGCAACCATTGAGATATCCACGCCAGGGATACCGTCAATTACATAGTAAGGAGACATAGCGCCACCACGGAGAGAAGATGCACCACGGAGGGTCATGCTTGGAGAACCGTTAGGGTCACCGCTTGAAGTAACAACAAGACCAGCAACCTTGCCCTGAAGCATAGAAGCAGCATCAGAGAACACACCGGTGTTGAGGTCCTTTGCCTTAACTGTTGTGATTGAAGATGTCAGGTCCTTACGCTGCATTGAGCCGTAACCTACGACTACAACGTCCTCAAGAAGCTCTGAATCCTCAGAAAGAGTGATAGTGAGAGGTTTGCCATTGACAACAGCCTCTGTTGACTTGTAGCCGACGAACGAGAACACGATGGTCTTGCCCGGAGCCACGTTGAGAGAGAAGCGGCCATCGGCATCTGTCAATGTACCATTTGTTGTACCTTTCTCTACGATGTTCACACCTGCCAATGGATCGCCGAAGTCGTCAACTACTGTACCAGTAGCTGTCTTCTGTGCAAATGCCACTGAACAGTTGAAGAGAAGCATCAGAGCCACGAGGAGCGCTGAAGCAACTCTGCCTTTCATGATTTGAACGATAGACATAAAAAGATTGTTTTGTGTTAGTATTAATAAAAAAATTGGGTGAAAATTGTATTTTTCAGCGTGCAAAGATAATGTCAATAGTTAAACATTGCAAATTTTCTCGCTTTTTTCTCATGATTTTAACAAAACTGCCACACTTTTCGCACATATTTATGCTATAGAACATATTCTTCTGGCACAAAAACAACATATACACATTATTCTGACGGAACAAAAACCCCACATAAAAAATCTGACTTCGACAGGCATAAGTCTGTCTGGAAGTCAGATTATATTATAAGTACAGGCGCAATAGAAATCACTCCGTGCGCATTCTGTCAAGGTTGGCTTTGGCAAGTTCAGCCTTGGCATAATCGAGAGTTACGGTAAACTCCTTCTTCTTTCCGCTCGGCATGTTATACATCGCATCGAGCATGATACTCTCCGTGATGGAACGCAAACCACGTGCGCCAAGCTTGAACTCAAGAGCCTTATCCACTATGAGCTGATAGACCTCTGGTTCGATGGTCAGCTTGATGCCATCCATATCAAAGAGTTTGGTGTACTGCTTGGTGATGGCATTCTTCGGCTCGGTGAGGATGCGACGCAGAGCATCGGCGTCAAGCGGCTGAAGGTAAGTAAGGATTGGCAGACGGCCGATGATCTCAGGAATAAGGCCGAACTTCTTAAGGTCGGCAGGAGTGATATACTGCAGGAGGTTATTGCGGTCGATTTCCTTACGGCTGGCATCGGTGGCAAAACCGATGCTGCGGGTATTAAGACGAGCGCCGATCTTCTGTTCAATGCCGTCGAACGCACCGCCGCAGATAAAGAGGATGTTCTTTGTATCGACCTCAATCATCTTCTGGTCAGGGTGCTTGCGTCCGCCCTGAGGTGGCACATTAACCTTCGAGCCTTCGAGCAACTTGAGCAATCCCTGCTGGACGCCCTCTCCTGAAACATCGCGAGTGATGGACGGATTATCGCTCTTGCGGGCAATCTTGTCGATCTCGTCGATGAACACGATGCCTCGCTCTGCCTTATTCACGTCATAGTCGCAGTTCATGAGCAGGCGTGTCAAGATTGACTCGATGTCCTCGCCCACATAACCGGCCTCAGTAAGTACGGTAGCATCGACGATGGCAAACGGCACCTCGAGCATCTTGGCAATGGTCTTGGCAAGGAGAGTCTTGCCTGTACCCGTACGGCCCACCATGATGATGTTCGACTTCTCGATCTCCACATCATCGGCACTTGCAGGCTGCATGATGCGCTTGTAATGGTTATAGACAGCCACCGACAGATTGCGCTTGGCCTCGTCCTGACCGATCACATAGCCATCGAGAAATTCCTTGATCTGCTTTGGCTTTGGCAGTTTGTCGAGTCTGAGTGCCGACTCACGCGCCCTGTTCTTGTATTCGTTGAAAGTCTCCTCCACGATGGTATGAGCCTGTTCGGAACATTCATCGCAGATAAAGCCATTCAAACCAGAGATGAGGAGACGCACTTCTGATCGGCCTCTGCCGCAAAAGTTACATTTATCTTCGTTTTTACGAGCCACAGTTTTGAGTGTAAAAAGTAAAATGAATATTGTCCAATCACTTGCTCTTGCCGATCACCTTATCGATCATGCCATAGTCAAGAGCTTCCTGTGCGGTGAGGTAATGGTCGCGGTCGCAGTCTGCCTCGATCTTCTTGTAGGTCTGACCGGTGCACTCAGACAGGATGGTGTAGAGTTCCTTCTTGAGCTTCTTGATCTCGTTGACTGCAATCTCCATGTCAGAAGCCTGGCCCTGGGTTCCGCCGAGAGGCTGATGGATCATGACACGGCTGTGAGGCAGAGCCATACGCTTGCCCTTGGTGCCTGCTGCGAGGAGCACGCTTGCCATCGAGGCAGCCATACCTGTGACAACGGTCGATACGTCGCACGAGATGAAGTTCATTGTGTCATAGATGGCAAGACCACCGCTGACAATGCCGCCAGGTGAGTTGAGATACATGGTGATGTCCTTGTCCGACTCAGCCGAAGCGAGGAACAGGAGCTGAGCCTGAACCACATTGGCGCTGTACTCATCGATCTCTGTACCGAGGAAGATGATGCGATCCATCATCAATCGGCTGAACACATCCATCTGAGCCACGTTGAGCTGACGCTCTTCAATGATACTTGGATTGATGTACGAAGCCGTAGGCTGCATTACCTTGCTCTGGAAACGGAGATACTGATCGAGGGCGTTGCTGTTGAGGCCCACGTGCTTGGTGGCAAACTGATAGAATTCTGAGTTGTTCATAATGTGTAATTATTCGAAAAGTTTCTGACTATATTTCCACACTCATACGTGTGTATATATAATATAGTAAGAATTTGCGAAAAATTCAATAAAAAGACGAAAAAAATTTTTCTTTATTCGAACGCAGCCGCAATCTTGTCGCACACAGCCTGCATCTCTTCAGGCGTAAGCTTGAGGTGCTCCTTGCGGAAATCCATATCTCCTTCGGTCTGCATCGGGATGAGATGGATATGAGAATGAGGTACCTCAAGACCCATCACAGCCACGCCTACCTTTGTGCAAGGGATGGCTTTCTTGATGGCCTGGGCCACTCGCTTGGCGAACTGCATGTGAGCTGCAATCATGCCATCGCTCTCGTCGAAGAAATAATCGACCTCAAGCTTTGGGATTACCAGAGTGTGACCTTCTGCCACAGGATTGATATCAAGGAATGCGTAGAAGAGTTCGTCCTCTGCTACCATGTACGACGGGATCTCGCCCGCCACGATACGAGAGAAAATAGTCATAAGGTCTGATGTCTGTTAGTTGTTTATAATGATCAGTCAGCAGATACGGGTTATCAGCTATCAGATAGAGATTTCAAGAATTTCGAGCTGCTGCACACCGGCAGGCACCTTCACCTCCACCACATCGCCGACGCAATGGTTAAGCAAAGCCTTGGCAATAGGAGTTGCAACAGAGATCTTACCCTCACGGAAGTTGGCTTCGCTCTCTGCCACAATGGTATATTTCATCTCTTTGTTCATCTTCTTATTGAGCAGGCGCACAGTAGTCATGATCTGCACCTTATCGGCCTTCAGCTTAGAGGCGTCGATGATACGTGCGTTTGCCACCTGATCCTTGAGGATGGCAATCTTGCTCTCAAGTTTACCCTGAGCCTCCTTGGCTGCATCATATTCGGCATTTTCGCTCAGGTCGCCCTTCTCTCGGGCCTCTGCGATGGCTGCGCTGGCCTTTGGACGTTCCACACTTTCAAGGTAGTTGATTTCTTCGAGGAGCTTCTTGTAGCCTTCCTCGCTCATGTAATTTACTGCCATAATTGGTTAAGTATTATTTGATATTAGAATTTATAATTCTTTTAGAAAAACGCTTCACGGCACGGGGTTTTAGCCCCATGCCATGAAAAGGTCTGATAAGATGTTCTCGCCTCTCCCAATCCGAACCCTCCGGCCACGGATTTCGAGCGGCGCGGGTTCGTTATTTCATGTATTTTTTAACTTCTGTCTCAAGCTTCTCATCATCCATCTCGATGCGAGTCTTCAATTCGCCATCGCGACCGATGATAAAGGTTGTAGGCACAGATCTTACGTTGTAGGTCACAGCCGATGGTGCGAAGTCGATGGTTCCGTCATCAAAGTATGACACATTCCTGTCGCGCACCGTGGTCCAAGGCAGGTTGTCGGCGCTGACCTTCCAGAAGTTCTCATCGAAATCCAGGCAGATCTGGTAGATCTTCAGGCCCTTGTCGGCGTACTGCTCATAGAGGCGACCGAGCACCATATTGTGTGCCGGAGAGAAAGCTGTGAAATAATAGGCTGTATAATCAACCAGGACCACGCTCTTGCCATCGACAAGACTTGAGAGCGACACCTCGCGGTCGTCAGCATTCGTCAGAGTCACTTCAGGGAATGTCCGTTCCTCGATCTTGGTGTTGGCAACGATAGAATCAGTCTGCTGGGCACGCTGAGCCATAAGGCGGCGATACTGCTGGCCCTCGATTGTCATCTTCTTGAGCATGGTGTTGCGAGGCGAGTTAGGATATGAAGCCTCCCAGTTTGTAGCCACGGCACCGAAAGCACGCACATCCTGAGGATCGTTGGCATCAAAGAGTTTCAGGCCACGTACGGTCTCGAACAACAGGTAGTAGCTGGCAGGAGAAGCCGGCTTGTCGAAGATATAGTTCGTAAGCACGGTCTGCTTATAGTTGGCCACAAGGGCGATGAGCGAATCCTGAGCAGCGGCATTCGACATCTTGCCGTCATTGGCAAGGAGGCTTACATCCATCATCTGGCGACGAAGTCTGTTGCCCACCATGATGGCTGACTTGAGTTCCTTGTTCCACTCGTCATCAACCGTATAGCCATTGCCGAACTTCTCAGCATCGACGGTCACATGCACCGGATTATGAAGAGTATCGACAACGAGCGAGATCGACTGCATGCCGAGGTTCAGGGCAAAGAAGTCAGGACCGTCCTCAACATCGACCTTGAACGAGAACTTTCCGATGCTGTCGAGGCGTAGGGTGTCGATGAGCTGAGGCTGTCCGTCAGTCATGTGGACAAGCACCAGCAGCTCGCCCTTAGCGCCCGTAACCTCACCGCTGATCACGGTCGAAGGCTGCTTGGGCGAACAAGAAGCGAGAAGCAGAGTAAAAACAACCAGCTGCAGGGCAGCCAGCTTATTCTTTAAATTATAATATGTGTAAAATTTCATAACGGTTCTGATTTTTCGGCGGCAAAGATAAGGCATTTTTCACTACAAACAAAGAGTTTGACCTAAAAAATAACAGAAAATTGCATTTTTTTTGCATTTTATTTTGTTCCATAGTAGAAAAACGCTAACTTTGCGCCCGAATTTTAGAGTGAAATAATATAAAACTATGGTAAACAATCTGGTTAACCCAATCAAGAAGACCATTACCTTGAGTGACGGACGTACCATCACCCTTGAGACAGGTAAGGTTGCGAAGCAGGCCGATGGCGCCGTTGAGCTTCGCATGGGCGGCACAATGCTGCTCGCTACAGTTTGTACAGCACGTACAGTGACTCCCGGCACCGACTTCATGCCGCTGACCGTCGAGTATAAAGAGAAATATGCCTCTGCAGGTCGTTTCCCTGGAGGTTTCACAAAGCGCGAAGGCAAGGCAAGCGATTATGAGATCCTCACCAGCCGTCTCATCGACCGCGCGCTCCGTCCGCTTTTCCCAAGCAACTATCACGCTGAGACATTCGTCAATGTAACGATGTACTCGTCAGACAAGGAGAACCAGCCAGACGCCCTGGCAGGTCTTGCTGCATCGGCTGCCATGGCTGTGAGCGGCATCCCATTCGAGGGTCCTATCTCTGAGGTTCGCGTTGTTCGCATCAACGGCGAGTATGTCATCGACCCAACCTTCGAGCAGATGGAGAAGGCCGATATGGATCTCATGGTAGGTGCCACATACGACAACATCATGATGGTGGAAGGTGAGATGGACGAGGTGAGCGAGCAGGATCTGCTTGGCGCACTCAAGGCTGCCCACGAGGCCATCAAGGTTCACTGCCAGGTTCAGAAGGAACTCATGGAGGCTGTAGGCAAGCCTGTATTTGAGTACTGCCACGAGGTAAACGATGACGAACTCAAGCAGCAGTGCCACGATGTATGCTATCAGCCATGCTATGAGATTGCCAAGAGCGGCAATAAGAACAAGCACGAGCGCGAGGCTGCATTCGAGGCTGTCAAGGAGTCGTTCATCGAGCAGCTCCCTGAGGAGAAGAAGGAGGACGAGGAGGTACTCGGCATGATCGACCGCTACTTCCACGATGTAGAGCGCGAGGCTATGCGCCGCTGCGTTCTTGACGAGGGCAGCCGTCTTGACGGCCGTGCTCTGAACGAGGTTCGTCCTATCTGGATTGAGCCTGACTACGTTCCAGGCCCTCACGGTTCAGCAGTATTCACCCGTGGTGAGACTCAGGCACTCGTTACCTGTACTCTCGGCACCAAGATGGACGAGAAGATGGTCGATGACGTTCTGCGCAACGGCTATGACAAGTTCCTCCTCCACTACAACTTCCCTCCATTCTCTACCGGCGAGGCTAAGGCACAGCGTGGCGTTGGCCGTCGTGAGATCGGTCACGGTCACCTCGCATGGCGTGCCGTTAAGGGCATGATTCCTGCCGACTTCCCTTACACAGTTCGCGTGGTTTCTGACATCTTCGAGTCAAACGGTTCGTCTTCAATGGCCACAACCTGCGGTGCTACTCTTGCTATGCGTGACGCCGGCATCCCAATGATCCGTCCAGTCTCTGGTATCGCCATGGGCTTGATCAAGGACGAGAACGGTCCTAAGTATGCCGTGTTGAGCGACATCCTCGGCGATGAGGATCACCTCGGTGATATGGACTTCAAGGTAACAGGCACAGAGAAGGGCATCACAGCCACACAGATGGACATCAAGTGCAACGGTCTTTCATACGAGATCCTTGAGAAGGCTCTTCTCCAGGCAAAGGAAGGTCGCGCACACATTCTCAACTGCATGCTTGAGGCTCAGCCAGACTACCGCGAGGATCTTAAGGATCACGCTCCACGCATGGTTGCCTTCGACGTTGACAAGGAGTTCATCGGTGCAATCATCGGTCCTGGCGGCAAGATCATCCAGGGCATCCAGGAGGAGACCGGTGCTGTTGTTACAATCGATGAGTCTGACGGCAAGGGTCATGTAGCTGTTTCTTCTGCCAACAAGGCAAGCATCGATGCTGCCGTGGCTAAGATCAAGGCAATCGTGGCCATCCCAGAGGAAGGCGAGATCTATACAGGTCCTGTCAAGAACATCCAGAGCTTCGGCGCATTCGTTGAGTTCATGCCTGGCAAGGACGGCCTGCTCCACATCTCTGAGATCGACTGGAAGCGCTATGAGACAATGGAAGAGACCGGCATCAAGGAAGGTGACGTTCTCACTGTGAAGCTCATCGAGGTTGACAAGAAGACTGGCAAGTTCCGTCTCTCAGCCAAGGCTCTGAAGCCAAAGCCAGAGGGATATGTTGAACCAGAGGCACGTCCTCGCCGTGAGGATCGTCCTGACCGTCCACGCCGCGACCGCGATGACCGTCCTCGTCGCGATGATCGTCCACGCCGTGACGACCGTCCACGCCGCGAGGGTGGCAACCGTCCGTTCGGTGAGGCTTTCGACCGTCCTGACTACCGTGGCGGCAACAACGAATAATTCTTAGTTCGCAATTCATAATTTCATATTACAAATTACGAATTAATAATTACGAATTTGAATTGAACATTATCAACAGCCCATATCTCTATCATCCGCATCCGCTCCTCAAAGCGGCTGCGGATGATGTTTGTAAATACATTTCTGAAAGACCGGAGTGGGTGCGCGAGTTCGGCAAAGGCAAAATGCTCGGTGCATTGTTGTGTCGTAAGCCAGCAAACGATTTTGAGAGCGCAACAAAGGGGCAAGATGTCTATGCAACCTTTTTTGCCTACTCCGGACTTGTTGACATTGTTGACAGCGAGTCATTTTTTGTCCCTGCAGTCTATGACCTTAATAATCCCGATGACTTTTATCTGCTTGAAGACAAAGCAATCTCTCAACTGAACATCCGGATTGCAACATGCAACGATGCAGAGACAATCACGCAACTCAAGTCGTTACGTCGCAAGCTGTCACAGGACCTCCAGCTGAAGATTTTCAGACATTTCAACTTTGTCAACCTGTCAGGAGGATACAAAAATATAGTTGACATCTTTGCTGAGGCCAAACGCGGACTTCCTCCGGGAGGTAGCGGAGAGTGCGCGGCGCCCAGGTTGCTTCAGTTTGCAATCCGGCACGGGTTCACACCTGTTGCCATAGCCGAGTTTTGGTACGGCACATCTCCGCGCAAAGAGATCCGAGCCCACAGACAGTTCTACCCATCGTGCATCGAGAAATGTTCGCCCATTCTGCGCTACATGCTGGGCGACAGCATCGCTTCAGACAAGCCGAACGACGCACCGCCCAGCCTTGGCACACCTCACATCATCCATGAGGACGAACACCTCATCGTGTTGAGCAAACCATCGGGATTGCTCAGCACTCCGGCCAAAGACCTCACGCAGCCGAACGTCGAAACATGGCTTCACCAGCAATATCCGGAGGTAAAAGGCCCGATGCTTGCCCACCGTCTCGACCAGGCGACATCAGGCGTGATGCTGGCGGCAAAAGACGCGCAGACACACAAGGCTCTGCAATCGGCATTCGAAACAAAGAAAATCAGGAAACGATACGTAGCGTGGCTCGATGGCATTTTGCCAAGCGAGACAGGGTACATAAGCCTGCCCATCTGCACCAATCCGGATGACCGTCCGCGACAGACGGTGGATTGGCAGTTCGGCAAACAGGCTCTAACGCGCTATAATAAAATATGTGTAAAAGACGGTCGCACACTCATCGAATTCTTCCCGCTCACAGGACGCACCCATCAGCTGCGCCTGCATGCAGCATCGCCTTTCGGCCTTGACATCCCGATTGTTGGCGACGGCATCTACGGCACGGGCGGACAGCGTCTGATGCTCCATGCCGAGTGCGTGAAGTTAGAACTCGGGATAGGGATTCCACTCGAATTCCACGACCCGTCCGGCTTTGAGTGATTGCTGCACATCGACCAAGCGCTGGTTACGGCTGCCTCTGAACATAAGGTCAAGACTCTTCTCCGATTCGACAAACGGACCATCGACCAAGACTTCAAGATATGGCAGCATACGGCTCATCTTCTCATCGGCAAGCACGTCCTCAAATCTGAAGCCGGTGTAGCACCACACCGTGCGATGCAGCTCCTCGCAGATGCGACGCGCCAGTTCGGTAAAGGCTTCCGGCTGATACATCGGGTCGCCGCCCGAGAAGGTAACGTTATTGCCGGCATTGTCAGCTATGCGAGCAAGGATGGCATCAACATCCACGGCCTCGCCTGCCGAAAACGGCCACGTCTCAGGATTATGACAACCCGGGCAGGCATGGCGGCAACCGGCGCAATACACACTCGTGCGCCAACCCGGACCATCGACCGTCGTGTCGTCCACTATCTGCATCAACTGTATCTTCATGCTCGTCCTTTGAGTTATTTTTGGTGGGCAAAGATAGTCATTTTATGCATTCGGTTAGTCAATTTGTCGAAAAAAGAGCTTCATCTGCCCTTTATTTGACGGAAAAACTATCATTTTTGTATTTTTTTTAGTAACTTTGCGCCCACATATAATATATAAATGTCATGCATGTATTGAAGTTCGGAGGCACCTCGGTAGGCTCCATCGCCAGCATTAAGAATGTAAAACAGATTGTAGAAGAACGTCAGGAACCCGTCATCGTTGTGGTATCAGCACTCGGTGGCATCACTGACCGTCTCATCGCCACCGCCAACAAGGCCGCTGCGGGCGACGAGTCATATCTCGACGAGTTCGAGTTCATCCGCCAGCGTCATTTCGACGTCGTAAGCGGACTGCTCGACGGTGAGAACCTCACCACCATCAAGATGTTCATCACAACGATGCTCGAAGAACTTCACAACATCTATCGTGGCATCTTCCTCATCCGCGAGCTCTCGGCCAAGACTCTTGCCATGGTGGTCAGCTATGGCGAACGCATCTCAAGCCGCATCGTTGCCACGGTTATCAATGGCGCAGAATGGGTCGATAGCCGTGACATCATCAAGACGATGAAGGTGTTCGACAAGAACGTCTGCGATTTCGAGACCACCAATCCTCTCGTGCAGCAGCGCCTGGGCAATCCGAAGGGCATCGTGGTGATGGGCGGTTTCATTTCGAGCGACGCCAAGACCGGTGAGATCACCAACCTCGGACGTGGCGGCTCGGACTATACCGCTGCCATCGTTGCCGCCACACTCAACGCCTCTCTGCTTGAGATATGGACCGATGTCGATGGCTTCATGACAGCAGACCCGCGCGTCATCAACACCGCGTACGTCATTCCCGAACTCTCGTTTGTCGAGGCCATGGAGCTCTGCAACTTCGGCGCCAAGGTCATCTATCCTCCGACAATCTTCCCTGTCTATCACAAGAACATCCCGATTGTCATCAAGAATACGTTCAACCCTTCTGCTCCAGGCACACTCATCCACAGCGACCCTAAACACGTCAGCGGCAAGATCATCAAGGGTATTTCGTCAATCAACGACACCGCCCTTGTCAACGTGTCAGGCCTTGGCATGGTGGGCGTAATCGGCGTGAACAAGCGCATCTTCTCGTGCCTTGCCGACAACGGCATCTCGGTGTTCCTGGTCAGCCAGGCTTCGTCTGAGAACTCTTCGACCATCGGTGTGAAGAACGGTGATGCCGAACGCGCTGTGGCAATCCTCCAGAAGGAGTTTGCCAAGGAGATCGAGATGGGTGAGATCAACACCATCACAGCCGAACATGACCTCGCCACAGTTGCCATCGTTGGCGAACGCATGAAGCAGACTCCGGGCATCGCCGGCAAACTGTTCAGCATCCTTGGCCGCAACGGTATCAATGTCATCGCATGTGCCCAGGGCGCTTCGGAGACCAACATATCGTTCGTCACCACCAAGGAGAGCCTCCGCAAGGCACTCAACGTCATCCATGACTCGTTCTTCCTCTGGGACTATAACGTGCTCAACATCTTCCTGACAGGCGTAGGACTGGTGGGTCGCAGCCTGCTCGAACAGATTCGCAAGCAGCAGGACTACCTTCTCGAACACAAGAACATCAAGCTCTGTGTGGTCGGACTCAGCAACAGCCGCCACTGCATCTTCAAGCGCGACGGCATTGACCTCTCCAACTGGGAAGAGCAGCTCAAGGCAAGCGAGGAGCCAGTCTCCCCTCAGATACTCTCGCAGCGCATCGTCGATATGAATGTATTCAATGCGGTGTTTGTCGATTGCACGGCGTCGAGCGAGATTGCCGACATCTATCAGACCCTGCTCGAACACAATGTCTCTGTGGTATGTGCCAACAAGGTGGCAGCTTCGGGCGACTATGAGAACTATCGTCAGCTGAAGCGCACAGCCCGTAAGCGTGGCGTGAAGTATCTGTTCGAGACCAACGTAGGCGCAGGCCTGCCACTCATTTCGACCATCAACAACCTCCGCAACTCGGGCGATGAGATTCTGAAGATCGAGGCAGTTGTCTCTGGCACGCTCAACTATATCTTCAACGTGCTCTCTGAGTCAACACCGATGTCCAAGGCTATCCAGATGGCACGCGAGGCAGGTTTTGCCGAACCAGATCCTCGCATGGACCTCAACGGTTCGGACGTCATCCGCAAGATTGTCATCCTCTCTCGCGAGGCAGGCTATCGCATTTCCAAGGAAGACGTCGAGAAGCACCTCTTCATCCCAGATGAATACTTCGATGGCCCTGTCGAGGAGTTCTGGGAGAAGATTCCACAGCTCGACGCACATTTCGAGGAGATGCGCCAGAAGGCCGAGGCTCAGAAGCACCGTTTCCGCTTCGTTGCCACCCTTGAGGAAGGCAAGGCACGCGTGGAACTGCGCGAGGTGGGCGATCAGCACCCATTCTATCGTCTGGAGGGATCGAACAATGTCATCCTGCTCACCACCGCCCGCTATAAGGAACAGCCAATGGAGATCAAGGGCTATGGCGCAGGCGCCGCCGTGACCGCCGCAGGTGTCTTTGCCGACATCATCGGCATTGCCAATATCCGATAAAGAATACAAGACATGAAATATATCATCATACTGGCCGACGGTGCTGCTGACGAACCTCTCAAGGTTTTCGGAGGCAAGACCCCGCTGCAGGCTGCCGTCAAGCCAAACATCGACCGCATCGCCCGTGAAGGTATCAACGGACGTCTGGTGACCGTACCCGAGGGCTACAACCCGGGCAGCGAGATTGCGCACCTCGGACTTCTCGGCTATGACGTGAACAAGGTGTTCGAGGGACGAGGCTCACTCGAAGCCGCCTCCATGCACGTCGATATCGAGGATCATGAGGTGGCCATGCGATGCAACATCATCTGCATTGCGCCCACCGAAGGCAGCGATCCTGACGACATTAAGACATGGGTCATCAAGAACCATTCGGCAGGAAACATCTCGACAGCCGAAGCCGACGAACTCATCAAAGCCCTCAACGAGGAACTTGCACCAAAGTTCAACGCCCGACTTGAGGCTGAAGGCTGGCCAAAGGATGCTATCCGATGGTTTACCGGTGTGAGCTACCGTCATCTGCTGAAGATTCGCGGAGGCGACAAGCACGTAACCTGCACACCGCCACACGACCGTATCGGCAAACCGTGGAAGAACGAACTGCCATGCGTGTTCCTTCCCGGCGGAGCCAAGACGTCCAAGCTGCTTCGCGAACTCATGGTTGCAAGCTATGATCTGCTCAGCAAGCATCCTGTCAACCTGCGGCGCATGGCCGAGGGCAAAGACCCAGCCAACATGATATGGCCATGGTCATTGGGCTATCGTCCACAGATGCAGACTCTCCTTGAACTCTTCCCTGATCAGATCAAATCAGGCGCAGTCATCTCAGCCGTCGATCTCATATTCGGCATCGGCGTGTATTGCGGACTGAAGAAAGTTGAGGTCGAAGGCGCCACCGGTCTGTGGGACACCAACTATGAGGGCAAGACCGAGGCTGCTCTGCGCGAACTGCGCGATAAGGATTTCGTCTTCCTTCACGTCGAGGCCACCGATGAGGCTGGACATGACGGAGAACCCGAGCTGAAAAAGCAATGCATCGAGAGCCTTGATGCACGCTGTGTCAAGACCATACTCGATGAGGTATCGACTTGGGATGAAACCGTGCGTGTGGCCATTCTGCCCGACCACCCGACACCGATCAAATATCGCACACACACGATGACTCCTGTTCCGTTCTCCATCTGGCAGAACCATCCTGCACTCAAGGCCGACGACGTTCAGACATTCGACGAGAATGCATGCTTTGACGGCTCACTCGGACTGCTCGAAGGCGACCAGTTTATCAAGGCTTTCCTGCAAGGCTAAGCCAGACACGCTCGTCGCGCAACATCCTACACACATACATCCAAGCAACAAATACTGTCACAATATGAAATACTACAGCACAAACCGTCAGGCTCCTGAGGTATCGCTCAGCGAGGCCGTCATCAAAGGTCTGGCCCCGGACAAGGGTCTCTACATGCCCGAGAGCATCCATCCTCTTCCTCAGTCATTCTTCGATCATATCCAGGACATGACCCTTCAGGAGATTGCCTTCGAGGTTGCCAAGGCATTCTTTGGTGACGACATCCCGGAGAACGATCTGCGACACATCGTCTATGACACCCTTCAGTTCGACATTCCATTGGTCAAGGTTAATCCTCAGATCTATTCGCTCGAACTCTATCACGGACCGACATGTGCCTTCAAGGACGTCGGTGCCCGCTTCATGGCACGTCTGCTGTCATATTTCGCAAAGCCTGCCGACGGCAATACCGGTTCGAAGGGCAACATCCACGTCCTCGTTGCCACATCAGGCGACACAGGTTCGGCTGTTGCCAATGGATTCCTTGGCGTTCCCGGCATCGACGTGACTGTGCTCTATCCACAGGGCAAGGTGAGCGAGATCCAGGAGAAACAGTTCACTACCCTGGGTCAGAACATCACAGCCCTTGAGGTCGATGGTGTGTTCGATGACTGCCAGCGACTGGTCAAGGAGGCATTCATGGACAAGGAACTGAACGAGAAGTTCTTCCTCACATCGGCCAACAGCATCAACGTGGCCCGCTTCCTGCCTCAGGCTTTCTATTATTTCTATGCCTACGCCCAGATCAAGAAGATGCTCGGCGACGGCAATGCTGCTCTTGACAATGTCGTGGTGTGCGTGCCATCAGGCAACTTCGGCAATATCTGTGCGGGCTTGTTCGGCAAGATGATGGGTCTGCCCGTCAAGCGTTTCATCGCATCGAACAACGCCAACGACATCTTCTTCCAGTATCTGGCATCGAGCCATTACAACCCACGTGCCACACAGGCTACTATCGCCAACGCCATGGACGTCGGCGATCCATCGAACTTTGCCCGTATCGTCAACCTCTTTGGCGACGGACAGCATAAGGCCGAGAAGATCCAGCCAGAGGACGCTCACGAGGCTATCTGCCAGCTCATCAGCGGTGCCACATACAACGACGACCAGATCCGCGAGGCCATGCGTCTTGCCCTCAGCGCCGACGGATATGTGTGCGATCCTCACGGAGCCTGCGGTTATCAGGCTCTTGCCGACGGACTCCAGCCAGGCGAGGTCGGCATCTTCCTTGAGACCGCTCACCCTGCAAAGTTTAAGGACACCGTCGAGGCCGTCATCGGTCAGACCGTTGCCATACCTGAGACCCTCCAGCGTTTCATGAATGGCAAGAAGCAGACGCTTCCGATGACCAAGGAGTTTGCCGACTTTAAGGCACATCTCCTCGCTTCGCTTTAATTAACCGACTCAGTGAAAACAGTTAGAACCAAAGGCGAACTCTTCAGCGCGATAACCCACACCGTGGGTCTGTGTCTTGTCCCATGCATCGCGTGGGTCATCATTTGGCTCGGCTATACGCGCAACTGGGAGATGGCCTTTGGCACAACGTTCTTCACCGTGGGCATGCTGCTGATGTATCTCGTCTCATGCATGTATCATTGGTGGCGTCCCGGCACAAACGGCAAACGCAATCTCCGCATCCTTGACCATTGTTCCATCTACGTTCTCATTGCGTCGAGCTATACGCCCATCTGTATGGGCATTATCGAGGACGATCATTTCATGGCTGGCTGGACGGCATTCGGCATTATATGGTTCCTCTCCCTTACTGGCATCTTTCTCAAGATCTTTCTCTTCGACCGCTTTGCCAAGACCTCTCTCCTGCTCTATCTCCTTTTGGGTTGGGCCATCCTTTATATCATCCCTTCCGTACGTGAGTGCATCACCTTCTGGGCCATCGTCCTCATTGCGCTCGAAGGCATTGCTTACACCACAGGTGTCTATTTCTTTGTACACGATCGCGACCCTCATCATCCCTATTATCACGGTGTGTGGCACATTCACGTCATCCTCGGCACCCTCTTCCACTGGGGCGCAGTCCTTGCAATGATAATTTCGTAAAACGAACACGAACTTCACGAACGAAAAAAAGAGTGAGTCTAATGTCTAACTTAACAGACACAAGACCCACTCTATATTTAATAATGATGATTATTTCTAAATGTTAACCGATGCCATTAAGTTTAATAAACACGGCATCCATTACGCGAGAATTGCAGTTTTTTGCTCTTAATAACCTTCTTTTCAAGCATCAGCGATGCCTTGAAGGTTACCTCAAATGAATAAACATCATTATCAACCAAAGATTTCAAAAGAGTATCAAAATAATACTCTGCCTGTTCACGAGTGCAGTTGTCCATAGTGACACCGATTGAATTCAGCTCACCAGCCATCTGAGATGCTTCCGAAGCAGAAAGTGTACCTTTGTCATCAACGGAGAACTCTACATAGTAATCACCAATTCCCTGTGAAGTGCTTGTTTCATTATCATCATCGCACGAGGTAGTCACAACGGATGTTCCAAGAAGGAGAACAAGCATGAAGAGGAGTTTGAAAAGTTTTTGTTTCATTGTAATTAATAATAAAGAGTTAATAATTAAAAAGAGGGAAAATATAAGTAATATTATCAGTCACCTATATTAGAAACTAAATCCGTAACCTACTTTTGCATAGAATCCATAATTCTTATAGCCATTAGAAATAAGATTATCATCTGCAATATTCATAAGGCCTTGCTGGTATCCAAACATCAGGCGGAATCCTCTATATTCCGCACCAACTGCCACATTAATGCCAGCATCAAATTTGTTAAAACCACATCCACCATCAGTATATATCATGCCACTACTAATAGATAAATCATCAAATGAACTTTCATCCATTTCATGACCATTAACTGTACATTCACCGCCAATGCCGTATGACAGATATGGACCAGCATTTACAAATCCGTCAATACCCCATATTTCTTTTGCGAATTTGAGTCCAAGATTCATCTGTACATAGTTTAAACAATAATCGTCTTGACGACCATCTAAGAATGTAAAGTTGTTAGTACCCTTAGATGTATATTCTGCGCCAACATATACTCCACACATTTTTAAGAAGTTTCTCTCATATTGAAGACCTGCCAAATAAGAGAACTTGCCGGTTATACCTCCTGTAGCCTTTGCTGTTGAGAACTGTGGACCCACATAGATTAATACAGTGTTCGTTTTGAAATCGTTGTCCTGAGAGAAAGCAGACATAACTGCGCATAATGCGATTGCAAGTGCACAAATAACTTTTTTTGCCATAATTTTCAAACAAACGAATAATTAGAATAATTCCAATAGCTTCCCCAGACTTGGTGATTATTTAAAAAGAAAAGACGCGGGCAGCTGTACTTGCTCGTCCCGCGTATCAAAGGCCTTCCACAGCCCGCATTATCAGAAACGAGCAGTTTGCAGAAGTCCACGTCAAAGTATTATCATCATCCATAGTTCCACCATCTCATCTATAAGAACGAGATAACGATACTATCGATAGGATATACTTCCCATTGGACATCTACTACTGCTTTGTTTCTTGGATAATACTGAAAAAGTGGAAGTTTTTGATACGCCAAGAACCAAACGTTAGTAAACGTCTTTCCATAAAATTACCTAATGATGCGGCATTCTAAGCGAATGTGACAACATAGGCAGCTAATCTTCACTATTCCCATATATTATGAAAATCCCACCCGAGGTGGCTTCTGCAAAGATTTAACGCGGCAAAGGTAATAACTTTTTTTTAATAATTTATATCTTGAGCATTTTTTCTAATATTTTTTCTATCATTTTTTTTAATTAGGCACTGTTTTTTTACAAACTAATCAAGTTTTTCTCTCTTTTTTTATATTTTTGCTTAAAATTGCCACAGACAACAAGAATACTAGTATACTATCTCAATGAGTTTAGATAATCTTTTTTTATGGCTCGCATAGTGTAAGAAAGTATAAAGGAGATTTTTATCTGTGCGGATGAATACGCTTGTCTTGAATAACTCAGTGAGCTTGCCGTCGCCTGTTGTCTAATTTGTCGCCAAGAAACTCAACAGGAGAAGGTATGTCGCTGTCTGTTTTCTCTTTACATATCTCGTGAAGTCAACGAAGACAATTAAGTGAACTTCAATACCTTTATTTACTTCACGAGCATAAAAAATAGTAAACTAAATGCAAAATACCAAGCAAAACCTTTTTTTAAGACTTCGGAAGACTAAAAAATCGGTTCTGAGGATTTCCTAAAACCTTGGAAGGCGCCAGCACTTTGTTCTCGGCATTTACTAAGCGTTGGGAAATCCCCAGAACATTGTTCCCAGCATTTCCAGAAAGCTGGAAAGTCAAAACGAAAGTTTCGCCAGCACTTCCGAAGAACTTGGAAGTCCAAACG
>JAGHUA010000082.1 GCA_018065085.1 Candidatus Liminaster caballi | reverse complement strand
CTCATAACCTGGAGGTCAGTGGTTCGATCCCGCTCTCCGCAACGAGAGAGGTTCAACACTAAACTGTTCCAAAGCAATTCCGCTTTGTTATGATGATTAGTTTTAACCCATCATTTTTTTTGCGAAAATAGCTCAGTTGGTAGAGCACGACCTTTCCAAGGTCGGGGTCGCGGGTTCGAGTCCCGTTTTTCGCTCTGCTCGAAACGAGACTCGGTCCGAGTGAAGCGAGTCCCGTTTTTCGCTCATCAGTAGCCCAGATGGCGGAATCGGTAGACGCGCTGGTCTCAAACACCAGTGGAGCAATCCATCCCGGTTCGATCCCGGGTCTGGGTACGAAACAAATAAGGCATAGGACTTCGTCCATCGTGCTTCAAGTATTTATGCGGAGGTGGTGAAATTGGTAGACACGCTACTTTGAGGGGGTAGTGGCCGTTCGGCTGTGTGAGTTCGAGTCTCATCCTCCGTACAAAAAAAACATCAAGAAGGTTTTCAATCTTCTGTTTGCTTTCATCGGTGCCATAGCTCAGTTGGTAGAGCAAAGGACTGAAAATCCTTGTGTCCCCGGTTCGATTCCTGGTGGTACCACAAACATCCTTCATCAAGATGCCTGATGGTCCATTCGTCTATCGGTTAGGACGAGAGATTTTCATTCTCTAAAGAGCAGTTCGACTCTGCTATGGACTACAATTACTTCCCTGGTCGCTTAGCTTTGGAATGGTTGAAGACCATCCAAGCAAAGCAACACTCCGGTCGCTTAGCTTTGGAATGGTTAAAGACCATCCAAGCAAAGCAACACTCCGGTCGCTTAGCTCAGTTGGTTCAGAGCGGCTGCCTTACAAGCAGCGGGTCGGCGGTTCGAATCCGTCAGCGACCACAATCATTCAACATATTCTGTCGATATGCAACCAATTACAAGTCAAATCTTCGGATTTGGCTTGTTTTTTTGTGCTCATTGCTAAAAATATAGCAAAACATTTGGCGGTTTCGCGTTTTTGCGCTATCTTTGCGCCACGGAGACGTGTGGGCGCATACATTTGTCCTTGCGAATCTCTTTTTTTTGAAACACATTAATTCTAAACCATAAACAATCATGAAACCTTATGCACTTGGCATGGACATCGGCGGCACAAACACAGTGTGCGGCGTTGTCGATAAAGACGGTAAAGTAATTTGCACTGATTCAATCAAGACTCAGAAGTATCCAATCCTTGAGGACTATATCGCAGCCCTGACAGAGATGATCAACGGTCTCTGCGAGAAAGTCGGCGGCAAGGACAAGGTTCAGGGTCTTGGCGTTGGTGCTCCAAACGGCAACTATTATAACGGCAACATCGAGTTGGCACCAAACCTTCCTTGGAAGGGCATCGTTATCCCATTTGCAAAGATGGTGAGCGAGGCAATCGGTCTGCCAGTGCGTCTGACCAACGATGCCAATGCTGCTGCCCTCGGTGAGATGGCTTACGGCGTGGCCAAGGGAATGAAGCACTTCATCATGATCACTCTCGGCACAGGCGTCGGTTCGGGCATCGTGATCGATGGCAAGATGGTCTATGGCCATGACGGTTTCGCCGGCGAGCTCGGTCACACCATCGTTCGTCAGGACGGTCGTCTCTGCGGTTGCGGTCGCAAGGGATGTCTTGAGGCTTATTGTTCGGCTACTGGCATCGCTCGTACAGCACGTGAGTATGTCGAGACAACTGAGATCCCAAGCCTTCTGCGCGAGATTAAGGCAGAGGATATCACTTCTAAGGACATCTATGATGCCGCTGTCAAGGGCGATGAGCTGGCTATTCAGATCTTCCGCGAGACAGGCACAATCCTCGGCAAGGCATTGGCAAACTTCGTAGTGTTCTCGAGTCCTGAGGCAATCGTCCTCTTCGGCGGTCTTGCCAAGGCTGGTGACTTCATTATGAAATATACAAAGGAGGCTCTCGAAGCCAACTCACTTGCAATCTTCAAGGGCAAGACCCAGCTCCTCCTTTCTGGTCTGAAGGATGCCGATGCCGCTGTGCTCGGAGCTTCTGCCCTCGGTTGGGAGGAAGAATAATCTGACTCTATGAAACAAAAGTTTGTTACATTAATGGTGGGGGCAGTCGCCATGACTGCCTGCGCTCAGACGTTCAATGAGTGGCGCGATCCTGAGGTCAATCAGGTCAACCGCATGGCCATGCACACAGCCTTCTTTGGCTATGAGTCGGTCGAGGCATCGCAGCGTCCGCAAGAGGCGTCCGGCAATTTCCTCAGCATCAACGGACAGTGGAAGTTCCATTGGCAGAAGGATGCTGTCGATTACAAGAGTGATTTCTTCAAGACCACGTTCAACGACAAGGCATGGGGCACAATCCCGGTGCCTGGCTGTTGGGAGCTCAACGGATATGGCGATCCTATCTATGTCAACATGCAGTATCCATGGGCAGCACAGGAAGGCAACAATCCTCCATACGTGCCAACTGCCAACAACGGCGTGGGCTATTATCGCCATGAGGTCGAGATTCCTGCCGACTGGAAGGGCCAGCAGGTAGTGGTTCATTTCGGTTCGGTGTCGAGCTGTATGTACCTTTGGGTCAATGGCAAGTTCGTAGGCTACAGCGAGGACAACAAACTCGACTGCGAGTTCGATCTCACCAAATATGTTGTGCCTGGTCAGAAGGCTCTCATCGCCATGCAGGTGTTCCGCTGGTGCGATGGCTCATATCTTGAGGATCAGGACTATTTCCGCTTCTCGGGCATCTGCCGCGACACATGGCTCTATGCTCGTCCTAAGCAGCACATCACCGACATCCGCGTCACACCGGATCTCGACGCCCAGTATAAGGACGGTTCGCTCCACGTTCAGGTTGAGACCACAGGCGCTCCTGTCGCTCTTACCCTGATCGATGCCGAAGGCAAGGAGGTGGCAACAGCCCAGACAGGCAAGACCGGTGCTGCCGACATCAGCGTGAGCAATCCTCACAAGTGGACAGCCGAGACTCCGTATCTGTACACCCTTCGTGCCGAGGTCGTCAGCGGCGGCAAGACCCTTCAGGTCGTTCCCGTACGTGTCGGCTTCCGCAAGATTGAGGTCAAGAACGCCCAGTTGCTCGTCAACGGACAGCCGGTGCTCATCAAGGGTGCTGACCGTCATGAGCTCGATCCTGACGGAGGCTATGTAGTGAGCCGCGAGCGTATGATCCAGGATATCCAGATCATGAAGCAGTTCAACATCAATGCCGTGCGCACATGCCACTATCCGGATGACAACTTCTGGTATGACCTGTGCGATGAATATGGTATCTACATGGTGGCTGAGGCAAATCTTGAGACTCACGGTATGGGCTATAAGGAACATACCATTGCCAAGCGCGAGGACTACCATCTGGCACACCTCGAACGCAACCAGCGCAACGTGCAGCGTAACTTCAACCACCCTGCCGTCATCTTCTGGAGCCTTGGCAATGAGGCAGGTTTCGGCAAGAACTTCATCGACGCCTATCATTGGGTGAAGAACGAGGATCCAAGCCGTCTCTGCCAGTATGAAGGCACCATGCACGGTATCTGGGACAAGGAGATCACCCTTGAGGATGCCACCACGGATGTCTATTGCCCGATGTATGCCGACTACCGTTCGATGGAGAACTATGGCAAGAATCCTAACATGACCCGTCCGTTCATCCAGTGTGAGTATGCCCATGCCATGGGTAACTCGGAGGGCGGTTTCCGCGAGTATTGGGATCTCATCCGTAAGTATCCTAATCTTCAGGGCGGTTTCATCTGGGACTTTGTCGATCAGTCATTGCGCTGGACCAACAGCAAGGGTCGTCAGATCTGGGCATACGGTGGCGACTTCAATCGCACGGATGCCAGCGACGGTAACTTCTGCGACAACGGCCTTATCTCACCTGACCGTGTGCCAAACCCACACATGTATGAGGTAGGCTACTACTATCAGAACATCTGGACCACACTCACCGGACGTGACGAGGTCGAGATCTATAACGAGAACTTCTTCCGCGACCTCTCGGCCTATCGTCTGGAATGGAGCCTCCTGCGCAACGGCGAGGTGGAGAACACAGGCGTGGTCAACGACCTCAATGTGCCTGCCCAGAAGCGTGTCAACGTCAAGTTGGGCTTGGGTGCAGTTCCTGCCGACGGTGCTGAGTGGCTGCTCAACGTGCGCTATGTGCTCAAGAAGAAGGAAGGTCTGCTCAAGGCCGGTCATGTGGTTGCCAAGCAGCAGCTCACTGTGGCAGAGGCTTCAGGCAAGATGTGCTGCGGTGCATGCAAGACTGTCAATGCTCCTAAGCCTGAGGTGCAGAACAACAACCGTTCGCTCACCGTCAGCGGTCAGAACTTCACCGTTGAATTCAGTAAGTGGTCGGGTCTTATGGAGTCGTTTGTGGTCAATGGCACACAGATGATTGCCGATGGCAAGAACCTCAAGCCAAACTTCTGGCGTGCTCCGACCGACAATGACTACGGTGCAAACCTCCAGCGCAAGTACGGCGCATGGCAGAATCCTCGTCTCCGTGTCAAGGGCGTGGAGTGTGAACAGACCGACGATGCCACCATCGTCAAGACTCATTTCGAGATTCCTTCGGTTGCCGCACGTCTTGACCTTACCTACACCATCAGCAATACAGGTGTGGTCACTGTCAACGAGAAGATGACCGTCGATCCTAAGCAGGCAGAGCGTGTAAAGAAGATCCGTTTCCAGCGCACAGCTCCACGCGATGCTCCTGTTGCTGAGGGTGAGATGAGCACCGATGCCAGCGATATGTTCCGCTTCGGTATGCAGCTCCAGATGCCTGAGCAGTTCGAGAATATCGAGTACTATGGCCGCGGTCCTGTCGAGACCTATTGCGACCGCAAGGACTCAGAGTTCCTCGGCATCTATGAGAGCACCGTCACCGATGAGTTCTATCCATACATCCGTCCGCAGGAGACTGGCAATCATGTCGATCTGCGCTGGTGGAAGATTACCAATGCATCGGGCAAGGGCCTGATGGTGGTGGCCGACGAGCCGTTCTCGGCATCTGCTCTCCACTACACCATCGAGAGCCTCGACGAGGGCTTTGACAAGCACAATCTCCATTCTCCTGATATTGATCCTTCGCCTCTCACCAACCTCTGCATCGATCAGAAGCAGATGGGTCTTGGCTGTGTCAACAGCTGGGGTGCCATGCCTCGCGAGGAGTATTTCGTCAAGTATCAGGACTATGACTTCACATTCCGTCTTATCCCTCTCAAATAATTTGTAATTCTAATAAAATATCCGTCCGTTTCTCATGCGGCGATATCTCCTAATACTGCTCACTGCCTTCACCATGACGCTCTGCGTGGCTCAGAAGATGAAGGTAGTGAGCTTTGTTCATCTCTTATTTTTTTAGACCTACGAAACGCCTTTAATATTTATTAGCAGCTATTTGCGCTGTATCTATACCTGAGATTTAGGAAGGCAAAAAAGTATGTTCTGGGGATTTCCTAAGAGTTGGGAAGTCGTCAGAACAATGTTCCGAGCATTTCCAGAAAGCTGGAAGCCTCCAGAACAATGTTCCCGGCGTTTCCTAAGAGTTGGGAAGTCCCCAGAACAATGTTCCGAGCATTTCCAGAAAGTTAGAAGCCTCCAGAACATTGTTCCCGGCATTTCCTAAGAGTTGGGAAGTCGTCAGAACAATGTTCTAAGCATTTCCAGAAAGCTGGAAGTCCCAAAGAAACTTTCGGCAGCACTTCCTAAGTCTTGGGAAGTCCAAATAAAACTTTCGGCAGCACTTCCTAAGTCTTGGGAAGTCCAAATAAAACTTTCGGCAGCATTTCCTAACTCCTGGGAAGTCCAAATAAAACTTTCGGCAGCACTTCCTAAGTCTTGGGAAGTCCAAATAAAACTTTCGGCAGCATTTCCTAGGTCTTGGGA
>JAGHUA010000062.1 GCA_018065085.1 Candidatus Liminaster caballi | reverse complement strand
GAGATTTCTGCCATGATGAATACTTCTCAATAAAGATAGTGGCTTGACATAAGAAGAGGACGTGCAAAAAGCCTAATCATGGACTTTTGACACGCCCTCTTTTTGTGTATTGCTAATTAATATTAGCGGAACAGCTGATTACTGATTATTTGCCATAGAGGTGACGCATCTCGTCGTAAACCATCTCGACGGTCTGCTTAGTCCAACCTTGGAACTCAGACGAAGCCATTTCGGCCTTCACTGTCTTGCCGCTGCGTGTTACAGACTTGATGTCAACACCCATCTTACCGTTTTTGTAAGCTTCTTCGGTAGCCTTGGCGGTAGTCTCGTTTGGACAAACAACCTCAACTTTGTAAGAAGTGATCATCTCGTTCTTGTCATAGCCGAAGATCATTGTCTCAGAGATGGTCACACCAGCCTCTTTCAGGTTGATGGTGAAGCGGAGGTCGCTACCATTGTCCACGAGTTCGGTTACAGGCACATCGGTGTTGATTGAAGAACCGTTGTCGTCATCGTCATCGCTGCACGAGGTTGCTGAAAATGAGAGAGTCATTGCCATGATCATCATGGCGATAAATTTGATTGCTTTCATAGTTGATTGTTTTAAAAAGTTTTAATTATAGGTTTGTGAGTAAAGCTACATGCAGCGTATCAGTCCTTGATGGCCTTCCAGATGCCAGCAGCGAGCAGGGCACCTACGAATGGACCAACGATGAATACCCAGAGTTCAGCAAGAGCTTCGCCGCCCTCGAAGAGAGCTGGACCGATTGAACGTGCAGGGTTAACCGATGTGCCAGTGTAGTGGATGCCTACGAGGTGGATGAGGATGAGCGAGAGACCGATGGCGAGACCTGCGAAGTTGCCAGCGCCCTTCTTCTCGTCGGTTGTGCCGAGCACTACGAGCACGAAGAGGCAGGTAAGAACGATCTCAGCGATAAGGCCGTTAACTACACCATGAGCGCCACAACCGTTGGCGCCGGTTGTTGTGCCGCCGGCAACAGCGCCGTCAGTGGCAACGAGAGCATAGAGAACACATGAAGCGAGGATAGCGCCGATGGTCTGGAAAAGCATATACATGCCAGCATCCTTGCCGTTGATGCGGCCGGAAACGAGGCATCCGAGAGTGATGGCTGGATTGATGTGGCAACCTGAGATACCGCCGATAGTGTAAGCCATTGCAACAACAGCAAGACCGAAAGCTACGGCTGTACCAACGATGGAAGCTGTGTCAACACCGCAGTGAAGGCTGACAGCTGTGCCGCAGCCGAGAAGGGTAAGCACGAATGTGCCGACCATTTCTGCAAGATACTTTTTCATACTTAAAATGATTTTAGATTATAAATAGGGTTGATTCAATGGCGCAAATATAAACAATAATAAAATAAAATGGTCAATAATCATAAGAAAATTGACCATTTAATAAATGTTTTATCGTTTTTGTGAGCAATAATAGCGGTTTTTGCGTCTTATTGTGCGTCTTTTTCGCGTATCTCCACTCGGCGTATTTTTCCCGAGATGGTCTTTGGCAGTTCATCGACGAACTCAATGACACGCGGATATTTGTACGGTGCAGTCTCTGACTTCACATGGTCTTGCAGTTCCTTGATCAGTTCCGGGCCTTCCTTGCCCTTATAATCCTGTCCCAGTACAACCGTTGCCTTGACAATCATGCCTCGGATGTCGTCAGGCACACCTGTGATGGCGCATTCCACCACGGCTGGATGGCTCATCAGGGCTGACTCCACCTCGAAAGGACCGATACGGTAGCCCGATGACTTGATCACGTCGTCGGCGCGACTCACGAACCAGAAGTATCCATGTTCGTCATAGTTCACCACATCGCCCGTATAATAGATGCCGTTGTTGTGGGCTTTCTCGGTCAATGCCGGGTTGCGATAGTATTCCTTGAAGAGGCCGAGCGGTTTGCCGTTGTGTGTGCGTATCACCAGCTGACCGTTCTGACCCGGCTTGCATCGGTTGCCCTCAGCATCCAGTACATCCACGTCGAACTGAGGGTTTCTGACGCCCATCGAACCTGGATGTGGTTCCACCCAAGGATAGGTGCCCACTACGAGTGTCGTCTCGGTCTGTCCGAATGCCTCATAGATCATAATGCCGGTCTTCTCCTTCCATTCGATAAAGACGTTCGGGTTGAGAGCCTCGCCGGCGGTGGTGCAGTATTCGAGCGACGAGAGATCATATTTCGATAGATCCTCGCGAATCATGAAGCGATAGACGGTAGGAGGGGCGCAGAACGAAGTCACATGGAAGTTCTGGATCACGCGCAGCATATTGTCTGGGATGAACCTTCCCTCAAAGTCATAGACAAACACGGTGCCGCCGGCAATCATCTGTCCGTAGAACTTGCCCCACACGGCCTTGCCCCAGCCTGTGTCTGACACGGTGAGATGAAGCGAACCGTCATGCACCGTATGCCAGTAGCGGCCTGTCAGGATGTGTGCCAGAGGGTAGGTATAGTCGTGCATCACCATCTTTGGCTCGCCTGTCGTGCCCGATGTGAAGTACATCAGGAAGTTGTCTGTCGTGTCGGTCTTGCCCTTCATGCTCTTGAACGGAGGTGCAATCATTGCTCCCTGCCAGTAGTTGTCCCAACCCTGCGGAACCATAGGTCCGATCGAGATGCAATGCTGCAGCGTAGGGCAGAAGGCGCGTGCCTTGATCACGTTACGCAATATCTGACGGTCGCCCACGGCTACGATAGCCTTGATGCGAGCCTCATGGCAGCGATAGATGATGTCCTTGTCGGTCAGGAGGTGTGTGGCTGGGATGGCAACGGCTCCGATTTTGTGCAGGGCAACCATTGTGATCCACCATTCAATGCGCCTCTTCAGAATCAGCATCACACAGTCGCCCTTCTCGATGCCAAGCTGTGTCAGATAGCTTGCCACCATGTCTGAGAGCCGTTTGTACTCAGCGTAGTTGATGTGCTTGACGTCGCCGCGGTCGTTGGTCCATAGGATGGCCTCCTTCTCAGGGTCGGTCTCTGCGTAGGCATCCACGACGTCATAGCCGAAGTTGAAGTGATCGGGAACCTCGACCTTATAGTTCTGCATGAAGTCGTCGTAGGATGTAAATTCGGTTTGTTTTAGAAAGCGCTCTATCATCTTGCCTGATTTGCGTGTTTGTAGGTTTATAATGACACCGCAAAGATGAACATTTTTAATTATTTTTACAAATCAAAGCGCCAGAATGTCCGTTTTTTATTTTTTATTGGCAATGATTGACGCTTTGACAGAAATATGCGGCATGTATTTAACATATTTTAAAGTTCCGGCGTGCTCAAATTATTTTTTGTGGCAATTTCTTTGTGTTTTCAATATTATCAATTATCTTTGCACCCGATTACCAATCTATATACATTAATAATGAAATCATCAATACTGTCTTTAACACTTTCGGCCATGATTCTTTCAGGTTGCAACGGTACGTCCGATACCATCACACAGCAGGTCAATGACCTTTATGAACGCATGACGCAAGAGGAACGTATCAACCAGTTGCGCAGCACTTATCTCAACGACTATTTCGACGAGTCAGGTCAGCTCGATACGGCACTCTGCCGTCGTGATCTGTCCAACGGCATCGGTCACTTCTCTCAGTTTGCCAGCCAGATGTCGTTTGCACCCGATGATATCCGTGACCGTGTTGCGGCAATGCAGGCATGGCTCATGGCCAATACTCCGAGCGGCATTCCTGCGCTGTTCCATGAGGAGGTTCTCACCGGCGTCTGCTCGCGCGATGCTACTGTCTATCCGCAGCAGATCGGCATGGCGTGTTCGTTCAATCCGGAGCTTGCCCGCCTGAAGGCGCAATACACCGGACAGGGTCTGCGTCAGATGGGCGGACTTCTCTCGCTCTCGCCGATGGTCGATGTGGTTCGCACTCCGTCGTTCAACCGTCTTGAGGAGTCCTATGGCGAGGATGCCTATCTCTCGGCTGTTTTCGGCACGGCGTTCGTCCAGGGCTTGCAGCATGGCGGTCTTCGTCAGGGTGTGGGAACGTGCAGCAAGCATTATCTCGGCTACGGCGGAGGTGGCGATGCCGACGAGAAGGAACTCATGGAGGAGATCCTCCTGCCACACGAGACCATGATCCGACTGGGTGGCAGCAAGGTGGTGATGCCAGGCTATCATGCCGTGCATGGCACCAAGTGCGTGGCCAACCCAGAGATTCTCGATGGCATATTACGCACCTATCTGCAATACGACGGCATGGTGGTGAGCGACTATAACGCCATCGACGAGGTGCCGGGCTACGACTCTGATATGGAGCGTGGTGTGGCTGCCATCAATGCGGGCAATGACGTTGACTTCCCACGCGGTGTGAGCTATGCCCACCTGCAGGAGGCCATCGACAAAGGCCTTGTCAGCCAGCAGACACTCGAACGTGCCGTCAAGCGCGTGCTGACCTATAAGGCGCGTGTCGGTATGCTCGATAAGAATCCGAACCTCTTCTCGCGCGAACATATTACATTTGATACGCCTGAGGAACGACAGGTGGCCTACGACCTTGCGTCGCAGAGCATCGTCCTGCTCGAAAATAATGGCATCCTGCCACTCCGTCAGCCTCAGCGCATCTTCCTCACCGGTCCTGATGCCAACACCATGTGGGCGATGCTGGGCGACTATACCTTCCAGTCGATGCGCTACTTCTGGCAGCGTAAGGACGAGGATGATATGCATCCAAAGATTGTAAGCCTGAAGGAGGGACTGGAGTCGCGCCTGCCTGAAGGTTCGTCGATGACCTACAGCCGCGGCTGCGACTGGACAGAGATCGTCGAGACATGGATTGAGGAGGGCGGCGACCAGCGTGCCGATTGGCTGCGTCTCATTCTCGACCGTAAGGTGCAGCACCCCGAGCCTGCCAATACAGCTGAGGCTCTGCGCATGGCTCGCGAGAGTGACGTCATCATTGCAGCCATGGGCGAGAACGTATTGCTCTGCGGCGAGAACCGCGAGCGTCCTACACTCCGTCTGCCAGGCCGTCAGGAGGAATATGTGGAGAGCCTTCTTGCTACGGGCAAGCCGGTCATCCTTGTGGTGTTTGGCGGACGTGCACAGGTCATCTCTTCCATCGCCAAGCGCTGTGCAGCTGTCATTCAGGCATGGTATCCTGGCGAGGAGGGCGGCAATGCCGTGGCCGACATACTCTTTGGACGTGTCTCGCCTTCCGGCAAACTCTGCGTCAGCTATCCTAACACCGAGGTCAAGACTCCTCTTTGCTACAACTATTCATCTGAACAGGATTCGCGTGTCGAGTGGCCTTTCGGCTATGGCTTGAGCTACACCTCGTTCCAGTATTCCGATCTCAAGGCCGACGCTTCGGTCGATGCTTCGGATGCCGAGTTCCGTCTCTCGTTCGAGGTCAAGAACACGGGATCTGTTGCCTCTGACGAGGTTGCTCAGATCTATCTTTCTCCTACATCCGACGATCAGGCTATCCGTCCTATCCAGCTTCAGGGCTTTGGCCGCATCCATCTTGAACCGGGTCAGTCGCAGCGTCTCAGCTTCGTTCTCCCTGTCGAGCAGTTCGGCCATTATGCCGACGGTCAGTGGCACATCACTCCCGGCTGTTATCTTGTCAAGGTCGGTGCCTCATCCACAGACATCCGCCTCACCCACGAGGTCGAACTCACAGGCAAGGCGGTTGTCAAGCCACTCCGCGACACTTATTTCTCGCACATGGAGTGATTATCTCACCGTGATCTCCACCGCATGGAGGGCTTCCTTGCGCGAGCTGCTGCCGTAGTAGAGCGTGTATTTGCCGGGACGTGCCTCCATCGTGTTGGTCGAAGGGTTGAATGTGGCAAGGGTGGTCTCATCGAGCACGAAAGGAACCGTAGTGCGGGTGCCTGCCTTGACCGGGACGCGCTGGAAACCGCGAAGTGAGTAGCGCGGACCATCCTCATCATCATTACGACGCACATAGAGCTGAATCACCTCGTCGCCATCGCGTGACGAGGTGTTTTCTATTTCCACCCAGAGGCGTGAGCCCAATGCCACGGTCTTGCCGGATTTCTGTGCCGCGCCTTGAGGACCTTCGATGGTGTGGCCTCTGTAGCGGAATGTAGAGTAGGAGAGACCTTCGCCAAAGGCAAAGAGCGGATCGCCGTCAAAGTAGCGGTATGTATGGCCCGCCATGCTGTAGTCAGAGTAGTCGGGCAGCTGCGCCGTGTTGCGATAGAACGTGATAGGCAGGCGTCCGGCTGGATTATAGTCGCCCCACAGCACGTCGGCCACGGCCTGTCCTCCGGCCTGACCGCCATACCATGCCTGAAGGATGGCGTCGCAGCTGTGAGTCTCAGGTTCAAGGCCGAGCGCAGAACCCGACATGCAGACGAACACCACAGGCTTGCCTGTCTGATGCAGGGCTGCCAGCGTCTCGCGCTGAATCTTCGGCAGTTCGATGTCCGTGCGGTCACCTCCCTTGAAACCCTCGAAATTGACCTTCATCTCCTCGCCTTCGAGCATCGGCGAGATGCCGCCCACATAGATGATCACATCGGCATCGCTGACCTTCTCCCTGAGGGCGTCGAGGTCAGTTGCCTCCTTTGCGCAAAGGTCGAAGTTGAGCTGCGCGTCACCCACATACTGAGCGAAACGGATCTCGATCTCATATTTCTCGCCTGCCTTGGTCGGGAAGGCCTTGGTGTCGCGACGTGCTCCGTGTCCGTTGCGGAAGGTGAGCAGTTCCTCGCCGTTGACCGTCACGTTGCCCTGACCGTTGACAAACAGGTCGGCGATTACCTCCTCGTCGTGTCGTGCGGTGAACGTGGTGCGATAGGTGGCAGAGAAATTCTCAAGCGGCACGCCAGGGGCGAACACAGTGTTGCCCGATGTGCAGAACTGGAACGGATCGGTGAGCTGCTGCTGTGCAATCACGTCGCCCTCGCACTTGTTGCCAAGATAATATGAGGCTTCAAAGCCCTTGCCCAGAGCGTTGTCGCAGCAGTCAAAGCGGCTGATCGATGCCTCTGGTGTCACCCATTCCGAAACCTTCTCATAGACGAGCACGTCCGATGGGCCTAACTTGCTGCGTATGCCGTCGAGCACGGTCGTGGTGTGTGCCGGCGTGCCATAGTAGTTGCCTCGCAGGGTGAGCGAGTCGTTGGCATTAGGACCAAGCACCACGAACTTGCGTCCACGCTCCGGCTGGCGGCCTAACGGAAGGGCATTGTTGCGGTTCTGTAGCAGCACCATGCTCTCGCGGGCTATCTGCAGGGCTTTCTCATGATGGGCATTGCAGCAGAGCAGCGATTCGGGTATCCTGTTCCAGCACACAAGGCTGTCGGCGTCCATCTCGCCCAGCTCGAAACGCGCACGCAACAGACGGCGCACCGATACGTCGATGTCGTCCTCGCTGATGCTCTTCTGGCGCACGGCCTCGGGCAGGTGCTTATAGCTGCTGCCGCAGTTGATGTCGGTGCCGCTCAGTACGGCATTGGCCGACGACGTGGCTGGGTCGCCAGGGAAGATATTATGAAACTTCGGGCCGTTGTAGAAGTCCCTGATGGCGCCGCAGTCGCTCACCACGAGGCCGTCGAAGCCCCATTGCTGGCGCAGGATCTGTGTGAGCAGGTTGTCGCTGCCGCAGCAAGGTTTTCCCTCCACGGCATTGTAGGCACACATCACCTCTTTCACGTCGGTGCGATGCACCAGTTCCTTGAATGCGTAGAGATAGGTCTCGGCAAGGTCGCGGCTGGAGATGTCATGGGCATTGAAAATGTGGCGTTCGTACTCCGGACCGCTGTGCACGGCGTAATGCTTGAGGCAGGCGTGCATCTTGTCATAGACCATCGGCTTGTCTCCGTCGCGTGTGTCGCCCTGCAGACCGTTCACCACGGCTTCGCCCATGCGCATGGTCAGATATGGATCCTCGCCGTATGTCTCCTGTCCGCGTCCCCATCGCGGGTCGCGGAAGATGTTGATGTTCGGTGTCCACACGGTCAGTCCCTGATATCGCGCCACGTTGTTCTTCTTGCGTGCCTGAATGAATTTGATGCGCTGTTCGGTCGATGCAATGTCGAAGACCTGCCGGATGAGAGCCGGATTCCATGACGCTGCCATGCCGATGGCCTGGGGGAAGACCGTTGCCAATCCCGAACGTGCTGCGCCATGCAGGGCTTCGTTCCACCATGCGTATGCCGGAATGCTCAATTCCGGGATGGCGTCGCTGTTGTCCATCATCAGCGTGACCTTCTGTTCGAGCGTCAGTCGTTGCAACAGGTCCTCGGTGCGTTCCTGTGCCGAGAGCTCCGGATTCTGATATGGCAGGAGTGCCTGGGCATTGAGCGAGGCACTTAGGCAAAGTCCAACAATGAGCGAAGTGATGAATCTTTTCATTTTACGAACTGAAATAAGGTTTAATGACTCGCAAATATATAATAAATTAATGAGACGGCACAACAAAACGTCAAAAACATTTAAAAACATAGCTGTTTTTCGTTGCTAAATGCCAAAAATACCTTTTTTGGCAGCTCCCACATGTTGGCAATAGTCAAAAATTTGATTTTTTACATCGCAAGTATACTGGGAATGTCAAAAATTTGATTTTTTACATCGCAAGTATACTGGGAGTGTCAAAAATTTGATTTTTTACATCGCAAGTATACCGGGAGTGTCAAAAATTTGATTTTTTACATCGCAAGTATACCGGGAGTGTCAAAAATTTGGTTTTTTACATCGCAAGTATACCGGGAGTGACAAAAATTTGATTTTTAACATCGCTGCTCCACTTGCGATGAAAAATTGCCTTGTTTTGGCATATCCGCAGAAATGATGGCTGATAAATTTGGATATTTGGGATATCGTGCGTAATTTTGCGCTCCAAAAATAGTTAAAAAAACTGGCTCCCATGCAAGGTTTTGGCATTGCAGTGATTTAATGGACAGAAAACAAACTCAAAACAATAATCAATATGAACAGGAAACTGACAACTACGTTTACAATGATTCTGCTGGCAATGGCTTCTGCCATGTTCACATCGTGCGATTTGGACGACGACGATGATAAGGTGTCTGTCCGTCCCACGGCATTGGTGACCGTCAAACCAACAGCCGAGTCTTTCATCCTGCAGCTCGATGACTCTACGCGTCTGCTGCCTGCCAACATGACCAAGTCGCCTTTTGGAGACAAGGAGGTGCGTGCATTGGTCAACTATAGCCTTGAGAATAAGAAATCGGCCCTTCAGAGCGTGCGCATCAACTGGATTGACAGCATCCGCACCAAGATGGCCGTCCCTTCGTTGGGCGACAAGGACAATGCCACCTATGGCAACGATCCGTTGGAGATTGTCGATGATTGGGTGACCGTGGCCGAGGATGGTTATCTTACCCTCCGTGTCCGCACGCGTTGGGGCTACGGCAATACGGTTCATTACCTCAATCTGTTGACCGGTGTCAATGCTGAGAACCCTTACGAGGTGGAGCTGCGTCATAATGCCAATGGCGATGTACCGGTCATCATGGGCGATGCTTTGATTGCCTTCAATCTGCGCGAGGTGCTGAAGGATGCTGACAAGGATGAGGTAAGGTTCACCCTTCGCTGGAACTCATTCAGCGGCGCTCGTAAGATCGATTTCAATCTGAAGTCGAAGCCTATGGACACCTGCAGCAGCTTTGTCGCTGCCACCGGATTCTCATCGAGCGTAAAATAACCACGGCTGCTGCTTATAGTCAATATCGAAAGGGATGAATATCGCAGCGAACAGCGAGAGAGAACTGCTACGCCTCATCAACGACGGCGATGCAGAGGCGAGACACCTGATGTACAAACAGTATGTCAGGTATCTCGCTGCTGTCTGTTCGCGATACATCTCAAATGACGAGGACCTGAAGGATGTGCTGCAAGAGTCATTCCTCAGGATATTCAGTTCTGTCGGGACATTCACCTACCAGGGCGAGGGCTCGCTCAAGGCATGGATGAGCAGGATTGTGCTGAATGAATCGCTCAAATGGCTGAAACAGAACAACCGTCTCGAACTGGTCGAGATTGGCAATGCGCAACTTGATATCCTTGACGAAGACCCCGACACCGAGGGCGTACCGACCGATGTAATCTATCAGATGATCCGGTCACTTCCCGATGGCTACCGGACGGTGTTCAACCTCTACGTAATCGACGGAAAGAGCCACCGCGAGATTGCCCGTATGCTTGGCATCAAGGAGAGTTCGTCAGCATCGCAACTGCATCGTGCAAAAGCCATGCTGGCACAGATGATAACCCGATTCAAAAATAGCAAAGACATTCAATGATGAAAAAAGACTGGCTGAAAGACATTCACGACCGAATGGCAGACTTTGATACCGATGCTCCTCAAGGCCTGTGGGATGACATCTGTGCCGCAGAATCCAAGTTGGCGGTAACAGCTCCGGCAGGCCATCATAAGAATAAATATCTGATATGGATAGGAAGCGCCGTTGCCGTTGCTGCCTGCATGCTGCTGATATGGGTTGTCGGGCCTGATCAGATGCTGGAGCATACTTCTCCTGAGAGTTCTGTAGGTCAGCAAATTGCGTCGACGGAGCCAGTCGTGCCTGTAGGGAATGGTCTGGAACAGTCCTTGCCCGTTCGTGAGCAAATGAAACCTCGTCCCGTGAATGAAAAGCAAGACGCCATTCCTGCCCAAAACCAACAGGAGGTTACGCCAGCTTGTGGCCAACAAGACATTACGCCCGTTCATGACACGCAGCAGGCTATGCCGGTTCGTGCCGACCGTCAGGAGCCCACTCCCTCTCGCCAACAAAGCCAGCAAAGCGAGTGCCCATATCTGGCGCACACCACTCACAGGCGTGCCATTGACCATAGCCTTGCCATAGGACTCTCAGCCTCGGGCGGCATCGGTTCGGACCACAGCCAGCTCTTCCGTGGCGACTGCATCGGAGGCCCGGCCTCTATGTTGAGCGAATCAGAATGGGTGGACAGGCCTATGCTTGGAATCATGGCGCTCAACAGAGGCGCAGAGACCGAGCGAACCGTCCGTCACAGCACTCCTGTCAGGGCTGCTCTTTCGTTATCATACCGTCTCAATGACCGATGGAGCATCGAAAGTGGCCTCTCTTATGCATTTCTCAGTTCTGAGATCAGTGAGGGCAGCGTTGCCAACTATGTCAAAGAAGAGCAGCGCCTTCATTATGTGGGCGTTCCGTTGGGTGTGACCTATCGTCTGTTCACATGGAGGCGTCTCGATCTGTATCTGTCGTCCAATATTCTTGCCGAGCAATGTGTGTCGGGCCAGTCGCGCAAGAAGTATGTCGTCGGTGACAGAATGCAGGGCAGTCAGGAAGTCTCAGCCATTCAGTCGCGTCCCTTGCAGCTCTCGGTCGGAGCCAAGGCAGGTGTGCAATACAACTTCAGTTCCATGCTGTCACTCTATTTTGAGCCCGGATGCAACTATTATCTTGACGACCGTTCATCGCTTGAAACCGCCTTTCGTGACAATCCTTTAGACTTCACCATGAATCTTGGTTTGAGATTTACCGTCGGCAGATAAGCTTTGCAGCAAGGAGGTCAATAGCAATCAGACAACCCCAAAAGATATCCCCGGGTCACAGCCTTGACGGCGTGGTCCGGGGATTTATGTTGCGCTCGCATTGAGCGTCATCTGAGTCTGCTATGCAGATTAGAAGAATATCAGCTGAACGATGATATAGATTGGGAGGAAGATGATCAGCGAATACTTGAACATGTAGCCGAAGAATGAAGGCATCTTGATGCCGCTCTGTTCGGCAATCGACTTAACCATGAAGTTAGGACCGTTGCCGATGTAGGTCAATGCGCCGAAGAATACAGCACCCATTGAGATTGCTTTGAGCATTACCTCGCTGATGCCAGCCACAAGGGTAGTGCCTGCTTCCACAGGGAGAGTAGTGGCAGTGGCATGGAATACCATGGCTGTAGGAGCATTGTCGAGGAAGGCAGAGAGGCAGCCTGTGCAATAGACGAACTGCCAAGGCTCGGTTACAGGAAGAGGGTTCTGCTGCAGATACATCAGCGCAGGAGTCATGGTTGCGAAGATGCCGCAGAAGACGCAAGCCACCTCGAGGATTGGAGTCCATGAGAAGTTGTTCTCCTTACGGGTGTGCTTCTTTGTGGTGACCATGCTTGCGATGATGATGGCGATGAAAGCCCACTCGCGCAGGAGCTTGAGGTAGAAAGGAGCATCGTGGTCGCCCATTGCAGGGATGTAGGTAGCATTGATGAACATGGTCGAAGCGATGACGCAGAGCAGCCAGAACACATTGAGCAGACCGCTGACGTGGATCTTTGTCTGGTTGGCAATATCGGCCTTGATGTTCTCGCGTGGTTCCTTGCGGAAGAAATAGAGATCGACCATGTAATAGGTGCCGAGCAGGAGAGCACCGGCAAGGAGCCACTCAGGCATGAGGTTCATGAACCATGTGAAAGGTGCGCCCTTCTGGAAGAGGAGGAACAACGGCGGGTCGCCAAGCGGAGTGAGAAGACCACCGCAGTTGGCAACGGTTGCGATGAAGAACATGATGGTGTGAACCTTGTACTTGCGCTCAGAGATGGTCTGGATCACCAGACGGATGAGCAGCATTGCAGCACCGGTTGTGCCCATGAACGAAGCCAGCAGATAGCCAAGGCCAAGAATGCAGGTGTTGATGGCTGGTGTAGCCTTCAGGTCGCCCTTGATGCAGATGCCGCCGGTGGTGACAAACAAAGCCATGAGCAGGAGGATGAATGGCACATAGTCGTAGATCATCTGATGCTCGAGCTCGTGACTCATGCCATTGAGGCAAAGCCAGATGCCTACAGGCACGCCCAGGATGAGCGATACGTAGAGCTTGTGCAGGTTGTGTTCCCACCACTCCTCAACCTTGGTGAGTGGCAATACTGCGATGCAGAGCAACTGCAGTACGAATGGAATCAGCATCCATGCAGGAATTAAATGTTCCATGTTGTTTTGTTGTTATGTTAATTTGTAAATTTGTTGTATTAGTCGAGCTTAAGGACGGCGAGGAAGGCTGTCTGCGGAACCTCAACCTTGCCGATCTGCTTCATGCGCTTCTTGCCTCGCTTCTGGGCTTCGAGCAGCTTGCGCTTACGGCTCACGTCACCGCCGTAGCACTTGGCGGTCACGTCCTTGCGCACCTGCTTGATTGTCTCGCGTGCAATGATCTTGGCGCCGATGGCAGCCTGGACGGCCACATCGAACTGCTGGCGTGGAATGAGGTCCTTGAGCTTCTCGCACATACGGCGACCGAAACGTTCGGCATTATCCACATGGGTGAGGGTAGAGAGTGCATCGACCTGCTCGCCGTTGAGCAGGATGTCGAGCTTGATGAGGCGTGAGGTGCGGAAATCGTGGATATAATAGTCGAACGAGGCGTAGCCCTTCGAAATGGATTTGAGTTTGTCGTAGAAGTCGATCACAATCTCGCCCAACGGGAGGTCGAAATAGATCTCCACGCGGTTGCCCGAGATGTATTTCTGTTCGACGAGCACGCCGCGCTTGTCGAGACACAGCTTCATGATGCCGCCGATGTATTCGGTCTGTGTGATGATGGTGGCGCGGATGAACGGCTCCTCGATGTGTTCGATCGACATGATGTCAGGCATTCCCGACGGGTTGTGGATCTCCTTCTCGACGCCGTGTTTGTCGAACACCTTATACGATACGTTAGGCACGGTGGTGATGACATCCATGTTGAACTCGCGTCCGAGTCGTTCCTGGACGATCTCCATGTGCAGGAGGCCGAGGAAGCCGCATCGGAAACCGAAGCCGAGAGCCAGCGATGACTCCGGGACGAACGACAGCGACGCGTCGTTGAGCTGGAGCTTTTCGAGCGAGGCGCGCAGGTCCTCATAGTCCTCTGGGTCGATAGGATAGACGCCGGCAAAGACCATAGGCTTGACTTCCTCAAATCCGGCAATGGCCTTGTCGCACGGACGGGCCTGATGGGTGATCGTGTCGCCCACCTTCACCTCGGTCGAAGTCTTGATGCCCGAACAGATGTAGCCCACATCGCCGCACTTCACCTCCTGACGCGGTTCCATGTCCATGCGCAGGATGCCGACCTCATCGGCGTCATATTCGCTGCCGGTGTTGACAAACTTCACCTTGTCGCCCTTCTTCATCGAGCCGTTGACGATCTTAAAGTAGCCGATGACACCCTTGTATGAATTGAACACCGAGTCGAAGATCAATGCCTGGAGCGGAGCGTCAGGATCGCCCGATGGAGCAGGCACACGTTCGACGATGGCCTCAAGAATCTCAGGCACACCCATGCCGGTCTTGCCGCTGGCGCGCAGAATCTCCGAACGCTTGCAGCCGAGGAGCTCGATTATCTCGTCCTCCACCAGCTCGGGCATGGCGCTGTCGAGGTCGCACTTGTTGATCACCGGGATGATCTCAAGGTTGTGGTCGATGGCCATGTAGAGGTTCGAGATGGTCTGAGCCTGGATGCCCTGAGTGCCATCGACGATGAGCAATGCGCCCTCGCATGCGGCAATCGAACGGCTGACCTCGTATGAGAAGTCAACGTGACCTGGAGTATCAATGAGATTGAGAATATATTTGCCGGCGTCAGGTTTCTTTACGCCCATCTCGGCATAGCTGAGTCCGGTCTCCTTGTCAACCTCGGCAGGAGTGTAGTTATAGTCCATCTGGATGGCGTGGCTCTTGATGGTGATGCCGCGTTCACGTTCCAGATCCATATTGTCGAGTATCTGAGCTTGCATGTCGCGTTCGGCCACCGTCTTGGTGTATTCCAGCAGGCGGTCGGCAAGGGTCGATTTGCCGTGGTCGATGTGTGCGATGATGCAGAAGTTGCGGATATTCTTCATACTTGTCTATGGGTTGAAGTCTTGTATAATTGTCTGATTTTGGGCGCGAATATACAAATAAAAAATGATATACAACGCAAAAAGGGCAAAAAATCGCGTTTTTGCCCTTATTTTGGGGAGGAAAGCGGTCTTTCACTCCCCTTATCTGCTTTTATTATTTGCTTTTGCCTTACACAATTCCCTGTGCCATCATAGCCTTGGCCACCTTCATGAAGCCTGCCACGTTGGCGCCCTTCACGTAGTTGATGTAGCCGTCGGCCTGACGTCCGTGATCGACACACTGCTTGTGGATGCCGTGCATGATCTCGTGCAGACGCTGATCCACCTCGTCGGCACGCCATGACAGGTGCATGGCATTCTGGCTCATCTCAAGGCCTGATGTTGCCACGCCGCCGGCATTGACGGCCTTGCCCGGAGCATAGAGCATCTTGTGCTCAAGGAATGTGTCGATGGCCTCGGGTGTGCATCCCATGTTCGAGATCTCGCCCACACACTGGCAGCCGTTGGCAATGAGTTGCTTGGCATCGTCGCCGTTGAGCTCGTTCTGTGTGGCGCATGGCAGGGCGATGTCGCACTTTGCCTCCCATGGCTTCTTGCCTGCATGGAACGTAGCGCCGGGGAACTCGTCGGCATACGGAGCCACAACGTCGTTGCCCGATGCGCGGAGTTCGAGCATGTAGTCAATCTTCTCACCGCTGATGCCTTCCGGATCATAGACATAACCGTCAGGACCGGAGATGGTCACAACCTTGGCGCCGAGCTGGGTGGCTTTCGTAGCTGCGCCCCATGCCACATTGCCGAAACCGGAGATTGCCACAGTCTTGCCGGCGATGTCGATGCCTGCTGTCTGGAGCATCTCGTTGACGAAATAGAGTCCGCCGAAACCGGTGGCCTCCGGACGTACGAGGCTGCCGCCGAACTCAAGGTTCTTGCCTGTGAGCACGCCGCTGAAGTCGCGTGTCAGCTTCTTGTACTCGCCAAAGAGATAGCCGATCTCGCGTGCGCCGACTCCGATGTCGCCTGCTGGTACGTCGACCTCAGGACCTATGTAGCGGAACAGTTCCTGCATGAATGCCTGGCAGAAGCGCATGATCTCGGCATCGCTCTTGCCGCGTGGCGAGAAGTCCGAACCGCCCTTGCCGCCGCCCATAGGCAGAGTGGTGAGCGAATTCTTGAATGTCTGCTCGAAACCGAGGAACTTCAGGATTGACAGGTTGACCGAAGCGTGGAATCGGAGTCCTCCCTTATATGGGCCGATGGCCGAATTGAACTGTACGCGATAGCCGATATTGACCTGGACCTTGCCCTTGTCATCGACCCACGGCACACGGAACGTGATGATGCGCTCCGGCTCGACAAGACGTTCGATGAGCGACATACGTTCGAACTCAGGATGCTGGTCATAGACATCCTTGATGCTTATAAGTACTTCCTTGACGGCCTGGAGATATTCTGACTCGCCTGGATGCTTGGCGGCGAGATTGGCCATAAATTGATCAATGTTCAACATAGTATTTGGTGTTTAGGTGCTGCAAATTTGTGCGATTTTCCGATTGCCTGCAAGTTTTTATGACGAAATCGGATTTGGCGACGATATTTTTGCGTTGAATGACATGTTTGTGTTACATTCAGCGTATTATTGGCGAATAAAAATGCATTATGGGCGTCGAAACCTGCACTTCAAACCATTTTTAACATCTCAAAGTTGTGTGTTTCCTAAATTTTGCGTACCTTTGCACTCGATAAGTTATGCGTGTTTAGACCCAAAGGCGCGCACAGACAGACAAATCAATCATTATAAATAATTAACGTATGAAGAAAATCTTTACTTCTTTCCTTGTTGCAGCCATGGCTCTGACCATGAATGCACAGGTCATCTCAAGCCCTACCGATGTTGAGGGCGTATCTGTAGGTCTGACAGCTGAGACCATGTCGCCTAACGCACTGTATGTTGTAGGTCTTGATGAGAACAGCGGCAATCCTACACTCTGGAAGACAGCCACAGGCGAGATCGCCGAACTCTCTGAGTCAACCACCGTTTTCTACTATGAATATACATACGGTCAGAAGGATGAATGGCAGTATCAGTACGACTGGGAGACATGGGAGATCATCGACTCTGTGCTCGTTCAGGTCGATGACTATGACAACAAGCTCGACTCTACATTGATGTCCTATGAGGCTGCATTCACCGGTTCGTTCCTCGATGTCAACGACCTCGGCATGATTGTCGGCGAATACGGCATTGAGGGCAATGCCGTGGCTATCCTTGCCAATGCTTCGGATATTCAGGACTACACCATGCTCGCTGCCGGTGAGTCAGAGACAGAGGCCAGCAGCGCATACGCCATCTCGGCCGACGGTTCGGTCATCGCAGGTTTCTATTATGATGCCGTTGACTTCGCGAACTCGGCTGTAAAGGCTTGTATCTGGACCGAGGGCGGCTCCGTACGCACCGACCTTCCTTGGCCAACCAACGAGGAGATCGGTGTCGAGATCGAAGGCACTGAGGCCCGTTGGATCTCTGCCGACGGCAAGATCATCGGCGGTTTCGCTCAGACCTTTGCCTTTGGTGACTGGATCCTCCTTTTCTGGGAACTCCAGGAGGACGGCACCTACAAGCCTAACACACTCGTGTCACAGTATTATACTGAGAACTATGACCCGGCTCTTGCCAACAAGTATATGAAGTTCGAGCCACAGGGCTTCAGCTCAAATGGCGAGTGGGCAACATTGATGATCCAGGAGCAGTTCGATATGTTCGATTGGGATGCAGTATGGCCTGATCCACAGGCAGCACGTCTCAACCTCAAGACCGGTGTCATGGAGGTTCTGACTCTTGAGGCCGACCCTGATTCGTTCTTCGCTCCAGATGCTCCGACTCTCTATAGCGTGGCTGACAATGGCACAGCTGTCGGTTTCACCGGTGGCATGATGACCGTACGCAAGGGCTTCGTATGGCCTGCAGGCAGCAGCTCGCTTGTCGCTGTCAAGGATATCTTTACCAACGAGAAGTATTTTGACTACACAGAGATGGATGGCGAGGAGTCTCTCTCATACATCACTCCTGATGCCAAGAAGGTGCTCGGTATGAACCACCGCATCGTGGACGAAGAGTGGCTTACCTCTTCGTTCATCGCCGAACTCCCAGAGACCCTTGCCATTGAGAATGTAGGCAGCGCAAAGGCTGAGGTTCCTGCCGTATGCTATGACCTCATGGGCAATCGCGTTGACGCTCTCCGCAGCGGTTTCATGATCGTAGGCGGCAAGAAGGTGCTCGTTAAGTAATCTTGTCTTTCCTCTTTTCGGGGCAGAAATCTGCACAAAATGGCGGGTTTTTGCCCCGAAAACTATATAAAAGCATGAAAAATGCACGAAAAAATGCATTTTTTGGCAAAAAAATTTGGAAGTATCAAAATAAACTCCTATCTTTGCACCCGCAATTCAGCAATATGGGTTGCAATATGGTGGCTGTAGTTCAGTTGGTTAGAGCGTCAGATTGTGGTTCTGAATGTCGTGGGTTCGAGCCCCACCCGCCACCCAAACAGGGATAAAGATTTCGTCAACTTAAATTTTTCCCTCTTCATACAAAGTTTGACAAACGGCGCTTTCATCTAGCGGTTAGGATACCGGCCTCTCACGCCGGGTACACGAGTTCGAGTCTCGTAGGCGCTACCATCTTGAGGAGAGATGGGTGAGTGGCTGAAACCACCGGTTTGCTAAACCGACGAACCTGATTAGGGTTCCACGAGTTCGAATCTCGTTCTCTCCGCTACGGGCTGGGCTAAATCATAACGCGAGATAGCTCAGCCCGCATTTTTTGAGAAAAACGGCGCACAACAGTGTGCCTGGAATGTGCCACACTCTTCTGAGGTTCCCGGGGGGACTCCAGAAGAAAAAAAATGCACTCTACACCCAAGCGCGCGCGCATTAAATATAAGTATGTGCCCGCAGAATTGAAACACAACCGACGCTGGTACGTCGAGTACAGCTACCAGAGGAGCGACGGACAGATGCAGCGAGTCCGCACCGGCATAGGCTGGGCGGTGAAGCGTCTGAGGACCATGGCAGAGAAAAAAGCCTTTGGCATCAATTACGCCGCCCAGATCAATCAGAAACTATCAGAGGGATGGACACCCGAGGTGGATCAGCAGGTCGCAGTGAACGGCCTCGCAGGTACATCGTGGGTAGACATTGGCACGCGCTACCTCGCGTTCCTGGCTCAGTCTGAGAAGAGCGGGAGCCTGAGGCACGAGACGGCGAACTCGTACAAGTCGTTCTTCGGGATCCTGAACATCTGGAACGACGGCCTGCCCGTGCCCATGAAGGCCATCTGGCAATTCAACGGGGAGCGCTGCAATCAGTGGATGGCGTGGGCCGTCGCTGTCCGTGGCGTGTCTGAGACCACGAGGAAGAGCTACAGGGCATGGCTGAGCACCTTCTGTTCGTGGCTCATCGACGTGGGCTATCTGAAGGACTCGCCCATGAAGGACGTGAAGGGGAACGGCAAGAAGCGCCGGACCGTGGAACGTGAGCGCCTTCGCTCCTACTACATATCAACGAGTGACAGGAAGAGGATCTTCGAGTGGTTCAAGCAGAACAGCAAGCCGATGCTGCTGTGCTGCTACCTGGTCCACTACTGCCTGCTACGTCCCAGAGAGATCGCCCAGCTGCAAGTGAGGCACGTCGAGCTCAAGAACAGCATGATCTACGTGCCTGGCTTCATTGCGAAGAACAGGACGGACGCACACATCACCATGCCGGACATCGTGGCGAAGCTGATGCTGGATCTCCACTTCCTTGAGCAGCCCATGGACTACTATCTCTTCGACTGTAGGACGCTGACACCTGGCACCCACAAGGGACGCGGCGATCAGTTCCGTGGCATGTGGGCGCTGATGAGAGAGCAGCTTCAGTTGCCGGACACGGTGAAGCTCTACAACCTCAAGCACACGGGCATCACTGACATGGCCGAAGCCATGCCCGAACGTCTGGTACAGAAGCAGGCACGCCACCACAGCATCGAAATGACTGAGAGATACATCCAGGAGAAGGCACCAGAAGCGTCTCAAGCCATAAAAAAGTACAAGTAAATAAAAAATAATTGGCTAAAAATTTGGAAATGCCGAATTTTTGCCGTATCTTTGCCGCGCAATCGTTGTATATTTACGCGAACACTCCAAACAAAAGCAAGCGGAGCGCCCTCTGATCAGGACGCTCCGCTCTCGTTTTTTATCACTTTAAGGCATGATAAATGCTACCTAAAGATAGCAAACAAATGATTTTGCAAGAATAATCAAAGCAAATTATCATTTATATTTGATTTTTCTTGCATAATCAAAAAAAAAGCACTATCTTTGTACCAACAAAAAGAGATAGAAACAAAAAACTATAACCTCTAAAAATAACAATTTATGATCACATTAAACGATTTTCAAAAACTCTTCGAGAACGGCAGCTCTTTCCTTGTAAAGTCAAACTATGAGGTGTATGAGCCATGGTTCAAGGAAGACACCATCAAGCACATCAGCGAGATCGTCGGCAAGAAGGTGGCAGCCTACACCAAAGGTTACATGGATCAGTACGATCTCCAGGAGTTCACTGTCGGAGGCATCGCGCCAAAGTACAAGTTCTTCAACGAGCAGTCTCAGCCGAAGACAGAAGAAGAAGTCCAGAAGCTCATAGAGAAATATGGCTACGTTGTAATCGACCAAAAGGGAGACAGCACTGGCATATTCATTGATGAACTGTGTAATGGCATTTTCTGTTGTTCTGACGCTGATCGCTTCACGAATTTCGTCATCCTTGATGAAGATCCAGAACTTCCAAACATTGATCAGCTGGCCGATCTGATCAATATCAGCGAGGAGTTCCCTATCGTCATCGTGGATGCAGCCATCGAGAAGAACGGGTGGCAAGATGACCGTGGCGAGACTTGGGGAATATGCCGTAGCGACAAGGCTGTACTTGAGTTCAACGAAGAAGGTGTTGCTGTTGTTTTTGTCAATAACTGACACATGGAGCAGAAGACACGCGGAGGGTATCGCCCAGGATCCGGAAGAAAAGCATCCACACCTGGGCTCTCCACCCCGATAAACATCAGAGTGAGCAAGGATGCCGCTGTTCACTTGTCGAAACAGAAAAACAAAAGCGAATACATAAATGGCCTAATACTTCACGACATGGAGCCAAAATAGCAGCAGCCCCTTCTCATTGTGTATGAGAGGGGGCTGCCCTTTACTTCTTACCATTTTGGAACTGAGGGAACTCGGCGCGCACGTCGAAGCACGGGCACGCCTTGAGCCATTCGTTGGAGGTGATCACGCCGTCGCCGTTCTTATCTGGTGAGCAGTCGCGGTGGCCGATGACCTCGATGATGGTGGGGTACTGTTGCACGAGCTCAGCCACGAGGCGGTGCATGGACTCCTTCTGAGGGAGGGTTCGCGTGTCGCGGGCGTTTCCGGCTGCATCCAGTCCACCGACGTAGCAGATGCCGATGGAGTGGGTGTTGTACGGCAGTCCGGACAGCCCCGAGGTGTTGGTGTGTGCGCCGTTCAGAGAGAGGGGTCGGCCCTTCTCCACGGTGCCGTCGAGGTCGATCACGAAATTGTAGCCGATGTCCTGCCAGCCCTTAGCGAGGTGCCAGCGCCGGATAGTGTCGGCCTTGATGTTCTGCCCTGCCTTGGTGGCAGAGCAGTGAATGACAATGGCATCAATTTTTTTCATACATCTTGAGGTGTTAGGAATACGGAATAATCGACTGCACGCTTGTCTGCCCATGCAGCCTGCTGAGTCTGTTCGATATGATCCACCACGGCGCAGTGGAACTCACGGAGCTCTTCCATGGTGCTGAAGGTCTCCTCCTGATCATTGCCGAGCTTCACGGTGACGGGCACAGTGCCACGCAGTACGGCCGCGCTGTAGTTCTGCTGGTTCTCCATGGAGAGCCACACCACTGCACCGTTCCACGTCATGCCTGACAGTATCACCTCTGAGGCGTGGGCGTTGATCTGTCCCTCGATGCACTCGCGTGCCTCCTCCTCAGTGGGGATATGATCGAAGCGCTGGCGGTAGTTGTAGCCGTTGCCGTCTTCCACCCCGTAGCCGTAGATGATCTCGAACTTCTTGCGGCTGATACGGATCAGCCTGTTGTCTGGGCCCTGGGCCCCGTAGATCTTTTCCATGTTGTTAGGTGAATTTGTATTTGACCTTCCCCGGGGCATACGACTCCGGCTTTATGACAGTGCGGAATGGTATCTCGTTCATCTGCTGAAGGCGTTCGAGCATAAAGAGCTGCTCCTGGTCTTCTGTGAAATACTTGCCAGCGCGTCCGTCCTCGTATTGGAAGGACACGAGGGTGAGACGTTTCTCGCGGCCGTCGTATGTAGCCTTCACGTCCTTCTCGAAGTCGGTGATGATGATTGGAATGTTCACGAGCGACTTCAGAGCGACCTTTTCGCCGCCGAAGCGCTTCTTACCGTCTGCGGCCTGATATACCAGGCCAAATTCTGAAAAATTACGCATATACTCACCTGTTAGTGTCTTGTATAAATGTGCACAGTCTCCCCATTTGGCCATTCCCTTGAATGATCCGACGAGGGCCGTGCGTCGTTTTCGACTTTTTACCTTTGCCATGTGACGGGCAAATTTCTGTTTTGTTCTCTTGCGGATGCGGCAGTGTGTGCCGTAGTCCACAAATCCGAGCGCGTCGAGACCTTCCGTGCGGACGGGACGGATGGCTTCGTCCGGCTTGACCTCCAGTCCGAGCTTGGCCAGTTCCTCGTGCACCGCGTCGCGTATCTTCCACAGCTCTGCCTTTGTCGATGCTCTGGCCGTGATGTTGTCGCAGTAGCGGTAGTAGTAGCGGCAGTGTTCGCGCTCCTTTATTCGGTGATCCATGTCTGACAGCAGGATGTTGCCGAAACATTGCGATGACCTGAGGCCGATGGACAGTCCCCTGGGCATGAGATCCACAAAGCTGTCGAGCATAGGAAGGAGGACGGGGTCCTTGATCCTGGAGTGGATGCACCTCTTCATGGTGTCCTTATCTATTGACTCGTAGAACTTGCGGATGTCGGCAGTGTAGGCGTATTGGTTGCCCGTGGAGTCCTTGCTGTAGTCGCTCTGTAGCTTGCGATGCAGGTGGTGCATCCCTCTGCCCTTGATGGAGGCCGCCGATGTCGGTATCACTGCACGGTACACATACTTCTCCACCACGCGCATGATGGCGTTGCAGCCGATGCGGTTGAATACTGACGGGGATTGCACCTTCCTGATCTTCGGCCCGTCCGTCACCCAGAACTCCGTGTAGTTGGTGATCCTGAAGGAGCCCGAGCCGATGAGCTCAGTGAGTTGCCGGATGATTTCATCCTTGCACCCGTAGTAATACCTCTTACGACGCAGTACGGAAGGCGTAGAACCTGCACCGTTCATTGTCAGACCGTCCACCACCTCGTGAAATGAGAGCAGCATGTTGCGCGGCTCTATTATCTCAGTTATTAGATGTCCGTATCTTTTCATTTTTTGCTTCTTCTGTTGTCGCAGCCATTGAGACGTTCCGCTCTGGTACTTGCCTGTGATAGGCTGCATCCCTGTGATGTTCCCGCTTTCCACCGGACTGATCCGATGCTGTTGCCGAGGCTCAGATCCTTCGCCCGTGTCTTCTGGCCACTGCATGACCACATGATATAGGGACGATGTTGGGTTAGTTGGCAAGGCGCGCGCCGTTGTTCGTGTTCGAGTTCGATGACGCATTATTCGCGTTCGCATAAACGAGGCCGCCGTTCGCGTTCGCATTGTTGTTGGAGCGGCCCACGACACGCCCGCAGGATCTTCTACCTGTTAGGCGTTAAGGTGGAGGCTTTTCGGCCTCCTGACCTTTATAATATCTGCACATTGTTACATTGTTTTAATCGTTACACCTTGAGAGGGGGGAGCGGGGACGCTTTTCGCTTGGCGCTCCGCGCCCTTAGTCGCCGAGCGCGCTCTCGTTCTCGATTGATCCGAAGAAGGCAAGGCGCGCGCCG
>JAGHUA010000032.1 GCA_018065085.1 Candidatus Liminaster caballi | reverse complement strand
ATTATTCCAGTCTATAACGCCGGTTCGTATCTAAGGCCTTGCGTAGATAGTCTGCGGGCTTTGCCGTTCGACAAGGAGATTATCATTGTGGACGACGGCAGTACGGACGGTGGTCCTTCGGACACGAAAGCTGCGTACGAAAGTTCTGCGAGCACGAAAGCTACGCACGAAGTAATAAAGATCATACGTCAGGAGAATCAAGGCGTAAGCGCGGCTCGTAACCGGGGACTGCAGGAGGCAAAGGGCGATTGGATTTGGTTCGTGGATGCGGATGATATGGTGTACGAAAGCTACGCACGAAAGCTCTGCGAGCACGAAAGTCCTTCGGACACGAAAGCTATGCACGAAAGCTCTGCGGACACGAAAGCTTCGCTCGTGTTGCTTCCTTTCGAATGGGAGGAAGATGGACAGGTGACGAAATATATGCCTCACGATGGTGAGGTTCCTTATAACCTGTGGCGATGCTGGTTCCGAAGGTCGGAGATTGAGCGTCAGGGACTGAGATTTACTGCCGGACGTAAGTATGCCGAGGACCAGGAGTTCATCCTGCGCTTTCTTTTGAAGCAAAGCACTGGCAAAAGCTCTTTGACGGATGGCGAGAATGCGATGCAATCCGTTATTGCCAAGGGCGGAAAGGCCTGGGCTGAGGGTCCGGTCTATCATTATGTGATGCGCAGCAGTGGTGCGATGAGAAAAAGCGGCACCAAACGTAAGCAGATGAAAGATATCTGGTGCGTCTGGTGTCGTTTCTTTTTCCTGTCGATAGGCAGTGGCCAGATTGGCAGGAAATGGGTATGGAAGGAACTGAAGCGCCTTGCCAAGACCTGGTATGTGACGGCGCTAAGTTAAGGGAGTTAAGGGAGATAAGGGAGTTAAAGACATTTGTTTTGCCTTCGCCATCCGATGGTATCGTCTTTGTCTTCCTTAACTCCCTTATCTTCTTTCTTTATCTTCCTATTTTTTCATCTTGATGTTCCAGACGGCAGCGGCACCGCAGATGAGGAGAATGCCGGAAAGGACGAGCATATTGACCTGAGAACCCACCAAACCGAGGAAGGTGCCACCGAGAACGGCAGCAACGATCTGTGGCAGACAGATGGTGCAGTTGAAAAGGCCAAGGTAGGTGCCCATCTTCGGATTGCCCTGAAGAGCATTGGTGAAGAAGATGAACGGGAAGGCAAGCATGGCTGCCCAGCCGCAACCAACGAGCAGGTATGAACCGAAAAGCACATACTGGTTGGTAACCCACATCATGCTGATGAAGCCAAGACCGCCAAGAATGAGACTCAGGGCATAGCAGAGCTTGTCAGAATGCAGGGCGCGTGAGACAAATGGGATGCAGGCTGCCCAGATCACACTGCCAATGGCCTGAAGGGCATAGACAACACCATTCCAGTTGCCAGCCTCCTGATATCCGGCAGAGTATGTGTCGGTTGTGCCCCAGCACATCTCGGCAATGGCTCCTGTGGAATATGACCACATGTACATGAATGCTGCCCAGCAGAAGAACTGTACGAGACCGATTGAGAAGAAGGTGTAGCCGATGGATGGTGTTTTGGCTGAGGTAACGGCACTGCCTGTCTCCTGTTTCTCTTCTGCAACCTCTGGCATTGCTTCGAGCTGCTCAGGGGAATACTCCTTGACATTCATGGTCGTATAGATGACGCATGCGATAAGGATGGCGGCACCGATGTAGAATGAATAGATTACGGAGTTAGGGATAACGCCCTCAGGTGCTACATTCTGTACGCCAAGGAAGGTGAAGATGTACGGGAAGAGGTAACCAACCACCGAACCCAGGTTGCAGAGGAACGACTGGATGGAATATGCCTGTGTCTTCTGCTCCTCATTGACCATGTCGCCCACCATCATCTTGAATGGCTGCATGGCAATGTTGATCGAGGTATCGAGGAACATGAGCGAGAAAAGACCAAAGATCATGGAACCTGTGAGACCCCAGCAGACCACCTGTGTGGTGAGACCGAGGCTGCCGGCATTAGGCAACATAATCATGACCGCCACGGCAATGATGGCACCGATGAAGAGGTATGGGATGCGACGGCCGAAGCGGCACCAGGTCTTATCGGAAAGAATGCCGATGATTGGCTGCACGATCATGCCCATGAGAGGTGGAAGGATCCAGAAGAATGAAAGCTGATGAGGATCGGCACCGAGTGTAGCGAAGATACGTGAGATGTTGGCCGACTGCAGGGCATAGGCAATCTGTACGCCGAAGAAACCGAAACTCAGGTTGATCAGCTGTGAAAGTTTGAGTGAAGGTAACTGTTTCATTGTTTATAAGAATAAAATCCCCCTCCTCCTGTTTCTGGGAGGGGGAGGAAGACTTTAACGGTTGGCAGCAGCAATCATGTCGCGTACATGCTGGTTGAAGGCATCGGCATTGAGAAGATCCTCGATGTTGAGGTGCATACGCCAGCGCCAGTAGTGACGTGGGTTGGCAGGGATGTTGATGCGCTCGGCGTTAGGATCAGGCAGACGCATGCAGATGTCCGTGGCAAGCCAGTCCTGAAGCGGCAGGATGCAGAGCAGCGACGGACAAGCCAGATGATCGAACACAACGCGGTTGCATACGTTCACATCGGCTTCCTGAGGAGCCTTGCCTGTCATGCCGAGTTCGTTGTTCCAGAAGCGCTGTGTCAGTTCGCTGTCCAACTCCCACCACTGACGCAGTGTCTCGGTATCGTGAGTGCCGGTAGTGCACACTGAGAGTGTCGGATACTTCCAGACATGGCCGAACTCGTCCTGTGGGCTCTTCGGCATTCGCTGTATCTCAAGGCTGATGATCTGCAGCTGGTTCATTACCCATGGCACGCAGTCAGGCACCATGCCGAGATCCTCGCCGCAGACGATCATCTGTGTGGCATCGATCAGACGAGGCAGCTTCTGCATTGCCTGATCATACCAGAACTGATTGTGTCGCTGATAGAAGTAGTGGTTGTAGAGGCGGTTGAAAGCATCCTTCTCCCACTGATGCAGGCGGCTGTAGATATAGTCGTTCTGCACGGCGATGCGCGGATGATACATCTCAGGGTTCTTGTGGTCAGGCACAAACAGCACGTCGCTGATCAGGGCATAGAGAGCCTCTTTCATCAGGATGTTGCGCTCCTTGACCTTGCCGCTGAAGAATCCTTCAATCTTACGCTGGGTGTCGAAATGAGGCTTCATTGCCCATACGTCGTCGTGCTGCCACTCAAGGAATGTGTCCTTGACGTAATTCACAGGGTCCTTGCCCTCCCAGCACTGTGGTTCCTCCTCATGGAAGTGACGCAGCGGACCGAATGAACGCTCAAGCAGTTCGTCGTTGATAAACGGCTTGGTCATGAAATCCTTCTGGAAACCGAGGCCGTAGCCTTCGATCTCGCCCGGACTCATTGGCAACGATGGAGCGAACTGACCGAGCAGGCCGTGTACGGAGTGGGTTGGAATCTCCCAGATGCGGAAGAATCCGAGGATGTGGTCAATGCGATAGGCAGTGAAATATTCCGACATCTTGCGGAAACGCTTCATCCACCACTGCATGCCGTCCTGCAGCATATAGTCCCAATTGTAGGTAGGGAAGCCCCAGTTCTGGCCTTTGTCTGAGAATGGATCCGGCGGAGCACCAGCCTGTCCGTTCATATTGAAATAGAATGGTTCGACCCAAGCCTC
>JAGHUA010000020.1 GCA_018065085.1 Candidatus Liminaster caballi | reverse complement strand
GTTGGGAAATCCCCAGAACATTGTTCCCAGCATTTCCAGAAAGCTGGAAAGTCAAAACGAAAGTTTCGCCAGCACTTCCGAAGAACTTGGAAGTCCAAACGAAACTTTCGCATTTGTTTTGACTTTTATTTTAAGCAAGTTTCACCAATTATAAATGACATTACTTGCGCACATCAACGATCTTGCCAGGCAGGACGTTGATGCCCTGAATAAGCTTAGGAGTACGATAGCCGGAGAGTGTGTATGATCCAGATGGAGCAAGCTCAGAACCGGCAGCAAGGGTCTCGATGGCTTCAGGTTCATCCTGCTCGAAGATAGCAATGAGCTCGATGGTGCGAGGTTCGGTCGATCCGACAACAGGGATCTCATAGTCGCGCACAGCCTCATTGCTGCCGTCACTCCACTGGAGGAAATGATAGCCCTCATTAGCCTGGGCAACGATACGCACTGTGTCACCTCCGAAATATTCACCTGCGCCATAGACCTTACCCATAACGCTGTCGTTGGCAGCAAGGACGATGGTGACAGGTTCCTTGGTATCGACAGTAACCGAGGTTGTAACAGCATCGCCAAGATAATATTCCTGAGCCGCATCCACCGGACGCACCCAAATGGTCCACACGCCATCAGGAACACTGTCAACCCTGACAGAGATGAAGTCGATAAGACCTGATGCCAATGTCTCGGAATCGTTATATACCTTGACATGATAGTATGGAGCCTCACATTCGAATGAGAAATAGACCGAACTGCCTAAGGCTGATGCCTCAAGGTTATAGACAGTATAGTCGATGACAACGTCAGGCTCAAAGGTGGCCGTAAGCTCGATGGTACGAGGTTCGGTGGTTCCGGAAGGAGTCAGATAATAGTCACGCTCGGCATTACTATCGCCGTCGCTCCATCCAACGAAATGGTAGCCTTCCTCTGCCACAGCTGCGATATGCACGGTGTCGCCCTCATAGTACTGGCCACCGCCAGAGACAGTGCCCATCGTGTCGTCATTGGCAGAGAGGACAAGGGTAACAGAGACTCGTGTATCGACAACGACCTCTACCGAGACTGCATCATCCAGATAATATTGCTTTGTCTCATCGACTGGGCGCACCCACACGGTCCATGTGCCATCAGGAACATTGTTAACCACGACAGAAGAGAAGTCGATGACGCCAGATGCACGTGTTTCCTCATCGTTATACACCTTGACATGGAAATACGGAGCGGGACTTTCAAAGTCGAAATATATGCAGTTTCCCTCTGAGTATGCCACAAGGTTGGTTATCGCGTAAGATTCAGCGGGTTCGACAACAACGTCGGCAGAAACGGCCTCACCAACGTAATACTCTTGATTGGCATCGACAGGACGTACCCAGACAGTCCAGGTGCCAGCCGGCACATTGCTGAGCCTTGCGTTATTAAAGTCGATGACTGAAGAAGCAAGCGTTTCCTCATCGTTATACACCTTGACATGATAGTATGGAGCATCGCACTCGAATGAGAAGCAGATAGCCGTGCCTTCGACATGAGCCTCGAAATTGGTGATAGGGTACTCTTCTGGCTCTGGATCGCCGCCTGGCTGATCGCCCGGGTCGTTGCCGAACACGACGGTCGAACCGCTGACAGTGAAGTGCAACTCCTGCTCAAAGCCATAGCCTACCGGCAGCTTGGTGATCTCATAGGTGGAAGGATTGACCATGATCGGGATAAGCGTGTACTCACCGTCTGCGATGCCATTGAGAGTACCAGGGAAATCAACGCTTGGATAGTAATAACCTACAGGCAGGCCGTCGGACAAGTCGTATGCACAGAGCCACGAATAGAACTGATCGTTGTTGTCGAAGACAGCCACGCCGACATAACCGCCCTCCCAGTCCTGAAGACCTATATTGCACAGTTTCTCGGCATGGATATTTATATTGCTATCAGTGGTCGTTGTGGTACTTGTGGTCATGTAATATTCAGTACAGCCGAGTGATGTCGGCAAAAGACTGCCGCCCTCGTCAGGACGGATGTCCATGGCTGCAAGCACGCCAACATGGAAACCTTGGCCCGATGCGGCGCCACCCATACCCTGCTTGTCTGGATCAAGTGCAGAAAGAGCAAAATATCCGTTGCTCGAACCACCCCAACCCCAGTTGATGTGGAAGAATCCTTCGCCGTCATAGCCATCGCACACGAAGGCATGACCTTCTTGCTGAGTAGTGGCTCCACTCATCAGCACAGGACGTCCGTTCTGGAGTTCGGCAAGCATCTGAGAGGCAAACTCCTCATCGCCCACGAAATCAGGACGAACGATGCGGATTGACTTGTCATAACCGAAATATTGATAGAGCGCACGGCATGCAAGCTCGGTCTGAGTGCCACTGCCGTTGCTCGAATACTGCATATCGCTGGCAATGCCGACGTCAGACATCAGCTTAGCAACAGCATTGGCTTGTGTGGAATTGTACGACACATAATAGTTATAATCAGGCAACATGTTGTCCCAATCATAGACGCTCTGCGAGAAATCGGCCGAGAGAGTGCGGGTCGAACCATTGCTACGCTTCCATGAATAGGAATGCGAGCCTGTGCCAACTGCAGGAGTCTTCCAGAAACGCATCACCTGGGCAGTGGCAGTTGCCACACAGCCGGTATATGAACGCTGGCCGTCAGAGTCATAAGGACACTGGTTCCAGAACGGTCCGCCCTGGTTCCACACAATATTGCCAAGCAATGGCTGGATGGATGCAGCCTGGGCGGCGTTGCGCGATGACCCAGACGCAGCGGCGTTGACCAACGTTGGACGAAGATCCTGCTGCGAAACCTGAGCAATCTGCTGGGCATAATAGTCGAGCCACACCTGCATGTTCTCTGGAATCTCGTCAGTGTCAACACGGCCCGTAGTGGCATAGCCAAGCACTGGACGCGCCTTGTCATCGGCCGACACAATCACGTAGCCTTCATTCTCTCCGTTCTGGAAGAGATAGGCCGCAGCCTCATCGGTCTGAGGGTTATTGACTATGTATGACAACTGCAGACGGCTGCCAGCAGAGAGCATACGCTGACCGTTTGACTCTTTGGCCATGAACTCAGAAGCCACACGAATGGCATCTGCCTCACTGCGCAATCCGGCGAACAATGGCATCGCTGCCACCAATATCGCCAGAAGTAATGACAATCGCTTCATAAAATCTTATATGTATATATTTATATATGTATTGTATGAGGATTATTTTACAACAGCCTTCTTGCCATTGATCTGGTATGTGCCAGGCTGGAGAGAAATCTGCTGACGTGACAGTTGGATGCTGCACTCGGCATCACCCTCAACCTCAGAAATCGAAGTTCCGGAATGGTTGATGAACGTGAGCTTCACATTGTCTGACAATACTGTGCCCTCGGGAAGGACGCTGCCGTCAAAGTAAGCACGATATGGAGTGGACATCACAGGCTTGCCGTCATTGCTGTTGATGCGATCAAACGAAAGGAAATAGATCTGCTTGCGGATGATCTGGCGGCGATAGCTTCCTACGAAAGCGCCTTCTTTGCCAGCAGCATCAGCAACCGGATTGACCGATGCCTTAGCCTGGCCGTCGCCATAGAAACGCACTTCCTGCACGCCCTTGTCAGCCACAAATACGTATGGAGTGTTAGCCTGAGGATCGGACACAGCCTCGAAGACCCATTCCTTGGCGCTTGCCGATACGAGCTGATAGAGAGTGGCGCCCTCGACCTGTGGAGCGTAAGGCAACACGATGGTTCCCATCTTCTCGGCGATGACCTCACCACGGTCGTTCTTGCATGGCATCTCACGTACGAAGTTTTCAACACTGAGGGTTTGTGCGAATGCTGCAGCGCTCATCATGGCAGCAACAGCAAGGAGTAATGTTTTTTTCATATTACTAAGGTTTAATGGATGATTATCGGTTTGAGTAAAGGGATGATTATCAGATCAAGTAAAGGCTGGCAGCTATTCATTATCGATGCCGTATCGATGCTGCCAGTCGGCATAATACTGAGGCTTGTCGGTCAGGAGTTTCTGGTCGGTGCCGATGAAAAGCTGAGTGGTCAGACCTCGTGCACAGAGGGCATCGTCACGCTTCCGGCGGATCTCATAGCTATAGTCGAGACGCGCACCTGGATGAAAGACATAACGGGTGCGGATCACAGCGGTATCGTTGAGTTCGAGCGGACCATAATACTTGATGCGCACATCGACAATCGGAGCATAGATGCCCGACGCCACGATGTCGGCATAGCCAATGCCCGGGTAGTGACGGCCGAACGACTCGCGTCCGTCTTCCATGTACTTTACGTACGAACCATGCCAAGCCCTCTGCATCGAATCGATTTCAGAGAACTTGACAGGTATCTCACAGATATCCTCAAGGATTACGGTCTGCGGAACTTTCATAGGCTAAACACGGAATCGGCAATCTCGCCATTCTGCTTGAAGTTCGAGAAGTCATACTGAGTGTAGTTCTGACCTTTCTCGTTGAGGCGCACAGACTTCAGTTCTGATGTCTTGGTGTCGATGGTTACGACAAACGACTGGAACATCATCTTGCGCTTGGCCTTCGGATCATCGACAATAGGCGTGATGGTCATGACGATCAGACTGCCCTTGCGTTCCATATCCACATCGGCAATGTCAGACAGATCGACATCGCTCTCCTGGCCTGCGCTGAAGTTCTGCATCAGAGTCTTGAGAGCCTCAAGCTGTGTGTTGCCCTTGCCATTGAGCGACTGGCGCTTGCCGTCCTGAATCATGGTGAAGGTCTGACCGTCCATAAGCAGGGCATCCTTGCCGCTGTTGAATGACATGCACACCTTCGATGGCTTCTTGAAATAGAACGTGCCGTTAGACTTCACATCGTTGGTCACCATGGTGTTGTGCTTGGTCATTACCACCGATGCCTGTAAGGTCTGCATGTTCTTGAAGCGTTCCTGTGCCTTCTGCATCATGTCAGCATCCTGTGCGTAGGAGAATGGAACCAGAAGGAGGGAGAATAAGAGAATATAGAGGAGTTTTTTCATTGCTTCGGGAGGTTATGAGATTGTGAAGTTGTGAGGTTATTAGGTGTAGAGGCCGCCATTGATTGAGATGACGTTGCCTGTGATATAGCCAGCCTCAGGCGAAGCGAGGAAACCGACGAGGGCTGCCACTTCTTCAGGCTGACCGAAACGGTTGGCAGGGATTGTCTTCTTGAGTTCCTTCTCGTCGAGACCGTCCACCATGTCTGTCTTGATGAAGCCAGGAGCCACGGCGTTGACCGTAATATTCTTGCGAGCCACCTCCTTGGCCAAAGCCTTTGTGGCAGCGATGAGACCGCCCTTGGCAGCCGAATAGTTGGTCTGACCCTGCATGCCCATGATTCCGCTGACGCTTGCCATGTTGATGATACGGCCGAACTTATGGAACTGCATCTGCGAGATAAGTGGAGCTGTGACACTGAAGAAGCTGTTGAGGTTGGTATTGATGACCGACAGCCAGTCCTCGCCCGGCATGAGAGCCATAAGGTTGTCGCGACGGATGCCGGCATTGTTCACCACTACCTCAATATATTCATCGGCGTCGGCATGAGCAGCCTGCCATCCTTCGATAGCCTCCTTGACCTGCTGGGCATCGCCTACGTTAAACTTAAGCATCTCGCCATCGCTGCCTGCCTCGCGTACGAGCTGGAGAGTCTCCTCGGCAGCTGTGGTATTATTCACATAATTAATAATAATGCGGTAGCCCATCTGTGCGAGCTTCACGCTCACAGCACGGCCAATGCCGCGGCTGCCACCTGTTACCAATGCATATTTCATATTTTCTTTCGTTTGTTTTATTGTTTGACAATCTGTAATGCTAAAAGTTTAATCATTCGTTCACTCTGTCTGGGTTATCTTCCACGCCTCCTCCTTGCCGATGATCTCAGACACGGTGAAGAGTGTGGTCATCGTCACACCGAGCAGGCCGTGGAGCGTAAGGCTCTGACCTGTGAGCAGGAGATTTGGAATCGGTGTCTTTGCCGAAAGCAAGGTCATCATCGGGTCGTGATAATCCTTGCGCACGCCGTAAGCCGAACCGTCTGGAGTCAGCGTATAGTCGCGATATGTGAGAGGCGTCGATGCGTAGCTTGCCTCGATCATATTGTGCAGACCCGGGATAAACTGCTCTGCCAAGGCAATGCACTCCTGACTAAGACGTTCCTTCAGTGATTTATAATCTGCACCACGGTGTCCGACGGTTGTATCTGCCCACTTCTCGATACGATCCCACGGCAATGGCGTGAGTATGTCAAGGATGCGCGCATCGCCATCGACCACCTGACCACCCACCATCAGACCGTCCTCTGGCACTCGGCAAGAGATCAAGATGCCGCTGACAGGTCCGTCCGACTTGTAGTAATCCCACACATTGGGCTTCTGATAGATATACTGATTCCAATTGAAGTATTTCAACTGACCAGGCTTGAGCACCAGCGAGAGTGTGAACATGCCGTAAGTGTTCTCAAGGCGATGGATGCGGTTACGATAGACCTTCTTCATCTTAGTCGATTCCTTGACGAGGTCGCAGGTCACTGCCGGATGTGCATCGCTGATAAAGATGTCGGCCTCGTAGGTCTCGCCGTTGGCACAGCGAGCTGCCACCAATCGGCCATCCTTCTCGATGAGCTCGTCAACACCCGCATTGCACAGCACCTCACCGCCGAATCGTTCGATGTCGTCGATCAGATGACGCACAATCATGTTGCCGTCGCCAATCAGTCGGTAGCTGCCCTGCACGAAGCTGTTGTTGGCCTGTGCGAAATTATAGAGCGGAAGGGTTTCCTTGGCAAGTTCCATCTTGAGTGACGAACCGCAGAGAACATTGATTAGCAGCTCATCGTCGAAACAATCGTGCAGAAAATCGTAGGCGCTCTGGCTGAAAAGCGACGTGGTGAAGAAATCCACCTCGTCACGCGGCATGATGGCGTCAAACAGATGGCTGCCCACCTCTCGCATCGTTGCGGCGTAGCGTTCGAGGCCCTTACGCTGGGCAGGGAACTCTCGCGACAGCGTTTCGACAAAAGCCTCATGACCCTCAGCATAACTGAAGTCACGTCCGCCAATAGTCACACGGTCGAAGCCCTTCGGATCGAGATGCTGCCAAGGCAGATCCATCAGACCCAGATATTTGAACGACGAATAAAGGCAATCGCCCACACCGAGACCGCCCACATAGTGCATGCCGGTGTCGAGAGCATGTCCACGACGGGCATAACTCTGCATACAACCACCCGGCTGCTGCTGGCGTTCAAGGATAAGCACCTTATATCCGCGCTTGGCAAGAATATAGCCACACTGCAAACCGCCGAGGCCACTGCCAATGATTATGATATCGTATTTTGCCAATTTCTTATTTCTTTATTCTTTACACATTATTCATTGCCCATTACTCTTTACTCTTTCCCCTTTACTCTATTCAACATTCTGAACAGGAATGGCTGGGTCACATAGCTGAGCAACACGGCGCTGACCATGCCTATGAGAGTGGCGAAACCGACGCTCTTGATGGCAGGATGTTCGGCAAAGAGCATCGAAGCCACAGTAACGATAAGCACCACAGCCGAGAAGAGGATGGCAGTCTTGTGGTAAGACAGCAGGAGGACATCACGGGGTTTCTCTCCGTCGCCAAGTTCCTCAGCGCCATCCTTGCCGGCCAGGAGTCCGTTCATGACAAAGATGCTGTAATCTACGCCGATGCCGAAAATGAATGTCGATATGATAATGTTGATCAGGTTGAACTTCACACCGAAGATACACATCACGCCAAGCACGATAAGCCAGCTCAGGAGTATCGGGAGGAAGCCCAGAAGAGTATGCTTGATGTTGAAACGGAACGAGAGCAGAAGCACCACGAACACAAATGCCATCGACACCCACTGAAGGAAGTTGAAGTCGGCATTGAGCTGACGCAGGGTGTCGGTAGTATAATAATATGTGTCGAGCACCATCATGTGAGGCTGTGGAGCGATGACGTCACAGATGCGATGATAGTCGGTGCTGTCGCTGCGTAGGGTGTCCATCTCGCAGATGACCGATGTGAAGCACAGATAATCGCCATTGCGGCTCTGTTCCATAAGCGTGCTCTGGAATCCAGCAGGGATAATACCTGCCTCATAGAGATGCGATGGTTCATAGTCGGCTGTTGCCACTTCGAAGAACTGGTCGAATGCCTCAGGACGGATGCCAGCCTTAGGTGCGGTCTGCTGAATGAGCGTACGCACGGTTTGCAGACGTTCCGGAGTCCAATAGTTGTGCCATGCGTCGATGCGCTGCTGCTGGGTTGTCTCTGGTACGAAGAGTTCGTCCGTACGTGTGTAACTCTTCACAAGACCAGCCTCTCCGAGCGAATCAAGTTTGGCTGCCATCGACGAGAAGTGTTCCAGAGCCTCCTCCATCGTGTCGCCCGAAGCTGCAAAATACTGCTGCTTGTATCCGCTGCGGGTCTTCTGCTGATACATCGTCTCCGAATAGGTCACGTTGTCCGACAGATAGCCGAGATTGCGCATGTCATCGTCAAAACTTGTGCCATCAACAATATAGAAAGCGATGCTCACTGCCACCACGATGCCGATAATAGCCTGAAGCCACAGACGGCGGTCGAACGGATAGACATTAATCTTGTCGATGATGGCAAAGGCACGGCGGTTGCGCTTGTTCTTCTCTGGATTGAAGAACTGAGGCAGGAACAGGAGGCTGAACACGGTTGTGCCCACCACGGCAAACGTGGCGAACAGACCGAAATCCTGAAGCAGCTCTGTGTTTATGAAGATCAGGCCCATGAACGAACCAATGGTGGTCAGACAGCCGAGGAATACCGGTGTCACCTGGTCGCGCAACACCTGTTCCGGGTCGCTGACATACTTATAGTGTGTGATGACGTGCAGCACATAGCTCAAAGCCACACCCAACACGATGGCACCGATGCCGAGGGCAAGGAGAGAGAACTGACCCTTGATGAAATACATCATAGCCAGTCCAAACAGCGTGCCGAACGCCACTGGCAGGAGCAGCAGCGGAATGGTGTTCCAGTTGCGGAAACAGAGGAAGATAAACAGCAGCACGATGACAAGCGAACCGATGATGGTGCTCTTCAGGTCGCTCTTGATCTGCCATGAGTTGTATGCTCCGCGTGCCGGCGAACCATGATAGCACACCTTCACGGCATCGGTCTCTGTCTCATATCGCGCAATCTTCTCGTTGAGCAGCGAGAAAAGCTTCGCACCGCCGCCCGTGTTGGTGGCTGTGAAGTGTGGAGTCAGGAACACTATGCAAACCGAGGTATCGGGCGTAAAGAAATGTCCGTCGATGATCTTGTACGTGCCGCCCATGCCTTGCATCATGCCTTGCATGTTGTCGAGCAGCACAGTACGCACTCCCATAGGATCCATCTGTATCAACTCAGGGAACATACTGCCCACCGGACTCAGCATAGCCTCATAGTTGCGCTGCATTTGCGCCTCGAAATGTTCGCGAGTGAACATTGTGTCAAGGCTGCTGTAAACCGATGTATCGATGTATGCCGGCAGGTTGTTCATCATATAGTCGATACCGTCATACATCAAGTCTTCGAACGAAATCTGGCTGAAGATATTCTCAAGCAGAGTGTCGCCCTTCACGCACATCGAATCCATGTCGGCCTGAAGTTCTGCCACGAAGCTGTCGCACACCGTAATGAGCGAGTCGGCAGTGGCCATACGGTCACCGTCCAGTGGTTCGAGAGCCTCGAAAAGCAGGAAAGTCTTGTCCTTGATCTTAAGGTCGGCAAAGGCAAGCTTTGTCGTTCCGTCCTCGTTTTTGGACGATGGCAGGAGCTTGGCAATATCTTCCTCCAGATGGATCTGGGCTGCAAAGAAGCCGAAGAAGGCAAACAGAGCCACCATCAGCGACCAGAAGAAGGCGCGATGACTGCGGAAGAAACGATAGATGGTCAAACAGATTTCGGTCATTGCTGTCAGGTTTGGGTCAGTGGATGTGGATTATTTGATCTTGAAAGTGCCTTTCAGTTCCATGTACGATGTCTCACCGTCGGCGATGCTTGCCACCACGGCATACGACTGTCCGTCCTCCGAGGCAGCCACGCTCACCTTCACATCGACCTTCGGACATACCGCAGGCGAAGCCACGGCTGTGAGACGGCACTGCTTGATGGTGTCGATGACCAAGTCCTTGCCGGTCAGCATCTCTGTGCACTCCTTAATCATTTCAATGTTGCAGACGCCCGGACTCACAGGCTTACCGGGGAAGTGTCCGTTATAGACGTCGCAATCGGGCTTGATTCCGCACAGGTACACTGCATCGTTGGCAGTGATGCGTTCCTCGTGCAGGACTTCAAAAAACTTATCTTTAAGTAACATTGTTATTCTACAAAAATTTTCATCTGTGTATCAGCCACAAGTGTATCGCCGCAACGGGTCTCGCCCGTCATCAGCGTCACGCCGTTGACCTCTGCGCCGAGGCAGATGGTGGTCAGCAGCTCGTCGCCCACAGCCGGACGCACGTAGCAATGGAATTTCTTCACCTCGCCGATGTATCCGATTGGCAACGGTTCGCCGGCAACGAGAGCCTTATGTCCCTTGAATGCGCTTGCCGACTGCGCAATGTGTTCGATGAGTCCGGGTTCGGCCATGCGACCGTCCTCCTCGATGAAATAATTTCCGGCCTTAACGCTCAGACCGGTATGAGCCACGTCACCCTCCGCATCGATAATCTTATCGACCATCACGATGGGATCGCGCTGTGGCATGAGCTTGAAAAGTTCGTCGTTTTGATAGAGCATAGCTTATGAATTTGATAGAGCTTAGCTTATAAAAAACTATAAGAAGCACATTGCGCACCCTGTTTACAGGCGAGCAATGCGCTTCGTTTTCCGATATCTTCTGGCCTGATCAGCGATTAAGCCTGATGTGACTCGATGTAGGTGTAAAGATCAGCAAAAGTCTTTACTGTTGGGAGATCGGCAGCAGGGATCTTTACCTTGAATGCGTGCTCGATTACGGCAACGAGATCCACAAGGCTGAGGCTGTCGAGCTCAAGTGTGTCATAGATTACAGCATCTGGAGTGATGTCGCTTTCTTCTACTTCAAATTCCTCTGCGAGAAGTGGGTTTACCTTCTCAATGATTTCTTCTTTTGTCATAATTGTTATTTTGTTACTTTGTAGTTATTTCATTTAGTTATCGTCTTTTGTCCTTTGTCCTTCGTCATCCAACGTAGTCCTTGACGATGATGGTCGAGTTGGTGCCGCCGAAGCCGAAGCTGTTCGACAGGAATGTGTCGAAGTGCGCCTCCTGAGTCTTGGCAATCACGTTGATGCATGCAGTCTCCTCGTCCGGGTTCTCGAAGTTGATGTTACCGGCGATGAAGTTGTTCTTCATCATCAGGATCGAGTAGATGCACTCCGATGCACCAGCCATCCAGCACTCGTGGCCTGTCTGCGACTTGGTCGAAGTCACTGGCACCTTATAGTCGCCAAACACGTTGCTGATAGCCATTGCCTCGCGACCGTCACCGGCGTGTGTCGATGTGGCGTGTGCGTTCACATAGCCAATCTGGGTCTTGTCGATGCCTGCATGTTCAATGGCAAGTTCAATCGAACGCTGTGGACCTGCCACGTTTGGAGTCGAGATATGATCGCCATTGCCGCTGAAGCCCCAACCGATGATTTCGGCAATAGGCTGAGCGCCACGTGCAAGTGCCGACTCAAGGCTCTCGACGATGAGTGTTGCGCCGCCACCGCCTGGCACAAGACCGTTGCGGTCACGGTCGAACGGACGGCTTGCCTTTGTCGGTTCGTCCACACGGTCAGAGAATGCCTGAATACCGTCGAACGAACCCATACACTCTGGATTAACCTCCTGGGCACCGCCGGCGATGATGCAATCCTGCAGACCGTCCTTGATAAGCAGATAGGCAAGACCGAGAGCGTGGCTGCCAGATGCGCAGGCACCTGAGGTAGTCAGGTTGATGCCCTTCAGGCGGAACAAGGTTGCGAGACACTGTGTGGTGTTCGAACACATGCTCTGGAAGATAGCGCCCGAGCCGCATGCCTGTGTACTCTTATATTCGTAGATCTTGCTGACTGCATCGTATGTTGACTTAGCTGTACTGTCATTGCCATAGAGCACGCCTACCTCATGGGCATCGATGAACTCCTGGGTCATACCTGCCTGTTCGAGGGCCTGACGTGTAGCCATATATGCATATTGGGCTTCCTCGCTCATGAACTGACGCATGTTGCGAGCCACGAGTTTCTTAAGATCCGGTTTCTCAACAAACGAAGTGAGTGGCGAACGGAATCCCAGCTCCTGGCGGACAGGATCGATCACGATGCCCGACTTGCCGCTATACAGAGCTTCCTTTACCGACTCAAGGTCTGTGCCGAGACATGACCAGATGCCCATACCTGTAATAACAACTCTTCTTTCCATATATAATAATATGTATATTACTCAAAAAATCGCTGCAAAGATAGCAAAAATTTCCAACAAACGGAAATATACTACACCGATAGAGGTCACTTTTCAACGAAAATAGGGTTTTTAATCTACAAAAAATCTCAATTTAGTAACTCAATATACCAAAAAAGTACAAATATCGGCAAAAAATTTTGGTGATTTCGCATATTTGTCATATCTTTGCACCCACAAAAACGCATGGGGCTGACTGGCTTTGACAGCGAGATGGGCCTTTGTGTAAGCATGCAGTGAGACGTCACCTATCACTATAATCCACGATGGCGAAATATAATTGGCGAGA
>JAGHUA010000086.1 GCA_018065085.1 Candidatus Liminaster caballi | reverse complement strand
GGATAACTTCGCTAAACGCTCTTTTGAATATGTCTGCAATTCATACGAATATGAATGCGGTGGCAAAGGTAATAAAAAAGACCGAACGTTGCAAGAATTTTCCTTATTATTTGTCTATTTTATTGATAATAAGGCTAAAAAACATCAAATTCAAGGCAAATAATATACGAAATGACTCCAAATAAATGATAAAGCTTACGTAAATTATCGTATATGTTATCATTTATTTGGAGTCAATATGTATATTGTCGCTTTTTATATAGCAAATGTTTACTCGGCACCGAGTATCATGCTTGCTACGGCAGCGAGGTCGGCTACGGTGATGGCGTTGTCCTTGTTGACGTCGGCATGGGTAATGCTGGTAGCCGTGATGGGCAGATTGTGCTTGCACGTCAGCATGGCAAAGACAATGACTACAACTGCCGATACACTATCAAGGAGTATCACAGCGTGAAAGACCCTCATACTGGTCGCAACGTAAAGGTGGAACTCCGTCCGCTCAACCAAGATCCTCAATACAAGGTGATTGACGTTGAAGATGAGGATGGTGAGGTAAGAATCATCGCCACATTGAAACGAGTATTGAACTAGTTTTGAAATACTTATAACTGCCCAAATTACTTATTAATGAGCAACGAATAATCCGAAATATCGAATATGTTACATCGTGCATTAATTCTCAGTAACTCCAAGTGGAGTTGGAGATTTCGCGATGTCTTATTCGATATTTCGGATTGCCTTTCTGTGAAAGTATTGCTTCACCACAACTACAAACTTCTGTAAATAAAAGATGAACACTCCCACATCTGCTACTTCTTGGTAGTAGTGTGGGAGTGTTCATCTTAATTTTATTGGGTTAACCTCCGAAGTTGTCGAAGCGGATCATGTCGTCCTCTACACCGAGAGAGTGGAGAAGGTCGAGAACTGTCTTGGCCATCATTGGAGGTCCGCAGAGATAGTACTCGCAGTCCTCTGGAGCCTCATGCTGCTTGAGATAGGTGTCGCCCATAACCGGGGCTACGAAACCAGGAGTGTAGGCAATTCCTGCTGCATCTGCCTTTGGATCGGGACGGTCGAGGGCGAGATGGAAGTGGAAGTTAGGGAAGTCCTTCTCGAGCTGGAGGAAGTCATCGAGGAATGGGATCTCCTCAAGCGCACGAGCACCATAGAAATAGTGCATTGGGCGCTGGCGGTCCTCAGGATTAATACCGTTGCCCTTGAGCATGTGCATAATCTGAGCACGGAGAGGAGCCATACCGGCACCACCGCCTACCCATATCGTCTCGCGGCCTGTGCCATACTGTGGACGGAACTCACCGTAAGGGCCCGACATGATAACCTTGTCGCCTGGCTTAAGACTGAAGATATATGACGATGCGATACCTGGGTTAACGTCCATAAAGCCTGTACCCTGATCCTTTGGCTTGAATGGTGGGGTAGCGATACGCACATTAAGAGTGATGATATCGCCCTCGTCAGGATAGTTGGCCATAGAGTAGGCACGGATGGTAGGCTCAGGGTTAGAGCAGTGCAGACCGAAGAGACCGAACTTCTCCCATGCAGGGAGGTAAGTATCGCCGATAAGGTCGCGATCGTAATCCTTGTAGTCGATCTCGAATGCTGGGATGCGGATCTGAGCATACGAGCCAGGCTCGAAGTTCATGTGCTCACCAGGAGGAAGTGCAACCTTATACTCCTTGATGAATGTAGCAACGTTGCGGTTGCCGATAACGGTGCATTCCCATTCCTTTACACCCATTACCGACTCTGGAACCTTAACCTCCATATCGCCCTTGATCTTGGCCTGACAGCCGAGGCGCCAGTTATCCTTTATCTCCTTGCGTGTGAAGTGAGGCTTCTCTGAATCGAGAATCTCGCCGCCACCGCTAAGGATCTGAAGCTTACACTGTCCGCAGCTTGCCTTACCACCACATGCCGATGGCAGGTAGATGCCATTCTCGTTGAGGGTATTCATCACGCTGTTACCCTGCTCAACCTCGAGCACGGTGTCGCCGTTTACGGTAAGCTTAACCTTACCGCTTGGACTGAGGTATTTCTTTGCGGTAAGCAGTACCGTTACCAGAATGAGTATTACGATGAGGAATACTCCAATGCTTAATAAAATATATTCCATTGATTATACCTCCTTTGTTTAAAGTTTAAGACCTGAGAAACACATCATGGCCATAGCCATCAAACCCACTACGATGAATGAGATGCCGAGGCCCTGCAGAGGCTTTGGCACATCGCTGTACTGCATCTTCTCGCGGATAGCGCCGAGGGCTACGATAGCGAGAGTCCAGCCGATACCCGAACCGATAGCATATACAACGGCATCGCCTACGCTGCCCAGATACTGGGTTGACGATGGGTCGAGATTGATGCGCTGCTGCATGAAGAGCGATGCACCCATGATGGCACAGTTAACGGCAATAAGTGGGAGGAAGATACCGAGCGCACCATAGAGGGATGGTGAGAATCGCTCAACGATCATCTCCACCAGCTGCACGATACCAGCGATAACTGCGATGAACAGGATGAACGCGAGATATGAAAGGTCAACACCCTCGACAAGACAATCAGGACCGAGCACCTTTGTCTGAAGAAGGTAGTTTACGGGAACGGTGATGAGCAGCACGAAGGTTACGGCAACACCGAGTCCGAGAGATGTCTTAACGTTCTTCGAAACGGCAAGATACGAGCACATGCCGAGGAAGAAGGCGAAGATCATGTTATCTACAAAGATAGATCTGAAGAAAAGATTAATCATTTGTTCCATTATTTCTCCTCCTTATAAAAGTAAGCTTTGTGAACCCAGATTACGCAACCGATCATGATGAGAGCCATGGCAGGCATTGTCATCATGCCATTGTTGATGTAGCCGAAATCGTATGCTCCCTCAGGGATGATTTGGAAACCGAGGAGCGAACCGCGGCCGAAGAACTCGCGTGCAGCACCTACGATGACGAGGATCATGCCATAGCCGAGACCATTGGCACTACCGTCGATGAATGATGGCCATGGCTTATTCTGCATGGCGAAAGCCTCGAGACGGCCCATCAGGATACAGTTGGTGATGATAAGACCAACGTAAACCGACAGTTCAACGCTGACGTCGTAAACGAAAGCCTTGAGCACCTGGCTCACGATAGTAACGAGAGCTGCAACAACGACGAGCTGCACGACGATACGTATACGTGTAGGCACGGTGTTGCGAAGGATAGAGATAATCAAGTTGGAGAAACCCGTAATGATGGTAACGGCAAGTCCCATCACAAGGGCTGGCTTGAGCTGCGAGGTGACAGCGAGGGCACTACAAATACCAAGTACTTGAACCAGCACAGGGTTCATGACGTTGATAGGTGCCATAAATACCTCTTTTATTTTGTTGGCCATGATTTTACTTGTTTAGAAATGTCTTATATTTGTTGAAACCGTCAACGAGCATGTCGCTGACACCGTTTGAGGTAAGGGTTGCACCGGTTACAGCATCAACCTCGCAGTCGGTATTCTTAACCTCGCTCGACTTCTTCACGGCAATAATTACGTTGCCCTCGGCATCGTAGATATGCTTGCCGATGAACTTCTCCTGCCATGCCTTCGAATCCTTGATCTCGGCTCCGAGACCGGCAGTCTCGCCTTCGTGGTTGAAGTATGCACCGTAGATGGTGTTGCCATCCTCGTTGACTGCGATGTAGCCCCAGATAGGGCCCCACAGTCCCATGCCATATACAGGGACGATGGTCTTCTTCTGACCGTCAACGTTGCACTCATAGACGGCAAGCTTGCCTGCCTTGTAGTCGGCGCTGTTGAGATTGAAAGCCTCGTCGCTTACGATTACCTCTTTGTATTTAGCCTCTGTATCCTGATCGCTCAGCCCTGTGATGTTGAGGGCAGCGAGAATCTGCTTCTTCTTGTCGAGGGCCACATTGATATCCTGCTGAGGCTTCAATGCTGAGCTGACAAATGCAAGAAGGAAGGCTACGATAACAACCATCAGACAGCTGTATCCGATGATGTATGCATTTGTATCTTTTAATTTAGCCATAATATCATGTACAATTTAAAGTTAGTTACTTCGCTCTCTTGAGTCGCTTGTTGATATTTGACTGCACTACGAAGTAGTCGATGGTAGGAGCCATCATGTTGCCGAAGAGGATGGCAAGCATCATGCCTTCTGGGAATCCAGGGTTCATAACGCGGATGATGACAGCCAGTGCGCCGATGATGAAACCGTAGATATACTTACCAGTCTCGGTGCGGGCAGAGGTTACAGGGTCGGTGGCCATGAATACGGCACCGAAGCAGAAACCGCCGATTACGATGTGCTGATACCATTCAACAGGAGTCTGGCCTGTAGCCTGGAATATCAGGCCCATGATGATACCGCCGGCAAATACGCTGAGCATAGTCTTGAGCGATGCAATGCCTGCCCATATCAGGATGATGGCACCGATAGCAATGGCAATGACGCTGGTCTCGCCGATAGAGCCTGGTATGAGACCTATGATGGAATCCATTACCGAAGCTGCTGGCACGGCACCTGTTGCCATCTCGCCGAGTGGAGTAGCGCAGGTGAATGTGTCTGGTAAGTTGTTGCCGAGACCGAAGATCGACTCGTTGGCTACCCATACCTTATCGCCACTCATCACTGTAGGATAAGAGAAGAAAAGGAACGCGCGTGCGAGGAGAGCCACGTTGAAGATGTTCATGCCTGTACCGCCGAAAATCTCCTTGCCGAAGATAACGGCAAAGGCGCATGCGAGGGCGATAACCCACAGCGGACAGCCTACAGGGAGGATCATTGGGATGATGATACCGCTCACGAGGTAGCCCTCCTGAATCTCCTCACCCTTCCACTGAGCCCAAGCGAACTCGATGCTGAGGCCTACGATATAGCTCACAATGATTTTGGGCAATACGGCAAGGGCACCGAAGATGAACATCTCGATGAACGATGCCGACTGACCGGCTGCAAGATAGTTCTGATAACCAATATTGTACATACCGAAGAGGAGGGCTGGTATCAGAGCGATTACCACCATACTCATGATACGCTTCGAATCGATGGCGTCGTGAACGTGTACGCCACACTTCGATGTCTCGTTTGGTACGTAGAGGAATGTTTCAAAGCCATCGAAGACGCTGCGGAAAGCATGAAGCTTACCACCCTCCTCGAAGTTTGGCTTTATCTCGTTTAGATAGTTTCTTAAAAAGCTCATTATGAATTCTCCTTTCTCAGCATGTCAAGTCCTTCGCGGACAATACGCTGTAATTCAAGTTTGCTTGAGTCAACGAATTCGGCAACGGCAAAGTCCTCAGGACTAACCTCGTAGATGCCGAGCTGCTCCATCTTGTCGATGTCGCCGGCAATGATTGCCTTGATGAGGTATTCGCCATAGATATCCATTGGCAGTACAGAATCGTACTCACCGCTCATTATCATGTGGCGCTCGCCACCCTTGATGCGGGCATCGAGATTGTAGTCCTTCTTGCCCAGAAGCCATGAGAAATAGCTGCGGCTTACGGAGAACTGCTTGAAGCGAGGCATTATCCATCCGGCAAGCTCGTCGGCGTTGTTGCCTTCAGGGATTGCGGTGATCTCTGATGTATGTGCACCGAGGAATCCATCCTTTGTGGTCTTTGTGCCAGTGAAAGGATTACCGTCGATGATGCGGGCACCGTCTGATACTGATGCTACGGCTGAGCTGATCGACTGGCCGACAAGCATCTCGGCATAGGCAGGATTGCTTATCTCGCTACCGGCGATAGCTACGAGGTGACGGAGGTCAACCTTGCCCGTGTTGAACAGACGACCGAAGAAGATAACGGCTGTAGGATCAACGGTCCATACCACCTCGCCCTTGTTTATAGGATCGATATGGTTGATCTGCACGCCAACGTTGCCTGCAGGACACTTGCCATCGAATACTACCACCTCAACATCCTTGGCATCGGTAAGTGCCTTGGCCGACTGGCTGGCACCGATTCCGAGATAGGTCTTGGCAATCTTTGCGAGTGCTGAAAGACCAGCCTGGAAATCCTTCTCATTGCCCTCAAGCTCGTACTCGAAGTCGCAAGCGAGAGGCATGTCGCGAAGTGCAGATACGAAGATGGCCTTTGGTTCTGTCTGGGGATTGGTGGAAATAGCGTAAGGCAGCTGGTTGATGTAGCCGAAAAGACCGGCATCAAGCAATGCCTGCTTAACGCAGTTGCCACATGCAGATTTGGTCTCGAACTGTGCATACTCCTGCTGTGCATCAGCTTCAACGCGCACGCTGAGCAGCTTGCGACGCTCACCACGCTCTACGAGCACTACAGTTCCACTAACAGGCGAAGCGAACTTCACCTCTGGGAAATCCTTGTTGATGAACAAGGCATCGCCGGCCTTAATCTTATCACCTTCCTTCACCACTACCTTAGGCTTCACGCCTACGAAAGATGATGGCTGGAGGGCAAAAGTCTTACCGGCAGCGACAGAGATCTTCTCTCTCTTGGCAGCGCCGGCAAGGTTCAGGTTAAGTCCCTGACGTAACTTTATTACTCTTGTCATAATTTATAAATTGGGTTTAAATAAATGTTTTCACATTAGCAAAGTTACGAAAAAAAATCGGAATAGCATAGTTTTTGCACTCTGTAAAGCAATATTTATAAGCAATTGCAACAAAAATGCAAAGTCAACATTGAAAAAAGGCCCAGCGAGAGCGATATAGCACTTGCTGGGCCTTTGATGGATATATTAAAAATGTTTCTTACTTGTTTTCCTTAAGCTTCTGAACGTAGGCATCGATAACGGCAACGGCTGTGATGTTTACAACATCGCGAACGGTTGAGTCGAAATCAGTGAAGTGGATAGGCTTGTTAAGACCCATCTGGATCGGACCGATGACCTCAGTCTCTGGCGAGAATGCCTTGATGAGCTTATATGCTCCGTTGGCTGCGTTGAGGTTAGGGAAGATCATAGAGTTTACCACCTCATTGTGCAGACGCAGGAATGGGAACTTCTCATCGCGCAGTTCGTGGTCGAGAGCCATGTTGACGGTCATCTCGCCATCGATCTTCAGGTCAGGATATTCCTGCTGGAGTTCGGCAACGGCATCGTGGAGCATGCGTGATGGTGTCCTTTGTTGGGGCACGGTTGATGAGGGTATCAGCGATATAGTAAGTGCCGCGCTTTGAGTTGAGGATGTGCATCGTAGCGAAGTGCTTGTAC
>JAGHUA010000034.1 GCA_018065085.1 Candidatus Liminaster caballi | reverse complement strand
TGTATTGGATGTAATGCGTTTTAGTACGACATCTTTTATGGTGTAAAAATATTCAGTAATATTAACCAAAAAGTGTCAACTGAAATTAGGTAAAGTTATTTGTTTGGACTTCCCAGGTCTTAGGAAACGCTGCCGAAAGTTTTATTTGGATTTCCCAGGACTTAGGAAATGCCGGCGAAAGTTTTGTTTGGACTTCCCAGGTCTTAGGAAATGCCGGCGAAAGTTTTGTTTGGACTTCCCAACTCTTAGGAAACGCTGCCGAAAGTTTTTCCGGTTATCCAACGATTTTGAGGATGTCTGCGATCTTGTTTATTTCCTCAACGAAGCTCTCGATATATCGTTCGTGTTTGTCTTTCCAGATGTCGGCAATGGTGATAAGGATGCCAGATTCCTCGACATCGCCAAACTCATCGTTGATGGCAGTGCCGAATGTCTTCATGGTAGGAGAGAGGCACATATAGGCATTGACCAACGGAGGAATGTTATATCCGAACTTGCGAACCTCAGCATTGAGGATGCGGTAATCGTCCTTGAAGTTGTCATGAACGAACAACTGCTGCATGGCATTGACATCGGTGCCTGTCTGCAATGGTTCGTAAGGATAAACCAGACGATCGTGATCCGGGAAATGCTTCTGGATGAAATAGAGGATCATATTGCGACCCTCCTTCGGATAGGAAGTGTACATCGTGAACTTGCCGTAGTAATAGCGACATTCAGGAAGTGTTACGGCCAGAGCTCCGAGACCGTCCCACAGATTGTCGAGCGTGAACAGACCCTTTGCGCCCGAACGCGACGACTGATGATCGACGATGACGAACGAACGGCCAAGTTCGAGCATATAAGGCAGATAGTCTTTGATGAACCTGTCAGAGAAATGGAACATGTGGCTGGTGGCAAGCACTGGCTGACCCTCGGCATCGAACTGGATGTCAGGACCGAAGATATAGCGGTAGCCACCGAGAATCTGCCGGTCGGCAGGGTCCCACACGATGAGCTGCCAGTAAGGCTTGTCCATGGTGTCGAACATGTCGATATCGACGCTGAAACCTGTACCGCCGCCTGCCTCGCGGAAGGCAATCTCGCGCAGACGTCCAACTTCCTGCATCAGCTGCGGACAGTCGGCAGCCTTGAATATATAGAGGTCGGTGCCGCCTTTGCGTGAGTGACGCAGCAACGTGGCTTTGTTTTGGAGTTCGTCGATGAGCACCGAACGCTCGATAGGGGATATTATTTCTTGCATAGTCTTTGTTGGGGAGTTTTTAAAGACTTTAGCGACTTTAGGGTCTTTAGGGTCTTTAAGGTCTTTAGGGTCTTTAAGGTCTTTAGGGTCTGTTGTATCTTAGTTTTTCATCTTGTAGCATTCATCGCGCAACCACTGAGCCCATTCGGTGGCTGACTTCTGCTTGTCGGTGAAGGTCTGCCATGGGATAGGTTTGCCGATGGTGATGCCGAATGTCTTGTTGCGAGCCGTCTTGACCATCTGCCATGGCAGGAGGACGAGTCCGATATTGAACTTCATGCCGAACACGCGTCGCAGCCACTCGACACCATAGAATGTGATGCTGTTGCGACCGGAGAAATACATCGGGATGATATCGCGCTTGCTCTCGATGGCCTGTGTGATGACCGATTTCTTCCACTCGACGTCCTGAATCCTGCCTCCGATGAAACGACTGCAGAAACCGGCTGGGAACGACATGAGCTGGATGTCGGGCGAGTCGTATGCCTGTTGGATGGCTTCCATGTCCTCGCGTTTCTGTCGGCCAAGGGTATTGACCGGAAGGAAGACAGGCCGGAGACCGTGGATATACATCAGCAGGTCATTGACAATGACGCGGAACTTGCCAGGATATTTCTTGCCGAAGACGTTGATATATGAGATGCCGTCGAAGGCTCCGAGCGGATGGTTGCTGACAAAGATGAAACGTCCGTCTGCAGGGATGTTGTCCTCGCCCTGAATATTATAGCTGACGTTGAGGATACGGCACATGCCCTCGGCAAACTGCTCGCCCTCACAGTCGCGCAGTTCGCGGATAATGTCGTTCATCTGACGCTGGCAGATGAGCCACGCAGCAAACTTGAAGATAAAGCCAGGCACCTTGGCTGCCTGCTTGGGAAACTTGGAGCGCACTACGGCTTCGATGTCAATATACTTTGGTTCCATTGACCCAGGTGGAAATGATTCGGTGATTGAATGTGTGTCCCTCGAACGGGCTCCAGCCGCACTTGCTCAGGATGATATCGCCGGTGACTGTGGTCTGGCTGTCGGATGACACGAGTACGAGGTCGGCACGCTTGCCAACACAGATTTCGCCACGGTCAGCCAATCCAAAGCGACGTGCAGGAGCAGCGGCTGTGAGTTCCACGATGCGCGAAAGTGACAGAAGACCCTGATCGTGAAGTTCGAGCAGCGAGAGAAGACTGAACTGAATGCTCGGCATACCCGATGCGGCACGCAGAGCGCCGCCCTGCTTATCGCTCAGAAGATGCGGAGCATGGTCGGTGCCGACGGTGGTGATGATGCCATTGGCAGCGGCGAGGCGGAGAGCATCGCGATCCTGCACACGCTTGATGGCAGGATTGCACTTGATGCGTGTGCCCAGACGGCGGTAGTCTTCCTGCGAGAACATAAGATGGGCAGGCGTCACCTCGCATGTGATACGTCCATCGCTCTTTGCCATGGCGTCACGAAGATACTCTACCTCCTCGGCAGTGGTGAGATGGCACACATGCAGGTTGGCTCCGGTCTCAAGAGCAAGTTCGACTGCCATGCGGGTGGTGTGCATACAGGCTTCCACATCGCGAATCTTTGGATGATATTCGATAGGAAGGTCTTCAATGGGCCGGTCGGTCGAACCATTGAGCTGCATATTGACAAGGTCACAGTAATGCTGACGGTTGCGGCGTATGATATCCTCGCTCTCAGAGTGTATGCCGATGACGCGGTCTGTGGCAGAGAACAGGTGACGCAGCAGAGCCTCATCGTTCATCAGCATACCGCCGGTGCTGCTGCCGAGAAAGACTTTGAAGCCGCATATCTCGTCGCGGTGAGGAGAATCGGGCATACCGTAGTCGCGCAGAGCCTGTTCGACATTGTCGGCAGTGATGCCATACCAGATGCCATAGCTTACCACCGAGTCGGCAGCAAAACGGCGATGCTTGTCGGCCAAAGCCTCGGGTGAGGTGGTTGTCGGATTGACATTGGGCATGTCGAGGACAGTGGTGACACCGCCTGCAGCAGCCGCGCGGCTCTCGCTGGCAATGTCGGCCTTATGTGTCAGTCCTGGTTCGCGGAAATGAACATGTCCATCGACCAGACCAGGCAAAAGACAAGGATACTGGCGGGTGGAGGCATCGCTGGCATGCTGAATGTCGATGCCGGCAATCAGTCCGTCATCGCCAATCACGACGCTGCCGAACTTCGCTCCATCGGGCGTGAGGATGTTTACGTTGTCAATGCGTTCCATCGGAATGAAGATTATTGGATGGCTGGATATTTGCGTGTCAGTGATGACAGCTTGAGACGAATGACGCCAAAGACAGCCTCGCTGAAGATGCCTCCCGACATCTTGCTGGTGCCCAGCACGCGGTTGGTGAAGATGATTGGAACCTCAGATACCTTTGCTCCCATCTTGGTGGCTGTGAACTTCATCTCGATCTGGAAGGCATAACCCTTGAAACGGATTTTGTCGAGTTCCATGCTGCGCAGGAGTCGGTTGCTATAGCACACAAAGCCTGCGGTGGCATCGTGCACCTTCATTCCGGTGACGATGCGCACATATTTCGATGCGTAGTATGACATGAGAACTCGTCCCATAGGCCAGTTGACCACATTGACACCGGTCACATAGCGCGAACCGATCGACATATCTGCTCCGTCCTCGCTGCATGCCTTATAGAGACGTATGAGGTCATCGGGATTATGGCTGAAGTCGGCATCCATCTCGAATGTGTAGTCATAGCCCTGCTCGATGGACCACTTGAAGCCAGTGATGTAGGCTGTGCCCAAACCGAGCTTGCCACTGCGCTCGATGAGGTGGAGCTGAGCGAACTCGCCCTGCAGACCTTTGACAATTCCGGCTGTGCCGTCGGGCGAACCATCGTCAATGACAAGGATGTCGAACGGATGGCTCAGACCGAATACATAGCGTATGATGCTTTCGATGTTTTCCTTCTCGTTGTAGGTAGGGATAATGACCAGACAACGATGGCCGGTGGTGGCTTGATTCTGTTTCATGAGCGTAGGTGCGGATGGCATAATCATTATTGTAATCGTGCGCAAAGATACTAATAATATGGCTAAAATGAACATGAATGCCGCTTTTTTTCGTTTATTTATTAAAAACTTTGTTAATTTTGCCGCTTTTATAATAATTATTCGTACTTTTGCAGCATGAACAACAGAATCAAGCTACTAATTCTTGCACTCAGCATGACGGCCATGAGCTGTATGGCGGTGACTGTGCAGGAAGCAAAAAAATATGTGACTGACGGCGACTACGCCAAGGCTATCGCTGCATATCGCACACTTATGCAGCAGTCGGCAAATGCTAAGAATGCTGACTGCAACAAGTTCTTCGGACAGGCTCTGTGTATGTCGGGAGCATACGAGGAGTCAATCCCATACCTTGAGTTCGGCGCAAAGAACAACAAATCGGGCGCGCTCTGGTATCTGGGCATCAGCCGCCAGCATCTCTACGATTTCGAGGGAGCCATCGAAGCCCTTGAGAAATACAAAACCAAGATGTCGAAAGGTTCGCTGTGGATTCCGCGCACCGACAGCATCATTGCCGAATGCCAGTTAGGACTGAAGGCCGTGAACCATGTGCAGGATGTGGTGATCATTGACAGTATGATGGTGCCTAAGAAAGTTTTCTTTGCCCACTACAAGCTGGGAAGCGAGTCGGGTAGGATGCTGACAGCACAGTCATGCGGCGGCGACATCGTGCAGCTCACGGGCAGTGGCGACGCAGCTGTGTTTGAAAACCAGGCTGCCGACTACCGTATGTTTGCCGCTCAGGATGAGGACGGCTATCATCTCTATGAGACTCATCTTTTTGCCGGCGAGTGGAGCGAACCGCAGGCAGTGGAATCGATCGATGCCGGTACGCGCCGTCTGTGCTATCCGTTCCTGCGCAGCGACAGCGAGACCCTGTTCTTTGCCTGCGACAGCACTCCTGGCTTCGGCGGTTTCGATATCTACAAGACTCACTTCAATGCCGAGAGCAACTCATACTATACGCCTGAACGTATGGGAATGCCGTTCAACTCGCCATACAATGACTATATGCTTGCCATCGACGAGACTCATCAGGTGGGCTGGTGGGCTACCGACAGGAATGCGTCGGAAGGCATGGTCTGCGTATATCTGTTTATTGTCGATGAGACTCCGAAGTATCTTGACGAAAGCAGTCCCGAGCGTGCACGTGTAAGTTCGATTGCCGACACATGGATCAATGCTGAGGGTTATGCCAATCTGGTAAGCGAGGTGATGAACGCGCCTCAGTTTGTCGAGGTCAAGGAGATTGTTCGCATCCCGATCAACGACAATCTGGTCTATACGAGCATCGACGACTTTAAGAACGCCAAGGCCCGTGAGGCATACGAGAAATCATTGCACACCGAGAATACTTTGCATACTCTGACCGAGGAACTGGATCGCCTGCGTGCCGAGTGGCGCACTGCCACTGAGAAGCGTCGCAAGGAACTGCGTACCATAATCCTCCAGCAGGAGAAGCGTGAGCTGCAGCTCATCGACCAGCTCCACTCAGAGCAGAAAACATACAGAAACCTGGAGGCTAAGAAGTGATTGGGATAATTGGCCAAATTATAATTGGCCAAATTATAATTGGCCCAATTGGCCTAATTAGCCTAATAGTCTCCTAAAACCTAAAATATCATGATTGCCGAATCAGAACTTGTTATTAACGCTGATGGAAGTTGCTTCCACCTGCATCTGCGTCCAGAGCAGTTGGCCGACAAGATCGTCATGTGTGGCGATCCCGGTCGAGTAGATATGATTGCCTCATTGTTCGATAGCCGCGAATGTGAGGTGACAAGTCGCGAGTTTCATACCATTACCGGTACATACAAAGGCAAGCGCATCACTGCGCTGAGCCATGGCATCGGTCCGGATAACATTGACATTGTGGTCAACGAACTCGATGCATTGGCAAACATCGATTTCAAGACGCGCGAGATAAAAGATGAGCACCGCACACTGGAGATGGTGCGCATCGGAACATGTGGCGGTCTTCAGCCGAATGTGCCATGCGGCACGAGCATCGTGAGTGAGTATAGCATCGGTTTTGACGGTGTTCTCGACTGGTATGCAGGCCGGGATTCTGTCTCAGACCTCGATTTCGAACGCGAACTGACACATTTCATTGGTTATCCGCGCAAGGCGGCAGCTCCGTATGTTGTGGCAGCCGATCCTGAGATGGTGAAGCGCATCTGCGGTGGTCTTAACGCCGACGGTACTCCTGCCGACAGTAATATGGTAAGGGGTGTGACTATTTCTGCCGTGGGTTTCTATGGGCCGCAGGGCCGTGTGCTCCGTCTGCCTATCGCCGCTCCGCATATCAATGAGCGCATCGAACAGTTTGAATATCATGGACGTCGCATCACTAACTATGAGATGGAGTCGGCTCCTCTTGCCGGTTTCGCCCGACTGCTCGGCCATAAGGCTGTGACTGTCTGCTCGGTTGTCGCCAATCGTGTGGCGCTCAATAGCAATCCGAACTACAAGACTGCTATGCGCGATTTGATCCAGACCGTTCTTGACAGAGTCTGAAGAAATAACTTGTAAAAAAATAAAAAGGCATCGGAATCTCAAAGAGACAGAGATTACGATGCCTTTTATCATTAATTGTTGCTATCAAAATAATAGGTAATGCGACCTGGAGTGACGCTTGTGCCCTGAATGGGTTGGAAGCGTGCTTTCTGGGCTGCTGCTTTTGCTGCGTTGCGAAGTCCAAGGTCTGAAACTGTCGTGCCTTGTCCGATGGTGGCCGATTTGACTGTGCCCGAAGCATCTACACTTATATAGACTACAATCTTGCCGGTGATGTTGCTATCGAATTCCGGACGTGGGAGACTGCCAATGAGTCCGCGTCCGCCAAGATCGTAATCGCCATATCCTGGCGAACCCTGTGTGGCGCCAGTGTCGCTATTGCCGTCAGGCGAACCTTGCAGACCTTGCTGTCCGCCGGAACCGTTGTTGTTGAGTGCACCGGCCACCAGACTGTTGATGGCACGGCGTTTGGCTTCCTGTTCGGCTTTGCGGCGGGCTTCCTCCTCAGCCTTTCTGCGAGCTTCAGCCTCGGCAGCAAGACGTTGTTCCTCTTCCTTCTGGCGACGTAGTTCCTCCTGCTGGTCAGCAATGGACGGAGCGTCGGCATCGTCCTGAGTAAGTGTAGGTTCGGAGTCAGTGACGGGTGATGGCGTCGGGGCAGGAGTGTTGGGTACAGGCGTTGGAGCTTCCTGCGGCGCAGACTGATCGGGAGCCTGCAGATCGGTCTCGGGCGATGATTGCATCTCCTGACCGTCGCCGGCATTATCGACGCCGACCATGACCAGGACACCGCTTTCGTCCACCGATGCCGATGTGTCGAAATATGAGAGCCAGAGCACCAAGCCCGCGAGCACGTGGGTAAGTACCGTGACGGTGACGGCTATGATGCGGCTTTTGTTATCGTTTTCCAATGTTTTCAGTCTTTTTTATTTCACAGGACGGGTGGCGAGCACCATCTTGAAGTCGTTCTCGACACCTATGTTAAGTATTTCGACCACTTTGCTGTAAGGAATAGACTCGTCAGCATAGAGAGTGACGAACATGTCATTGTGTTCGTCCTTGACCGACTGCAGCCAAGGTGTGATCTGTGAGATGGCAACAGCCGATGGAGCCTCGTTGCCAAAAGCCACGTAGTAGTTGAGGTCAGCGTCGATGGTGACACGTGCCTGAGGCGATGCCGAGGTCTGCTGCTTGCTCTGAGGCAGCAGCACCTTGATGGCATTCGGGAACACGATGGTCGATGTCACCATGAAGAATATGAGCAGCAGGAAGATGACATCGGTCATCGACGACATGCTGAACGTGGCAAGGATTTTTGATCTTCTTTTAAGCATAGTCTCAGTTCTTCTCGATGAGGTCCATAAATTCCATGGTCTTGGCTTCCATCTCGTTGACAACCTTGTCGAGCTGGCCAACCAGATAGTTGTAGGCAAACATGGCAATGATGCCTACGATAAGGCCTGCCACGGTGGTGGTCAATGCCTGATAGATACCGTTGGAAAGAAGTGTGATGTCGGCTGCACTGCCTGCCTGTGCCATGTCATAGAATGCGCGGATCATACCGGTAACTGTGCCGAGGAATCCGATCATCGGAGCACCGCTTGAGATGGTGGCGAGCATCGTGAAGCCTTTTTCCATCTGAGCCACCTGAAGGTTGCCCACATTCTCGATGGCAGCCTGGATGTCGGCTGTCGGCTTGCCCATGCGCAGGATGCCTTTCTCGATCATAGCTGCGTATGGAGCCTTGGTCTGCTGGCATACACGCACGGCAGCTTCAGTCTTGCCATCAGCCAGATACTCACGGATGCGATCCATGAAGTATGGAGCATTCTTGCGGGCGCGGTGAATGACAACATATCGTTCGACAAAAATATAGATGGCAACGACCGAAAGGATGACAAGCGGAATCATAAGCCATCCGCCTTTGAGTGCCATGTCGAGGAAGTTAAGTCCGTCTTCATTGGCTGTGGTTTCGGTGAGAAGAGTGCCTACTTGTGTTGTGTCTCCAGGTGTCAATAACCCGAATATTAAAGATAACATTGTCATTTTTTTATGTTTTTTGAGTTATATATTTGCATAATTGATAAAAATACGCCATCTTTGCGCCTGTCACTAAATACTCTACGCACATGAAGATAGCCCTCTTTGGCGCTGCCAAACCCGAAGCCTGCGAACAGGTTAAAGAGATACTCCGACCATTGTCTGACATCGAGATTGTCGATAGCAGCGATATTTCTGCCGACGACATTGACATGGCTCTGAGCATTGGCGGTGACGGCACATTCCTTCGTACGGCTGCCAAGGTGGGTACTTCGGGTGCTCCAATCCTGGGCGTCAATGCCGGGCGACTTGGATTTCTTGCCGATGTGCAGTTAAGCGAGGCTGCTGATGTCTTGCCTAAGATGCTGACCGAAGGGCGTTATGACATAGAGCGTCGTGCGTTGCTCGATCTTGAGATCCCTGACTGTTGCCAGTCTTTCCAGCGCTTTGCCCTCAATGAAGTGGCAGTGCTGAAGAGGGACGTTTCGTCGATGGTGTCGGTGTCGGTCTATATTGACGGTACTCTGCTCAACCAATATGATGCCGACGGACTCGTGATTGCCACTCCTACAGGCTCGACAGCCTACGCCATGAGTGCGGGAGGCCCGATACTCGAACCGCAGTCACACTGCTTTGCCATTGTGCCTATTGCTCCTCATTCGCTCACTTCCCGTCCGCTGGTGATCCGCGACTGTGGTGTGATCGATGTGAAGGTTAAGAGCCGCAACAACCTTTTTCTTGTTGCCATCGACGGTCTGCCGTTGCATCTGACCACCGAATACTCATTGCGCTTGACCCGTGCCGGACATGAGGTCGGAATTGTGCGCCGCCAAGGACATACATTCTTCGATACGCTACGCCAGAAACTGATGTGGGGCGTGGATATCAGGGAGAAATGATGTTTATGCCAAACACACTCTCAAATCGCGATCGCATCTTTGGCATTGCGGCTTTGCGCAGGCTCAGTGTTATGCGGCAATCGAGCTGAAGGTCCTGATTGAGGACTGTGGCTCCCTCTTCTTTGACGATACGCATCGCCTCGCCCATGAGCGGATATCCGAAATGAACGGTGATGGTCTCCTCTATGATTTTCTCGACAATCTCTGCCGCATTGAGCGCTTCGGCTGCTGCTGTGCGGTAGGCCTCAATGAGTCCGCTGGTGCCAAGTTTGATGCCGCCGAAATATCGGACGACAATGACACAGATATCTGTCAGGTTGAGGCTGTTGATCTGTCCGAGAATCGGTTTGCCGGCAGTGCCTGAAGGTTCTCCGTCGTCATTGCTGCGGAACGTGAGACGGTCAGATCCCAGCATGTAGGCCCAACAGACGTGGCGTGCATCGAAATATTCCTTCTTGTAGAGCGACACGATCTCCTTGGCTTCGTCAGCAGTGCGACACGGTTCGACGAAAGCCAGAAACTTGCTCATCTTCTCCTTGTAGAGTCCTTGAGCAGATTTTTCTATGGTGAGGTAGGTATCGTTCATGAGGGGTGGAATTGGGCTGTTGGGCTATTGGGCTAATTGGACTAATTGGTCTAATTGGACTAATTGGTCTAATTGGCCTAATTGGCCTAATTAGCCTAATTAGCCTAATTGGCCTAATATTATTTATTCAACAATCTCGCCCTGGATTGAACCTATTCGCTTGAGCTGGATGATCACCGAGAGTGGTCGGTGGTCAGGCGACTGTGCTAGCCAGACCTGAAGTGGTGTGCTGTCGCTGTCCTTGCTCTGGAATGTGAGCTCGATGCGGTGGGCAGGGTATTGTTTGCCCGAACGCAGTGTGCAGGTGGTCTTGCCCATATAGTGGACATTCATCCAGCGGCCTTTGATGCCTGACACGATATAGTATTTGAGCTTTGTGCCGGCTGCCATGTTGTCGAAGTCAAGGCTGCGGATCTTGTAGAAGATCGTGAGCATGTCGTATGCCTCGCCTCCGTTGACGATGGTCTTGCGGTCGTTGCCTTTCTTGTTGCGCCAGCGATATACATCAATCTTTGTGCTGTCGATGACGGCTGGGTCGAGACCGTCGCTGATCTCCTTGAGGTTGCCGTCGTCGAAGATATGGTAGTAGTTGCGTTCGATGGCCTGATATGAACCTTCATTGGTCTTCTTGACATATTCAATAGGCAGGACGTCCGGGTTGTACCAGCACTCAAGGGTGTCGCGCACCTTCATGAGCGATTCGGCGATGCTGAGGGTACGTCCGCAGAGCTGTGCATGCTTGCGGTTCTTGCCGTCGTCGGTCTGTTCGTCCCATTGGGTAAGGACGCCAGAACCGGCCTTTATCCAGATGAAACCCTTATGATAATAGGCATCGTATTTGAGCGATTCGACCTTGTCTGATGACTTGGCTTTGGTGACAGCCAATGCTGGCATGGCGTTGATGAGGCAGAATACGGTGAGTATTGCGATTAAGATCTGTTTCATGTCAATGAATGGTTGATGTTTACAGATAAGAGTGGGTTGTGTGGATAAAGTTTAAAGTTTGCCGAGCTTGCGGAGGTACTCCTCGTTCTTGCTCTTACGTTCTTTTTTCTCTTTAGGTTTGTTCTGCTTGACGGCGTCGAGCTTCTGTTCGAGCAGAGGCACAGACTTAGGAGCCCAAGTCTGGCTGACCGACCAGTTGGCACGCAACTGGAGTTCGACATTGAGATAATAGACCGTCTCAGGCTGTATGTGCGACTCAAGATTGCCGGCATCGAACCGTCCGTTGTTGTTGCTGTCGATGACAAGGCGTGCGTAGTAAGTGCCAGCATTGACATGGACGAACTTAGCCTGATTGCCAACGACTTCTGCACGCTGGACAGGCTTGTCGCTCTTATCGAGCAGTTCCACGTAGGCATGTTCAGAGATGCCTTCAATGTTAATCAGAAGGTGGGCATAATCTTCCTGCCTCTTCTCCTTGAACGTGATCTTCTGCTTATCAATCGGATGTCCATAGATATTGTGCATGGCTGCCGAGTCGATGTCGAGACGGTAGCTTTCGCCAGGCGAGAAATGAGGATCGGCAATGATGGTGAAGCGGCGCGGATGGATGCTGTCGGCTTCCCAACGGAATGGCATTCCAGTCCACAGAGTGTCATTTTGCTGACGTTCGAGACGGATTGCCTCAAGGTTGATGTCGCCGAGTGGGGCAGAAGCCTCGATGACAGGCTTGTGTCCGATGTCGAGGTTAGTGCCTCCCAACATACGGAGGGTCATGAACGTCGTAGGAATGACCTTGACCGAATCTTCCTCTGCGTCGGCATCCTTCTTCTTGCGGCGCTTGCCTTTTTTCTTGCCGTTGCCGTTGTCCGAATCATCGGCAGCCTTAAAGGTCTGAGGCTTGTAGAGGTTGATGGTGTCGGTGCGCATGATGTCGAAGCCCGTTGTGTCGGTGAAGGCGTATGTCATGACAAGCGCGAGAGTGTCGGCAGAATAGTAGATACTGTCGCGTATCCAGTAAGAAAGCGAGTCGCATGTGCGGTTCGGTTCGGCAATGAGAATCGAGTCGGCAGCGATCAGAGTGCTGTCTGGCAACATGAACGAGAGCTGCGGCAACGAGTCATTGCGTGCAGCAAAACGTATGTTGATATGCACAGAATCCGGTCGTGCGCAGTCATCGAGATAGCGGTTTAGCTTGCCCTCGTTGAACGAAAGGAGAACGAGCGACGGTGTTTCCGGTGCTGTTGCCTGAGGCGTCTGGCTGAGTGTGTCTGATTCCGAAGTGAGCGTATCAGCTGGAACAGGACGTACTGGAACAGACGGCGAAACCAGGGTGTCGCAGAAAGCAATATCCTCGGTGATGAGGTCGTAGCGGTAGTTGGTGTTGCCATCCTTCAGACCATAGAGGCGATATATGCCCGGTGAACAGCCGAGGATGCGGAAGGCTCCATATTCGTCGGTCTTGCCCGAACGCATGAATGACTGGCTGAAGAAAATGCTGTCGCCAAGACTTTCGGCAGTGACACTGTCGGCCATGACGGGAGTTCCGTCTGCCTCGCGTATCTTGTAAATGCCCACGAAAGCACCGGTGATTGGTTCCAGGTCGGCAGCATTGAGCATATAGCCGCTGATCTGGAGCGAATCGATGTGATCGCCGGTCGAGAAAAGGATGGAAAGGCTTTCAAGCGGATTGCCTTCGTTGTTGTCCTGAACGGCATCGCCAAGGTCAATCGAATAGGTTGTGTTCGGACGCAGTGAATCGAGCAGCTCGATGGTCACGGTCTTGGCATTGCTCTTGATGATAGGCGCTTTTTCCTGTGGCGGAGAGACGGTGAGTTTCTCCATCGCATTGTTGAGTTTGATGTTCTCGTCGAAGCGCAGGGTGATGCGTGGCTTGGTCACTTTTGTGGCTCCTTCCGACGGTTCGGACTGTCGCAAAACGGGCGGCGTCTCGTCATAGAGACCGCCTCCGGGATTGCCGATACTGGCGCATCCGGCAACCACCGCAAGAAGACCTGCGAGAAGGGGCAGAAGATGTAGTTTATGACCTTTTTTCGTATTAAACATGGCGCGAAGATACGTAAAAAATACAAAAAACGCATAAAATTAGTGTGAAAATTACTTTTTTTGCATTTTTTTATGGTAATTATCGAATTTTTTGCTATCTTTGCCGCTTGAATACGCAAACAAATTATAAAAATTAATAATAAAAACCAACAAACAAATGCAAAACAAAGGATTTGTGTCTGTGTTCGCCGTGCTGCTCGCACTCGTTTGCTTGTATCAGTGCTCATTCACCGCTGCTGTGAAGGGTATTGAGAACGAGGCAAAGGAGTTGGCCGTAGCCGCTGGTGACGAGACAAAGGAAAAGTATTACCTCGATTCTCTGGCTGAGAACTGGACTTACATGGGTGATACTTACAAGCAGGCCCAGGAGAAGCAGATCGGTCTCGGTCTCGACCTCAAGGGTGGTATGAATGTTATTCTCGAGATTTCAGTATCGGATGTGCTCAAGTCGCTTGCAGCTGAGAACGCTGACGACCCAACATTCGTTCAGGCTCTTGCTAAGACTCAGGGTGCTGAGGCAGTGAGCGGTGATGAGTTCCTTGATGTTTTCAGCAAGAACTATCATGAGGTTAATCCTAACGCTACACTCGCAAAGGTATTCAGCACCTATCAGCTCAAGGACAAGATCAAGAAGGACACTCCTGATTCAGAGGTTCTCTCGATCATCAAGAGCGAGATGCAGTCGGCTCTTGCCAACTCATTCAATGTGCTCCGTAACCGTATCGACCGTTTCGGCGTTGTTGCTCCAAACATCCAGCAGCTTGAGCAGGCCGGTCGTATCCTCGTCGAGCTTCCTGGTGTTAAGGAACCAGAGCGTGTAAAGAAGCTCCTCCAGGGTTCTGCCAACCTCGAGTTCTGGGAGACATATCAGGCTGAGGAACTTCAGTCATACTTCATCGAGGCAAACGCCCGCACCGTAGCTGCCGAGCAGGCCGCTGCTGCAACTGAGGCTGTTGCCGAGACTGCTGCTGTTGAGGCAACCGCTGAGGCTTCGGCTGACGCTGCTCTCGATGCTGCTCTTGCTGCTGCTGACTCAACAGCTGTTGCTCCTGAGTCAAACTCACTCTTCGCTAAGTTCCAGTTTACTCCTGCTTTCGGCGGTGTAGGTTTCGCTTACGCTGGCGATACAGCTGCAGTTAAGCAGATGCTCAACGAGCAGGCTGCCCGCTTCCCTCGCCGTGTGGCTTGGGCTTGGGGCGTCAAGGGCTTCGACCCACAGGGTGGCAAGAAGGAAAGCTACTACGTGCTCTATGCTCTCAAGGGTAAGGGCAACGACAACACCATGCCAAGCCTTTCTGATGCTATCGTAGGCGACATGATCGTTGATGCCAACCATGAGTATCAGCAGCTCACCGGTCAGTATGAAGTTAACATGACCATGACTCCAGAGGCTGGCAGCGAGTGGTCGAAGGTTACTGGTGCCAACATCGGCAAGTGCGTAGCTATCGTGCTCGACGGCATGGTTTACTCTGCTCCACGTGTTAACTCACAGATCGACGGTGGCCGTTCAAACATCACCGGCAACTTCACCCTCGATGAGGCAACCGACCTTGCCAACGTGCTCAAGTCAGGTAAGATGGCTGCTGCCGTTAATATCGTAAGTGAGGACGTTGTCGGTCCTTCTCTCGGTCAGGAGGCTATCGATGCCAGTGTGATCTCATTCCTCGTGGCTCTCGTGCTCCTCTTCATCTACATGATTCTGTTCTACGGCTTCAAGGCTGGTCTCGTGGCTGATGCATGCCTTATCATCAACGCATGCTTCACCATCGGTATCCTCTGCTCATTCCACGCTGTGCTTACCCTTTCAGGTATCGCAGGTATCGTATTGGCAATGGGTATCGCTGTGGATGCCAACGTGCTCATCTACGAGCGTGCCAAGGAAGAGCTTGCATCTGGCAAGGCACTCCCAGCAGCTGTTACCGCTGCCTACAGCAACGCTTTCTCAGCTATCTTCGATGCCAACCTTACCTCATTGCTCACTGGTATCATCCTCTATAAGTTCGGTACAGGTCCTATCCAGGGCTTCGCGTTCACATTCATGTGGGGTATCGTTACTTCGTTCATCTCAGCTGTCTTCCTGAGCCGCATCTTCATCGAGAGCTCACTCAAGGGCTGGTTCAAGAACGTTACCTTCACAGGTGCCCTCTCTAACCTCTCGTTCCTCAACAACTGGAACTTCGACTTCGTTAAGGCTGGCAAGAAGAGCCGCATCGTTTATGCAGTTATCTCACTGCTCTGCGTTGTCCTCATGTTCGTGCCAGGTCTTGAGAAGGGTATCGACTTCACCGGTGGTCGCAACTTTGTAGTCTCATTCAACGACGTTGAGGCTGTCAGCACCACAGATCTCCAGAAGGCTCTTGAGGCTGACGAGACTCTCGGCGATGCTACAATCAAGGTTATCACCATCAGCCACGCCAACCAGGTTCGTGTAACCACTAACTTCGATCTTAACGCAGCTGACGATGAGGTTGCAACAACTACCGTCAAGAAGGCAATCTTCGAGGCTGGCAAGCAGCTCGGTTATGCTAACGGCGAGTTCGCTGACTTCAACAACGAGACCTACATCCCATCTTCACAGAAGGTAGGTCCTTCAATCGCTGAGGATATCACCAACGGCGCTATCATCGCCATCATCGTGGCTCTCATCGTTATCGCTCTCTATATCCTCCTCCGTTTCCGCAACATCGCATTCTCTGTAGCTGCCATCGCAGGTCTTGCAGCCAACGTGCTCGTGATCCTCGGCCTCTACTGCCTGTTGCCATCGCTGATGTGGTTCTCAATGGAGATCGACCAGGCATTCATCGCCGCCATCCTTACCGTTATCGGTTACTCAATCAACGATATCGTGGTTGTATTCGACCGTGTTCGTGAGGTACACAACCTCTATCCTAACAAGGATCTCGGCAATGTTGTCAACGAGGCTTTGAACGCTACAATGCCACGTACATTGAATACCTCAATCTCTACACTCCTCGTATTGATTGTGATCTTCTTCTTCGGTGGTGCCTCAATCCAGAGCTTCATCTTCGCTATGCTGCTCGGTGTTGTTGTTGACCCATTGACAACAATCTTCCTCGCTGTTCCTACTGCCTATACTCTCATGGGCAAGAAGGAGGCTAAGAAGTGATTTGGAATTCGCAATTCAGAATTCATAATTGACAATTGATAATTGGCCTCGTGACTGACGTTGCGAGGCCTTTTTTGAAAACATTATGACAATAAAATTCACAAAGATGCACGGCTGCGGCAATGACTATGTCTATGTCAACTGCTTCGAACAGCATGTAGCCGAACCCGAACGTCTCTCGCAGTTTGTGAGCGATCGTCACTTCGGCATCGGCAGCGACGGCCTGGTGCTGATCATGCCGAGCGAGACGTGTGACTTCCGTATGCGTATGTTCAATGCCGACGGAAGCGAAGCGCAGATGTGTGGCAATGCATCGCGCTGTGTGGCCAAATACTGCTATGACCATAAACTCACCCGAAAGAAGGAGTTTACGCTCGAAACACTTGCAGGCGTCAAGGTGCTCACAGTCTATACTTATGCCGATCTCGGACAGATCAGCGGCGGACTTGAGGCAGGCGATAAGGTGGCAAAGGTCACGGTCAACATGGGTGAACCGATATTGCGTCCTGCCGATATCCCTGTGGTTTGCGATGACGCCGATCGCTGTGTGGCCATGAATCTCGGTCTGCCACAGGTTGAGGGCGTGTCGGCTGAATGTACAGCTGTGTCGATGGGTAATCCTCATGCCGTGTATTTCGTCGATACCCTCGATCGTGTCAACGGGCTTGAACTGGAGAAGTTCGGTCCGCAGTACGAGAATCACAAGGCATTCCCTGCCCGCGTCAATTCGGAGTTCGTACACATTATTAATAATACGCACGCGCGTATGAGGGTGTGGGAACGAGGCAGCGGCGAGACTTGGGCATGCGGCACCGGATCGTGTGCCACACTTGTGGCTTGCGTGCTCAATGGCAAGACCGACCGTCACATACAGCTCGACTTGAATGGCGGAACGCTCGATTTGAACTGGGATGAGGCCACAAATTGTGTCTTTATGACAGGTCCTGCTACCGAAGTGTTCTCTGGAACTATGGAATGGCAATAAAAATGACAAAATATTTGGTTATTTTGTAAATTATTGCTATCTTTGCGCCGTAAATTCTAAACTTTTGATGTTATGGCGTACGTAAATACTAATTTTACCAAGGTAAGCGAGTCATATCTCTTCGTAGAGGTGGCTCGCCGTATTCGTTCGTATCAGGAGCAGCATCCCGATGCAAAGATCATCAAGATGGGCATTGGCGATGTGACCCGTCCTATCGTGCCAGCTGTCATAGATGCGCTGCATAAGGCTGTCGATGAGATGGCTACTGCCGAGGGCTTTCATGGCTATGGCCCCGAACAGGGTTATGCTTTTCTGCGTGACACTATCAGCAATTTCGACTTTAAATCCCGTGGCCTTGACATCGAGCCTGACGAGATCTTTGTGAGCGACGGAGCCAAGAGCGATTGCGGCAACATCGGCGATATTCTTGGCGTTCAGAATGTCATTGCCGTGACCGATCCTGTCTATCCGGTCTATGTCGATACGAATGTCATGGGTGGCCGTGCCGGTGAATGGGACGGTGTGCGCTTCAATCGCATCTGCTATATGCCATGCACGATGGAGAACGGTTTTGTACCTTCGTTGCCTACCGAGCATGTAGATGTCATCTATCTCTGCTTCCCAAATAACCCTACTGGCACAACTCTCACCAAGAACCAGCTCAAGGTTTGGGTTGAATATGCGCTGAAGGAGAAGGCCATCATCCTTTTCGATGCCGCCTACGAGGCTTTCATCACCGAGGACGATGTCCCTCACTCTATCTTCGAGATTGAAGGTGCGCGTCAGTGTGCCATCGAGTTCCGTTCGTTCTCCAAGACAGCCGGTTTCACAGGTCTGCGTTGCGGATACACCGTCGTTCCAAAGGATCTTGTTGCCTATACCGAGGATGGCAAGGCTGTGGCATTGAACAAGCTTTGGAACCGCCGTCAATCGACCAAGTTCAACGGTACGCCGTATATCGTTCAGCGTGCGGCAGAGGCTGTCTATTCGCCTGAGGGTCGTGCTCAGATTATGGAGAACATTGCCTATTATCGCGAGAATGCCAAACTCATGAAGGAGACCTTCGAGAGCATCGGAATCCCTGCGTTCGGCGGTGTCAACAGCCCGTATGTCTGGATCAAGACTCCGCTCGACTCATGGACGTTCTTCGACCGTCTGCTCGACGAGTGCCGTGTCGTCGGAACACCTGGCGTCGGTTTCGGTCCTTCGGGTCAGAACTATTTCCGCCTGACAGCCTTTGCCACACATGAGGCAACCAAGGAGGCAATGGATCGCATCAAAAACTGGAAATTATGATGTTTGTGCAATAGGTTGCACATTGTTTATATTCCATTTGTAAATTATGATTTGCAAACTGATATTTTTTGTGCGTCATAGACCGATTTTTGTGCGATATTGGTGAAAATATTTGGTGTATTGCTAATAACCACGTACCTTTGCACCAGCAAAACCGGAGATGATGAATCTTCCGAGATTAAATTAAGTTATTGTTTAAGGTATTGTGTAACAGATGGTAACCAATCCATCGCAAAACAAAAATGGTTATGAAAACGGTAAAAAATGCAGTATATGCAATCCGTCGCATGGGCAAGGCCTATTGCAACGCATATAAAGAAGCAGCTGAGATGATGTACGTTCGCTGATTCTTTCAAAATCAAATACCGAGGTTCTCCCCTCGGTATTTTTTTGTTATTTACAGCAGAAGTTATAGGCGAAAACGCGTATATCTTCAGATTCCGATGCATCCATTGACTTACGATAATATATTTCTACAACAAATTCTCCTGCCTCAGATATGGCCACCACATACTCTCCAGTTTCGGAGGTATGGAGAATATTATTTCCGAATACGAGAGAGTCTTTGAGTGCAGAACGATCCAGCGTAAGAACTATGGTGTCAGCGTTGATAGACACAACTTTAATGCCACTACAACGCTCTTCAATAATCTTGGGCGGAAAATCATCGTCTTGCCATTTGTCACATTTTAGAACTATGTAACCATCTTCAAACGTTTCTGGGCAGATAGCAAAAGATTCTCCCATGGCTGACTCTCCACTGAAGCCCAAAAATGAGGCGGGTGTTATTAAGTCAGCCTTTCCTGTAGTGGGTATGACGCACATTCTTTTTTCTTTATACCATGTGATGACATCTTTGGCCAGGTGCATTTTTTCTTCATTGAATAAGCTCACCTTCTTTACCATTCCAAATGCACGTCCTTCTCGTCCTCCAGTAACGCGCCAGACATAGTCTTGCATCATGTAGTCAGTTTCTATTGCTTCAAAAAGATATGACATATATGCAGAAGATTTGGCATTGACAAGTTTGATGACTGTTTTTCTGAACGCTGATATTTGCGTAAAGTAGAGATCTGCTACGTTTTGAGTGAGTTTGGACATCTGGAGTTCTTTGCGAACAATTGGCTCTTCAGCTTCATCAAGCAATCTTTTTCTAAATTCAGAACAAGATATGAAGAATTGAAGGAGAGCGTCAGAGATATTATTATGCGTTTTGTCCAAGTATATTTCTTCATCCTTAATATGCAGCAATATCTCAGACATAGACTTTACATTTCCTTTCCATCCATATCTAATAGGGCATGAAGGCTCATAATATATGGACAATGGAGATAAAGCCATATTTGCTTCAATTATGTCTGAGATTTTTTTGCTCTCTTTATTCTTGCCGCAATGCCATCCGTCACAGTACAAACATTTATATACAGAGAAATGCATGCCGTATTTTTTGCTCATTTTCTCTGCTACTTTTAGTGCTGCCTCTTTTGTCGGATAGGATATCTTGGGCTCTCCATTGCTTCGTCGAATGTGCGAGTTTATTGAGAATGAAGCCCAGGCGTTTCCTGTTATAAAGAAGTTTAGTGGCCATTTGGGTCTTGATAACTGATCCCTAAGCCATGGTATTATATTTTTCTTTAATTTAAGTTTCAGCATAGTCATAATCGTAATTTCATATTATTGTTTGTTAGTTAAACATCATTTGTACAGAGTACAGTGATGGTGAGACTGTTTTCTTCATTATTTTTTATGACATCCCACATCGCATTAATTTCAGGAGGTAAATTATCAACAAATGCGCTCAAAATACCTATGTCAGTCATCATCAGAGGAACAGAATCACTCACGCCGATGGTGATAAGTATATGTTGGAAGTTCCTTACCTGCTCTTTTAAATATATTTTCTCAAAAAAGTTCTGGAAAAATATTTTATAGCCTACGCTTGGGTCTTCCCACCCCTGATACATAACACCTGATTTACCAGTAATTACAGACAGAACATCATACGGATTACGTCCAACATATTTGTTTGCTTGTAATACAAGCTCTGATATATCATCAATTTGTGTTTGTGTCACACTAGTTTCTTTTATCTTCATTGTTGCATGATAGTTATTGATAAATATACCTGATAAATACTTATTTCACTTTTTGACCCTTGCCATTCAATATTTCTTTATCCCTGTGGCATACTGTGCAGAGGTAAATATCAAATCCTATGGCATCAATATACTCATATTTAGGAAGTGTTACCACATGTCCATCCTGTGTTATAAGCCCTTCCTTGCCATTACCTGCCGTGTATTTGGCCAAATGAGCTCTTGCGGTCTTATGATCGTTACTGCGAATATATTCATATTCTCCCTCAAATTCGTTGTACCTTTTCTTTATAAATTGGCATGTCTCTTCCAGCTCATACTCCATATATTCAAAGTCAGTGATATAGAAGTCATCAATGAGATTGCCCTGAAGATCGTATTTCCTCATCGTATTGTCCATCATTGTCACGTCTATGCCATCATCGAATACATAGATATTACATTCCATCATTGGAATTATAGTTTTGAAATTCCTGTCAATAAGACCTTGTTTGCTATCCTTGGTTAGAATCCAGTATCGGTAATCATCGGAAACGCTTATATTGTCATACTCTTCATGAAGAACAGTGATGCCATTGGCATCTATCAGGCCAAACTTGTTATCATTATCTTCATCAATAATGCAGTAGCCGCCATGGAAGACATATCCGTCATTTTTTGGATTGAAGATAAATGTGCGTTCAAATGCTATATTGCCGTTTGAGTCAATGAATTTGACGAATCCATTTTCTTCAACGCTGGCAATACCTTCAGAGAACACCCATGCGTGAGTGTATTTGGCCGTAATGGCAACTTCTCCAGAATTTTTGTTAAAGTACCCTCGTTTTAACCCATTGGAGAAACAAACTAAAGAGTCATTGCCAAGTGGCATAGCAATCCAGTCTATACCTTTCAACACCTTTCTTCCATCCTGCTTGTCAATTAGATAGCCATCAGATCCTGTATAGTCAGGAATATATCCGATAGTACGGCTTACATATTCGCAGTCTCTTAGTTCTATATGCTTAGCATATTTATAGTCTTTCATGAAACTTTCATACTTTTCATATATGGTCGCGCATGCGAACACAACCATCACAACAGCAGCGCTGGTAGAGAATATTCTCCATGCATACTTTGCAAACTTGCTGTCATGGTTATAACCGAAAAGTCCAAAGAACCAGTTCATAACTTGGCAGATGCCTTTCCAAATTACAGTAAAAAACAATTTAGATGTTATATTTTTCATTTTGATTTTAATTTGTGTATTAATATATTTTTGTGATTCCAATTTATCGTTGCTCTTCGTCATCCGAAGACTTTGATATTGGTAGTATATCTTTATCTGAATTAAATTCGGTGAGGACTTGAACTATCCATGTCCCTATTATTCCAAACAATTCTAATCCGTTTTTTATCCCTAACTTCAAAGACTCTTTAGAATTGAAAAAGAACTCTGATGATGCACTTATAAATTCAATATCGTCATCAACATATACTTTGACATGCCGAATATCTTTAGCAACTTTATTGCAAGCATATAGTGCCGAAATCTTTTCTGTGGCAGAAACTTCGTAGAAATCTGGATAGAATAAGCAAATGTAGTCATCCGGTTCATCATCTATTATACAAAATATATTTTTTAATTGATAACGAAAAGTTACCATATTTCCCTCCAATATTGGGCGTAGGCCTAGATCTTTCAGAGTTTCTACTATTAATGTTTTCTTTTCCATGAATATCTTCTTATGTTATTTGGTCATTAGGATTTTTTTCCATATGATTGGTCTTATACACTGAGCAAATCAATTTGTCGAGATAGTTTTTGCCAAGGGCAAGATATTGTATCATATGCGTTAATATCAATTCAAGGTCATATTTTTCCTCAAGAATCTTGTATTCATACGATATCCATACATCTTTTCCATTAGGAGTATACAATTTCGTAAAACGTAATTCATAATTGGCAACATTCATTATTTTTGTCATATTTTCTTTCGTGAGTTGACTATTGTTAGCTACACAAGGAATGGCTAAAACCAATAAATTTTCGTCGTCATTTGGCATCATAACCATACGGATTCCTTCAAAGAAGAATGCAAGTATGCCTTCTTCTAAATGGTCAACGGCAAAACCTAAATTGGCAAAAGTTTCTATAATATCTTCTTTCATCTTTCTGTAATTCTTATATCACACTTCTTCAACAATTGCCATAATACCAGAATAGTTGTCATTACTGAATTTCTCACAAAGGAATGCAAATGTATCCAGGATCGTCTCTGCACTCTTGTCATCCATCATTCTACCTATTATGACATGTGGCCATACACTATTATAAAGTCCATCGGTACATACGAGTATCCTATCATCAGGTTTAACTTTAAATTGAACTACATCAGGTACTGCGGCTTCAGGTTTGTATGAGAAAAAACATCTTGAGAGTATATCGCAATTAGGTCGATGGTGGTCTTCCGTTTGATATACGATATTGTCTTTTTCGGAGTTTATCAGATTGCCACCGTTGTTACAATGTCCTTTTCTGATCAGATAGCATCGGCTATCTCCAATATGTGCTATGGTAGCAATATCATTTTCTATGCTAATCATTGCCATAGTGGTTCCCATTTCGCAATGATTTAAGTCTGATGACTTTATATCAATGGAAACAGATACTTCCTCGCAAGCTTTGACTACCTTTTCTTTACTATCAGTTACATTTATATTTCTTACCCAGTACTTAGAAATAGTGTTGATTGCAATCTCGCTGGCCACATCTCCCAGGCTGTGACCGCCCAAACCGTCGCATACTATTGCCGTCCAACGGTTTTTATCTTGCATATCGATTACTTTAACCTTATCTTCATTGTTTGTGCGTTTCCCCTTTTCGCATATTGTAGCATATTTTATTTTCATAAGTAGTAATATTATATCTGGTTAGTGTTTAGTTCATCGTCGTTAATATCCTATTAATTTCATTTCTGCATTTGCCACAGATTATTGTATATCCCTCCCTGCCACATAAATGCAGCCATGTCCATTGTGGACTTCTGAAATGCACAGCAACGAAATCTTGTTTTTCGGCATGACAATAGGGACAATGATTGATGGACAATCTATCGAGAATATGGTCATTCTTGCCTTTGATGTTTGTTAAATTTTTATTTTGTATTTTATTCATGCTCTTATTGATAAAATTTAAGACGAGAAGTCTTGTTTGTTTAACTTCTCGCCTGCAAAGGTACGAATGTTATCGTATTCATACTCAGTTTTGGGTTGCCAAAAAAGTTTATATGAAATTATAACCCAATAGAGCCTCTTTTATGTCATCTTCAAATACTATTTTATCAATAGGAACATGAAGATGAGTGCTTCCTGTCATTATATATGGCAGATAACTTTCATTATATTCTTCAAATTGTTCTTGCATAGTTTTACGGATTGCATCTAAATACTCACTTTTACGTCCAGATCTGAAGTTCCCGGATTTATCTTGTCTATGGAAGTATTCTTTGACAATATGATTTATATCTTTTGCATCGCGGATTCCATTGAACAGATCATAATACAATCTTTTAAACTCCTCGATATTGACCTTCAAATTAATAGGTTGTTTGCGATTAGGTTGCTTAACATGATCGATGAGATACATAAGCATATACACATTGCTAAGTTCCCGACCGAATTTTAAAGGTTTATGAACACCTCCTTTTTCTGTAAAGAAGCGATAATGCCCCTGATTTTTTGACACAGCTTCATCTTTCATCTTTTTCTTTACATAGATTGTCACTTGTGCTTTAGTGGCGAGCTGCTCTGGATCGAGACATTCATATACGAAATTCTTAAAGAACATTCGATCCTCTGATCTCTCACGAACAAAGTTGACCATCTTGGCTTCACTTGTGCTGCACATGTTCTTCAATAATTTTTCCACTATTTTTTCTGCCATCTTCAATTTCTCTGGATCGCCGTCTTTATTGTATATTGCATTGCATAGGCTAATGAAGTTTTCGATAAGATTGTCTTCTGAAGCTTCATCACCCAATACCAACTTAGATACCAGAAGGAATTCATTCGAGTTCTCAAGTGCAATTGAAGATGCAGGTACAACTCCCAAAGCCGTTTGGGTAGAATAATCGTGTTCTATACATATATCATCGTTCTGCCTGGGCACATAGATAGATGTGAGGAGCTTTGAACACAATTCTGGAGAATTGACGGCAAGGCATCTGATGTTATGTGCCAGCAATCTCTTAAGGTCAATTTCTATAGAAACTATGAACTTTGCCATGTCTGAGGCAAGTACCTTATCATCACAAATAGCCTTTGCTAGGTAAACCTCTTTGGTAAGAATATTTGTGACATAAACGTAAAGTCCCCTGTTGAAATCTTCAAGATTATTATCTTCTGCATTTATTCTATAAGGGAACAGCATCTTTGAAGAGTCCATAAGAGACAACGCCTCTTTCATTTGTTTTACTGCAGATTGTTCTGCTCCTACAGCATGTATTACTCCAATCTTTTCATTTGAAGTATAAGATACAGGGTGATTTATTAACTTGAATTTATTTATCATATTTTTTGTTTTAGCAAATACTGTTTAATCAAGTTGGTGTCTTGATATTTCATATAATCTATTTCCAAACTTTCATTTGAATCAAAGGCATGATTAATCTCAGACTTGTGTTCCTGCAGATATGTGTTTATTTCTTTCGTATTTGTTAGGAGAAACAAAAGATATTCCCCTTCTATGTCCTCCAGATTAATCGTGGCCCCTTTTGACATAGATAAAGCGAATTTTCGTCCTGCCATCGCGAATCTTTGGCGTATTTCTCCATATGGGTGAGTCCTTGTTGCTATTCCATTACCTATTATGTATCGGTATTTACCACCGGCTGCATTCAACATGGTCATGATGGCCGAAGCCATGAAATCCGCATAGAGTTCGGCTTCCCAGTGTTCATTCTCACAATATCCATAACTTTGACCTAAGGAATATATATGGCTTAGCTCATGGCATAGACATGCTACAACGGCTTCCTTGTTATTAAAGCCACATTCTTGAAGCTTACATATATTGCATTTGATGCGAGTCGTAGAATCCTTTGAGGAAGAAGGAAGCTCTACCTGCAATGGAGCATCGCTACCAAAACTAATATCGGGAGTACTTAACCCAAATAAATCTGATAAGAAAACAAGCTCTTTCTGAATACATTCTTCAGTTATTATGTTGGTGTCTTGAAAGAACACATTAAAGATATTGGCACACTCACGTCTTTGCCACTTCATAAAAGTAGCAAAGTCTGATGAGTACATGTATTCTTTACTTGGCATATCTGATAACTTAATAAATCTTCAATTCTGCTTCTCTAAGTTCCTTATAGTGAGTTCTTCTGTATTCAAGGAATAAATCAAGGTATTCTTGTATTGTTCCTTTTCTTCTCTGAATTATGTGACGGCGAGCCTCGAACATACCATAACGAATGTATTCTTCTCTTACTTTGCCAACAGGGTGGGAACCTGCACCATTAGCTCTTGCAAGGGCATTGATGACAGGTGCCACATCCCATCCAGATAATCCAATCTTTATGCCCATGAAATAATCTGCTACCATTTCTTTTTCCCATTGCCCGTTGTCTGGTCCTGGAAATGAATAGTCTTGAAACACACGATGAGCACATTCATGAGTCATAACCGCCATGAAACCTAATTTTTCAGACACACCCAATGATTTGAGCTCTTTTAGGTTGTAATGGAGAATGTCATCGTGCAAGGTGCTTCTATCTTTGTTAATAACACAGGTACAACCGTCTGGATCGTTCGTAACGTTCTGTATCAATACAGGTACTGGAATGCCAAAGAAGGAACAGATCTCTTCAATTCCTTCTATACATTCTTGATCTGTCAGACCATATTGTATTTTGTTTTTTAGATTTACAACAAACTGTTTTATTATTGAACTTCCTATCATGAGAGTCTTCCTATTTTAACCAGAACTTTGAATAGTCCTTATTCTTCAGGGCGTCGTATATTTTACCAAAGGTTGGCTGAGGTTCACGTGTAATACCATAATCCTCTATCAACTCCAATGCGAGATAGCACATTCTATCAGCGGCCATGTTCAAATACTTAGCCCCTTCTTCTTTATTTTGTGGGTTAGAATAACCTGTATAAAGGAGGTTGCCATACGCTGTCATAGCCCACATGTTACCACTATCTGCGTATATCCTAAGTTGCTCTAATGCATCAGACTCAACAATAACATGTCTGGAAACGGGTTGTTCTAATTCTCCTCCTCTTAACCCAAACAATATATTTTTAGACCAAATGCAATTTTTACCATGTCCCGCATACTCTAATAAATAAAGACCATTATCCACAGTTTCCTGTGTTCTTCCGTAATCAATTTGATATACGCCCATTAAAGAAATGGCAAAAACATCTTTTTTTTGCACATCTATTGCTAATTGTTCAAAAGAATTATTATTCATCTATCCGCTGGTATTCTTGCCGTGTATTTTACTATTCTTCCTTACTTTTGACTTTTATGTTCTTTTCATATTCCTTGACAAAGGGGTCATATAAATTTATAATTTTCTTGGAAATAAATAATATATCCTTGAGGCGAATTCTCATGTTCTCATATAGGCTTTTTGAGGGCATATCTTTAAACAGATTAGGTCTTTCCTCATCAAAAGTACAATTTGTACACATTGTTTCGTGAATCAAGCTTTTAACCTCATTTTCAAATAATGAGTTTGTCTTTAACAGATGTAACAAAAACGCAATATGATATAAATTTGCAATGCTATTGAATTTTTTATTTTTCTCTATCGCAGACTCAACAAACGCTTTTAACGGATTTTGTAATCTTATTAGTGATATAGCCAGCTTCCCAAGACTTTTAACAGCATTTCCTGCAGACCTACTATCCACGGATTGCATATAATCTGTTACACATCTTGTTATCATAAGGTTTAATTGAACTTCTTGAAGGAAGGTGGCTGGATTTTTTGATACTCGGTCTGCTTGGCATGTAATCAAATCAGATAAACACTTACGGGCTTTTCGTTCATCTATCATGTTTATTGCATTATCTACAAAAACAATTGGACCTGCACTAAATATTTTACCCATAAAACCAGCAAATATAACTTCAATCACCTCAGAGTCATTCTCATGTGTTTTTTTTATGTTATTTCCGATCTGGTTTAATATCGATTTTGAAGCATCTTCATTTAGAATGTTCAATGGAAAATTGTTTAATTCTATATTCATTTGTTTAAATTTATACTTGTTGACAACTAACATTTATTTGATTGTATTAGTAGTTTAGTTCTCTATAAATTCTATTATTGATAAAAATTACTTGCCAATTGCGAGAAGTTTAACCACTATACGTACATACACTTACTTGATTTGTCTTGAATAATTTATTCTGATGGTGGTTCTATCTTGCTTATAGAATCTAATGGCAATATTTCTTCAAAATGAATAACATATTTGTATTCTATATCTTGACATTTTTTTATTATGTCTTTTACACTGGCGCCTATGCTAAATACTTCTCCCAAAGAAGTTAAAGTAAATGCCGCATCAAAAGAATTGTTTATTTGACTAATCATATGGAGTGTTACCTCTTTTGTTAGAATCTGTCTCTTGTTATTAGGGTTTCTCCCTTCGAGTAATTCTTTAATGTCATTATGGTCTGCCAAGCCATATTCTTCAGCCTTTTGACAAGCCCTTACATAATCTTCTTTTTTTTCCTCCAATGACAAAACTCCATCAGTTATAAAAAAGTTCTTCTTACTTTCTTCAGATTGATGAGATACCATGTCGTTAGAGTGTGCATTGGCTGTTAATTGAGCATATGGACCAATTTGCAATTTTCCTTCTCCGTCTAAAGTTCTTTCTCCCAAAATAGAAACGGATTTTGACCATTCTATCATTGTCGCCCCAAGACATCTTGCAATTCCGCTTATACAAGAATATAATGTGCCATATGTTTCGTCTATCAAATTTTGAATAAGCACATACTTATTTGGAACAAAAGGATGAAGCACTAATATATCTCCAATATCGATTCTAGTTGGAATTGATATTGTTTTGTTTTTTCTAAGTTCTGTGACATAATCAGAGGAAACAACTTGAATGTTGGGGTCAAGCTTCTGCCGTTGCTCTTTTGGCATATACTTAATCATATTTGCATTCTCCGATGTATCAACCCTTACAACTGATTTCTGCAATCTTAACAAATTTTCCATATTAAACAACTTATTACAAATGCTACAATAAAAAGAAATAACAATACACGAGAATACATCCTCTTCTTCACGATAGACGAAACTTTTATATACTTTTCTTTGTCTTTTGGCGTAAACATTAAGTTATTATCAACGCATATTCTTTCTAGATGATCTAGCATCTCATTTATGTCTTGACAGTTACTCCAAAGCATAAAAGGAATATTTCTTCCATATTTATCCTGTGACGACAAAGTTCCTTGCAGAAATAGTGTAGAACTATCACTGTAGAAAGAAAAGTTATTAGGTAAACCTAACTCTTGAATCAATTGTTTCTTGTAGTTTTCAGACAGGAATAATCTATGAATAGTATTATTGCTAAAGTTTAGCAAATAATCCATTGCTTGTATTTGATTATCTAAAGACTGGAATCTTTCACAAACGCCATCAATAGACAAGAGATTTGGAGCGGAGGATTCTGGAGTTTGAATCCATATTGTATTTTTCATGCGAAAACAATGTTTTTGATTTTTTTTATATCTCCTCGAACAGAAGTGTCAATTGCTATAATATTGTCAAAAAGTTCCTTGATATAAAGATCATTTGTATGTTCTTTCATCAATGAAATGTAATCATTCATTGTTCCTTCCTGAGATTCTATGTCCTTAGCATGAGAAGCAAACACTTGAATTTTTTTATTTCCTCCATGATGTTCTACCTCATGCATCAACATTCTTAACCGACCTAAATCATCATCCCAAGTTTGGTTATAGCCATTCTTTGGAATATTATTTATATCAATTAAATAGATAATCTTATCACAAGACACCACGATGTTATGTAGTCTTGTATTTCCATTTACCGTCGTGTTTAGAAACTCTTCACCTCCTCCAATATCATAGCCTTTCTCAATAATGTGTGCTTCATCCTTTACCCATATTTTGAATGAATCGTACGATTCTATTTGAGAAGTTCCTGATGTTGTGGTGTCTTTTACTTTTGCGCCCATTGCTAATAAGAGAGAAGTTTTACCAGCTCCTTGGTTCCCTAAAACTGCGATTTTATGTCTTGGTATTGCTTTCTGTCTCGCTTCTCGTTCTTTTTGTATCTTCCGTCTTTCTTTTTCTTCAGCTCTCTCATTAAACCATTTGTTGATTTCATGAGCAGCTACACGCCCCCAAACAGGTGAAGTAAGAATTATAGTGCCTATAATACTCATATTATAACGAATTTAACATGTTCTGTAATTTCAGTATCTCCATCGTATATTGATGTTTCAACTGATTGTTGTTGCTATATATTGAACGTAAGGTGTAATCTTGACCATTACGTTGCATATTTAGATTCTCTTGTTCAAGTAGGTATATCTTGTGTTCCAATTCTTGAATCTGAGCACGAATTCGATCTGCTCTTCTCAAATCGTTTCCTGCCGACATGCCGGATTGTGGCATGTATATAGGGCTGGAAGGGGAATTATGTCGCATAGGAATGAAACATGTCTGACAGATACCCGTTCCTCGGCACACCGTACAGGGTTCGTATGTGTGGTTATATCTGTTAAGGATTTTGCCGTTTCCGCCACAAGAAGCACATTTGTGGCTTCCATGGCATTCTTTACATTCACCAGGTGCTGGCTCTGGAATCTTCAGTTCCCAAGTCTGACTTGGATCTTGACGCCCTTTATTATCCAACACGCAAAAGAAATCACCTTGTGCCCAATCCCAAGCATCGTTTTCTATGTCAAATGTCATCGTCTCACCTGCACGAAGTCTCTGTCCACGGAAATACCTTGTGGG
>JAGHUA010000081.1 GCA_018065085.1 Candidatus Liminaster caballi | reverse complement strand
AAGCACTTCTCCAGCCGCTGCAGGATCTCATCCCACTCAGGATGCGGGGAAACATCCTGAGCGGTGTGAGTGGCGATATCCTGCTGTAATAGTTCAATGTTGTTCATACTATAAATAGTTCTCCTTGAAGTAGCGCAGGAAGTACTCCTGCCCCTTGGCGGTGACCTTGGTGGTGGTGACCTCCTTCTGACGGCCACGAACGGTGATCAGCGAGGTATGCAGCTCGAAGATGCCTGCATTGACGAAGCGCTGGATGGGCAGCGTACTGCGCTGGAAGATATAGCCGAGCTCACGCAGGACCTGGAAGAGCTGGGTGCGGCCGATCTGGTGGCCGTTCTGTGTGATGAGCTTGGCCATCTGCGCCATGCTGATGCTCGGGTTATGACTCAGCAGCGAGTCAGCGAAGTTTACCTTCGGCTGGTTGGCTGCGATGAGTGCCTGCTGCTGGGCAATCTGCTTTGAGGCAATCAGGATGGCCTTAGAGAGAATGACTGCATCGCTTTCGGGCTCCTTATACAGCTGGTACTTCCCGGTCTTGTGGATCTGAGGCAGTACCTCCTCACAAACCCAGTCCTGGAACTTCACGGCATCAGGAAGCTTCGAAGCCATGATCAGACGATAGAGGTCTGGCTCTGAGAGGTATTTCATCTTCTGAGGACCTCCGTTAGTAGGGGTCACCAAATCGATGACCCCTTTGCAATAGTCACGAATGGCGTTGGCTGCCTTGGTATAGCCAAGCGCCGAAGCAACATCATTACCATTAAAGACCACCTCCTGGGTCTTGTCATCCACCATCGTGCGAATGAGACCGAACTGCTCACTCTGGAATTTCTTTAGTTCAAACATGATAAAGTAAAAGTGAAAATGTAAATGTGAAAAATGTAAAAGAACACCGCCCATCAGGATCAAGTTCCTGATGGACGGTGCAAAGATGGTGGAAAATGTGTGGTATTACGGTAAGTCTTACGGTAAGATATTTAGTAAGAATGACCGAAATCGATGGAAATTGGCAGTTTTAGCGCTGCAAAAGCGCTGTTGATGCGAGAAATCAGTGTCTTATTCTTCCTTGAGAGATTGCATCCCTGATAGACAACGCGCTTCACATAGTCGACACTACGTCCGGTGATAGCGCAGAAAAGCTCTATGATCTTTGATTTGTCGTTGTTCTGATAATCGATATCTGACGACTTCAATAACTCCAGGAAAGCTGCATACTGGAGGCTGAGAGGGACATTGACCTTCTCGCCCTTCTCCCCGGCTTCTTCCGAGACGTCATCTGCGGACGCTTCTTCCAAGGCACCATCGCGCATGGCTGACTGCATGACATCGGAAATAAGGCTACTGAAGCTGGCTGGTGTGTAGCACTCGCGGACATTGCCATCATTGAGTGCCATGTAGCACTGGGGCGAAGCATCGTGCTTGTCGTAGGCTTCGAGCGAGAGCGTGAACCACTTGAGGATGCGGCAACGCAGCGTCTCGCACTGCTTAGGATCGTTAAGAATACGGAACAGGGTGTAAATCCTGTAAAGATTGAACTCATTGGTCAGCTGCATCCATGCCTCTACGGTGTTTGCTTCGTGGATGGCCAACCACAGAGCCTCACGGCTCATTGTTGTGTTTTTTCCCATTAA
>JAGHUA010000042.1 GCA_018065085.1 Candidatus Liminaster caballi | reverse complement strand
ATCACCTTGTGCCCAATCCCAAGCATCGTTTTCTATGTCAAATGTCATCGTCTCACCTGCACGAAGTCTCTGTCCACGGAAATACCTTGTGGGCACAATGTTTGATCCATCCACAATAGCTGCGTCAAAAGTGGCAGTTTGCAGAAGGTTGGTATTCTTCAGAGTGAAAGAAATTGCTTTTCTTCCACCCTGACGAAGACTCTTAATCCATGTGAATGTCCCTTTAAATCCCATAATTTTAAAAAATTAATAGCCGTTACCGAAGCCACGAGGACCACCACCTAAACCGCCTGGGCCTCTTGTTGGAACATCACATTCCTGACATGTTCCAGTACCGCCACAAGTTGGGCACATTTTGGCATTCCAGATTTCCCCATTTGGATAGATAAATCCTTCGCCATTACAAGCGCGGCAACGTTTAGTTCCATGACACTGAGGACATTCACCTGGTCCGTATTCTCTTAAACTTAGTTCCCAAGTGTATTTGGGTATAGGATTACCGTTACTATCCAATATGGCAATACGATCATGATTGTTCCACTCAATACTTTCTGTATCATAGTCAAAATCATATCGCTTACCAGCTTTTAGTGTAACACCTCTCCAGAACCAAGGCTGATCGCCATTGCTTGGAAAGAAGCCAATATCAACTTTTTCATCCTGAAAGAGATTAGTACACTTCAGAGTGAAAGAATACATTACAAGGCTATGAGCGCGAGGGCTCACCTTTCTAGTAAATGTTCCTGAGAATCCCATAGTTTTGAGTATTTAGTTAGACACGTTGGTCTTCTGGTTTTAATATTGTGAATTCATTAATTGATTTTGTCCAATTTGCGATGGTGTCATCCACCTTCTGATTAATCTCAGGTGTGACACACTTCTTGACGCGCTTATAAGCTATATAGAGAGCCGCGATATTATCCACTGCTCCAAAGATGCCATATTCATCTTTTGGCAAAAAATCATTTGGCAGGAACTGGTAAGCAAAAGCTGCTCCGATAATCATCTTGTTGAACTTAGAGGTCTGTTCGCTCATCATCACGTAATAGAGTTCCAGCATAACTCTTGTAGTTTCCCTACTGCCATTTACAGAGTACTTCTTAATCATGCCTAAGAAATTCTCCCCATTGTGCATTAAACGGTCGTAATCAACGTTCTTGAAGAAACGTGAGATTGTGTCGATAATATCATTTCCCATACAAATTGACTTAATGATTTTATAATTTGATTGTCGGGTGCAAAGATACAGTATTTGATGGATTGGTGTGAGTAAATTGGGCTGCCAAAAAAGGTGACTATGTCCTTGCGTGTACTTATCTTGGTTCGTGAGAATTACTTTGCAAATGTAAATTTTCTTTTCTTTTTTTAAGAATATTTTCGAATGAAATGTAAAACCGAGTGCTTAAATGACTTTTTAGATGCAATTTTGCTACATATAGTTTATATTTTTACTTGTGGAAGATGTTTAATTGTAGCTTTCAGTTTTATTAAAATACTGGCGAAAGTTAATTCGGACTTTCCAAGTCTTCTGGAAATGTTGGGAACAATGTTCTGGCGATTTCCAGGTTTCTGGAAATGCTGGGAACAATGTTCTGGCGACTTCCTAGGTTTTAGGAAATGCTGGGAACCGATTTTTGGGTTTTCCTAAGACTCGGGAGGCTCCAATTGTAAAGTGCAAGTCACAATATAGAATGTTTTATACACAAGGTATAATATTATAACCCAAAAGTGGTTATAAATCTTGATAAATACTATATCTTTGCACTGTGAAAAATCAATATCGTTATGATAGCTATCAGTAACTACAGCAAAATGAAAAGTGTGCCTGCCGGTGCCATACTCGACAGCATCATCAAACAACAGAAACGGAGTAAGGTTTCTGTTGCAAGGGATTCTGATATATTGCCGCAACGCTTGAATGACTTGGTTATGGGAAACAGGCGGTTTACAGTGGAAACGTCGCGACGTCTGGAGGAGTCATTGAATATCTGCGATGCCGGTTTTTTCTATCGACATCAGGCTTTGCATGATGTGTATCTCTATGAATTAGAGACGAAACGACAGCACCATCCAGACTTTTCAATATTAACCAAGACGACATTTTGGGATGTGCAATTAGAGAAAGTCGACTGGCATGCCGCTCAATCATGGGCAATACGCCGTGTGCTTGAATATGGTGATATTGAGGAACTTCAAGAAATGGAGCGTTTCTATAGTCATGAAGCAGTAGAGCAAGAATATACCAATCACCGTGGCTCTTTTCGCCTGCCAGATAAGGTAGAACGAATTTGGCAACAACTGGAGGAACTGAAGCAAGAAGAAATCAAGGACGCTGTGAGACAATATTTAGCTCTCAACGGTCAAAAATAGGAGAGAGGATAAGATAACAATTTTTCACAAGCCACATTAGCAATATGAATCTATGCAAACAACAACTCTTGAATTTCCGCATAATGCACGCAGGACTTATACTGCGGTGAGACATCTGTTCGAGATGAAACGGACGCAGTTTTCGGGCGTAAGTTACAACGATGATCTGTTTATCGTTGAGGGTCGCCATGGTGCATGGCTGTCGCCATTCTCGGAGAAGGTGAAGATGAAAGTGGTGGCTACAAGCAACGAAACATGTAAGGTGGTCATTGAGTCGTCGTCAAGGTCGATATTGAACCTGCTGAACTTCGGTGCAAACAAAGGGAATGTGTCGGACCTGAGCGACTATATCAATAATGAGGTCTATAAACTTTGTCAGACAGAAGTGGTTTCGATGGACGGTCAGCAGGGCAATCATTCCACTATCCGCATAGTGAAGCCTGAAATCAAATATAAGTGATAGTCAAATAAGGCAAATAAATTGATATCATTGTACATTATTATTCTTTAGCTTGGGGGTGACAGACTTGGTCGATGTCACTCCCAAGTTTTGCAATGCGTCGATCTGACGGAGGAGGTTGCCGCGACCATCACAGAGCTGACCGCGGGCAGTGTCGTAGGTGCGGCTGGCAGTCTGGAGCTGATCGCCCATGCGCTGGAATGTTTCGGCAAAGGTGCAGAACTTCTCGTACATGCTGGTGGCGGCATCGACAATGCGGCGGTCGTTTTCTTCCTTGCGTTCGAACTGCCAGAGCAGGAGGATGAGCTGCAGGGCAAGCATTAGGTTGGTCGGGTTGATGATGAGGATGTTGTGGCGCTGGAAGGCATCGGACGCAATGTTATGATCGCTCTGCAGGGCAAGGATGTAACTGCCTTCGTTCGGAATGAACATCAGCACGGTGGGCACGGCGCCGGGCACGAGCTTAGTGTAGTTCTTCTCGACAAGTTCGCGTATGTGGTTCTTGACCGATGTGAGGTTTTCGCGTTCGGCCGCAGCACGTTCTTCGTCGCTCGTGGCATTGACATAATGAGTGAAACCAGAGAGCGAAACCTTCGAGTCGATGATGACGCGACGTCCGTCCGAACAGTTGACAATCACATCAGGACGCAGATTATTTCCTTCACCATCCTTGACATTATCCTGCATCTCATATTCGATGCCTGGACGCAGGCCGCTGTTTTCGAGGATGTTGGCAAGAATCTGTTCGCCCCAGTCGCCCTGCACCTTTCCTTTATTCTTGAGGGCTTCGGCCAGTTGCTGTGCGTCATGTCCGAGCTGCTGGCTCTGGCGCATCATCATCTCCAGAGCGTTGTTGAACGAAGCAGAGTTCTCATGGCTTTTGGCGGTCGATGCAATAAACGCCTCGCGCATCTCGCGCAGTTTCTCGTTGAATGGCGAGAGAATCTGATTGAGCTGCGTGCGGTTGCCCTGTTCGAGTTCGGCCTGACGCTGTTCGAGCAGTTTCTTGGTCTGCAGTTCAATCTCGTTGCGCATGGCCATAATCTGCTCCTTTTCCCTGATCTTGTCCTGCTCCTTCTCTCTGATTATCTCCTGGTCTTTCTCGTTGATTTTCTCATTGAGCAATTCCTTCTCCTTGTGAAGCACGGCAATCTCGGCTTCGGCCTTGCTGCGTACGATGGCGCGTGTCACGATGGCAGTCACAATGACTGCAACAACTGTAGCAACTGTAGCGATAAGTATTTCTGTCATGATTTTCGGTTATTTACTGTTGGGTTATTACCGGCGGCCATAGGGTCGTCCGGCCATGAATGTTTGGGGTATCGGCGTCTGAGTTCCTTTCGCACCTCGAAGTAGGTCTCCTTCCAGAAGTTGCGCAGATCCTGAGTCAGCTGCACAGGCTTGAAACCAGGCGAGAGGAGTTCCATGAGTACGGCATGGCGTCCGTTGTCGATGCGCGGAGTGTCGGCCATGCCGAAGCATTCCTGCAGACGGACACGCACAATCGGCAGTTCGGCGCCCTGTCGGTATTCGATGCGCGCGTTCCTTCCAGATGGCATGCGTACGTGTTTCGGGGCAATGCGATCGACTGCCTGCTGCTGTTCGTAGGTCAGCATCGACCATGCAACCTCAGAGAGATCGATTCGGTCAAGGCTGTCGGCTGATGTGAAATACATCGGCAGCCATTCGGAGACATTGTCGAGGATGGCAGATGTCGATGTGTCGGGCAGGAGGAGTTCGGGATGCCATTGGGCAACCACATCGAGGCGGCGCTGGAGGTCGGAAAGCCTGTCGTCGGCGCACGCGAACATACTGAGGCCTTCGCGCGGCGCTGCCTGACAGATTGCATCTATGATCAGACTCCTAATGGCTTTCAAATCGGCTGCCGGACGGGCATCGAGAAGGAGCTGACCGATGCGCCATTCGTGTTGGGCAATGACGCAATGACGACGGCTGTCCCACATCACCACGTCGCGTTCGGTGGCCATCTCGCGAAGGTCCTGCACATCGATTGGAGCCGCAAGGAACACACGTCCGTCAGCCGCCGCGTTGAGGTTGGCAATGGCAAGCCAGCTATGAGCAGAGAGTTCGTCACCGGTATCGACCTTTGCTGATCCGCCACCGGCAAGCAGATAGCGTCCGTTGCCTTCGTCAGACGTATGGGCAATGCGTTCGGGGTAGGCGAGGGCAAGAAGACGTCCGGCATCGTATGGGTCATATTCAGTGTCGCCGCACTTCGCCAGGTGACGGTATTGATCGGCAATACGACTGATTCTTTTCCATCGTCGGATGTCGGCAAGACGCAGCCTTATGTCGGCTGAGAACGGCACGATATTCGCCATTGGATCCCGTTCGTCGAGCAATGCGGCAATATCACAAGCCATGGCTTTCTCGTCTTTGGAGCGTGCTGAGACAAGCATCTGGGCGATGCGCGGATGGCAGGGAAGGGCAGCCAACTGACGACCATGAGCCGTGATCCTGTTGTCAGCGTCGATGGCATTGAGCGAAGCCAGAAGTCGCTGTGCCAGAACGATGGACGCCCTTGGAGGAAGCGTCACCCAAGGCAGGTCGCCAACCGAAGCCTCGCCCCAAGCAGCTATCTGAAGAAGGGCAGGAGAGAGGTCGGCGTTGAGGATCTCCGGCTGACGGTTTTCGGCCATGCGGTGTTGTGTCGCCATCGACCAGAGACGGTAACAGACACCCGGCGCAACACGTCCGGCTCGACCTGAACGCTGATTGGCCATGTCCATGCTGATGCGCACGGTTTCAAGGCGGCTGAGACCTGTCTGCGGATTGTAGGTCATGGTGCGACAAAGGCCCGTGTCGATCACGATGCGTACGCCCTCGATGGTGACTGACGTCTCGGCAATGTTGGTGGCAAGGACAACCTTGCGCTGACCCTCTGGACTTGGTGCAATTGCCTGGCGCTGTTCGTCGGACGAGAGCAAGCCGTAGAGCGGATAGACTTGCGTCTGTCCGAGGCTTTGGCCGAGTATCTCCTGACAAGAACGGATCTCAGCTTCGCCGGGCAGGAACACCAGGATGTCGCCTTCCTCCTCATCGTGGGCTTTGCGAATGGCACGCACAGCGGTTTCTGTCAGTTGCATGCTGTCAGGTTCCCTCTCGGCATTGACAATGCGGACAGGAAACATCCTGCCCTCGCTTTCGACCAGAGAGGCATCGAGCTGCTGACAAAGGGCAGCCGTGTCGATGGTGGCTGACATGATCAGGATGCGGAGGTCGGGGCGGATGATCTGCTGTGTGATGCGTGTGAGGGCAAGCGCAAGATCGGCATTAAGGCTGCGTTCGTGAAACTCATCGAAAATCACAACCCTCACGCCGTCGAGCATCGGATTGTCGGTCAACACACGCGTCAGGATGCCTTCGGTAAGGACTTCGATGCGTGTGGCAGCAGATACTTTGCTCTCAAGACGCACGCGGAAACCGACGGTCTGCCCAACCGGTTCGCCAATCATCTGTGCCATGCGTTCGGCTATCTGTCGGGCAGCCAGACGGCGCGGTTCGAGCATCAGAATTCGGCTTTGGTCATCGCCCTGACTTTGCAGCCACTGAAGGATGGTGAGTGGCAGGAATGTGGATTTGCCTGCGCCAGGAGGAGCTGTGACAATGGTGCACTGCGAGGCGGCAAGCTGACCATTGAGCGAGTCGGCAATGCCCATGGCAGGCAGATGAGAGTATGCTGAGAGATGCGGCTGTATCATTCCTTCAAATCCTTAACGACAATCAGTGAGACGGCAATGCCCGGCAGGGTGATGATGCATGCCATAATAAAATAAAGGTAATAGGACGAAACCATGTCCTGGATGTAACCCGAGATGGTGCTCGGTAAGAGCAATCCGAACGACATCAGAGCCGTAAGGAACGCGTAATGAGAGGTCTCGAACGGGCCTTTGGCACAACGGAGCAGATAGACGGTATAGGCAGTAAATCCGAAACCGTAGCCGAACTGTTCGATGCTGACACATGAGCCGATAATGCCGAGATGATCAGCTCCGGACGTCCATCCCATCGATGCCAGCCAGACGTAGAGCAGGTCGGGCACATCGAGCGCAAGAACCATAGGAATCAGGCAGCGGCGAAGTCCCCAGCGGGAGATGCACATGCCGCCGATAATGCCTCCGATGACAAGCGAAAGAGTGCCGAACGTGCCATAAAGGAAGCCATACTGCTGATTGTCGAGAGCAAGTCCGCCATTGGCAATATCGTCTTTGAGAAAGAGGATTGTGACCTTGCTCAGGAAGGCCTCGCCAAGACGGTAGGTGAAGATGAAGAGCAGCATCAGGATGAGTTCGCGACCGTGATGCAGGGCAATGAAACTGCGAAGCACTTCGATGAGATTGCGCTTCTCCTCAGGCTTGTCAGAGGAAGGCGTCAGTGTGTCAGGTGAGATTCCGTCTTTTGGTAGTAAGACGCAAAGTATCAGCAGAATGCAGATAATTGTGGCCGCCGCAATGATAAGCGTGCGCTGCCAGGCTTCGGTGCTTCCGTCCTTTGCCTGAATGAGCAGAAATCCGCTTACAAAAAGCATCCCGAGACGATAGGCTGTACTGCGGATGCCAACGAAGAATGCCTGCTGGCTCTGATTGAGCGAGAGCATGTAATGACCGTCGCAAGCAATGTCGTAGGTGGCACCGACCAGAGCGATCACAGCACTTCCGGCAACGACAACAGGCAACCACCATGAGTGGCCGACGGCAAGGGCAATTGAAGCGATTGCGGCAATGATGAGCGTCTGCATGACGAGCATCCAGCGGCGTTTCGTACTGTGAGTATCGACCACAGGGCTCCATGCAAATTTCCACATCCAGGGCAGGGTCAGCAGAGACGGAATCATGACGGCGTCGCCATTGCCCAAACCCATATCCTTGAGCAGGACAACAAGCATTGTCGATACGATTGTGTTAGGCACGCCTTCTGCAAAATTGGCAGTCAAAACCCATGCCCAGGTCTTTAATTTATGCATCTTTTTGTAAAAAAGTCTTGTATTTGGCGGCAAATATAGTAAAAGTTGCAAACAAATGCAAACTTTTGAATGTGATTTTTTGTCAATGTAACTTTTTTTTGTTATCTTTGCGCCCATAAATATATAAATAATGAGGCATTTTCTGTCAATAGTCAGCATCTGGATACTATCAGCAATGACCTGCGTAATGGCGCAGATCAATACTGACCGTGTGCTGTCGATCGGCCGTAATGCTCTCTATTTTGAGGACTATGTGCTGTCCATCCAGTATTTCAACGAGGTGATCGGCGTGCGTCCGTATCTGCCCGAGCCTTATCTCTACCGTTCGATTGCCAAAATCTATCTTGATGACTATCTCGGAGCTTCGCAGGATGCCACTGAATGCATCGAGCGAAATCCGTTTATCGTGACTGCATATCAGGTGCGAGGCATAGCCCGTCAGAACATGCAGGAGTATGATGCTGCCATTGAGGATTTTGAGACAGGCCTGAAGTCGCAGCCCGAAAACAAGACTTTCCTGCGTGCCCTTGGCGTATGCTACGCTCTCAAGAAAGAATATGAGAAGGCCGACAGCTGTTTCCGTTATTTCCAGACAATCTTCCCGAACGAGGCGTCGGCATACATGACACGTGCGCAGCTCAAAATCGAACTCGGAGACAGTATCGAGGCTCTCTCGCTGCTCAACAGGACCATCGAGCTTGACAAAGGTTCGGCATACGCATTCGCATTGCGAAGCATGCTGCTCGAACAGCAGGATAAGCACGCAGAGGCACTTGAGGATATGAACCGAGCCGTGCGCCTTGATCCCGAGCAGCCTTCGTTCTACGTCAACCGTGCGCTGATCCGCTATAACATGGAAGACCTCAATGCCGCAGTCGTTGATTATGACATGGCGCTTGAGATCGACCCGAATAATGTCGTCGGCCATTACAACCGAGGATTGCTGAGGGCTCAGGTGGGCGACCGAAACCGTGCCATCGAGGATTTTACTGCCGTCATAGCCGAACAGCCAGACAATACGTTCGCCATCTATAACCGTGCAATCCTGCGCGACGAGGTGGGCGACCTTGCTGGTGCTATCGAGGACTATACGCTGGTCTATGAGCAGCATCCGAACTATTTCCCCGTGCTCTATGCGCGCAGTGAGGCGAACAGAAAGCTTGGCAAGACAAAGCTGAGCGACGAGGACTACCGCCTGGCTTTCGCCGTTCAGAACCGCGTTAAGGCCGAGCATGACAAGCGTGTGGCAAACGGTACGGCTAACGTTGACGAACCGTCGGAAGGCGAGAATGTGCTGGCTGATGACGAACTGACCGACGATGAACGTACGCGTAAGGAAAGCGACCGGAACATACGTAAGTTCAACCGCCTGATGTCGAGCACCGTGGGCGATGAGAGTCAGCGATACAGCAGCGAACTGCGTGGACGTGTGCAGGACAAAAAAGGCAACGTCGAGATGCAGCCGATGTTCGTGTTGAGCTACTATGAGAAAGTGGAGGAGACGCGTCAGCTGATCTTCTTCGAGAAAAATCTGTCGGACTTTAACCGTGCCGGCCTTTTGAGCCGTCGCCTGAAATGCGTCTGTCAGGAACCAATGCTCACTCAGGCTCAGGTGCAGGCTCATTTCCAGAGTATCGACGACTATTCGCGATTCATCGGTGTGAATGGAGGCAATATCATCTCATTCTTCGGTCGAAGCCTCGATTTCATGCTCGTGCAGGATTATCAGAACGCCCTGTCGGATCTCAACGAGGTGCTGTTGCGCAAGGATAACTTCATTCTCGCATACTTCAACCGTGCCATCGTCCGTTTCCGCCAACTTGAGATCGACGAGAAATCAGGACTCTCGGCTTCGCATATTGCCAATGGCGATGACGACCTGAAGAATGCAGCCCTTATAGCCGTTGGCAGCCAGCAGGCGGCACACGTGCAGCAGGGCTTGTCGATCAGGATAAACAATTCGGGCCTTACGTCGCAGGATAAGGCGCGTATTGAATCAGAACGCATGGCTCAGATACGCCGTGTGGAATGTGAGATGGCAATGCGCGACCTGGATAAGGTCATCGAACTTGCTCCTCAATTTGTCTATGCTTACTACAACCGTGCCTTTATCTCGGCTAAACTCAATAACTATGATTCTGCTATTGCTGATCTGAATGAGGCAATACGTATCTACCCGAATTTTGCTGAGGCTTACTTCAACCGTGGCCTCATTAACCTCCGAATCGGAAAGACCAAAGCCGGAATTGCCGACCTCAGCAAAGCTGGCGAGTTAGGTCTGGCTCAGGCTTATTCTGTGCTGAAGAAGGCGCAGGAGAGTTAGGACCACAAGTGGAGAAATGAGTAAAGAGAAAAGAGTAAAGTGTAAAGAAAAAAATTAACATTAAATATAATTTATGCAACAGAAAATCATCATTCTTGACTTCGGTTCGCAGACAACACAGCTCATCGGACGCCGTGTGCGCGAACTCGATACATTCTGCGAGATTCTGCCTTACAACAAGTTCCCACAGGGCGATGAATCTGTGATTGGTGTGATCCTCTCGGGTTCGCCATACTCGGTTCATGATCCAGAGGCTTTCAAGGTGGATCTTAGCCAGTTTGTCGGTCGCATTCCTGTGCTTGGCATCTGCTATGGCGCACAGTTTATCAGTTATGCCAATGGCGGTAAGGTGGAGAAAGCCGACAGCCGTGAGTATGGCCGTGCCAATCTCATGCAGTTCGATGCCGACAATGCCCTGTTCAAGGGTTTCACTCCTAACAGCCAGGTTTGGATGAGTCATGGTGATACCATCACAGCCATTCCAGAGGACTGCAAGTGCATCGCATCGACCAAGAATGTGAAGTACGCAGCTTACGCATCGACCAAGAATCCGGTATGGGCCGTTCAGTTCCATCCAGAGGTGTTCCACTCGGTTCAGGGCACACAGCTGCTTAAGAACTTCGTGGTTGATATCTGCGGTTCGAAGCAGGATTGGAGTGCAGCATCGTTTGTCGATACGACTGTAGCCGAACTCAAGGCTCAGGTTGGTAACGACCGTGTCATCCTCGGCCTGTCAGGCGGTGTCGATTCGTCTGTTGCCGCTGTATTGCTCAACAAGGCCATCGGCAAGAACCTTACGTGTATCTTCGTGGATCATGGTATGTTGCGCAAGAACGAGTTCCGTGACGTGATGCATGACTATGAGTGTCTTGGCCTCAATGTGATTGGCGTGGATGCAAGCGAGAAATTCTTCTCGGATCTTGCCGGTGTTACCGATCCTGAGCAGAAGCGTAAGATTATCGGCCGTGACTTCGTTGAGGTGTTCAACGCAGAGGCAAAGAAGATTGAGGATGCCAAGTGGCTCGCCCAGGGTACAATCTATCCTGACCGCATCGAGTCGCTCAACATCACAGGCAAGGTAATCAAGAGTCACCATAACGTAGGTGGTCTGCCAAAGGAGATGCACCTTTCGTTGTGCGAACCGCTGAAATGGCTGTTCAAGGACGAGGTTCGTCGCGTAGGTCGTCAGCTCGGCATGCCTGAGCATCTGATTACACGCCATCCTTTCCCAGGTCCAGGCCTTGCCGTCCGTATCCTTGGCGACATTACTCCTGAGAAGGTGCGCATCCTCCAGGACGCTGATGATATCTATATCCGTGGTCTCCGTGAGTATAAGACAAAGCTTTCGGGCGAGGAGGCACGCCGCGTACTTGCTGCCGGTGTTCCGGCCGACATGAAGGACGGCGAGATTGAAGTGTCGCTCTACGATCAGATCTGGCAGGCAGGTACAGTGCTGCTCTCGACCGTCCGTTCGGTAGGCGTGATGGGCGATGAGCGTACTTACGAACATCCGGTTGCATTGCGTGCTGTGACATCGACCGACGCGATGACAGCCGACTGGGCACATCTTCCATACGACTTCATGGCAAAGGTCAGCAATGAAATCATCAACAAAGTGCGCGGCGTAAATCGCGTATGCTATGATATTTCTTCAAAACCGCCGTCAACAATCGAGTGGGAGTAAGAATGTTGCAGTTGTGCGCATTATTTTGTAAACAAACATATAAAAAAAGTTAATTTTTTTGGTCGAACAAATATAAATATGTATTTTTGCGACTTGAAAAAATCTGTTTACACGCGAATTAACTTAACAATGATACAAAAGAAGATTGTCGCTACGGCGTTCTTGATTGCCTTTTGGGTGTTGGGAGCAATGGGCGTAATGGCGCAGAATGTCAATCCAAGCAATTTGACATCCTCACCTTATTCACGATACGGACTCGGCAAGCTCGGATCATCGAGCAATGCCAGTCTGCGTGGTATGGGTGAGACAGGTATTGCCTTGCGTACCAACTCATATACCAATTTGCTTAATCCGGCTTCACTGACTGCCATCGACACGCTCACAATGCTTTTCGACACCGCTGTCGATGCCGATATGTTCAGAATGTCGGAAAACGGAGTCTCTGAAAGTGATTGGAATGCCGGTTTCAGCTATATGTCATTCCATTTCCCTTTGTGGAACCGTTTTGCAGGTGCTTTGGCATACAGTCCTTATTCGATGGTCGGCTATGAGTATGGCAACGAGACTTCTAAGCATATTGATAACTCGCTTATCAACAATGACACTCTCGTCTATACCAACTCATTCCTCGGCAATGGCGGTCTGCAGCATTTCCAGGCAGCATTGGCATGGCAGCCACTGCGAACTCGCACCACTCAGCTCAACTTTGGTTTGATGGCTGGATATATCTGCGGTACGGTCAATCATGCCGGTTACATGTTTGTGGGAAGCGGACAGGCCAACAGCACCTATGTTGACCGTGATTTCTCGGTGCATGGCTGGGATATTCAGCTCGGTGCTCAATACAGTCAGTTGCTCAGTCCTTCAAAGATGCTGACCTTTGGTGCCACATTCTCGCCAAGCACAGCACTCAATACCAAGACCAGCGTATTGAAATACAGTGGTACGGATTCAATCGGACAGAATAACACCGGACATCTCGACATGAAGACTCCGATGAAGTATGGTTTTGGCATCTGCTATCAGCAGGATCGTCGCCTTACGGTGTCTGCCGATATGTCAATGGAAAACTGGTCGAAGGTGTCGGGCTTTGATTCCAATCTCAATGAAAGTGAGGATGCCTATAACAACGTCATGAAACTTTCTGCGGGCTTTGAATATAAGCCTCAATTCTATTCGGTCAACTATTTCAAGACTTGTCTCTATCGTGCGGGCGCGTCTTTTAAAAATGTGTATGTCAAGCCGAATGGCAGCAAGGATAAGGAGATGACTGTGTCATGCGGCATCGGTCTTCCTGCCGGCAAGCGCAGCATCTTCAACATTTCGGCTGCATATACACATCTTATGCCGTCCGACAGTAACCGCTTGAAGGAGGATTATCTTCACTTCACCGTTGGCATCACTTTCAACGAGATGATGTTCTTCCGTGGCCGATTGAGATAAAACATGATCAGTCGTTTAAACTTGCGAACCTGATTGGAGTCTTATAGACAAAACAGAAACATTAATCATTAATCAAAAATAACATCTATGAAAACATCATTAAAGTTTATGCTTGGCGTAGCCCTTGCAATGAGCGCATCATCAATGATGGCACAAGGTAATCCTAAGGATGAAATCGTGTGCAAGAATGAGAACACCGTGCTCGACAATAACTCTCTCTACACAGAGTATTACAAGCAGAAGGCTTACAAGGACGCCTATGAGTTCTGGAGCGCACTCTATGAGGCAGCACCTGACTACAACAAGAATCTCTATATCTGCGGCGAGACCATCCTCAAGCAGCTTATCAATGCAGCTGCCAAGGAGAAGAACATGGAGCAGTACAACAAGTTGGTTGACGACCTCCTCGCTCTCTATGATAACCGTATCAAGTATTTCGGAGATGATGCCAAGAAGCCTGCTGCTACCATTCTTGGCGACAAGGCTATTGCATACCTTTCGTATAAGAACAAGGCTGCTGACGAGGAATTGGCTTACGGCTGGCTCGAGCAGGTAGTAAATGAGCAGAAGGACGATGCTGATGCTAAGGTTCTGAAGCAGTATGTTATCCTTTCTTACAACAAGTTCAAGAAGGATCCTGCTGGCGCAAAGAAGCTTTTCATCGACAACTACATGAAGGGTTCAGAACTTCTTGATGGCGCTCTCGACCGCTACCAGCTCCGTATGGAGGCTGACCAGGCTATCATGCACGGTGAGAAGAGCAGCGATCCTGCAACTCTTGCCAACACTCCTGAGAAGGCTGCCAAGGACTCTGCTACAGCTAAGTCATTCATCGATTTCAGCCGCAAGGCAAAGCAGGATCTCATCACCCTCTTCGCAAATTCTGGTGCTGCTGACGTTGAGACTCTCGTTAGCGTATTCGAGCCTCAGGTTGAGGAGAAGAAGGCTGACAACCAGTTCCTCAAGAACGTGTCTAAGCTCCTTGGCCGTTCAAAGGAAGGCCGTGAGACCGAACTCTACACACGTGTTGCTGAGTATTCATATAACATTGAGCCATCAATGGAAGCTGCCAAGGGTCTTGCACAGTCAGCTGTCAAGGCTAAGGATTGGGATCGTGCCCTCAAGTTCTACGACGAGGCTCTCACTCGCGCCATCCAGCCAGATGACAAGACTGAGATCCTGAAGTATGAGGCTGCTATCTTCATGCAGAACAAGGAATATTCTAAGTGCCGCGAGATCTGCCGCAAGTCTCTTGCTATCGATCCAGTTCAGGCTGATCCACACGTGATGATTGCCAACTGCTATGCATCTTCCGCTAACAGCGTTGGTCTTGACTCAAAGGTTGCTGGTCTCGTGTTTGTAGCTGCTGTAAACGAACTTATGCAGGCTCGTACTGCTGATCCAAGCCGTGCTCCTGAACTCAACTCTACAATTGCCAAGTATAAGGCTGCATATCCAGAGAAGGGTCCAATCTTCATGACCCTCAATCTCTCAAGCGGTGCTCCATTCCACATTGGCGGTTGGATGAATGTAGATATCACTATTCCAGATTGATCTGACAGAATCGTGATTACACACTGATTCGACGAATCATAAAAATAACTGCCCCATCTCATTGCGAGGTGGGGCAGTTGTATTTATTATTGACAATTCGAGATCGTTATTTGGCAATAGCCTGAGCTAAAGCGCATGCAAGCTGATCTGGACAGGATGTTGGACGTCCGTTGCATGAGATTCCTTTTACACGTGCGATGACATCCTCTGCCTTCTGACCCTTGATGAGAGCACAGACACCCTGAAGATTGCCGTTGCAGCCACCGATGAAGTACGCGTTCTGAATGATATTCTGATCGTCCAACTCGACGTGAATGAGTTTGGAACATGTGCCTTGTGTCTGATAGTTGATTTCCTTCATAATAATTGAATATTTATAAATGTAATTGATTAATTTGGCGCAAAGATACGAAAAAAATGGAATTTGTTTGGAAGATTCAAAAAAAAATATTAAATTTGCGCCAAATTTCTGTCTTTATGCGTTTATTTCCTTTAAATATATATATAATTGTGGCGTTATTGTGCGCTGCTTCGACCGCTGTTCATGCAGATATAGTGTCGGATGTTCACCGCCGTATGCATCGCCAGATGCAGGAGGAGCAGTCAGATGCCCAGCTTTTCCAGGCGTTGGTCGATTCGCTGACCAACCAGAACGAAGAGGACGAAAGCACGTTTGAACTCTATCCTTCCCTTGACCTTTATACCGATTGGGATGATGCCCATGTCGATCCGCTCCGAGGAAAGACCGGTATCTCCATTCCCGATACGATGGCTATTGACATGAGCCATTTCTATGCGCCTATCGTCGGCAAGATCAATTCTCCCTATGGTTGGCGTCGCCGTCGTATGCACAAAGGTGTCGATATCAAGCTATATACGGGCGATACCATCAGGGCTGCATTTGCCGGACGTGTGCGTATCAAGAAATTCGACCGCCGTGGATATGGCTATTATTATGTGATTCGTCACAGCAATGGACTTGAAACGGTCTATGGACATCTTTCGAAGTTCATTGTCGATAAAGATGATTACGTTAAGGCAGGTGATCCTATCGGTCTAGGCGGAAGCACAGGCCGCAGCACTGGTCCGCATCTTCATCTTGAGTTCAGGGTTATGGGCATCGCGCTCAATCCAGCCGATCTCATCGACTTCAATACGTTTACTCCAAAGCAAAACCCATATATCTTCCGTTCGAAGAAAGCCAAGCTCGAACAGGAAGGATTGGCAGGCAGTGGTGAAGCTGCTTATCATCGCGTGAAGTCGGGCGATACGCTCGGAGGCATTGCGCGCAAGTATCATACCTCTGTGTCACGTCTCTGCAAGCTCAACAACATCCGATCGACAACGACGCTGCGCATTGGCCAGCGCATCCGATATAAATAAAAAGACACGATACCTAATTCCACGATAAAAACATACACAATTACTTGAAAGCCCCGCTGAGATGCGGGGCTTTTTGTTTCGACAGGGTGTCGAAAATGACTCTTAAACGCGAAAATGACCCCTTAAAATGCAAATTTCGGAGTTTTTCCTTTGCCATGTCGCTAAAAATGCGTATTTTTGCGCGCATAAATCTAAAGACAGATTTTGCACTAGTATTGAAAATTAGCAAACATAAAATATTAAAATGGAAGAAAACATTCAGAGCAACAGTCGCATTATCAATGTGAACATTGAGCAGGAAATGCGAAAGTCCTACATCGACTATTCCATGTCGGTTATCGTGGCTCGTGCCCTCCCGGATGTGCGTGACGGCTTTAAGCCTGTTCACCGCCGTGTGCTTTTCGGTATGGATCAGATTGGCAATACCTATGACAAGCCAACCAAGAAATGCGCACGTATCGTAGGTGAGGTGCTCGGTAAGTACCACCCACACGGTGATGGTTCTGTTTATGGAGCCCTGGCTCGTATGGCTCAGCCTTGGAACCTCCGATACCTTCAGGTCGATGGTCAGGGTAACTTCGGTTCTGTCGATGGAGATAGTCCGGCTGCTATGCGTTATACAGAGGCTCGCCTGAGCAAGATCTCAGAGGAGATGCTTCGCGACATCGAGAAGGACACCGTCGATATGATGGACAACTTCGATGCCACTCTCAAGGAACCGAAAGTTCTGCCTACACGTATCCCAACCCTTCTTGTCAACGGTGCAAACGGTATTGCCGTTGGTATGGCTACCAACATGCCTACCCACAACCTCTCAGAGTGTATCGATGGCATCTGTGCATATATCGACAATCCTGAGATTACCGTCGAGGGCCTGATGGAGTATATCAAGGCTCCTGACTTCCCAACAGGCGGTATCATCTATGGATATGATGGTGTTAGGGAGGCATACGAGACCGGTCGTGGACGAATCGTTATCCGTGCCAAGGCTGAGATTGAGACCGAAGGCCAGCACACCAGCATCATCGTGAGCGAGATTCCTTACGGTGTCAATAAGGCTGAGCTTATCAAGCATATTGCCACTCTTGCCGACGAGAAGAAGATCGAGGGTATTGCCAATGCCAATGATGAGTCCGACCGTCAGGGTATGCGCATCGTCATCGAATTGAAGAAGGATGCCAATGCCAATGTAGTGCTCAACAAACTCTTCAAGATGACCGAGCTTCAGTCAAACTTCTCGGTCAACAACATCGCACTTGTGCCAATTCCAGAGGCTCCTAATGCCCTTGGTATGCCAAAGCTTCTCAACCTGAAGGAACTTGTTCGCTATTTCGTCGATCACCGTCATAATGTTGTTATCCGTCGTACAAAATATGATCTTGCCGAGGCCGAGAAGAAGGCTCATATCCTTGAAGGCCTGATTATCGCATGCGACAACATTGACGAGGTTGTGCGCATCATTCGTGCAAGCCGCACTCCAGCCGACGCACAGCGAGGACTTGAGGTTCGCTTCAATATCGACGAAATCCAGTCAAAGGCCATTGTCGATATGCGTCTGTCTCAGCTCACCGGTCTGCGCATTGAGGAGTTGAAGCAGCAGTATGAGGATCTTATGAAGCTCATCGAATACTATAAGCAGATCCTTGCCGACGACGTTCTCTGCATGAAGGTCGTTAAGGACGAGCTCATCGAGGTGAAGGAGAAGTTCGGTGATGAGCGTCGCACGGAGATTGATTTCCGTGGCGCACAGTTCAATGCTGAAGACTTTATTCCGAACGACGATGTGGTTATCACCATTTCGCACATGGGCTATATCAAGCGCACCAAGCTTGCCGATTTCAAGGCTCAGAGCCGTGGCGGTGTCGGTTCGAAGGGAGCCGGTACGCGTGACTCGGATTTCATTGAGTACATGTATGCTGCCAAGAACCATAATTGGCTTATGTTCTTTACCGAGCAGGGTCAGGCTTATTGGATGAAGGTTTATGACATCCCTGAGTTCGCCAAGAATCAGAAGGGCCGTGCCATTCAGAACATGCTTAACCTCGGATCGGATGACCGTGTCACTGCATTTGCCAAGATCGAGTCGTTTGCCGATGCAGACTTTAACAATAGCCACTATCTCGTATTTGCTACCGAGCGTGGCATTGTCAAGAAGACATCGCTCGCAGCATACAGCCGTCCACGTGCCAACGGTATCATCGCAATCAATCTCCAGGAGGGCGACCGTGTTGTCAGCGTAGTAATGACCGATGGCAAGGAGCATATCGTAATGGCCAACCGCAACGGTCGTGCTATCACCTTCCCAGAGACCAAGATCCGCACCATGGGCCGAGTTTCAACCGGTGTTCGCGGTATGCGTCTTGATGAAGATGGTCTTGATAAGATTATCGGCATGGTGGCTCTGCCTTATCCAGGCGCAGTCATCGGCACTCAGGAGGAGGGCGTCGAGACTGACAATGATGCAGATAACGATAACAACGTCGTTTCGCTCGATGATCTGTTCAACCAGCCTGAGGAGCCAGAGGTTACTGAGACTGAAACCGAGACAGAGAATGACGAAACCGTTGAAACCGATCTCGATAATCCGCTCAACAACTCTGTGCTCGTTGTCAGCGAGAACGGCTTTGGCAAGCGTAGCTACATCACTGGCTATCGTATTACCAACCGTGGCGGCAAGGGCGTGAAGACACTGAACATCACCGATAAGACCGGTCCTGTCATTGCCATCATGACCGTCAACGATATGGACGATCTTATGATCATCAATAAGTCAGGCATCGCCATTCGTCTGCATTGCCAGTATGATCAGCCGTCTAACCAGGGCATCCGTGTCATGGGTCGTGCTGCTCAGGGCGTCAAACTTATCGACCTCACTAAGAAGAACGATATCATTGCGAGCGTTTGCAAGGTTATCAGCGAGCAGGAGGAAGAGAACGTTGAGGCTGCAGAGGACACACTGCCAGCAGGCGAGGAACCAGCAGTAGAGACAGGAACACCGGCTACAGAGGAATAAGAAATTAAACCTCTGACCGGAAACTCCGTCAAACAAATAAACGAACAAAAATAACAAAACAACAAATAACCCAATTTACTAAAACCACAAACACTATGAAGAAGTTAATTCTTTCGGCAATCGCACTTGTCCTGGTTGGCGGTGCTTGCTGTGTTGAAGCTAACGCTGCCGATAAGGCTAAGCTCACACCTGAGGAAAAGGCACTCCAGAAGGAGTTCAAGGCTTTGCTCAAGGAGGCTAACAACAAGTCTAAGACTGACGAGTTCGCACCAACTCCAGCTGATCTCCCAGCTGCTCGTGTTGCCATCGAGAAAGCTGCTAAGATGTCTCTCGCTGAGGGCAATGCCGAGTTCTATACCATTGCTGGTAAGATTGAGGAAGAGACCCTCAAGAAGGCACAGCAGGAGAACGATTTCACTACATACGCATCCAGCGGTCTTGCAGGTTTCCAGTACTATTCAAAGGCTTACAACGCTGCATTGGCTGACAACCAGAAGAAGTTCATCCAGCCTGCACAGCAGGGCGCTCTGTTCCTCTATCAGGCTACAGGCGGTCTCGTAAACGCTGGCGGTGCTTTCTATCAGGTTCAGGAGTATCAGAAGAGTATCGAGGCTTTCCGTACAGCCATCGCTGCTACCAAGGAGCCAGTTCTCACCAGCAACCCACTCGCAGCACTCACACTTGAGCAGTGCTCAGCTGATACAACTATCAACTCTATTTCTTACAGCATCTTCCAGGTTGCTTTCTTCGGCCTTCAGGATACTGTGACAGCCAACAAGGAGCTCATCTACCTCAAGGATCACACAACTGACACCAAGCTGCTCAACCAGTATCTCCAGATGCTCGCTCAGAACTACTATGCAGCTGATCAGATGACTGACTTTGAGAACACTCTCAAGGAAGGTATGCAGCGCATCCCAGAGGAGTCATGGTACATCCGTTACCTCATCCAGACCTACATCGACAAGAAGGACTACACCTCAGCCAAGGGCTTCCTTGACAAGGCTATGGAGTCTGATCCAAAGAACGTAGTATTCCTCAACACCAAGGGCTGGCTCCTTGAGACCGAGGGCAACGCTGACGAGGCTTTGAAATACTATGAGAAGGCATACGCTATCGATCCTTCTGACTATTCAATCAACGCAAGCCTTGGCCGCTACTATTTCAACCAGGCTCAGGAGATCATCGACAAGTATGAGAAGCTCAAGAAGTGGGAGGAAGGTGATCGTCAGGCTGAGCCAGTGATCGAGAAGGCTCTCAGCTACTATGAGGCTGCTTTCGCACTCGATACTGAGCGCAAGGATAAGAACATCTGCTTCGCTCTCCGTGGCATCTATGGTCCTAAGATTGCTAAGCTCGGTCTCTCTTCACCTGCTGCTAAGCCACTCAAGGCTAAGTATGCTGAGATCAGCGAGGCTTATGGCCTTGAGTCAAATTTCTAATCTGATCAATCAATAACAACCAACATAATCCGGGTTGCAGAGGCCTGCAGCCCGGATTTTATACAAGCAATCCTTATTTTATTATTGCGTATATTGAGATATGAGAAGAAAGTGGTTATTCGTTATCGTATCATTATGTATTTCCATGACTGTACTGACATCTGTTCAGACGGTCAGCGCCGCAGCTCTGACCGAAGATGTAAAGGCCGATGCCAAGCGACAGAAAGCGTTGCAGGATTCGCTTAAAACCTGGATGAAGGAGGCTCGTTTCAATACCAACGACAAAGCCAAGCCTAATTTCGCACGTGCAAGGGCGGCACTTCGCAAAGCCTTTGCCAATCCTTATGGACAAAACAATGCAGACGTCCTGCTTCAGGCCGCTGCTACAGAATATCAGTGTTTTCAGACTGAACGAAACAAGCCTGCAGCCGGACAGAAGATGGACGAGCAGGTAATCTACACATCCACGGCAGATGGATTCAGTTACTATTGCAAGGCTTATGAGTCTTTCAAGCATCATGCCGGCTCCATGAGTCGCAAGAAGGAACCTTCTGCCAAAGAATATGCGATGATGCAGAACAATGCCTACGATCTGTTCCGCATCACCAAGGGTTTCCGAGCCACTGCTGGCTACTACAGTTCGAAGAGTAACTGGACAAAGGCATACGAGATTTTTGACCTCGCCTGCCATGCCATTGACTGCGAACTTCTCACCGATCTTGCAGCTTCCAATCCGCAGGTTGCTGCCGATTTCGAAAAGTTCCGCACCGATTCGCTCCGTTCGGCGCTGTGCTATAACCGTGCCATTGCTGCCGTTATGCTTGGCAATCATACATTGTCGATCAAGGAACTGACCGCAGCCCGCAACTGTGGCGTTGAGACCAACCGAATCTATCAGCAGCTCTGCAAGGAATATCTTGCATTGAATGACTCTGCGGGATATATTCGCACATTGCAGGAGGGCATGACTGTGCTGCCGGAAGAACCTTGGTTCTCGCAGAATCTACTCAATATCTATCTATCCAACTCACAGCATCAGGCTGCTCTTGATATCATCGATCAGGTGATTCGCGTCACACCGGGCAATGCCAAGAACATCGAACTCAAGGCACGTCTTCTCGATGAGTCTGACCGCGATGAGGAAGCTGAGGCAGCCTATCTCCAGGCACTTGCCATCGACAGTACGCTCTATGTCAGCCACATCAATCTTGGTCGCCTATATTATAATAAGGCAACAGCACGCGAGAATGAACTCATCGACCAGCGTCGCTTTGATGATGTCTATGACGAGGTTGTGCCGCTCTATGAGGCAGCACTTCCTTATTACTATCACGCCTATGAGATGGATGTGAAACGCCAGGATACAAGCATACCAACCGCTATCCGAACAATTCTTTTCAAGCGTTTCCAGAGTCCTAAGTGCCCGAACGCCAAGGAACTCATAAAAAAGTATAATGAAGTAAGCCGAGCTTACGGCTGGCGAACATTATAATTAATACAGACAAAGAAATAGCCTTCTGTTTCCGGAAGGCTATTTTTTTTACATATTCTTAAGCAGTCCGATAAGGACGATGTAGATGAACATTGCTGGAGTGGCGAGTAGGAGGGAGTCGAAACGATCCCACAGACCGCCATGTCCTGGCAGGATATGACCGGAATCCTTGACGCCGACGCCACGCTTTACGAAACTCTCCACAAGATCACCGAACGTGCCGAAGATGCTGATCATGACGCCAAGTCCTACCCAGTCAAGACGCGAGTAGTGAGTCAGCTCGTGCAGATCCTGTCCGAAGAATCCCCAGAACGAAGCCTGATAGAAAGCAAGACCGAGCAGGGCGTTGAAAATCATGCCGCCGAAGAATCCTTCCCAGCTCTTCTTGGGCGATACACGTTCGAAAAGTCGATGACGGCCAAAGAGTACGCCAGTGAGGAATGCGCCTGTGTCGTTGATCCAGAGGAAGAAGAACAGGGCGAGGAGAAGGATAGGGTTGTAATCATCGTAGATATTGCCGACTGGCACCACGATGCTGTGGAACGCGATGCTGTTTAGCAATGAGAGTGGCAGTGCGATGTAGATCTGGCCGAGGATGATGTAGGCAAGTTCGCGCAATGGGTTCTGCTGCTTGCTATACAGACGGCTGATGAACATTGCCATCAGATAGATGAGGTCGAAGATGAAGATATAGTTGCCGAGTTCCGAGATATGTGTGGCCTGAATGAAGAAGCACACAAACATGATAACTCCGCCAAGGCTGTGCATCCATCGGGTGATATGCACCTCGCGCGACACATTGATCAGATTATAGAACTCATAGAGTACGCCGAAAATCAGCAGAGAGAATAAAGCGAGGAAAGAATATGGTCCGCAGAGAATGCATGTGATAATCGCACCTACTATTACTATGCCGGTGAGTGTGCGATAGAGCAGACTCATGTTAAACAACTTATTCATGATGATGTTTATGATATTAGATCTGTGTATTGGTTTCTGATTCGTTTACTGATTCGTTATCTGTTGCATCCTGTATTTCAGTCTTTTCGTCGTTGGCCTCGCTCTCGATAAGTTCCTCTGAGCGCGATGTCCAAGGGCGTGGACCGAAAATCTCTTCAACGTCCTCAGTGAAGATTACTTCACGTTCCTCCAGACGCTTGGTGAGTTTGTTGTGGCCCTCGGCATATTGGGTGAGGATGCTCTTTGCACGCTCGTATTCCTGCTTGATGAGGGCTGAGATCTCTTCGTCGATGACCTTTGCGCGATCCTCGCTGAACGGTTTTGTGAAACCGTATTCCTGACCGGTGCTGTCATAATAGCATACGTTAGGGAGCTTAGCACTCATGCCGTAATATGCCACCATGGCGTATGCCTGCTTAGTTACACGTTCAAGGTCGTTGGCAGCGCCGCTTGACACCGAACCGATGAACAGTTCCTCTGCAGCACGTCCGCCAAGCAGCGAACAGAGTTCGTCGCACATAGCCTCCTTAATGGTGATCTGTCGTTCCTCAGGCATGTACCATGCTGCACCAAGGGCTTTGCCACGAGGTACGATTGTGACTTTAACCAATGGTGAGGCATAGCGCAGATGCCATGAGATGGTGGCATGACCTGCCTCATGGATGGCAATGCTGTGCTTTTCCTCCTGGGTCATCACTTTCGACTTCTTCTCAAGTCCGCCAATGATACGGTCCACGGCATTGTTGAAGTCCTGTGCATCCACAGCCTCCTTATTGTTGCGGGCAGCGATAAGAGCAGCCTCATTACATACGTTTGCTATGTCAGCACCTGAGAAACCTGGAGTCTGACGGGCAAGTTTCTTCACGTCGAGGTCAGCGGCAAGATGCAGCGGCTTTAGATGCACGTTGAAAATCTCTATGCGGTCATTAAGCTCAGGCAGGTCCACATGAATCTGACGGTCGAAACGTCCGGCACGCAACAAAGCCTTGTCGAGAATGTCTGCGCGGTTGGTGGCTGCAAGAATGATTACACCGCTGTTTGTGCCGAAACCGTCCATCTCGGTAAGCAACTGGTTGAGTGTGTTCTCCCGTTCGTCGTTGCCGCCACTCATGGCTCTGTTACCACGGGCGCGTCCCACTGCATCGATCTCGTCGATGAAGATTATGCAAGGGCTCTTTTCCTTTGCCTGACGGAAAAGGTCGCGTACTCGGCTTGCACCTACGCCCACAAACATCTCAACGAAGTCAGAGCCTGACATCGAGAAGAATGGAACGCCGGCTTCTCCGGCTACAGCCTTTGCCAGAAGGGTCTTACCTGTGCCTGGAGGGCCTACCAGAAGTGCTCCCTTAGGGATTTTACCGCCGAGATTGGTATATTTCTGTGGGTTCTTGAGGAACTCCACAATCTCCTGAACTTCCTGTTTGGCTTCGCTGAGACCTGCCACGTCCTCAAACGTAACCTTCATCTTGTTGTCCTTCTCATAGACGGTAGCCTTGCTTCGTCCTACGCTGAAGATGCCACCTATTCCGCCGCCGCTGCTTCTGCCCGGGCCACGGAACAACATCATATAGAGCATCAGCAGCATGAGGATGGGGAAACCAAAGTTAAGCAGGATGCTTATGAAACTGCTGCTCTTCTCATAGCGCACGTCAAGGTTCTTGCATTTGCTTCCCTCTGCGCTTTTCCATGTTTCCACCTCTTCTGCAAAACGGTCGCCACTTGGGATCGTGGTCTCGATGACCAGTTTCACACCGTTCTTTTGTGCTTCATCAAAGGCACGACCCAGATTGGTGTTTATTTCTGCCGGACTTTTCACAAGAGTGCCAGAAGCCTCGGCCTCGCGGGCGTTGACCGTAATTTGTTCAAAGTATCCATCTATGGTCAAAGCCTGAAACTCGCTGTAGGCCACCTCCTTTTCGCTGTTGCCCGCACCTGAAATATATATGTAGGCGAGGAAAGCACCGATGATGAGGTAGATGTACATGAAATTGAACGTGAAACGGAACTTGAAGCCTCCGTCTCCGTTGTCTGTGCCGAACTTCACGAAGTCGCCCTTCTTTTCGGCCTGAGGTTGTTTATTTATGTCTTTTTCAGCCATTGTGCAAATGTTTTGATTTAGTCGAGGTCGGGAATTTTGGTTATGACGGCATCTTCCCAAAGTGATTCCAGGTTATAGAACTGGCGTGTTTCGGGTTGGAAGATGTGTACGAGCACATATCCATAGTCAACGGCCACCCACAGACGGTTGTTCATGCCTACCGAACCCTCTTCGTGTGTTCCGAGTGTTTCGCGTACGTGGCGTGTCAGACCGTTGGCGATGCCATAGACCTGAGTGCTCGAACTGCCTTCGCAGATGATGAAATAGCTGAAGGCAGCCTCTTCAAGCTTGCTCATGTCTATTACCTGAATGTCATGGGCCTTGCCGTTCTGCAGCCCATCGATAATGGTGTTTAGTAATTGATCGTTCAATGTAGTATCCTTATAAATTCAGGCGCGAAGATAGTGATAATTTATTAGAAACACGAAGAAATTGTGAAAAAACGCAATAAATTATTTTTTTTTTGCAAAAAACTTGTCCGTATGACGGAAAATGCATATATTTGCACGCGGTTTTTATGATTCGATGCGAGTCAATGGCCGAATTATAGAGTAATACATTTTAAATAATATATAGGAAAACTATGGAACTTAAAGGAAAAGTAATGCAGGTGTTGCCAATGCAGCAGGGTATCAGTCAGCGTGGCACCCAGTGGAAGAAGCAGGAGTATGTGCTCCAGACCTACGATCAGTTTCCACGCACAGTGAAGTTCGACTTCTTCGGTGAACGTGCAGATTTGTATCCTCTCCAGGTCGGTGACGATATCATTCTCAGCTTCGATATCGAGAGTCGTTCATTCATGGGCCGTGACGGCGTAGAGCGTTGGTCAACAGATGTCCGTGGATTTAAGGCAGAGAAGTTCGATGCTTCGACCATAATGGCGCCGGCATACGGTGCTCCTGTCCAGCCACAGTTTGCCCAGCCGACACAGCAGTTTGCTCAGCCAGCTCCGCAGCCAGCTGCTCAGTTCGCTCAGCCAGCCCCAGCTGTAGGTCAGTTCCCTGAGGCTCCGGCAGGTGCAGCACCAAATCCATCAGAGGATCTTCCTTTTTGATTGATCGTCGTCCCTCATAGGGACAGCAAATGCGCGTAAAAAGTCATTTGAACTTGTCATTTTGCTAATCTTCGTATTATATACGACCGATTTTTTTGCAATATGCTTGGTGCTTACAAATAAAAATGCTACTTTTGCGCGTGTCAATTTAGACAATTCTTCTATTCACAAATAAAAAACTAATAAAAACTATGGCAAATTTGGATTTGACAAAGTATGGTATTACAGGTTCAACTGTAATCGCACACAATCCTTCTTATGAGGAGCTTTTCAAGGCTGAGACCAATCCAGCACTCACAGGCTATGAGGTAGGTCAGAACACCGAGCTCGACGCTGTAAATGTGATGACTGGTATCTACACTGGCCGTTCTCCTAAGGATAAGTACATCGTGATGGACGCTAACTCAAAGGACACCGTTTGGTGGACAACTGAGGGCTACAAGAACGATAACCACCCAATGTCTGAGGAGGTTTGGGCCAAGGTTAAGGACCTCGCAGTTAAGGAACTCTGCAACAAGAACCTCTATGTAGTTGACGCATTCTGCGGTGCTAACAAGGATACACGTATGGCTGTCCGCTTCATCGTTGAGGTAGCTTGGCAGGCACACTTCGTTACCAACATGTTCATCCAGCCAACAGCTGAGGAGCTCGCTGAGTTCGAGCCTAACTTCGTTATCTACAACGCTTCTAAGGCTAAGGTTGAGAACTACAAGGAGCTCGGCCTCAACTCAGAGACTTGCGTTGCATTCAACGTAACCTCACGTGAGCAGGTTATCATCAACACATGGTACGGCGGTGAGATGAAGAAGGGTATGTTCTCAATGATGAACTACTACCTCCCACTCCAGGGCATCGCTTCAATGCACTGCTCTGCTAACTGCAACATGGAGGGCAAGGAGACAGCTATCTTCTTCGGTCTCTCTGGTACAGGTAAGACTACTCTCTCTACCGATCCAAAGCGTCGCCTCATCGGTGATGACGAGCACGGTTGGGATGACAACGGCGTATTCAACTTCGAGGGCGGCTGCTATGCTAAGGTTATCGGCCTCTCTAAGGAGAACGAGCCAGACATCTACGGTGCTATCAAGCGCAACGCTCTCCTCGAGAACGTAACTGTTGCTGCTGACGGCAAGATCGATTTCAACGATAAGTCAGTTACCGAGAACACTCGTGTATCTTACCCAATCAACCACATCAAGAACATCCAGCCAGGTTCATCTGCACCTGCTGCAAAGAACGTTATCTTCCTCTCAGCTGATGCCTTCGGTGTTCTTCCTCCAGTATCTATCCTTACTCCAGAGCAGACTCAGTACTACTTCCTCTCTGGCTTCACAGCTAAGCTCGCTGGTACAGAGCGTGGCATCACAGAGCCAACTCCAACCTTCTCTGCTTGCTTCGGTCAGGCATTCCTTGAGCTTCACCCAACCAAGTATGCTCAGGAGCTCGTTAAGAAGATGAACGCTAACGGTGCTAAGGCATACCTCGTTAACACTGGCTGGAACGGTACAGGCAAGCGTATCTCTATCCCTGATACACGCGGTATCATCGACGCTATCCTCGACGGCTCAATCCTCAGCGCTCCTACAAAGCAGATCCCTTACTTCAACTTCGAGGTTCCAACTCAGTTGAACGGTGTTGCTTGGGGCATTCTCGATCCACGCGATACCTACCAGGATCGTTCTAAGTGGGAGGAGAAGGCTAAGGATCTCGCTGCTCGCTTCATCAAGAACTTCGAGAAGTATACCACCAACGAGGCTGGTAAGGCTCTCGTAGCTGCTGGTCCACAGCTTTGATTCTCAATTCCCTCTTTGGGAAAGCGATAATATGTGCTCGCATCCATTTTGGGTGCGAGCATTAGTATTTAAATTATCTCAGCACTTTCTAAGACCTAAGATAAATACAATGAAGAATATAATCATGACATTCGCCTTGCTTGCAATGCTGGCAAGCTGTGGCAACAAGGAGGCAAAGACCCCAAACACTAATTCAGCGGAAGCAAAGATCACTATGACACTCAATATCGAAGATTTCAAGTGGACACGTGAACCAGAGTCATGTGTGATTAAGGAGGATACGGTAGAAGTTGTGACCAAACCTCACACCGACCTATGGCAGCGTACCTACTATCATTTCCAGAATGACAACGCTCCTGTCCTGCAGATGAAGACCAGAGAGAAGTTCTTCAGCTTCATCGTAAAGACAGATTTTGCTGAGAGTCATCGTCGTTTCGACCAGTGTGGTGTGGTGATGTATCTTGATTCGGAGAACTGGCTGAAAGGAAGCATTGAGTATGAGAATGAGGAGTTTCAGCACCTCGGCAGCGTTGCCACCAACCACGGCTACAGCGATTGGGCAACAACAGCCATCCCTGCTGACGTGAAGAGCATGTGGTATCGTCTCTCGCGCCGTGAAGATGACTTCTGCATCGAGTGCTCAACTGATGGACAGGAATGGAGCCAGATGCGTGTCTGCCACATGTATGAGGCTCAGGATGAGATCAACTTTGGTATCTATGCTTGTTCACCTGAGGATTCTTCATTTAAGGCCGTATTCACCAACATGCAGTTGACAGAATGTGCATGGAAGGCGCACGACGGTCAGCAGCCAGATTGATATTTTCAAGCAAAACCTCTTCCCAAGACTTCGGAAGACTAAAAAATCGGTTCTGAGGATTTCCCAAAACCTTGGAAGTCGTTAGAACATTGTTCTCGGCATTTCCAGAAACCTAGAAGTCGCCAGAACATTGTTCTCAGCATTTCCTAAGAGTTAGGAAATCGTCAGCACAATGTTCTGAGCATTTCCAGAAACCTAGAAGTCGTCAGAACAATGTTTCCAGCATTTCCTAAGAGTTAGGAAGTCCCCAGAACAATGTTCTCAGCATTTCCAGAAACCTAGAAATCCTCAGAACATTTTTTTTAGGATTTCCAGAGACCTGGAAGTCCAAATGAAACTTTAGCCAGCACTTCCGAAGTCTCGGGAAGTCCAAACAAAACTTTCTCCAGCATTTCCGAAGACTCGGGAAGTCCAAACAAAACTTTCTCCAGCATTTCCAAAGAGTCGGGAAGTCCAAATGAAACTTTCTCCAGCATTTCCTAAGAGTTGGGAAGTCCAAATGAAAGAAATCCCGGCTAAACTTCCATAACTTGCATAATTAGAACTTCCAGCTGAAGCCGGCATGAAGGTTGATACGCTGCGCAGGGATGTTCGGCCAAAGTTCGTATTTCTGGTTGAGCAGGTTGCGGCCAAACGCGAAGAGTGAGAATGACGGGCGGAACTGCCAGTCGATGCGGAAGTTGAGATCCTGGATATTCTTCAGCGTGTGGTTGGATGGCATCTCGTAGTAAGGATCGACAAGGATGTCGTATTGCGGATTGAAGAGCTGGAAATGACGACCGAGAGCGCAGTCATAACCGAGGTCGAGAGTGACCTTGCCAGGATGGGAGAGGAGATGGATGGCAGCAGTCAGTTCGGGATCACCGAGACCTGTGGCATCGCATGAGTGATGTTGCCAGAGAGCATTGGCTTTGATGCCGAAATAGCGCGAGTATTCATAATCGACGTGCAGATCGGCCGAAATATATGTGCAATTCTCCTGACCGAGTTTTAACTGTGTGCCACGGTAAGAGTAGGCGACAGCACAGAGTTCGTCTTCCGTGTTGCGCAGACGCACCGAACCGCCCCATCGGAGATAACCCTGTTCATTGTCCTCATAACCAATGGTAAGGTCAAAAATATCGGTGGTAAGAGATGGTTCTCCGTAGGTGAGCACAAGAGGCAGGCGTTGCATTACTGAATAGGGAGCATCGCGGCGTGTGCCACATGCCAGATCGGCATACCAGCGCTTCCACTGTCCGTCGGCAGGAAGGAACGATAGATGCAGCACAGGTCGGATTGTGAAGAATTGCTTCTTGTTGGCAAAGATACCAGACACAGGCAGGTCGATGCTGGCCTGCCACAGCGAACTGGTCTCATACCATCCGTAGCGAATCATTCCGTCGATGGTATTGGTGCGTAGATCCAAAGGATGAGCATACTCGAAGGGTTGGATGACATTGTATGGCGATGTGAATCCGTCGTGAGCATATCCGGCGCGTAACAGAAGACGGTCGGTCTCATAGGCAATGGAAGCTCCAGCCATACCGCCGTGTTGGGTGCGCAGATGATCGTCGGTGCGTTCGATGGAAAGGCTGACCGGATTATACTCATACGGGAATAGATTGACTACCATACCGTCGGCAACGGCATTGATCGTCAGCTGTGCCTCATTGGAGAGCGTGTGGCTGTAGGCGGCGTCGAAACCGCCTGTAAGAAGCATACTGCGCCATTCGGGTCTTTGTCCGAGTTCGTCAGACATCGGCAGCTTTAGGTCGCCCTCGGTAAAGAAACCCTTAGTGTCGATGCGGAAATCGCCACGGTGGAAACCGGCGGCGAGGTCAGTGTTCCAGTAGTTACCGGCCGAAAGACGGAGATAGCCGAGGCTGTCGGCCGACGGACGGGCAATGATCTGTCCGGCAGGAACAACGCCAATGTCAGGTGTGCGTACGGCATCGGCCTCCCAATCGGCAAAACTGGCTTCCGAACGGCTTGCCTGCACTTCCTGAGGTGCAGGCTGACGGTCGATCTTAACGGCTTTCTGTACTATTGGAGCAAACTCACGTTCGATGGTGAGCGTCTGCTGCATGGCAGAGTCAGGACGATGCTGACCCAGGGCAGTTGCAGATATTGCAGCTATGAACAGGAAATATGGTTTCATTCTATGATGTCTGATGAGTGGTGAATGTGATTTGTTACTCAAGGCGCTGGTTGATGAGGGTTGGGATGTCATCGTCCGTGCCTGCATAGTTCTGCTGGAGGCTCTTGAGATATTCGTCGGCAGTGAACGAATCGTCCTGACGGCGCAGTATGTCGCTCATGAGGATGATGGCGCGTGCCAGCCAATATTGATGAGGTGTGCCCGACTGGATGAGCTCGGTGGCGAGGTTTGTGGCGCTTTCGAGTTTATTGCTGTCAAAGGCTGACTGTGCAAGAAGATATTTTGCCTCGCTGCCGGCAGCCGTACGCAGTTCGGACGAAGCCTTGACGAGCAGTTCCTCGGCCTGCTGACGCTGACCTAACTGCAGGTGAGCCTTGGCGGCAAGGAGCTGGAGGTTCTGAGCCTCGCGGAAGTCAATATTCTCGGCTGTGAGCGACTGATAGGTATCGAGCAGGGCCTGATACTGTCCCGACTCATATAGGCCAGGAAGGCTGCGGAGCTGCTGCTGAATGCCAAGCACGTGCATGTCCTCGGCGGCAGTCTGCGCGGCATCCGTATTTGGATAGCGCTCGGCTACAAGCTGATAGATGCGCTGGGCAGCCGCTGTCTGACCGAGGTTGTTGTAGGTCATGGCAAGTTCGACAGCCGCCTGAGGTGCAATAGGACTGTCGGCATAAAGGTCGATGACCTGCTGGAAACTGTGAATAGCCGATGGAGCATCGTTCTGAAGCAGGGAAGTGCGACCTTTGTCGAGCCAGGCATCATCGATGAGCGATGACGATGGACACTGTGCAATAAGACGGTCGAGCTGAGCCTGTTTCTGAGCGTATTTCTTCTGAAGGCCCATCATGAAAGCCTCCTGATAGATGGCATAGTCCTGCTGACGGGAAGAAAGGACAGCTGCAGTGTGGTAGTAACTCTCAGCCGAAGGGAACTGGCGAGTGTAGTAATAGCAGTCGGCCAGACGGAGAAGTCCATCGACATAGCTCTCTGTGCCGCGTTCGCCAGGCTGGGCGATGTATGAGGCAAAGGAAGTGATGGCCGACTGATAGTCCTGAGTCTGCATCTGTGCGTAGCCGAGGTTGTAGAACGAAGCGGCATAGAGATCGGGCTGCGCGCCCTTAGGGTTGAGACGCACGAACTGCTGATAGTCGGCAGCAGCCAGAGACCATTGCGACTGATGATAGCGAGCCTCGCCACGCCAGAAATGGCTTTCGGCAAGAGCCACGGCATCGCGCTGACCGAGGCGGATGGCTTCGGAGAACTGACGTTCGGCATCGGACATACTGTTGTTGAGATATTTCTGGACGCCGAGCTGATAATGGAGGCGCTGCTTGGCCTTGAGCAGACTGGCAGAAGGCTGGCGCACCTTGCTGATGCTCTGAAGGGCAGCCTCATAGTTGCGCGTTGTAGTATAGACCTCAGCCAGATACTCGCTGACGCGGTCGGCATAGCGCGACGTAGGGTAGGTGTTGAGGAATGACTCAAGCAGAGTGACCTCATCGCCCCAGATTGAATAGTTGGCAGTGTGGGTAAGCGCACAGACATTGTATGCCGCAGCCTCGCGGGTGGCATCTTCTCCCTCAGTGATCTGCGATGCGTGCTGGAAGTCGAGCAAAGCCTGCTGGGTCTCGCCCATCTGAAGAGCAGCCTGGCCTGCCAGCATGTAGGCAAACTGTACGAGCTGCGGGTGTGTGGCAGTCTGTGCTGCAATACCTGCTGCAGATGCTGCCGCCTGATAGTTCTCCTCATAGAACTCCAAGACGCCGGCATTATATGCGCTGGCAGCCACCGGCGCATCGCATTCGTTCATATATTGCCGATAGGTGACCAGAGCCTCGTCGGTCTTGCCGTTATGGAGCTGGCATTCGGCCTGTATGCGCAGAGCCTCGGCTGTCAGACGTGTATAGTCGATGCCATCGTCCATTGAGCCCTTAGGATGGGCAGTGAATGCCTTGGCATCGTTTTCGGCTTCGTTCCACTCGCCTTTGGCATAGTGAATCTGCATACGGTAGAATGTGGCAGAAGCGAGATACTTGTCGTCGTTGGGCAGGGCGTTGAAGTGATGCAGGGCATTGTCGTATTTGCCTTCAGCATAGTCAATATAGCCGAGATAATACTCTGCCTCGCTGCGGAATGACGGATCGTTGAGGTCATAGAGCTGCTGATAGCGCTGGCGCAACTGGGCATAGGACATCGAAGGAATGACCGACGCATCGGACTGAGCCTCGTGCAACTGACGGAGAGCGTTCTGATTGTCGTAGAAGTATTGCAGATGTTCCTGGCTGGGGCGCAACTGATGCAGACGCGGAGCCTGGACAGGGGAGAGGTCATACGAACCGTTGGCTGCCATCTGGTCATGCTCGGCATTGAGCAGGACATCGGCTCGCTGAGCTGACGAAGGATTCTGAATCAGCCATCGGCGGGTCTGTGGATCGACGTCGGCCATAAGCACTGATGGCAGTGTGGCGACGGTCAGTGCGATGAGAGTTTTATTCATTGGTCTGTTTTGCTTCGTTCATATTAATCTTGCCGCGCAGGAACTGGATCATGCCGCCGGCTGTCTTGCTCTGCTGTGTGTAGAGTACCTGTGCCGCAAGCATCTGTCCGAGCTGGTAGGTGAGAGCAATGGCCTTCAGGTCCTTGTCGTTGACCTGTACGGGATATGTGCGAGCTCCATCCTTATATAATAATGTAGCGCGGAACTTCGGGTCGGAATTGTTCATCTCGATGAACGAGAGAGCTGCGTCCTCGCCAAGATAGGTGACAGTCTCATGACGGAGTCCCTGATTCTCGAAATGGTAGTTGGCACCATCGTTGCTCAGTGGAACTGCACGGGTCTCGACCATCGAACCGTCGCTGCATGTCAGTCGCAACTGAGTGTGGTTGATGTAGGCATCGCCGCGATATTCGCTGATGAGGCTGACGCGACCGTATTCGTTCACCTCGGCGTGGATGTAGCTGCGTCCAAGATTACTGCGTGTGTCAGTGCCTTTCACCCAATAGTGACCGAGATCATCATTTTCGCCCTTCTCATAGAGGAACTTGCCAGATTCGATGAGTTCGTTGATCATCAAAGATACGGTGACGAGCATCGTGTCGGCAGTGGCGAGCGAGTCTTCCTGTTGGGCAAGTTGCACGTGATAGGAGAGCTGATGTCCACTCTTGCGCCATTCGATGGCCGACTTGCAGTCGCTTTCGATACTGTCGAGAAGAGCAGATGCATAGGTTAACTGGCCTTTGGCAAATGCGTCCTCGGCACGGGTGTAGAGTTGCTGTGCGCGTTCGGCCTCAGGATTAGAACAGCCAGCCAGAAGGGCAGCGCACGAGAGTATGAGTGTGAGTCGGAATTGATGTTTCATATTTGTATGTTTGATTGGATATACATTGTTGGGTCAGTTGATGCGTTCCACCTGCTTAACGCCATGGATGGTCTTGATTTTCTTGATGATCGACGTGAGTGACGAAAGGTCATTGACCATGACGGTGAGATGTCCGTGGAAGATGCCACCTTCGGCATCGATGTTGATGGCTCTCAGCAGTGCGTCCTTCTCCTTGTTGATGACCGACGAGATATTTGACACGATGCCGATATCATCCTGGCCGATGACACGCAGAGTGATGCTGTATTGGCTGCCGCTCTTGCCGCTCCACCTTGCACGAACGATACGGTAGGGATACTGCTGCTGGAGGTTGCGAATGTTCACGCAGTCACAGCGGTGTATGCGGATGCCGCCATTGATGCTGACAAATCCCACGACATCGTCGCCATAGATCGGATGACAGCATCCAGCCAAAGAATAGTCAAGGCCTTTGAGGTTCTTGTCGATCACCAGTACGTCATCATTGCGTCCGGCACGGTTTTCGTTATTTGTATCGGGCGTAATGGCATTAGCCATCTTCAGGTCGAACTGTCCGGCACTGAGCGGTTCATTCGGACCCTGAATGAGAGGCTGCTGCATGGCGTCGTAGGCCTTCAGCACGTCATCGACATCGATTTCCTGCTGCGACAGGGCATGGAAAAACTGAGTCTGGGTCTTATAGCCCATCTTGATGATGAGTTTCGAGAGTTCGCCCTCCTCGATTTCGATTTTGCGGTTCTTGAAACGGCGGTGCAGAAGTTCCTTGCCAGCTTCGGCCTCGCGGTTCTCGATTTCCTTGATGCCCTGGCGGATGCGCAGACGAGCCTTGCTTGTAGCCACGATGTTGAGCCAGTCGGCCTTAGGTGTCTGCTGTGGAGAAGTGAGAATCTCAACCTGATCGCCAGAGTGCAGCTGATAGTTGATTTTCACGTTGCGGTTGCCTACCTTGGCTCCGACGCACGAATTGCCCAGCTTGGTGTGGATCTGGAAGGCGAGGTCAAGGACTGTGGCTCCCTTTGGCAGACGGAATACGTCGCCGCGTGGAGTGAAGACAAAGATCTCCTCCTGATACAGCCCGGCCGAGAGGTCTTTCATCAACTCGTCAGGCGATGAGTTATGCTCAAGTATCTCACGAATCGATGCCATCACCTGATCGGCAGCGCCCTGACTCTTGATGCCTTTATAAAGCCAATGTGCAGCAAGTCCGCGCTCGGCAATCTCGTCCATGCGCTTTGTGCGGATCTGTACCTCCACCCAATGACTGTCAGGTCCTGCCACAGTGATATGGAGCGACTCGTAACCGTTGCTCTTCGGTATGGACAGCCAGTCCTTCAGGCGTTTCGGATTGGGCACATACATATCGGTGACAATCGAATAGGCCTGCCAGCATGATGCTTTCTCCTTGGCAGGATCGGGTTCGTCGATGATGATACGTATGGCAAAGAGGTCGTATATCCTGTCGATCGAAGAGTGCTGGGCCTGAAGTTTATGGTTGATTGACGAGATGGATTTTGTCCTGCCCTTTATATAGAACTTCAACTGGGTGGACTGACGCAGGCGTTTTTCGAGCGGTTCGATGAACTGGCGGATGTATGCTTCGCGCGAAGCCTTGGTCTGTTGGAGCTGCTGTGCGATGCTGTCGAACGTGGCGCGATCCTCATATTTGAGCGTCATGTCCTCAAGTTCGCGTTTGATGTTATAGAGACCCAGACGGTGGGACATCGGAGTATAGAGCAGACGGCACATCTCTGTCACCTCGTGGCGGTATTCGGTGTCGGAAGTGTGATTGAGCATGCACATCAGCACATAGCGGTCGGCAATAAGGCAGATGATGACACGTATGTCCTGTGCCATCGAGATGAGCAGTTTTCGGAAATTCTCGTCTTCGAGCGATGCGTGTTCGGCATAGAGTTGCTTGACGCGGCTCATGCATTCGATGAGGTGTGTGGTGTCCTCGCCAAAAGTCTTGGTGACGGTCTCGCGCGAAATGACATCGTTGGCAGCAAGAGGGTAGAGCAGTACTGTCAGCACAGATGCCTGCTTGAGACCGACCTGCTGGTGGACGATGCGACAGGCCTCAAGGGAAAGCAGCAACTGGCTTATCCCATGACTGTCGCGACCATAGACACCCTGACGTATGCCGAGATGCACATAATGTCTCACGTTGTTCCACTCAGTGGGTGTGAAAAGCGGCTTCACTTGCCTGTAGAGATAGTGCAGGGCATCGCGGAGCATTGTGGACTCTTCGGCAGTGAATATGTTGTTGTCAATACTTTTCATCGTCTGTTTTTGTCATTATTTGACCTTTATTTCGGCCATTCGCAATAAAAAACACGGCAAATATAGATTTTTTTTGAATACAATGGTACAACATATCGAAAAAAACTATATTTTTGCCCACAAATTAACACTAACTTTGAAAAAAATACAATTTTATTACACATTTTAAATATATTACTATGTTTACACAACAAGACCTTGAAGTTTTGGCCAAGCGTGGCATCAGTGTGGAGAAAGCGCAGAGCCAGCTTGAATCATTTGCAAAGGGTTTCCCTTATCTTAAACTGAAAAGTGCTGCTTCACTTGATTACGGAATTATGTCGATTGACGAAGATGCTGCAACCTATTATCAGGATTTGTGGACCAAGTACCTCGCTGCAAACAAGCAGATTTTGAAGTTCGTGCCAGCTTCAGGTGCTGCCAGCCGTATGTTCAAGAATATGTTTGAGTTCATCTCGGCTGACTACAATGTTCCTACTACGGATTTCGAAAAGAAGTTCTTCGCTGAGATCGAAAAGTTCGCTTTCTATGCCGAACTCGATGAGAAGTGCAAGAAGAATGAAGGTAAGGATATCCAGACACTCGTTGCTACTGGTCAGTACAAGGCCGTTGTCGAGAACCTCCTTCTTGAAAAGGGCCTGAACTATGGCAATCTTCCAAAAGGCTTGCTTACATTCCACCGTTCTGCCGACAGCGTTCGCAAGGCTTTCGAGGAGCATCTTGTTGAGGGCGCACTCTATGCTGCCAACGGCGAGGGTCAGGTTAATCTCCATTTCACCGTCAGCCCAGAGCATCTTCCATTCTTCCAGCAGCTCGTATCTGAGAAGCAGGCTTCGTATGAGAAGCGTTTCGGTGTTAAGTACCATATCTCATTCTCTGTCCAGAAGGCATCGACCGACACAATGGCTGCCGCTATGGATAACACCCCATTCCGCGATGAGAAGGGTCAGCTCCTGTTCCGTCCAGGCGGTCACGGCGCATTGATCGAGAACCTTAACGAGCAGGATGCCGATGTCATCTTTGTTAAGAACATCGACAACGTAGTGCCTGATGGCATGAAGCCTGTCACCGTGAAGTACAAGCAGATCATCGGCGGTGTGCTCGTAAGCCTCCAGCAGAAGATTTTCAGCTACCTGCAGCTCCTTGAGGGCGGTAAGTACACTCACGAGCAGCTTATCGATATGCTCTATTTCCTTCAGAAGAGCCTCTATGTCAAGAATCCAGAGACAAAGAACCTTGACGATACCGAGCTTGCCATCTATATCAAGCAGAAGCTCAATCGTCCTCTCCGTGTCTGCGGTATGGTTCGCAACGCAGGTGAGCCAGGCGGTGGTCCTTTCATCGCACAGAGCCAGGATGGCACGTACCAGGATCAGATTCTTGAGTCTTCACAGATCGATATGAATGACCCAGAGGCTGTCGCAATGTTCAAGCAGGGTTCTCACTTCAACCCGGTTGACCTTGTATGCGCCGTACGTGATAAGAACGGAAAGTCATTCGACCTGCTCAAGCACGTCGATCATCAGACTGGTTTCATTTCGTTCAAGTCGAAGAACGGCCGCGAACTCAAGGCTCTTGAGCTCCCAGGTCTTTGGAACGGCGCTATGTCTGACTGGAATACCGTCTTTGTTGAGGTGCCTATGGAGACCTTCAACCCGGTTAAGACCGTCAACGACCTGCTTCGTCCACAGCATCAGTAATTCTGCTGTCGTTTTTGCTTAACGTTTGTACATTTATTCTATTATCCTACTATGAATATGAAACTGCGCCTCATCGTAATGAACTTCCTTGAGTTTGCTGCCTGGGGCGCATATCTTACTTCACTCGGTGCATATCTTGCACGAGTTGGTCTTGGCACAGATATCGGTAATTACTACGCCATTCAGGGTGTTGTATCGATCTTTATGCCTGCCATCATGGGCATCATTGCCGATCGATGGGTTCAGGCTCAGCGTCTGCTTTCATTCTGCCATTTCATGGCTGCCCTATTTATGGGTCTCGCGGCATGGACTGGTATTTCGGCAGGCGAGGGAACTCCTGACGGAACGATGCTCTTCCTTTATTATTCGCTCAGCGTTGCTTTCTATATGCCTACACTGGCATTGAGCAACTCTGTGGCATACACAGCACTTGATAAGGCTGGACTTGATACTGTCAAGGCATTCCCTCCAATCCGTGTGTTCGGTACTGTAGGCTTCATCGCCACAATGTGGTTCGTTAATTTTACAGGTTTCCAGAATACCGCCATGCAGATGGCCACATCCGCTACAATGAGCTTTGTCATGGCAATCTATGCTCTGACTCTGCCACAGTGCCCAGTCGGAAAGAGCGACAACAAACAATCTCTTGTCGAGGCTCTCGGTCTCAAGGCGTTTGCTCTGTTCAAGGAGAAGAAGATGGCTCTGTTCTTCATCTTCTCGTTCCTGCTCGGCGTGAGTCTTCAGATCACTAACGGCTATGCCAATCCGTTTATTCAGTCATTTGCCAGTTTGCCAGAGTATGCTGATGCATATTTCGCTCAGAACTCCACCTTCCTGATTTCACTTTCGCAGGTCAGTGAGACACTCTGCATTCTGCTCATCCCATTCTTCCTTAAGCGCTATGGCATTAAGATTGTGATGCTCATCGCTATGCTGGCATGGGTAGGCCGATTCGGATTCTTCGGTCTTGGCGATCCAAGCGGTTATGTGTGGCTCTTCATCCTCAGCTGCATCGTCTATGGTGTTGCCTTTGACTTCTTCAATGTGTCGGGCTCATTATTTGTCGATAAGGAGGTGGACACTGCAATGCGTTCATCGGCACAGGGTCTGTTCATGGTGATGACAAATGGTTTGGGCGCCACTCTCGGTTCGCTCGGGGCAAAGCTTGTTATCAATGCGAATGTGTATGCTGATGGTCTTACGGCCTCTCAGCAGATTGATGGCTGGCGTGAGAGCTGGTACATCTTTGCCGCTTACGCGCTTGTCGTTGCTATTCTTTTTGCAATTCTTTTCAAGTACAAGCATGTACGTGAAAACTAATCTATGATAATTTTCTATTCACCGGATATCGCTGCGTGTCCTGAGCTCTCGGAAGAGGATTCAGGGCACGCAGTGCGTGTTCTCCGTCATCAGGAAGGTGACGAAATAACGGTCGTCGATGGCTGCGGTTCGTTCTATAACTGCGTCATCGCAGCGGCTCATCCAAAGCATTGCGCCCTTCAGGTCAAGTCCGTAGAAGCTGAGCAGCATTGGGCGTATGGAGTACATCTCGCAGTGGCGCCGACCAAGAACCTTGACCGTATAGAGTGGTTCGTCGAGAAGGCCACGGAAATGGGTCTCGACCGTTTCACTCCTCTCAAGTGCCGATTCTCAGAACGTAAGGAACTCAAGACAGAGCGAATCCGCAAGATTGCGGTGTCTGCGATGAAGCAGAGCCTGAAAGCGACGGTTCCTCAGATTGATGAGATGACCGACATTAAGACATTTATCTGCGAACCGTTCGACGGACAGAAGTTCATCGCTCATTGCATGAAGGATGAACCGCGTAAACTGCTCTCGCATGAGATCAAGGCTGGAGCTGCGGTTCGTGTGCTCATCGGACCAGAGGGAGATTTCAGCCAGGAGGAGGTGGCATTGGCCATTGAACATGGCTATGTGCCCGTCAGTCTCGGCGAGCAACGTCTCCGAACAGAGACCGCAGCATTGGCAAGCGTGCACACCATTCACGTCGTCAACGAACTGAAACTGACAGAGTGAGGTTGCAATTTGCCCACTTATAGGCAGTTGTGGGTCGGTTTTGCCTAAAAAAAGAACCAACCAATCGCGTAAATTATTATCTTTGCGCACATTTATTTACATCAGCAAAATCAAATTAAAACTACTATATGGCAGAAGTTATTGAAACTGAAAAGAAAATCTACGCCAACCGTCAGGAGATTATCGACCGTCTGGCCGAGATTGTAAACGAGACTTCAGACGAGGCTAAGGGCGAGATCACTTACCTCAAGATGCTTTACTACAAGCTCCGTCAGCAGGAGGTTGATGCCGAACTTAAGGCGCTCCTCGAAGGTGATGGCGATGCTGCATCCTATGAGTCTAAGCCAGACGAACTGGAGCCACGTCTTCGCGAACTGCTCAACATCCAGAAGGAAGTGCGTGCAGCCGTTGTCGAGGCCCGCAATAAGGAAATGGCTGAGAACCTCGAAAAGAAACAGTCTATTCTCAAAGAGATGATTGCCATTGCTCAGGATGCTGAGGGCGTCGGTCAGCAGTACAACCGTTTCGTTGAACTCCAAAAGGAATTCAAGGAGGTAGGCACTGTCGATGCTCAGGAGGTAAATACTCTTTGGAAGCAGTACAACATGCTCTGTGAACAGTTCTACGATGCTCTTAAGATCAACAAGGAACTTCGTGACTACGATTTCAAGAAGAACCTCGACCGTAAGACCGAAATCTGTGAGGAGACCGAGAAACTTGGCGAGGCTGAGGATATCATCCCTGCTTTCCGTCGCCTTCAGGAACTCCATGAGGAATGGAAGGGTCTCGGACCTGTCGCTCCTGCATTGCGCGAGGAAATTTGGGCTCGTTTTAAGGCTGCTTCGACTGTAATCAACAAGCGTCATCAGGATCATTTCGAGGCTATCAAGGCTGTGGAGACTGCCAACGAGCAGGGTAAGACTGAAATCTGTGAGCGTATCGAAGCCATCGACCTTAATGCCATAACCAGTGTCAAGGATTGGGAGGCTCAGACCGCTGCCGTACTTGCTGCACAGGAGGAATGGCGTAAGCTCGGATTTGCCAACCGTAAGGTCAATAACCAGTTGTTCGAGCGTTTCCGTCAGGCTTGTGACGCCTTCTTCAAGGCAAAGGCTGATTTCTTCCGTTCGATTCGTGATGAGCAGAATGCCAACCTTGAGAAGAAGGTAGCTCTTTGCGAAAAGGCAGAGGCTTTGAAGGATAGCACAGAGTGGCGCAAGACATCAGACCTGCTTGTCAATATGCAGAAGGAATGGAAGACCATCGGTCCTGTGCCTCGCAAGATGAGCAACCAGGTTTGGGAGCGTTTCCGTGGCGCATGCGATGTGTTCTTTGCTGCCAAGGAGAAGGCAGTGGGCGGTGAACGTGCCGAGGAGACTGCCAACCTTGAGAAGAAGCAGTCAGTCATTGATCGTCTCAAGGCCCTCGCCGATGACCTTGCCAGTGCAGAACCACAGCAGGTGCGTGATCTTATGGCTGAATGGAATGCAGTTGGTCATGTGCCATTCAAGGAGAAGGACAAGCTCTATGCTGCATACAAGGAACTCGTGGATCTTTTCTTCGATAAACTCGATATGAAGGGTCAGAAGGCTCGCCTCAATAACTATAAGGAGCGTGTCAAGACCATGGCTTCGGAAGGCAAGCAGAAGGTCGAAACCGAGCGTCAGCGCCTCCAGCGTCAGCTTGAGCGTCTCCAGACGGATCTCAAGACATACGAGAACAACCTTGGTTTCCTTAGTGCCAAGAGTAAGGGCGGCAATGGTATGGTTGCCCTGATGGAGCGTAAGAAGCATGAACTCCAGACTGAAATCGAGGAGATCATTGCCAAGATCAATCTATGTGAATAAGAGTGGACGGAGAGTAGCGAAACAATCTTCACTATTCTTTCATTCACCTCAAATACTCTATAAATTTTTTTTCAATGGAATTAGCAACTCAATATAATCCGGCAGAAGTCGAGGATAAGTGGTATCAGTATTGGACAGAACATAAGGCTTTCAGTTCGAAGCCAGACGGACGTGAGGCATACACCGTGGTCATCCCACCGCCAAACGTAACCGGTGTGCTTCACATGGGCCATGTCTTGAACGAGACAATTCAGGATATCCTTGTGCGTCGAGCCCGTATGGAAGGCAAGAATGCCTGCTGGGTACCTGGCACTGACCACGCATCCATCGCTACTGAGGCCAAGGTTATCAAGCGCCTGAAGGAACAGGGCATCAACAAGTCTGACCTGACTCGCGATCAGTTCCTCAAGCATGCATGGGACTGGACTGACGAGCATGGTGGAATAATTCTCAAGCAGTTGCGTAAGCTTGGCTGCTCATGCGACTGGGATCGCACATCGTTCACAATGGATGAGGTTCGTTCGCGTGCCGTCATCAAGGTGTTCTGCGACCTTTATGAGAAGGGTCTTATCTATCGCGGACTCCGCATGGTCAACTGGGATCCAGAGCGACAGACCGCCCTTTCAGATGAGGAGGTTATTTATCACGATGAACACTCAAAGTTCTACTACCTTAAGTATATGGTGGCAGAAGAGCCTGGCAAGTATGCCATCGTTGCAACAACCCGTCCAGAAACAATCTTTGGTGACGTGGCAGTCTGCATCAATCCCAAGGAGGAGAAGAACCAGTGGCTCAAGGGCAAGCATCTTATCGTGCCTATCGTTGGCCGTGTTATCCCTGTCATTGAGGATCGCTATGTTGAGATCGGTTTCGGTACTGGCTGTCTGAAGGTTACACCAGCACATGATGCCAACGACTATATGCTCGGACAGACTCATAATCTGCCTACATACGATATCTTCACACCTGATGCCCATGTCGATATCACCTGTCTCGAACCGGAAATTCAGTCGAACTGCCAGGTTTATCAGGGCATGGATCGTTTCGACTGCCGTAAGCAGATTGCTCTCGACCTTAAGAATGCCGGTCTCCTTGAGAAAGAGGAGGACTATGATAATAAGGTGGGCTATTCTGAGCGTACCAATGTGCCTATCGAACCGCGTCTCTCACTGCAGTGGTTCATCCGTATGCAGCATTTTGCAGACATTGCACTTCCACCTGTAATGAACGATGACATCCAGTTCTATCCTGCCAAGTATAAGAGCACATATCGCAACTGGCTTGAGAATATCAAGGACTGGTGTATTTCGCGTCAGCTTTGGTGGGGTCATCGCATCCCGGCATATTACGATGCAGAGCTCCTTAAGCAGGTAGGACAGGAGTCTTACCCTGAGGATAAGATTATCGTGGCTCCAACACTCGAAGAGGCACAGGCAAAAGCTCCTGGCAAGACTCTTGTTCAGGATGAGGGCGCTCTCGACACTTGGTTCTCTTCATGGTTGTGGCCAATCTCTCTGTTCGATGGCATCGAGAATCCAGACAACGAGGAGATCAACTATTACTATCCGACTGCTGATCTCGTTACAGGTCCGGATATTATCTTCTTCTGGGTGGCCCGCATGATTATGGCTGGCTATGAATATAAGAAGCAGATGCCATTCAAGCACGTATATTTCACAGGTATTGTGCGCGATAAGCTTGGTCGCAAGATGTCTAAGTCGCTTGGCAACTCGCCTGATCCGCTCGACCTCATCGCCCGTTTCGGTGCCGATGGCGTACGTATGGGTATGATGCTCTCGGCACCAGCCGGTAATGATATCCTCTTTGATGACTCGCTCTGCGAACAGGGTCGTAACTTCAACAATAAGATTTGGAACTCATTCCGTCTCGTTCAGGGTTGGCAGGTTGCTGATGTTGCTCAGCCAGAGGCAGCCAAAACTGCTTGTGAGTGGTTCGACGCCAAACTCAAGCAGGTGGGCTTCGACCTTCAGGAACAGTTCAAGCAGTATCGTCTCTCTGAGGCTTTGATGCTTGTCTATAAGCTCTTCTGGGATGAGTTCTCTGCTTGGTATCTCGAACTTGTTAAACCTGCATACGGTCAGCCTATCGACCGCGTTACATACGATAAGACCATTTCGTATTTCGATACATTGCTCAAGATGCTCCATCCATTCATGCCATTCATTACTGAGGCTCTTTGGCAGAACATCACCGAACGCAAGGATGGCGAAAGCATCATGTTCGAGACACTTCCTAAGTATGAGGCGCTCTCTGATGCCGAGCTGAAGCTTGTCTCTGACTTTGAGGCGGTCAAGGAGGTCATCGCCGGCATTCGTACCATCCGTGCACAGAAGCAGATGTCGCCAAAGGAGGCCGTAGAACTTCAGGTCGTAGGTCAGAATCCGCTTGAGTCGCTTTCTTGCATCATCACTAAGTCGGCCAATACATCGGCAATAACCGTGGTGACAGAGAAGTCTGGCATCTGTGCTTCGTTCCTTGTCGGAACTACAGAGTATGCCGTTCCTCTTGCAGGCAGTATCAATGTGGAGGAGGAGCTGGCAAAGCTCGAAGCTGATCTGAAATACTATGAGGGCTTCCTCCAGAGTGTAATGAAGAAACTCTCTAACGAGAAGTTCGTCAATGGTGCTCCTGCCGCTGTGGTCGATAACGAACGCAAGAAGCAGGCTGATGCAGAAAGCAAGATTGCTACAATACGTGAGTCTATCGCTGCTTTGAAGGCATAAATCACAATTATTAAATATTAATATGGCGTATTTGACAGTTTCATTTGTCAAATACGCCATATTTTGGCTCTTCATTGAGAAGCATATATAAAAACAGAGGAAATAATTTGGAACTATTCTGAAAGTATGCTATCTTTGCATCCGCAAAACAAAAACATGGGGGATTAGCTCAGCTGGCTAGAGCGCTTGCATGGCATGCAAGAGGTCATCGGTTCGATTCCGATATTCTCCACTTTTTTTGTTGCCGCTTTAGCTCAGTGGTAGAGCGCATCCTTGGTAAGGATGAGGTCTCGAGTTCAACTCTCGAAAGCGGCTCACATAAACTTGATTAGCTTCAAGTCCTGCCCAATGGTGTAATGGTAGCACGCGAGATTCTGGTTCTCTTAGTCTGGGTTCGAATCCTGGTTGGGCAACATGGTTTTTATAACGATAGTAAGGCCGTTATAGCACAAGGGCTCCACCTCTTACCATTCCGAACAGAGAAGTTAAACCTTGTAACGCCGATGGTACTGCCAAAGCGGGAGAGTAGGAA